>JADJNH010000005.1:1412358-2042216 GCA_016714365.1 Candidatus Vicinibacter affinis | reverse complement strand
TTCAAAACTATCACAATGAATTTGTCATACTTAAAAACCAAGTAAAGCTACACAGTGCGATGTTGAGTAATTTTAAGACCATGTTAAAAGCCGAAGAGTCTTTATTTAGGAATGGCGAAAGCTCATTATTTCTGATAAATTCGAGAGAAAATAAAGTTTTGGAAATTGAACGTAAATTAATTGAATTAAAAACCAAATACTATAAAACTATTTATGCGCTTCAATGGAGCACTGGCTTATTGAAATAAAAAGTAAAAACAATATTTGATTTAATAAAACATATCTATGGAATGGTTAATACCTTTACTGTCATTGATTAGTCTTGAAGTAATACTGGGGATCGACAACATAATTTTTATATCTATTTTAGCCGATAAACTTCACGAAAATCAGAGAAACAAACTCAGATTCTGGGGAATTGCCATGGCAATGCTTATGCGACTTGGCCTTTTGGCTCTTATTTCCTGGATTTTAAAATTAGATAAAACCATATTCACGCTATTTGAAGTTGACTTTTCAGGAAAAGGACTTATATTAATTTTGGGAGGCCTGTTTCTTATTTATAAAAGCGTAAAAGAAATTTATTACAAAACCGAAATAAGTAAAGACGACGAACCATTAATTCCAAATAAAGCCAGTTTTAAACGATTGCTTACAGAGGTAATAATATTAGACTTGGTATTTTCTATAGACTCCATTATTACAGCCGTTGGAATGGTTCAAGAACTTTGGGTGATGTATACTGCAGTAATTGTTACTGTAATCATCATGTTGTTTGCATCCAAACCAATAAGTGAATTTATTAGAAAACATCCATCATTCAAAATTTTAGCATTGTGCTTTTTAATGATGATTGGTGTTTCTTTACTTGCTGAAGGGTTTCAATTCGAGATACCAAAAGGATATATCTATTTCTCCATGGCATTTGCTTTCTTGGTGGACATAGTTCAAATGAAAACCGTAAAAAATAAGTAAAATGGAATTACTTCCTGTCGACCTTATCCAGATCAATAACAGTAAAATAAGTGAAATTGACAATGTAATAAAAGCTATCTACAGATTAATCATTTACAGCCGGTATCATTCAGATGATGATCTATTGGATATATATCTAGAAGGTGTTAATAATCTTAAAGAGCAATTAAGTATTAAAAATGCTCAAATGGAGGCTCAAAATGAAG
The DNA here is from genome assembly GCA_016714365.1 of Candidatus Vicinibacter affinis. Taxonomy (NCBI): domain Bacteria; kingdom Pseudomonadati; phylum Bacteroidota; class Saprospiria; order Saprospirales; family Saprospiraceae; genus Candidatus Vicinibacter; species Candidatus Vicinibacter affinis. The sequence continues at coordinate 2,041,035 of JADJNH010000005.1, read as the reverse complement.
AAGAAGCAAAAGAGTATTTGAAGAACCTTAGAACAACGCTTGATTTTGTGATTGGAGAAATTACGAATCACAATAATTTTGAAAAAGAAATACAGTTATTTCAATTACTTCGACTGGCTTCTCCTGAAACTCATGCCATACATCCCAATCGTTATCGACGCACTCTTGTTCAAATAGGATCTTATATTTGCCCTGAACCTGCTAAAGTACCTCAATTAGTTTCCGAGCTTTTTCACAGGATAAAATCCATAACCAACCCTATAATAAGAGCCATTTACTTTCATCACGAGCTGATTCGCATACACCCTTTTGCTGATGGAAACGGAAGGGTCACAAGAATTGCAAAAAACTGGATGCTAATGTATGATTTATATCCACCTATATTTATAAATGATGCTCCTCAAAAAATAGAATACATTACTACGCTCGGGCATAGTTTCAGAGAACTCGAAAAACACCCTAACAAATGGAATAATTATACCGATGCTTTTTTTGAACAAGAACTTGACCGCTTGTTATTAAATTCCACCATTCTTTATGAAAGCATTAATATTATCGGTTTAAATAGAGAGAAATTAATTAGAGTAAATTAATTACAAAATATAAGTGATTGCCTTTAAAAATTAATATCCTAAATTTTTAAGCAAATAATTTGGTATTCCTTTGAATCAATGCGTTAAATCCTTACGATTGTTGCTTACCATTTTTAACCCGATTTTACTAAAAATTGAGCTTGAGCACTAAAAGCACTTTTTTTATTCAAAAGCTATCAATTCCATCAAAACTAAGCCCGGTAAGGACTCAAGATGATTTCATCATGAGATTTGGCTATTAATCTTTATACTTTAATTTTAAAATCGTGGAATGCAAAAATTGGCTCCTAATTATATTATACCTGATATCATAATTTTTGTAGATTTGGAAAATAAATATAAAACCGCTCAAACAAAACTAACAATTAACCAATTTTTTATGAACATTGTAAAGAAAATTGTGGTCGTCATTGCCTTCATTATCGCACTGCCATTGGTAGCAGCCTTATTTGTTCCTAAACAGTACACCGTTTCTGTCTCCGAAACAATCAACAAACCTAAAAAAGAGGTTTATGATTATTTGGTTTTGCTTAAGAATCAGGAAGAATACAGTGAATGGGTAAAGGCGGATCCAAATCTTCACCCAACCATTTCCGGTATCGATGGCACAGTTGGTGCAAAACAAAGCTGGAACAGCAGGGATGACAATGTTGGAGAAGGTGAACAAACCATCACCGCACTGACTGAAGACAGAATAGATGTTGACATAAAATTCATTCGACCATTTAAGAGCCATGCAAAAGCTGCAAATATTTTTAAGGCCCTTAATGAAAATCAAACCGAGGTGATCAGTGAATTTTATGCAAAGGAGATTTATCCCCTTAACTTAATGTCGTATTTATTTGGTAGAGGTATGATCAAAAAAACTGAAATACAAAATTTAAAAAACATTAAACAGATACTGGAAAGATAACAACTAAGTTTAGGTTCAATCCGGATTATGTATTTAAATCAATCTAAAATCAATTTTTAAGGAGCTTCATACAACGAAATATTCAGATCTGTTGTCATGTGAATGTGTCTGCCGAATTAAATTTAATCCTGCCTTAAACGAAATTAAACAATTAGCTAAAGTCATGAAAGTAAACCGATGTCTGCAATTCTTATTTAGTTTTCTGACTGTTTGCGGATATGGGCAAAACATCTACGATGCCCGCCAGTCAGTATTCTTACAGGCAAAATTAAATGAAAATCCTCCTGCAATTACCCTTAACTGGGTATTGGACACTGCCAATGGCGGCTATACCGTATGGCGTAAATCCAAATACGATGAAATTTGGACCGATAGTCTTGCAGTTTTAGATGCACGTAGTGTTTCCTGGGTGGATAGCTCCATTAAAATTGGGGTTGATTATGAGTATCAAATAATAAAAAGCCTTCCTAAATTTCCATACGGTGACGGCAGTATGAATTCTGGTGCAGGATACATTTATTCAGGCATTAAAGTTCCGGCTATTCATCATCGAGGAGCGTGCCTGGTAGTCATTGACAGTACTTTTAAGCAATTGCTTGCCATGGAAATTTCAAGACTTCTAAATGACCTGGAAGGTGATGGTTGGCAGGCCCAGATGCTTTACGTAAGTCGAAAAGACTCCATTGGCAAGGTAAAATCAGGAATTAAATCATGGGCTCAAAAAAATCCAGATGCTAATCAAGCACTATTTCTTTTAGGACGCGTTCCAGTACCCTATTCCGGAGAAATAGCCCCTGATGGTCACCACAGTGATCACAGAGGAGCCTGGCCCTGTGATGGCTATTATGCAGATCTGGATGGACTGTGGACGGACAGGACAATCAACATTACAACAGCAGCCAGTTCGCGAAATGACAATGTCCCCGGTGATGGAAAATTTGATCAAAACGTCATCCCGGGAAAAGCTCGCCTTCAGGTTGGACGTGTTGATTTTTCTAATATGAGTAAATTCCCGGAATCAGAAGAACAACTTTTGAGAAGATATTTGGATAAGAATCATGACTGGCGAACAGGAAAAATAAATATGGTAGAAAGAGGACTGGTGGATAATAATTTTGCTCCAGATCCAGAGGCTTTAGGTCAATCAGGCTGGAAGAATTTTTCGCCGATGTTTGGCATTTCAAATGTCAAAGACCTAGCTTATAGAGAGACGCTGAGTAAACAATCCTATATTTGGTCTTATGGCTGCGGTGGCGGTGGTCCTGAGAGCGCTTCCGACATTTCCAATACCACAAATTTCACAACAGATTCTCTTCTGACTTTATTTACCATGATGTTTGGGTCATATTTTGGAGATTGGGATTACCCGAATAATTTTTTGAGAGGCGCCATAGCTTCCCGAACCTGCCTGGCCAGCACATGGGGCAACCGGCCGACTTGGTTTCTACACCACATGGCCATGGGCGAACATATTGGTTATGCGACTCAATTGGCCATGAACAACAGGGGACTTTACAATCCTCGATTCTATGGAGGATATGTTTCAACTGCGCTCATGGGTGACCCTACCCTTCGCATGCACATCCTGAGACCTGTAGAAAGATTAATTGCCCTTCAGGATGGACTTAATATTCGTCTGGATTGGCAAGATTCAATTGGTTCAGCAGGATATTTTGTCTATAAAAAATCAAGCGGCGACAGCACATTTAAATTACTCAACAAAATTCCGGTAACCGATCATTTCTTTATCGACCCCTGTGTAGAAAAAGGACCGATAAACTACATGGTAAGAAGCACCGCTCTGAAAACAAGCGCCAGTGGCAGTTATTACAATTTGAGTGCAGGCATTTTTACCTCTATTGTAAGTGACCCTCCAACTTTTTCTCTTGTGGCACAAACCAAAAATGCAGATCCCGGAAAATCCAATGGATCCATTAAAGTAATTCCTCAAGGCGGATGTGCTCCGTACTCCTATAGATGGGATTCCGGTCAAACCACTGAAGAAATTATTGGATTAACTCCTGGAAAATATTGTGTCACAGTAAGTGATTGCATGGGGTGTAATACTTCAGATTGCGCAAGCATCACCGTCAGCAACGGACTTGTAACGCTCCCAGGCTTGCTTAAATCTAAACTATATCCCAATCCTGCGGAAGACCATATTATTTTGCATCTGGAATTTGAAGCATCTGTAGAAATTCAAATTTTCATTTACAACCTTCAAGGCAAAATATTTTCCCAACAAATTTGCAACGGCAAAGAGCTTGATTTAAAATGGGATACAAGGACTTTACCTGAAGGACTTTACTGGCTTACCATGAGAAGTGCCCAAGGACATATAACATTGCCTTTTGTAAAAATCGAATAAATTTTAAAAGTAACAATCATCTTTTCAGATTTCCATTTATCTATTTGTTCTAAATGAATAGAAATAACTTTTAAACATTAAATGGTTTATTTTAAAACCATCCATTTTTTAGTCAGTAAACCTTTATTCGTTTTCAACACAACAAAATAGAGACCCTGATCAAGTGAGGATAAATCCAACGAAATATCGGCCTGGTTAGAATTTAGCTTCCACTCATGGACAGTTCTGCCCATCGCATCCGTTAAATTTAAACTAAAGGAAGTTTTCTGATCAAATGTGAGAAAAATTCTTCCGTGTTCTTGCACAGGGTTGGGTAAAATCTCAAAACTTTCCAAGCCAGAAACATCATTTGTTGCCGTTACATCTCTGACCTCAAAAGGACCAAAAGATTTCTCACAACCATTGGCATCTTTGACCCGGAGGCTATAGCTGCCCAATGCAAGCCCTTGAATATGCTCAGTCGTCATCCCATTTGACCAAAGAAATTGATAAGAAGGAACGCCCCCTGAAACCTCAAGGCTGATACTTCCATTTGGAAGGCCATCAGTAGCCCCTGCAATTGACAGGTTGCCATATAAAATATCTGTCGCTTGTCCGACACTGAATGACTTTTGGATAATCGCCCCCAAAGCATCTTTCACCTCTACTGAGTAATTTCCTTTGCTAATATTTTTTAATTCGGAGCTTGTTGAACCATCACTCCAGACATATGAATATGGAGGGGTTCCTCCTTGTACGGTCAATTTGATAAAGCCATCGTTACCTCCATAGCAACTTACATTTCTGATTTCCCAGGCACCTAATGAAAGTATGCTGGAACTTGCCAGAACAATGTTCTGACAGCTTTCGGCAACGCCACATTCGTTTTCAATTTTGAGACAAACTTTGTACTCTCCTTCTTTTGCATACTGGTGTGTTGGATTTTGCTCAGAACTTGTAGTCTGATCACCAAAATCCCATGCCCAGGATTTAGCAATTCCTTTTGACTCATCCCTAAAGTTCAAGGTGAGTAAATCCCTGTTATAATTAAATGCTGAGACCGGAGTGGATTGTTCCAAAACTTTAAACTGTTCAAAATTTGTACAGGTATTTTCCTTATTTCTTAAAACCAAATCATAGCTTCCACCTTTGTTTACAGTCAATTGCTGATACTGATTTCCGGATACGATGTGCCCGTCGGAAGTCGTCCACTGGTATTCCAATTTACCCGCTGGAAGTGATGCCGATGCGTCCAGAACAATTTCAGGATGAATACAACTCACATCTTTGATTTGGGCTAATACAATGGAAGGTTTTGTGACGTCCTCCGCAATACTAACTGACTCCACGCTGAGACAGCCATTGGTTTTATTTTTAATTTCAATAACATAGGTACCAGGCTTATCTACCAAAGGTTGCAAGCCATCTGCGCCTGAGACAATATGTCCATCATTGGTAATCCAATCAATTTCAAAGTTGTTTCCGAAATCTGAATTCAAGGCATTAATGTCCAAATTTCTTACGGTACAATTCAAATTGCCATTTGTCTCAATTTGAATTTGTGGATATACTTTATCTTCTTTTATTACGACTGTATCTTTTGACAAACACTGATTGACTGTATCCTGAACATTGAATACAAAATCTCCACCAGCACTCACCAGGATGGTTTTGGAAGTATCTTTAAATCCTCCATTCAATTTTGTCCAAAAGTATTTTGTATGTGTACTGAGCGTAGTCCCGGAAAGAGTTCTGTCGGGCGTATTGCAATCCACCAGTCCGTCCCCTGTGGCTTTAACATCCGGATACACCCGTATATCCTTTACTTCCACTGAATCAGAATTTTCGCACCCATTGATAAGATTTTTCACTTTAAGGACATAAACTCCCGGTTTGTCCAAGGCAATTTGCAAAGTGTTGTGGTCTCCCAGAATTTTTCCTTTTCGAGTAGTCCAGGTATAAGTAAAATCAGAACCTTGATCAGTTCCAAAACCATCCAGAAAAACAGTGTCTCTGCCGCAATATATGTTTGTATTAGCCCCTGCTTCTGTAACAGGCTTATGGGTAGCATCAACGGTTATCTGATCTGTAAACAAACAGTTTTTTGAGTCCGTTACTTTTATGTTATAAGTACCACCTGACAAATTATTAAAAACTGAGGTGGTTCTTTTTCCAAAACCAATGTCATACGAATATGGCTTCGTCCCACCACTTGCTGTTATGGCAATGAAGCCATTCTTGTTGTCACAGGATTCATCTCCCTTCACTGGAATGGCCGTCAACAAAGGCGGTTCAGAAATACTGTAGGTTTTGGTAATGGTACAATTGGCTGCGTCAGTCACTGTAACGGTATACAATCCTGCCGGAAGCCCTGAAATTAAATTGGAGGTCGCCCCATTACTCCAGCTATAAGTGTAAGATGGAGTGCCATAGGCGACTTGAATAGTGATGTCTCCTTTGGATTCCCCGAAACAAATATTATTGGTTTGTTTTTGACTGGTGATGGCGACTCTTTTTGCTGGCCCATCAACAGTCCAGGGGCCATAAGATTCAAAGTAACCATTTTGATCGGTTACCGTAACGGAATAAACACCACCCGGAATGTTTATCAAATCTTCCGTTGTTGCACCGTTGCTCCATTTAAATTTCAATACCCCGTAACCTCCGGTAGGGTTAAGATTGACTTTTCCATTGTCTCCGCAAGTAGAATGATTGACACTACCGGTAGCATCCAATGTAAAACTATGGACAATCCAATTATAATATTCGCTGTAACTCCGGTTTTCAATTTCCCAGGTCCTGAAATCAGGAGAAATTACGTATAGGGTAGGAAAATAATTGATGTTGTAATCATTCATAACCGACCCGCCATTGCTGGCTGTAAGATTTGCGATCTGGTAAGGGGTCCCTGCTACCCAATTTCCCCAGGTGCCACTGCCTGTACAGCCTGAAGGGCCATAAAGACAATTGGTGTTGGTGGCAAAATCACCTTCCAGCATATAAACATTGGTCAATGAACTTAAATTCGCATGTACACTTTCCAGTACTCCACTGTTGTGAAAGGACCAACATGGACCACACCATGTTGCCATAATATCCAGACAAGCAGATTTTCCTCCCGCCATGGAAGCATGCAAACTGATGGTGTTTCCATTGATGTCCTGCACAGTAATATCCGGCGCCGGACTACCATTGGCTAATTGACAAAATGAAATATTTAAAAAAGATATACTGAATACAAATAACAGAATAATATTCTTCATGACTACATTTTACAGTCACAATATACGAAGAATAAAAATCATCCCATCAGGACACTTAAGACTCCTGAATACAAACATATTACTTGGTAAAAACGAATGGAATTATATCCAGATCAATGACGTCGCATGTTTTGCATTTGCTTCATCATGTTGCCCATCCCATTGCCTTTGCTCATCATGAACATCATTTTCCTCATCTCTTCAAATTGCTTCATAAAGGCATTGACCTCATGGATGGTTTTCCCGCAACCTTTGGCTATACGGGTCTTTCTGGCCATGTTTAGCAAATCAGGATTGGCCCTTTCCTTAGGAGTCATAGACTGTATGATGGATTCGACTTTTTTAAATGCATTGTCATCTATATCAATGTCCTTAACCATTTTGCCAACCCCCGGAATCATTCCCAACACACTCTTAATGTCCCCCATTTTTTTGATCTGATTAAGCTGAACCAGAAAATCGTTGAAGTCAAACTTATTTTGTTTGATTTTACTTTCGATTTTTTTGGCTTCCTTTTCATCAAACTGCTCCTGGGCTTTTTCTACCAAGGATACAATATCTCCCATCCCCAGAATTCGCTGGGCCATACGATCAGGATAAAAAATATCCAGGGTGTCCATTTTCTCACCTGCAGAAACAAATTTAATTGGTTTGCCAATGGTATACTTAATGGATAAAGCTGCTCCACCACGGGTGTCTCCATCAAGTTTAGTAAGCACTACTCCATCGTAGTTGATTCTTTCATGAAATGCAAGAGCTGTATTCACCGCATCTTGTCCGGTCATGGAATCCACGACAAACAAAGTTTCGGAAGGCTGAATGGTATTTTTAATATTCTCAATTTCAGCCATCATCTCCTCATCCACTGAGGTACGTCCCGCCGTGTCTATAATTACTACATCCAAACCATTGGCCTTGGCATGAGCAATAGCTCTTTGAGATATTGAAACCGGATCTTTGCTCTCCGGATCTTTAAAGATCTCCACGCCCACTTGTTCTGCCACTACGGTCAATTGGTCAACAGCGGCAGGGCGATAAACGTCACACGCAGTCAGGAGGACCTTTTTATTCTTCTTGGTTCTTAAATACAACGCAAGCTTACCGGAGAAAGTCGTCTTACCGGAACCCTGCAGACCAGAAATAAGAATTACTGCCGGATTGCCATTCAAATTAAGTCCTGCCGCTTGTCCACCCATGAGTTCAGTGAGCTCATCCATCACGATCTTCACCATGAGTTCACCTGGTTTGACCGAAGACAGTATGTTGCGGGTTCCCATTGCCTGATCCTTCACTTTATCAGTAAACTCCTTGGCAATCTTATAATTGACATCTGCGCCAACCAAGGCCCTGCGGATTTCCTTGATGGATTCTGCTACGTTAAGTTCAGTTAACTTTCCTTCACCCTTAAGGCTCTTGAAGGCTAATTCGAGCTTTTCATTAAGATTTTCAAACATGATCTTTCAATTGAAGCTGCAAATATAATGGAACTACCGGCAACAATTATCAAATGGAGTATTCTTAGACTAATTCCAGCCCTTTACCTGTAATCTGGTAAACTTTCCTGTTATCCGGGCTGTATGGGCTTAAGTTTAAACCGGTCAACAAGACACCGGTTCCCTCCTTTTGGTGAAGGTCGGTAAGCAATGCCTTTACCAATTTAATAGATGACTCATCCAACAGGGCAAAGGGATTGTCCAACAACAACAATCTGGGCCTGTGGATAATGGCCCTGGCAAGGCCTAACAAAACCTTTTCTCCGGATGAAAGACTGGAAACTTCCTCCAACGTTTTTTCTGCAAGACCAAATTTCGCTAAGGTGTCTGTGATGTATTGGTCGGAGTTCAGGTCACGTATTTTATCAGCAGCATTTAGGGCAATTGCCAAATTTGCTCTCAGGGTTTTATCCTCAATTAAAGGAACCTTGGTTGAAAATATCCCTATTCTCCTCCTGGCAGCGGCAAAGTCAGGTGTGGCCGGATTCAGACTGTAATCCAGCACTTTTAAAGTCCCCGACTGAACAGGAAGAAGACCATAAAAGGCATGAATTAGGGCAGATTTTCCGCTTCCATTACCCCCTATAAGTTCCACCCATTCCTTTTCTTGTTGTTCAAACTGGAGGTCTTTAAACAACACATGCTCACCATATGTGAGATTCAATCTTTGGGCCTGAACTAAGAAATAAGACATTGGTTGCTTTAGTGTGCAAAGATATCACAGTTTGTTACAATCTGAAAATTGTCATTGAAGATGCGATCAATCCCAACCCATTTGTAAATTCGGTTACACCCTGTAAAATACACCGTAAAAAAAATCCAACAGCTAAATTATTCCAATAAACTAAACTATTTACAGTGAAGATTTTCGGAGAAAGGTCCTTTGATAAATTTGAGATAAAGATTTGAAATGGAAGCCCTGAAAAAACAAATAAAAAAGGGGAAGAATTCTCCTCCCCTAATAAATTAATAATTTACCTGCTAATGTATTTCGATAAGTTTTGCTTTTGGTTCTTCTACCATTTTCTTAGTCATGGCAATGGTCAGCATTCCATCTTCATACTTCGCATCGACTTTGTTTTTTTCAGCCAAATCCGGAACGTAAAAACTTCGACAGAAAGAGCTGAAGTTAAACTCCCTCCTTGTAAAATCTCCTTTCTTTTCTTCCTTCTCATCTCTCTTTTCAGCGGAGATGGTCAGCATATCATTTTTTAATTCTACTTTAAAGTCCTCCTTCCTCATGCCGGGCGCAGCCAATTCAATAAAATACTCTTTTTCAGTTTCTCTCACATTCACGGATGGCATAGTGCTACCTCTTTCTGCAAAATTCTTATCATCCCAGTTGAAAAATTCTTTAGCAAAGGCTTCATCAAAGAAGTTACTGAAATTTGGCAGAAACCTGTTTACTTTCATTAAATTTCCCATGATTGTATTTTTTAGTGTTTAGATAAACTATTTTAACTTGTCTAAATTGATACAACTCATTAGAAGAATCAATGACAAATGTCATTTATGAAAATAATTTTTATCATGTTGGTGAAATTTGATTCAACGACTTATCATTTAACCTAAAAGGATTAAAAAATCATTCCTTCCGTAAAAAAAACTAAAATGAAATGACTTTTTTTTCTTTAAAGGATTCTATCGCCATCAGCGTGGCATAAGTGGTGTTCCACAAAGATTCAAAAGGTATCGGTGAATGACCTCCCTGTGTAATAAAATTCAACCAGGTTTTGAATTGTGTGTGATGACCCTTATCTTGATTGGCCGATTTGCTTCTCTTTTTATAACCATAATAATCGATCCGCTTGAAATTGTCTATAATGGCTGTGCGATTTAACTGATGAACTTCAATACGCTCTTTGGGATAATCCTTTGACCCATTGGTAAAATAATTGATAACAGCGGAACTCCCATTTTTTAAATGCACAAGAATGCTGGCATGATCTGTATCCAATCCAGCATTCAGACCCAAAGACTGCATGTATACTTCACAAATTGTACTGTTGCACAAAAAGGCTACAAGGTCAAAATAATGACAAGCTTCTCCAATAATGCGCCCCCCATGTTCACTTGCATTGGTCCAATGGTCCATTGGGAGTGAACCTGCATTCATAGTAGCTACGATTTGTATGGGTGCTTCACAGTTGGACAACTCTTTCTTCAACTCTTGAATCATGGGTGCAAATCTCCTGTTAAATCCTACCGTGAGACTTCCCGCCGTTGTCTCAAATGCTTTTGATACATCATTTAATTCGCTCAGATTTAACGCAAGAGGTTTTTCAACAAAAACATGTTTGCCTGCATTCAATCCGGCCTGTACCATCGCAGCATGACTGCTGTGTCTGGTTGTAATAACGACCGAATTGATTTGTTCGTCCTGAAGGATCTCGACAAATGATGATGCCGTGTATGGAATTTTGTATTGCCTGGCAAGCTGACCTGCAGCCAATCCTTTGTTCCCGCATATGGCCTGAACAGGAGCAATTAATTTTGTGAGAATTGGGAGAACGGTAGAGGAAGTAAAATTACCTGCACCAATAATTCCGATCCGTCCTTGAGTTGATGGAAATTTCTTTTCATCAAATGGATTGCGACTTTTTTCTACAACTTTTTTGACATCATAGTGTATCAGATAAGTGATGTCTTTGTGATCTCCAATATTTTGGTATATCGATTCAAATTGTTCCAGTTCAACAATTTTTCCAATTAATGACTTTACTTCAAGTTTATTATAAGTCAATGCTTGCAGAATAGCTTCAAAATTTCTCTTCTCTGTCCATCTCACAAAAGGCAATGGATAATCATGTCCTTTTTGCTCATAAACTTCATCATATCTTCCGGGACCATACGAACAGGACACCTGGAAACTCAATTCTTTTTCATAGAAATCGGCTCTCTGAATATGAAGACCCACCACCCCAACTAAAATTATCCTTCCGCGCTTGCGACTCATTTGTGCTGCCAGGTGAATAATCTCCTGAGAAGCGGAAGAAGCCGTAATGATTACGGCATCGGCACCATACCCGTCACTCAATTGCTTAACTTTCAACTCATCATTTATGCTGTCCTCCGATAAAAAAGCATGGGCTCCATAATTTTTTGCCATGCTTACACGATTTTCATCCAGATCAAATGCAATTACCTTACATCCATTACTGACTAAAAGTTGGACTGTAATGAGTCCAATTAATCCAAGACCAATCACCACAACAGTTTCACCAAAGCCTGGATTGACCAATCTGATTCCTTGCAGTGCAATTGACGCAATGATCGTAAAGCTTGCTTCTTCATAAGTTAAATCTCCAGGAATCTTTGCAACAAGATTTTTGGGAATGCATACGAATTCTGCATGAGGGCCATTTGAAATCACCCGGTCCCCTATTCGAAATTCTGTAACCTCCTCTCCTACTCCAACTACTTCTCCTGCATTACAATAACCCAAAGCAATAGGTGTATCTAACTTACGCATCACAGCTTCATAAGTTGGAGCAAACCCATCCGTTTTCAATTTGCTGATGACTTGTTTTACACGCTCGGGTTGATCAAGAGCCTTCTGAATCAGATTTTTCTTGCCAAATTCAACCAACATTCTCTCTGTACCCGGAGATACAAGACTAAAATGACTTTTGATTAACACCATTCCCCTACCGGGGGTCGGAATGGAAGACTCGACAAGCATTGTTTCCCCATTCTTAAGATCCTGTATTATTTGCAACATTGTCCGGATATTAAATTGTAATGTATTCAAAAAATACCATGCAGAGAATTATTTATAGAAAAATTGTATTTAAAATGATTCAATGGCCAATAAAGAAAAAATAATAAAACAAGAATCCTTGTCCAGCCAACAGTTAACCATATAGCTTGGTATAAGCAAGCAGATAAATCCTGATTTACCAATCTCAGGAGTATAAAAATGAAATATTCCTGCTCGACCACTCCAGCTTCATCATGCACACGATGGGAAAAATGCTTACTAATGCCATCTACTTCCACCATTAGAACTTTACCTTTTGCTCCAAAGATTCCACATATTTACTTTTAAACATTGAATTCCTTAAGCTCCAATTCCAAAATAGTATTAATTCCTGATGCAAAATTTTCAGGTGAATAATTCTTCTTTGCAAATTCAATATTTGCACGCTTCACCTGGTCACGTAAATCCCTTTGCTCAATATACTTCGTCAAATTTTCTTTCAATGACACAACTGACCTCACTTTGGCACAAGCACCTTGATCAGGTCCTACTAAAAATGGCAAATAATGGTGTTCAGTCGCAATTATAACACAACCGCTGCGCATCGCTTCTATTATTGATATGGGCATGGCCTCCGAAGCATAAAAGCTCGGCAGAACAAATATATCTAGAGCCTTCAGAAAATCTTTTTTCTGCATTCCATAAAGAGGACCATGGTAGAAAATCCCGTCTTTTGGATCCTTAATAAAAGTATTCAATCTTTCCCTGACTGTACGTTCGTTCATAAATTGATCTGAATAATATTGTCCTGCAATATGAAGCTCAATATGTTCATACTCCTTTTTCAATTCTCTGAAAGCTTCCAGCAAAATAAAAATTCCTTTACTATATATTAAATTAGAAAAATAACCAATCTTGATTACTTCACTGTTTGGCTTGTCTTTTATCTCTAGTTCATCCAGAATGGGATCATAAAAATTATGAAGTACGCTCACCTGAGCTTCTGGTAGAAAACCATTATACTCTCCTTTCATAGATTCATGCAAAACAATAAAACGATCGACCCTGTGATAAGCTAAAGTAAAAAGTGGCTTTAAATAAAATGGCAATGAACTTATAAAGTGATTGAAAAATGCAGCATGGATATGCAAAACAATGCGGCTGCCGGTAAAATGAAAAAACAAAATGGAGAAAACATCTTTCAGCGCTCCCCCTACAGACCTGGATCCAGCTAAATACAATACAGAATATTTTCTACTGGTTGAAAGGAAAATGTATGTAAATATCAATTTTAGTGCAAAAAATATTTTCTTGTAAAATGGTAATTGTTCTAGATTTTGGTCGCACAATTTTTTTGTACCATTGTATTGATCATGTGCAAATTTAAATGCCACAGATTGCCCATTCACCGGCGGGGGATAAGGTCCCAAAAAAATAACATCAATGGGTCTTCTCATGTCCATTAAATCTAAAATATAACCAATATGGAATCAACAAAAACACCAGGTGATCTACAAACTGAGGAAAATATCCCCTGGTATACCATTGAAACAATGCCATGCATAAAATCACAAGAAATATTCTATGCTTTGGATGATGGTAATCTCGATTTACGGTAGTAAGGCTCAATATCAACCCTGTTAAAAATGAGCCCAAAACCAAAAACCAAAAACCTCCGGCAATGATAAAATAAGCATAATGCAAAGGTGCTTCACCTGTTGCAGCCCACGCCAAAGGAAGATTGTATGCTTCATCCACAATAGGAAACGCAGGAGGCGGATATAATTTATCCTTGTAATCTCCTACTACAGCCCTTGGAAGGGCCCGAACTATAAAATAGGTAAATGTAATTCCATAATCATGTTTAGGGTTTGGATGGGTGTGATAGTATTTGATGATGTTGATGTCATCCAGTGCGCCTCTGGTTTGTTCTGCAAGCGTGCTTCCAATATCATAATGAACTGGATTGTAATCGAAATTTTTAAAATCACCTACTATTAAATTGTACCGGTTGATCGTTAAAAATAATATCATGTAGAGAAGAACACTAAAAAGGGCCAAAGGCGCAAATATTTTTTTAAATGAAAAACGATAATTAAAGAGAATCAGCAACAAAACCCCAATTACGGTCATGATGATACGATAACGAAATCCCATCATTGCAAATAAAACAAACGATACGATTACAAATAAAAGCCAATATTTGCGATCAATTTTAATCAAAAATCCTATGACTAGGCAACTGACCAAAGAGTCTGCAAAATTCCTTAAATAATTAGAACCTCCCTTTGCATTGAACAATGTTTCTTCCGAATTACCCGTCAGCACTTCAATAGGATTTACCCCGGACAAAATAAAATTAAGCATCACTAAGAAAAAGAAAATCCCGAAAAGCCAATACAGGAGTGGCTTTGAAAAATTAAAATTAAAACCGGATTGAACGAATTCCCGGTGGCGTATAAAAAAATAACCAAGCAAAAAAGAAAGACTTGCAAATCCAAAATACAAAAAGCCCTCATCGTAATATTCCAGTATATTTTCACCAACGCCTAAAAATGCGCCCTGATCTCCCCAGATAGTAGCCCGCCCCTTAGAATAAAAATACAATGGAGTAAGCAAATAATATATGGAAAAAATAAACCACGAAAATGCAAACACTACATGCTTTCTGAGTCCATTTAATAAAACAAAAACCCATCCTGCAACATAGACAATAAGATTGAACAATATGATCAAATAAATAGTCATAGCGCCTCTGATTGATGAATAAAATTCACCAGCCTAAGTCCATAAGCCTCTGAACTACCGTATTTGCTCCTGTCCAAAGAATTCATTGACAAATTCAGGTAGTATTCAGGATCACGCATCTGTTCCAAGAGCAATAATATCCGATCAGTGTCGGTAGGATCCACAATAAATCCACTCACCCCATCCTCCACAATACTTCCGCTGGCTGCCGTGGTAATAACGGGAATTCCAAGGCTTAAAGCTTCATACACGACAGTGGCTGATCCCTCTCCGATACTCAGAAAAAGTAACACATCGATTTGTTGTAACATTTCAAGTAATCTAAAACGATCAAGATGACTGGTAAGGGTCATTACTTTTGATAACATTTTTTTCTTCTCCTCCGGTAAGTCAAACCCATCTCCACCAATTGCAACAAAATCAGCAAAATCACATGCCGTTGCTACCTTGTAGAAATAATGGATGCCTTTGCGCAAGGCAAGGTAACCTATTGTCCCTACCTGAAGTTTTTTTCTTTCCGCCAATTTACGCGGTTGTTTACCAACACCAAATGTAAAGCCATAGGGAATGCAGGTAATCTTATCCGGCGAAACGCCCCTCCCCATTAGGGAATCTGCCACATTCCTGGAAGGACAAATGATGGCATCTGCCAAACCCCATTCTAATTCTTCGCGATCCATATACTGCTGTACAGGTTCAGGCAAATCTATCTCCTGAGCATAAGCTGTGGTCCAATCCGAAAAAAGTTTCATCTCCTTTTGAATCCGATCACGGTATTCAGAGTAAGGCAAACTGCATTGTTCCAGTAAAATCTTACGATGCCTATTTTCTTTTGCAACAGTTAGTGCCGCAGTATTATATAAATAAAGTACTTCTGCAGGATCCTTTTGCAAGGCTGAATTTACCAGGCTCCCAAAATGATGGTCCGCCCACATAAAAGTCTTACACTCAGATTCTTCATTAAGGATACTTTTCTTACTCATAAAATACCTCAACCCCATAAATGGAAAATGAGTAATACTATTTTTGGGCAAACCTACTTCCCTTCCCACAAATTTCTGGAATGCACTCCAAGGAAGTTTGCTCATCAAACTTCTTCCCCAACTAAATGGAGGAAGGTCTACACAAATATCAGTATACAATTTTTCCAATAATCCATCCCGATGTAAACATCGTGGCACTGCATATTTCATACGTGCACCTAATTGAAAAACTGAAACACTCACAGCGCTTGCTTTAAAAGTAAAACAAAATTGTGTATAATTGCCTTCAACCGGTGGTTGTATTTCTCATGAATTTTCTGATGCATGATACTCGCATCATAAACATTTCTTATATTAAAATCTTTTAAATTAATAAAGATTGCACTCGTCCATTCAACAAAATAGCTCTTCAATCTGAGTAAAAACTTTTGAATAAGTCCAATAGTCTTATTGTCAGAAATATGTAAACTTAATCCGTTTTTTCGAGCAATGGATTCTAATTTACCTCTTTCATTTTCAAGAAAGCCCAGAACTATTGCATCCTTTATTGCGAGTTTCATCAGCAATGGACCGTTTGCAAGACCAAGATATTTTTGCACACCTGCATCAATGGATTGCAAATAGGTTTCCCATATAATAATGGGATACACGTGTACAAACTCCAGAGCAGTGTGAAACGGAATGTCCTCTGATTCCTTATTAAACAAATTCTTTCGTTCCTCAAATTCAGGCTTATTCTGTATTTGTGCTGCACCATTACTTTTGGCAGAATGACCTGCAATACTTAAAGGCGTATAAGAAAATAAATAGCTGTCAATTTCTGAGGCCAAAACCATGGATGAATAAATATCAGGAATTTTTGAATTAAAAAAACGCCCTCTGCCTTTTTCCTTTATTGATTTAATAATCGAAACATCAACAAATCCACTATACAACCACGGAAGGTCTCCTGGAAATTTTTGACACCTCATTACCTTCGGAAGAAAATCACGACTGTGCCTGATTTCAACTCCCTGTTTTAATGGTATGCTCATCAGTTCAGGTATTCTCACATAGTTATTTCCAGGCCAACGAAAAAAAGACTGCTTCCAACTAATTGCCTTAACCTGATATTGATCCAACAACAAATTAATTTTTTCAAAACTATCAGGCAGAAATCCATCGTCATCCCCCAATATGGTTACAAATCCATCTTCGACCTTTGACAATGCAAATTCCCAATTAGCAGTCATGCTTAATGCTTGGGGAGTACAATAATATTTTACCCTTGAATCATTAAATGATGAAACCACTGCGAATGTGTTGTCGGTGCTACAATTATCACTCACAATGAGTGACAATGCCGGGTAGGTAGATTGCAGACAAGTCTTCATAGCCCAATGCAGAGTCTCACATCGGTTTTTTGTAGGTATAAGTACAGTGAATTTTCTGAATTCTTGCATCTCTTACTTGATCTTTTTAAGGACATGCAATGGATGTTCAGATAGCCATCTATTTAATAAAACTATTTGGAGTAAAATCAAAATCCCCAAACATGCTGTATATAAAATACTTGACCATTCAATATATTGAAGCAGCCAAACCAAACTTAAACTCATCACCCCACAAAGGAGTATGGGTTTTAAAATGGTCTCTAAATACCACAATTTCATTAGATTTGGCAACAACTTTCTATGCATCAAAGGAACTTCGAAAATCACATAGGATACATTTAGGACCAGCCAAATCCACACTGCTCCATTAATTCCATATTTTTGGATGACAAAATAAAGCAATGGAAGCAATATCAGCAAGGCTACTATGTTTTTGAATAAGGATAGCCTTGTCCAATGATGAGCCAATTGCAAATAATAAGGCATGGTCATCAAACCATTAAACATAAATCCAAAAATAAAAATCTTGACCAACGGATTAATGCTCCCAATCAAGTCCTGATCCTGAAACCAAATTTTCAAAACATACTCAGAAGAACTCCAAAAAACAATGCAGACCGGCACCAAAAGAACGGCAATGAGTTGACTGCTTTGTTGATACACTTTCGCTACACTTGCCTCATCATTCCTGGAGTTTTCTTGTACCAACATGGGATAATAGGCGGTTGCAACAGCTCCAACAATTTTTGAAGGAATGGATGCGATGGTAAATGCCAATGTATACCATCCAAATTCTTTCAGACTCACCATCTTGGCCAACATCATTTTATCCGCTTGAGTGAGCACGATTGCCACCATTGCAATACCGGCAACTCCCAGTGAGAATTTCCAACGAGAAAATAAAACTGTTCGCCTAAACGCACCATGATAATCTCTTAATTCGCGATATCTCCATACCATGAATCTTATAAAAATAACTGTGCAAACTGATATAATTATGTTTACAACAAAATAAGACACTACATCATTAGAAACGTAAAATAAAACCACCAATACGAGAATAAATTTGATCAATTCAAAAAAAATAGTGACCAAATTCAATTGATATTGTTTTTGCATTCCATTAAGAGCGCCTGAATATAAACCAAGCGGAAACCGAAATACAAGCAAACCGCCCATAAGATAAATGCATTCACCAATTTTATCCGAAGAAATACTGGCATTTGATCCCCAGGCTTCTGAAAAAAAAGATTGAATTAAAACAATGATAATGAAAATAAAAATCGCTAATCCCCAATATACCCATTCAAGTGTTTTGAGTAAATCTATTTTATATCGTCTGTCATTCTCCGTAATATTTACTTTTGCCAATTCCTGATTTATGGTAGCGCTCATTCCCATATCCAAAACAAAAAAAATGGCTTGTAAACTCGCGTAAAATCCAACAAGCCCATATGCTTCCACCCCCAAAACCCGTACATAAATTGGCACCAACATGATCTGAGAAATCAGAATCCATGCCTGAAGACTAAAATTTGCTACAATATTTTTAGATAAGAGATTCAAGATTTTTTATCAATTCTCTGTTCCTATCGGATGCACCTTAGATAACCCTCCGGGGCAACACTTATTAACAATTTATGGTCAACCATGTGGTCTATTTCAAATCCTTTATTTGTTTCCAAAAATTTCCAAACAGCAGTCTTGGCATTATTCCCCACATCCCATGGTCGGTCGTACATTCCCTTTGGCATGTCTTCAATGATGGTATCAAAAACCACCAAATAAGAACCTGAAGTAACAAAAGGTGAATAGAGTTGCAGTTCTTCCAACACATGGTCATGAGTGTGATTTGAATCCAGACAAACCAAAATGGTTCCCTTTCCAGCAGCCATGGCGGCTACCTGATTGACTATTTGATGATCCAGAGAAGATCCTTCTATTAAATGAATTCTCTTGAACATTGGATGTGACTCAATCTCCTTCCTGTTATGAGGTCTTATGTCTATATCAATTCCAACAATTTCTCCCTTTCCAATTAACTCCATGATGGATGCATAATAGATCAAAGATCCTCCATGGGCAATTCCTGTTTCAATAATTAAATCAGGTTTAATTTGCCAAATGATCTCCTGCATGGCAATCATGTCCTGAGGGTATTGTATAATTGGTCTACCCATCCAGGAAAAATTGTAAGAGTACTTCTCCTGATTAGAAATTACATTAAACTGATGAGCTGCTTCTTTGAGCACTTTGTTGTCACCGAATGATTTTATTCTCTCTTCTCTTTCTTGCTGAAAGGCTGCTATTGGATCCATATCTTATATGTTTTATTGATTCTCTTTTTTACCCCAAAATTCCATTGGTTCATAGTCATTATAAGCATAATACCCTAGGTTAAGAGCAATGTGCTTTTGGTGCATTTTTAAATAATTTAAAACCAAATCTTTAATTTTAACCGGGTGACCGCTGCAACATTGGAAAACTCCGGAACCCGGATTCAAGCTAAAGTCTACGATTTGATTTGCAAGCTCCGTTACAGGTAAATAATCCCTTATTTGTTCACCTCCACTCATATTAAAATACTCGTCTCCACGATCTATGGATTTTTCCAATTGACTTAAAATGGAAGATTCAGATTGCCCTTCGCCATAAGTATAAAAAAGCCTTAACCATTTAATTTCAAAATCAAGATGCTCCTGAAGTGCAAATAAAAATCTCCTGAGTGAGTCTTTTGCAATTGCATAAGGAATCAGTGGGTTTGAAAAATCTGATGCACTTAAAGCTCCTTCTTGCATTCCATATTCCAAACATGTCCCCGTTACAGTAATATCTGAAACCCCGGATTCAATCAATGACTTAATAAATTTATACTGCTTAGGCAAGTTCTCTTCTATGTGGAACATCTGTTTGTAATTGGGTAGTCCCTGCCATGCCAGGTGGATACAAATGTCCGGAGTGGTGTGGTTTGAAAAATAAATCCCTGGATCAAAAGTGTCCAAATCACCTTCAACTAATTCTAATTCGTGTGACACGAATCCCAGATTTTTCATGCTGTTGATGTTCCGCACCAGACATAAAGGTTTGATGCACCTGTGAATAAGTTCCCTTACAACATGTCGGCCTATAAATCCTGATGATCCGGTAACAAAAACTTTCATTCTAAAAGATTGTAAGTTGGGGGACGGCTATAACAAACTTCCCTCCCCAGCTTCTTATGTAATCAAGTTGCTGGGATATTTCTTCTTTAAGATTCCAAGGAAGAATAACTACATAATCTGGTTGATATTTTTGTATCCAAGATTCATCCACTACCTCAATATGCATTCCCGGAATAAATTTGTGCTGTTTGTGAGGTGACGCATCTACAATAAAAGCGAGTAAATCTTTCCTCACACCACAAAAGTTGAGCAGTGTATTTCCTTTGGCAGCTGCTCCATATCCTGCAACAGATTTCCCAGATACTTTTGCATCAATTAAAAATTTAACAAACTGATCTTTTACATTTTCTGCCTTCTGTTGAAACTCCTGGTATGTCTCAGTTTTATTCAACCCTTTACCTTCCTCCAATAAAATCATTTTCATGACCCTGTCTGTTACCTCTTTGGTCTCATCTTCTTCATGACAAGCAAAAATTCTTAAAGAGCCTCCATGTGTGGAAAGCTCTTGTACATCAAACATTTTCAAGCCACAGGATTCAAAAATTCTTTTAACAGTGATAAACGACAAATATGAAAAATGCTCATGATAAATCGTGTCAAATTGATTCAATTGAATCAACTGGAGCAAATGTGGAAATTCCATGGTAATAACTCCCCGCTTGTTCAATAACATCTTCATCCCCTGTACAAAATCATTAATATCCGGAACATGGGCCAGCACATTATTTCCTAGTAACAGATCTGCCTTGTATCCCTCGTCCACTAATTGATTAGCAAGGCGTGTTCCGAAAAAATCCACAACAGTTTTGATACCCTTTTCTACTGCTACCCTGGCGGTATTTGCTGTGGGCTCAATACCCAATACAGGAATGTCAAGCTCTTTAAAATACTGAAGTAAATAGCCATCATTGCTCGCAAGCTCAACAATTTGAGCATCAGAATTGAATCCAAAGCGCTCAACCATCGACTCTACATAGGTTTTGGCATGTGCCAACCAGGAAGAAGAATAAGAAGAAAAATATGCGTAATCTGAATTAAAAATAGCTGCATGACTGGCATACTCTTCTATCTGAACCAGATAACATTGACCACATACCATGATCCTTAATGGATAATAAACTTCTGGTTGCAGCAGAGCCTCTTTTTTCAAAAATGAATTGGACGGAGGACTGAAACCAAGATCAACGAATTCAATATTCAGCGGCGATTTACAATGTCTGCATTGACTCATGGCAATCCTTTAAAATTCTCATTAATAAATGGATAAGACAAATCCTTTTCACTGATGTGTTTGACGGCTACTGGCCATTGGATTCCGATGGCCGGATCGTCGTACCTGACACACACCTCCCGTAGAGGATCATAAAAAGCAGTGTGATGGTACAGTAAGGTGGAGTCCATTTCCAGTGTAATAAATCCATGTACAAATCCTCTTGGAATCAACAATCCTTTAAAATCTCCTCCGAAAAGTTCAATACCAAAATATTGCAAATAAGTGGAAGAATCCTTTCTTAAATCCACCACTACATCAAATACCTTTCCGCTTAAACATCTTACAAACTTAATTTCTGCAGCCTCTCCAGCTTGGGCATGCATTCCTCTCAGAATACCAGGAGATTTATTAAAAGACTGATTCATCTGAACAAAATGTTCATTCATTCCAATACTGCCAAATTCATTGGCACAATAAGTCCTGAAAAAATGACCTCGCTCATCAGCAATGGGTTTCATCTTCACCAAATACAATCCATCAAATCCTGTTTCTTCAAATTCCATTTGCAGTCAATTGAAGAAAGTAATGGTCAATTTGTTGTGTGGTCATTACAGTGGCCCCTTCATAATAAGCGCGGTACCATTCAATAGTTTTTGCTACAGCTTCCTCAGTTCGAAATAAAGGCCTCCAATTTAATTCCCGAATGGCCTTGCTGTGATCCAACTTTAGTAATCCGGCTTCATGAAAATCCTGCTCGGGCTTCTTAATCACATACTCCAATTCAGGCCAGTGTCTGGCGGAAATTTCGACCATCTCTCCTACCGTTTTAACATCATCAGGATAAGGAGAAAAATTCCATGCGGTGGACGCGTTCGTATCTTGTAATAATAATTTTTCAGCCAGTAACAAATAACCCGTCAGACAATCCATCACATGTTGCCAGGGCCTTACGGATAAAGGGTTCCTGATTTCCACCTTTTGTTTTGCATGAGCTGCTTTCATCAAATCCGGTATCAATCTGTCCGGACTCCAATCACCTCCCCCCAGCACATTTCCGGCCCGTGCCGTTGCAATTAAAGTATCATGTGATGAACCATATTTTTCCAAAGGAAAAAAACTTCTTCTGAAAGAACTTATCAAAATTTCACAACATGCTTTTGAAGAACTGTATAAATCATAACCACCCAAAGGATCCCCTTCCCGATAAAAATGATCGCTTTCTACATTCTCATAAACTTTGTCTGTGGTGATCATCACCATAACTTTGACACGCGTACTCATTCGTGCAGCCTGAAGAACATTGAGTGTTCCGATCACATTCGACTGATACGTTTCAACCGGATCTATGTAGGAGGGTCTGACCAGCGCCTGAGCAGCCAAATGGAATACAATTTCGGCTCCAGATTCCTCCATCACTTTTTCAAGATGGTCGACATCCAGAATATTACCTTCAACATGATGACAGGGCAAATTCAACAAACTATAATGGTTTGGATTTGTATTGGGAGGCAATGAATATCCGGTAACCTCCGCTCCAAGTTTATGCAACATGGCTGTCAGCCAGGATCCTTTAAAACCAGTGTGTCCGGTGACCAGAACCCTTTTATTTGCAAATGCTTTTTGGAGTCTTTCTACCATATTTTCCATTCTGCTTTACCGTTCTTCCACAATTCTTCCAATTCAATGCGGTCTCTCATTGCATCCATTGCTTTCCAGAAACCCTTATGTTGGTACGCTGCCAGCTGACCATCTCGAGCTATTTCATACAGCGGCTTCTTCTCCCATTGCACCTGATCCATATCGCCCTCCAGATAATCGAATATTCCTTGTTCCATTACAAAGAAACCTCCATTGATCCACAATCCATCATCCTCCGGCTTTTCCTGAAACTCTTCCACCAGGCCTGCATCATTGATATTCAAATGACCAAATCTTCCTGGCAACTGTATGGACGTAAGTGTTGCAAGCTTTCCGGAAGATCGATGAAAATTTAATAAAGCTTTCAAGTCAACATTTGAAACTCCATCTCCATAGGTCAGCATAAAGGGTTTACCTTCTGTATATTTTTTAATTCTTTTTATCCTGCCTGCGGTGTTGGTCTCAATTCCTGTATCGATTAAGGTAACTTTAAAAGATTCTGTATTTGAGAAATGTACATCCACTTTATTCTTTGCCAACTCAATGGTCACATCTGAATTATACAAATAATAATTCAGAAAGTATTCTTTTATCATAGTAGCCTTGTATCCCAGACAAATCACAAAATCGTTGAAACCCTGGGCTTCATAAATTTTCATGATGTGCCAAAGAATGGGTTTGCCTGCAATTTCAACCATTGGCTTCGGACGAGATTCCGTCTCTTCCATCAACCTTGTTCCCAACCCTCCAGCAAGAATTACCACTTTCATATCCGTATCAAGTCTTTAATTCGTTTGCAAACTATCTCGCCATATTTTTCTTAAAATGACAAAACCCAGCGTGAGAAAAAAACTAATCAAAACTGTTTTGATCACATTCAGGAATAAGTTTTCTTTTTTTACTTCCAAAGGTTTCATCGGAAGATCCAAAGCCTGGATGAAGGGGGTCTTATTTTGCAAAGTGAAAGAAGCGAGTTCTAAATTTTTTAATGCTTCCCCATATAAAATGGAAAACATTCTGATGTCGCGATCCACCTGGGTCTGCGGAACTAAATCTTCGTTGAGAAAAGTATTGCGGTAACTGTCTTTAATCCCCGCTAGATTATAATCTTTACGGTGAATAAGGTTTCTCAAACTGTCGACTTTATGTTGAAGTCGATCATATGTATCCTGCTGCTTTTCAATGGTTTTGTCAATGTAAAATTTACTTAGCTGATCATACAGTGAATAACACAACTGGTAAGATAAATCCTCCACCGGCAACCTAATGGACAACTCCATTATCCCTGTTTTTTCATTGAAAGATGTCTCAAGTCTTTTTAAAAATAAAAAATGAAGACGCTTCAATGCCATACGCTCCTGATGATCAAATAATGATATTTCTGATCGCTTATATCTTAAATCACTTAAAGAGTCAGATTTCTCCCAAAATGGAATCGAAAACCACTCACCTTCTGATTTGAATGCGTCTATCAAATGATTTGCCAGATAATCGTCTTTTCCATTTACCACAGTTTTGCTAAAAAAAAATGTTTCTGCAATTCTCCTTGTCTTGGCAATTTCTATGATTTTTTGCAAACTTAACTTCTGACCTGGTGCAGATAATCCAAACTGACCCAGGATGGAGGTCAATCCTGATTGTCCTGCCTCAGCTTCATTGAGCATAAAGCTCACTTTTGCAGTAAACTGAGGCTTATTATTAAATTGCCTATACCCAAAATAAACAGCCACTGGAATTAAAACCCAAAGAAATAAAGGTACACTGCGCTTAAACTCCTTTAGGTAATCTTGCAGAAGCAGAGTAAATTCCCTAAGGTTGAATGTAATATCGGGACTTTTTGGATTCATCGTGAGAAACTGAATTCAGTTTTCTATTTGGTTTTTTGTTATATTTAATCACAAAAATAAGAATATTTTATATATAAATAAATTAAATAATTCATGGAAAAACTCCATTAAACAATCTTTAGCTCAATGCTTTTACAACTCTATTTGGGATCAAAAAATGAAATCTTATTATTTTCGCATCTGATTCACCCTATCCAAATTAAAATATTGACCTTATGGACTTGAAAATTTCTTCATTGTCAAAAAGTTATGGTCTCCAAAAGGCCGTTGACGACATTTCTTTTGAAGTTAAATCAGGAGAAATTCTTGGCTTCCTGGGACCAAATGGAGCCGGAAAAACTACCACCATGAAAATGCTGACTCAATATCTTGAACCTGACAAAGGAACCATTTGGTATGGCAATAATTCGAGTCGCTCTTCCATTGACCTACGAAGAACCATCGGCTATCTTCCAGAACACAATCCTCTTTATGAAGACATGCCTGTATTGGATTATCTGTCTTTTTGTGCTTCTCTTCAGGGTGTATCCATCTCTGAGATTCCCTCAAGAGTGCGCGAAATGGTTAAAAAATGCGGACTGGATGTTGAAAAACATAAAAAAATTGGAGAGCTCTCTAAAGGATTCCGGCAGCGTGTTGGACTGGCACAGGCGCTCATCCATAATCCCCAAATTCTTATTCTGGACGAACCAACTACAGGTTTGGATCCAAATCAGATTGTGGAAATCAGAGAACTGATCAAACAACTTGGCAAAGAAAAGACCGTAATACTGAGCACTCATATTCTTCCGGAAGTAGAGGCCACTTGTGACAGAATACTTATCATCAATAAGGGTCGGATTGTTGCGGATGGCACTGTAGCCAATTTACGCAAGCAATCTGAGTCCCGCCAAATCCTACATGTCCGGATTGAAGGAACAGAACAAGAGAAAATTTTCTCTGCATTGCAAGCTTTGCCGGAGGTTAGCTTAGTTGATTTGATCAATAGAAATGAAAATAAATTCGAAGTTCAGTCACGAGGTGAAATCCAGCTAAACAAAGCAATTTTTCATTTATGCGTAGAAAAAGGTTGGGACCTCTTAGAATTAACACCTTTTGAAACCAAATTAGAAGACATATTTAGAGACCTTACCATAAACTAATTGAGTATGCAATCACCAATTCAAATAATCGCCAAAAGAGAACTCAATTCGTTCTTTGATTCTTTGACAGCTTACATAATGTTGCTGGCTTTTCTGGGATTCAGCGGGTTTTTCACCTGGATCTATGGCGCAGATGTGTTCATTCGCAAAGAAGCAGATCTTCAGGTTTTCTTTGCCATAGCGAAGTGGACACTTTTCTTTTTCATTCCCGCCATCACCATGAAGATGATTGCGGAAGAAAAAAAAACAGGTACCATCGAACTACTTTTAACAAAGGCTGTCAGTCACCGTCAACTTGTATTAGGCAAATATCTTGCATGTATGCTGCTTGTTTGCATTGCATTGCTTTTTACGCTGCCCTATTATTTTTCAATTGCAAGATTGGGGTCAGTGGATCATGGAGCAACCATCAGCGGATATCTAGGATTGTTGCTCATGAGTTCTGCTTACATTGCCATAGGACTTTTTGCAAGCAGCCTCACCAACAATCAGATTGTCGCATTTCTTTTGGCCCTGTTAATTGGAATATTTTTTCACTTTTTATTTGATTTATTCAGTGGTGGGACACGAGGATTCATTGGTAATCTGATGAGTGATCTAAGTGTCAGCAAACATTTTGAATCCATTTCAAGAGGAGTACTGGACACCAAGGATCTCATTTATTTTGTCAGCCTCACATTGCTTGGTTTATTTATGGCTGAACAATTAATCACCAAACGAAAATAACAGGAAAAACATGAATACTACTGCTTCAAAAATCATTGTAGCAATTCTTGCATTTGTGGCATTGAATTTTCTTGCCAGACAATTCTTCTTTCGTCTGGACCTCACAAAAAATCAGGAATTCACACTCAGTCCTGCTACTAAAAACATCCTGCGAAACCTGGAAGAAAAAGTAAAAGTTACGGCCTATTTTTCAGATGATTTACCTACTGATGTTGGCAAAACTAAAGAAGAGCTGAAGGAAATTTTGGATGAGTTTTACAATCTTTCGAAGGGAAACCTGGAATATGAATTTATCGCCCCAAATGATGATCCAAAAAAAGAGGAAGAAGCCATGAGGGAAGGTATCCAACCGGTTATGATAAATGTCCGTGAAAAGGATCAGGCCAAACAACTAAAAGCTTTCTTGGGAGCAACCATAAAGGTGGGAGATAAGAAAGAAATAATTCCCGTCATTCAACCTGGAACTGCCATGGAATATGCACTGACAACCAACATCAAAAAACTGGTAGTAAAAAACAAACCTGTAATTGGTTTTATCCAGGGTCATCGGGAAGCATCCCTGCAGGAAATGGTTCAAGTGTATGAATCGCTAAACATACTTTACTCGGTTGAATCGGTTTATTTTACCGACAGTACCGATTTAAGTAAGTATAAAACTTTAGTGCTCGTCAGGCCACAGGATAGCTTTCCCCCAGATCATTTTCAAATGCTGGATGAATATCTTGCTCAGGGAGGTAATTTGTTGATTGCAGCCAATCAAATTGAAGCGGAATTACAAACAGGTCAGGTTACTCCTTCAATGAGCGGTGTAGGCAATTGGTTGGCAACCAAAGGCATTGTTTTGGAGAATGCATTAATAAAAGATGCAGCTTGTGGTTCAGTGCAAGTACAGCAACAGACTGGAATGTTTTCATTTGCTACACCGGTACAATTGCCCTATCTTCCATTGATCCAAAATTTTTCCAACCATCCGGTGACCAAAGGTTTGGAACGGGTAATACTACAATTCGCATCGGCGGTAAGCTATAATGGAAAAGAACAATTTACCCCACTCCTGTTTTCTTCTGGCAAATCGGGACGAGATCCGATGCCAATAGTAATTGATATTCAACGCCAGTGGACAGAGGCTGATTTTCCGGAGAGGAATATTTGTCTGGGTGCCGTAGTAGAAGGAAAAATTGCAGGCACCACTTCCAGCAAACTTGTAATCTATGGGGATGGCGATTTCCCTGTGGGGCGAGGTAGAAATCAACAAATTAATCAGGACAATGTCTCCCTACTTGTGAACGGAATCGACTGGCTTACCGATGATACAGGATTGATTGATTTGCGTACAAAAGCTGTGGAAACCAGGCCAATTAAAGAGCTTGATGATGCCACCAGAAATATGTATAAGTATTTAAATTTTTTGGTTCCAATAATTCTTGTTTTGCTTTATAGCTTTTACCGAAGTTCGCAAAATCGCAGAAAGCGAACTCAAAGAATGGAAGAACGCTACAATTAAAAGCAAATTTAAATTCATTTCAAACTGGTCCATGAAATAATAAAGAGATTAATAATTATACCTTAACTTGAAAAAATAGTCCGATAAATAAATTGTACATTAAATAACTCCACCCCTCCGGGGTTCAAATAATTTTTGTTTATTGATTCAATCACAATATCATCCCTCCGGGATTTATTATCTACATTGAAAAGTTGATTCTCCTCCTAATTTGTTATTGGTTGATTTTTTTAATTACACTTAAAATAACAAACCCCGTAGGGGTGACATTTTTATAAAAAACACTCTTACTCAATACCAAGCCCCGTAGGGGTGACATCTTTGTAAATAACACTCTTACCCCATACCAAGCCCCGTAGGGGTAACATCTTTGTAAAAAAACTCTTACCCCTTACCAAGCCCCGTAGGGGTGACATCTTTATAAATAACCAAGCAAACAAAACCAAGCCCCGTAGGGGTAACATCTTTGTAAATAACACTCTTGCCCCATACCAAGCCCCGTAGGGGTAACATCTTTGTAAATAACACTCTTACCCCATACCAAGCCCCGTAGGGTAACATCTTTGTAAAAAAACTCTTACCCCTTACCAAGCCCCGTAGGGGTGACATCTTTGTAAAAAAAACACTCTTACCCCATACCAAGCCCCGTAGGGGTGACATCTTCTTTAGTAACCATGCAAACAAAACCAAGCCCCGTAGGGGTGATATTTTGCTCAATTAAAGCCAGCCAACATATCTTTGATTTCAAATCGTTATTACAGTAATTAATATTTAACCCAATGAGTTGGACAAAACACCTATTGATACTCTCCCTGCTTTGTATGATTTCATGCGGCGAGGTAAAAAAACGATATAATTATAGCCCGGATGAGGCCTATCTGATTGATAAATTTGGGGCTCCATCAGAAGAGTTGAGCCAACGACATTTTCAGCTCATCAATTCAATAATTAATTCTAAAACATATCGTTCTCCACAAAATTCCATTTCAGGATTATGGACCCAACAAGGCCCTGGAAATATTGGGGCTCGCGTCAGTGCTGTGGCCATCCACCCTACCAACCAAAATATTATCTATGTAGGATTTCCAAATGGAGGTGTCTTTAAGACAACCAACGGAGGTGCCAGCTGGAATCCAATTTTTGACAATCAGGCAACTCTAATGATTGGGGCGATAGCTATAGATCCGAAAAATTCGGAAACGATTTATGTAGGAACCGGCGACCCCGACATTTCAGGATATCCTTTTGCTGGCAACGGTATTTATAAATCAACAGATGGTGGCAAGAATTGGACAAACATGGGTCTTGAAGCAACTCGCATCATCAGTGAAATTCTGGTTGACCCTCAGGATAGCAAAGTGATTTTTGTTGCTGCTATGGGAAACCCATTTGAACCAGGTTCAGAACGCGGATTATTCAAATCTTCAAATGGAGGAGTTAGTTGGGAAAAGGTTTTATTCGTCTCCAGCCAGACAGGCATGACCAATATTGCATTTAAACCAGGAAATTCTCAAGTACTTTATGCTGCAAGTTGGGAGAGATTGAGACGTGATGATACCAATGTGGTGGAAGGTCCAAATAGTAGAATAAGAAGAAGCAAGGATGGTGGAAAAACATGGGAGGTTATTCACAATGGTATTCCGGATTATCCGTACAGCAGAATAGCCATTGAAGTGTGCAAATCAAGTCCTGAAATCATCTATGCGAGAATGGTGCGGAATGATACAGCCTTTTGCAATGGAGGCCAGCAAATAAGCGGTTTATACAAATCAATGGATGGTGGTGACAATTGGCAACAAGTAATCACAGATTATAACAACTCGGGGCTTCCCTGCGATGTGCTGGGAGGTTTTGGGTGGTATTTTGGTCGAATTGGCGTCAACCCAAACAATCCAAATGATATTTTTCTTTTGGGGGTAGACCTTTACAGAAGTCTAGACGGTGGCATAAGTTGGGTGAGGGCTACGCCTGATTGGTGGACTTATGAAGTGCACGCCGACAAACATGAAATAGAATTTTTCGAAAACGGAGATATCCTTTTAGGTACAGACGGCGGGTTATACAAATTGAGAAAAAATTCAACTGAATGGGAAGACCTTGAAAACATTGCAACGACCCAATTTTATCGGGTGGCCTACAACCCAAACAATCCATCTTACTTTTATGGGGGTGCCCAGGACAATGGCACCTCTACCGGCAACGCACAGAATATAAACAATTGGGAAGCCATCTATGGCGGAGACGGTTTTCTGCCTGCCTTTCACCCTACTGACCCAAACATATACTGGTGCCTCACCCAAAACGGAGGACTTAATCAAACCCTGGATGGCGGACTTGGTTTTAAGAGATTCACAAATGGTTTGAGTGGAAACCGTAATTGGGATTTTCCTTATCTTTTAAGCAGGTACAGTCCCGACATAATGTATTGCGGAGCTAACAGAATATTTAAAAACTACAACCTTTTGGAAGCCAACTGGAAATCCATTAGCCCTTCCCTAACGACCAATGGACCGTATAAGATTGTTTCTTTACCAAGCATCACCTGCATGGATGAATCCTTAATAAATCCGAAGACTTTAATCGCAGGCACCAACAATGGGAATGTATGGATTTGTAAGGATTCAAGTTCCTTATGGATGAATGTCACATCCGGATTGCCACCAGGATATGTCACCAGCGTTAAATGCTCCAAAGAAAATGACAGCACTTTTTATGTCTCCATGTCAAACTACCGAAACAATTCTTTAAACTCATTAATATTTCGCTCCAGAAACAATGGAAAAAGTTGGGAATCTATTTCTGGTGGGGAACTTACCGAAATACCGGTATACGATTTGCAAATTATTGAAGCAAAATCAGACATCATCATGGCTGCCGCGACACTTTTAGGAGTTTATGTGACCAATGACAAAAGCTCCAACTGGAAAAGGGTTGGAGACAATATGCCACTAATTACTGTAAATGACCTTGATGTAAACATTAAAAACAATCAATTAATTGCAGGAACTTATGCGCGATCGATCATGACCTTCCCACTCTCAGAAATAAAGAGAGGTAACCCGACTTCAAATGAAGTACCGGCCTTAAAAGCGCTGAGATTGGAAATAACGCCTAATCCTGCGGATGCTGAAGTCGTTATTGATCTGCCAAAGCTCAGCAACGGAATGAACAGATCTTTGAGAATCATGGATCTTAACGGCCAGACAATTATAAACATCGAAAACATCGATCAGGAAAAATCAATTTATAGGTTAAACTTGCAAGGATTG
This sequence comes from Candidatus Vicinibacter affinis, assembly GCA_016714365.1. Classification (NCBI taxonomy): domain Bacteria; kingdom Pseudomonadati; phylum Bacteroidota; class Saprospiria; order Saprospirales; family Saprospiraceae; genus Candidatus Vicinibacter; species Candidatus Vicinibacter affinis. The sequence goes on along the minus strand of JADJNH010000005.1, from coordinate 2,009,122 downwards.
AATGCAGGAATTTATTTGGCGGTGTATCAGGAAGGCCAGGTGTTCAGATCAAGAAAGTTACAAAAAATCTAATCTTCTGTGAACTATGATTTTGTATTCATGTTTTAGTTCGCATGATCCGGAATTTTAGTTTTGTAAAGTGGTCTGTGAGCATACTTTTGTTTACAGCTTGTATTTTTTTCCAGCAAGTCAAGGCTCAGTCAGTTGGTAGCCTTACGGGAAACGTTAAAGATTATGAAACACAGGAACCTCTGATAGGAGCAATTATAGCCATAGAGGGAACTAATTTGGGTGCCACAACCGATCTCGATGGAAATTATACCATCGTTAACATCCCAACCAAATCTTACAATATTACCGTATCGTTTTTAGGCTACCAAGCTTTAACTAAATACAACGTGGTTATAACCGCTGGTAATACTGGTCAAATTAATTTTGAACTCCGTCAGGACAGTAAGGTGCTGGGCGAAGTAGTATTTTCAGAAAATAAAAGCATCAGGATAGCAACATCTGAATCCCCTCTCAGCATCCAAAACCTAAGCGCTGAGGAGATTAAGAGTAATCCAGGAGGAAATTTTGACATTTCAAGGGTAGTGCAAGTACTTCCAGGTGTCGGTGGCACTTCCGGCAATGGCAGTTACAGAAATGACCTGGTCATCAGAGGAGGAGGCCCAAATGAAAATGTCTATTACTTGGATGGTGTTGAAATTCCGGTCATCAATCATTTTTCAACCCAAGGGGCCGCTGGTGGGCCAACTGGAATCTTGAATGTTTCCTTTTTGGAGGATGCCACACTCTCTTCAAGTGCTTTTCATGCAAGGTATGACAACCCTTTATCCAGCGTGCTTCAATTCAAACAAAGAGACGGCAACAAGGATCGAATTCAAGGTAATTTCAGGTTAAGTGGAACCGAAGCAGCATTAACTGCTGAGGGGCCAATTGGGACAAATAAAAAAACATCCTTTTTGGCTTCTGCCAGAAGATCTTACCTTCAGTTTCTATTTCAATTACTTGATTTGCCAATACGTCCCAACTATTGGGATTTCCAATATAAAATCTCACATCGCTTTAATGCCAAAACAAGCCTGACAGCCATAGGTGTCGGAGCTATTGACGAATTTAAGTTTGCGCTTCCCAAAAATACAACTCCTGAAAATCTTTATGTATTGAGTAGTAATCCATTAATCAATCAATGGAATTACACACAAGGTTTTACCTTAAAGCACCTCCAAAATAAAGGCTATTGGAATTTAACTTTTAGCAGAAACATGCTGGATAATGCGCTGGACCAATTTTCAGATAATTTCAACAGCACACAGACGGATGAAAATAAAAGAACACTCAAACTTCGAAGCCGTGAAATTGAAAACAAACTGCGTTTTGAAAGCCACAAAGTAAATGGGCCCTGGAAATATTCTTATGGTGCAATGGTTCAATATGTAAAATACTCCAATGAAACATTTGCTAAAGGCAGACCGGAGATTCGGGACAGTGCGGGTGTTGTAATTCAGCCTGGTATCAACTTTAGTTTCAATACGTCTCTGGATTTTATAAAATATGGCTTGTTTGGTCAAATCAATCGAAGTTTATTGAACGACAGGTTAAGTTTGTCACTGGGAGTTCGCTCTGACGCAAACAACCTTGCAGAAGACGGTGCTAAAAACCTATTGAACACCCTAAGTCCCAGATTAAGTGCAAGTTTCAAAATGTCAAAACAGTGGACTCTTAATGCAAGTCTTGGAAGATATTACAAGATCCTTCCTTACACCATTCTTGGTTTTAGAGAAAATGAGCTAGCCGTTAATCAAAACCTTCCTTATATCCGCTCAGATCATTTTGTGGCAGGACTTGAATACATTCCGGCAAGCTCCTTAAGATTCACGCTGGAAGGTTTTTACAAAAGGTATGATAACTACCCAGTCAGCATTCGTGATGGAATTTCACTTGCCAATCTGGGAGGTGACTTTGGAATTGTGGGCAATGAAGCAGTCAACTCAATAGGAAAAGGAAAGACCTATGGAGTTGAATTCTTTGCTCAACAAAAATTAACAAGGAATATGTACTTCACCACATCCTACACTTTGTTCTGGTCCTCTTTTACTGGAGTAAATGAAAAGTACATTCGTTCATCATGGGACACCAGACATTTGGTTGCCATCCTCATGGGTTATAAATTTAAATACAATTGGGAGCTTGGTTTAAGGTGGAGATTTCAGGGGGGCACTCCCTACACCCCATTTGATTTGGAAAGGAGTCGCGTAAACTACGCGGTTGAAGGCAGAGGCACATTAGATTACAATCAATTGAATGGCAGCCAACTTGCTAATTTCAACCAATTGGATGTTCGACTTGATAAAAAGTGGAATTTTAGACGTACGACTTTTGATTTGTTTTTGGATCTTCAAAATGTTTTGGTCAGGGCCAATCCTTCATTCCCAAATTATACGTTTAAAAGAAATGCAGACAATACGGCATTTGAAACTACAGATGGAGCAGCCTTAAGACCTGATGGAGCCAATGCAATTCCCATCATTTTGGAAAATGCTGATGCAAATCTTTTGCCAACCATTGGATTTATCATTGAATTTTAAAATTACTGGAGTGATTATCCTCTTTGAATTTTTGTCTTAACAGGAAATTTGTTGAGAAAATGTTTTCGAATGCTATCGATAGACATTACACTCCACAATCAAAATTATTTCATTCAATAATTTTAATTAAAAAAATCTATCAGTAACTTGAAAGGTCCAAATGGTTAGACATATACAATCTCCTTCCACAACAGCTCAACACTTCACATAATGAGCTCTTCAATGATTGATTCAGACTTCTTAACCTTAACGATGTTTCCTCTAAATTAGAGCGAATTGAAAACACTCAAGACTCCATGAATTTAAAAGACGAACCAGGATCTTTCTTTCAATCAGAAAGATCCTGTTGCAATGCAAACTTCTAAATTGCCTAAAGTAAATCTAAGCTACATGTTGCCCTCCGTTGATCGCATAATTTGCACCGGTGATGTAAGCAGCTTTCTCTGAGGCAAGAAATGAAACCAAATAAGCAATTTCATCTGTGCCTCCTAATCTCCCCATTGGGATTTGTTCCACTATTTTATTCCGAACCTCCTCCCGAATGGCCATGACCATATCTGTACCAATGTAACCCGGAGAAATAGTGTTCACTGTTATCCCTTTTTTAGCTACTTCCATGGCAAGAGATTTGGTAAATCCATGCATTCCAGCCTTGGCAGCAGAATAATTTGTTTGACCAAACTGTCCTCTTTGTCCATTTACTGAAGATATGTTGATGATGCGACCAAAACCCTGAGCAATCATGTCTTCGATTACATGTCGTGAACAATTAAACACAGAATCTAGATTGGTATGAATCACATCACGCCATTGCTCCTCGGACATTTTCCAAAGCGGAGTGTCCCTTGTTATACCTGCATTGTTGACAAGAATGGATACTGGACCATATTTAGCCTTAATGTCAGCCATCATTCTGCCAGTGTCTTCGAAATGGGTGACATCTCCTTCCACCATGGCAAATTCATACCCTTTCTCTTTTTCCTTTTCCTGCCAGACTTTTGCCTTTTCTGCATTTCGATAATTAGCCACTACAAAATAGCCATCATCTTTTAATTTTTGACACATGGCCGTGCCGAGTCCCCCTGTAGCACCTGTAACCAGGGCTATGTTTCTTTGATTGGTTTCCATGGATGATAATTTGTTGGTGTGACTGTAATATTATTACAAGATTTTTAATCAAACAAACAATTACTAAATTTTAAATTATTTTAAAATTCCATCAACCTCTTAAAGATTGTATAAACATAAGATCTACAAGCCCCAATGCCGTCATGGCTTCGACAACTACTGGAACCCTAAGTGCTATACACAAGTCATGGCGTCCCTCCACAACCAATTCGCTGACAGTTGTTTTTTCAAAATCATAGGTCTGCTGTTTTTGAGGTGTACTCGAGGTGGGTTTTACAGCAATGCGAAAAACCATCTCGTTGCCATTTCCCAAGCCACCGGATATTCCTCCGGAATGATTAGTAAGGGTATGTCCCTCCTGATCAATGATTGGATCATTGTGGGTGGACCCCTTCATTTTTGCTGCCTGGAACCCACTGCCAAATTCAATCCCCTTAACAGCAGGAATGGCAAACATTAAGTGAGCCAGTACTGACTCTAAAGAATCAAAAAAAGGCTCCCCCCATCCAACTGGAATACCAGTAACCCGACACTCAACAATACCGCCAATGCTGTCATTACTTTCCAAAGCCAATTGCAAAGCTTCCTCTATATTTTCTTTTCCTCCTGCCTCAACAATTCTTGCCTGGATCTGTATGTTGGTCAATATTTTCTTTGCAACCACACCGGCGGCAACAATTGCTGCAGTAAGACGCCCGGAAAAATGACCACCACCACGATGATCATTAAAATTTTTGAATTTTCTCGAAGCACTGAAATCTGAATGCCCCGGTCTGGGTTGATTGACAAACTGATCGTAATCACCTGATCTGATATTGGAATTGATAAATTCAATACACAAGGGTGCGCCGGTTGTCTTTTGATTAAAAACGCCTGATTTAATGACAGGTTCGTCCGCCTCAACTCTGGTGGTAGTCCCTTTCGATCCAGGTTTTCTTCTTGCGATATCTGAATAGAAATCAGTTGCGCTCAATTCAATTCCGGGTGGAATCCCATCTATTAGAATACCCACGACAGGTCCATGTGATTCTCCGTAAATACTTACCTTAAAAATTCTGCCGAAGGAATTCATATAATTTCAAAGACTGCGAATCTTACAAAAATTTTGTGCCTGATCCCAAAATCCTGGATAAGATTTCTTGACCTGTAAGGGATCAAAGATAGAAAGTTCTCCGAGGATACTTACCAGTGGTGTAAACGCCATCACCATGCGATGATCGCCATATGTTTGAATTGGCTCAAGTGGATTTTTTAGCGCTCCCTTTGGAATTAAAATTTCATTCGGTCCTGCAACAGGATTCAAACCCAATCTGCGAAGTTCGATCTCTAAGGCATGGATACGATCCGTTTCCTTTATCCTGAGTGTACTCAGTCCGGATATTTGAACACTTATCCCCAACCCGGCACAGGCAACAGCAATGGTCTGTGCAAGATCAGGGGTTTCAATGCAATCAAAATGCAAAATATCTTCTGGTAAATTAAAATCGGGATTCTTAGAAATAATTACACCAACTTCATCATACACCGTATCGATCCCCAACCGCTTGAAAATCTCCACCACCCTACCATCCGGCTGATAACTATTCGGATACAGCCCGGGCAATTTGATTTGTACATGATTCGGAAGAAAACAAAGCCACTCATACCAATACGAGGCTGCACTGTAATCCCCCTCTATAACCCATTTATTCTCCTGGTAATCGCCAGAAAGAATTCGGACCCCTTCAACATTCCTTATTATCTCAATACCGAGTTTTTTTAAAATCCCGAGCGTGAAGTCTATATAACTTCCTGAAACCTGGTCTTTTGGAATCAGAAGTGTGAGACCACCAGGAAGAGAAGATGCGATTAATATTAAAGCAGAAGCAAACTGGCTGCTTTGTTTGCCTTCTAAGAGAAGTTCCCCTCCCTGCAAGGCTCCTCCTTTGATTTTAATGGGGGGAAAGCCCTCTTCTCCCAGGTAACTGATTGTGCCCCCCAAACTCCTTAATGCATCAACCAAGGGACCAATCGGACGCTGCAACATCCTGGCACTTCCGGTTAATATTCGCTCCCCTGGAATTAAAGCAAAATAAGCCGCAAGAAATCTCATGACAGTCCCAGCATCTCCTACATTCAGTATGGATTCCTTTGATTGGATCAGGTCCACCATAATTTGACTGTCTTGCGCCTCAGATGGGTTAAGAATTTCAACTCTTTTGTCACTGAGTGCCTCGATGATCAACAGTCGGTTGGTTTCACTCTTTGATCCCGGTAAAGCAATTGTAAAATCACTGCCCACCCCTTGGGCATTTAGCTGGTATGTCATAAGTAGAAGACCACAATAATACGTTTTCTGATACTAGCCTCAAACAACTTAACTAAAAATCTTGAATGCATGCCATAAAAGGCCATGACTCAACATGATTAAATGTTTGATTATCTATTATTTATAAATTACAAAATTAAATATGTCAAAAACTTTAACATTTTTTATTTGACTAAGCAGCGTTTTTTGACTAATAGGAATCTTTAATAGTATGTTACCGGTTTCAAATAAAGAATTGATTTGTTGATTGTGAATATTGAAAACGTACCTGTTATTTACCTCAGGTAGTGATAGGTAAGGTTAGCTCCGGTACCCGGGTATCGGAGTTTTCATCCCAACAAATCCAATAAAAATACATATTTTACCTACTACTGTCTAAATAAACTACCAGACTAAAGAGCCTGGTAGTTTCATTTTAGGGAATGTAGAACCCAACAATTGTGCTGTTTCCGTCCTCACAGATGTGTCAGATTTACCCTATTATCACCTCCTCTTACGCCCTTCATCGTAATTTAAGCTTCAATCATCGAGATTCTTTGGATCAATGGCATGAGGATTTGTAGCTTTGCAGGCCAAAATTTATCAGCATTCATGGAACGTAATCATATAATTGGTTTTGCATTGATTTTCGCAGTTTTGTTTGTGTGGAGTGAATTCTTCTTTAAGCCCAACATGGAAAAAAAAGCTAAAGAGAAAAAATTTGCAGATTCAATTGCTTTAGCCAGCCAGCCTCAACCCTCAGGAGACACCTCAAAATTTATGCAAGCCCCCGTGGCTCAAAACAGCGGGACAATCTTAGACACTACTTCAAAGGACAGCCTAATACAAGAACAAACCTTTGTGCTTAAGAATAAATTAGTTGAAATCTCCATCAGCAACAAAGGCGCTAAAATCATTAAAGCCAAAATAGACAACTACAAAAAGATCTCTCCGGGTAAAAACAACGAAGAAATTGTTTCTGACCTTTTTTTATTAGAAGACCCTAAGAATAAATTTGATTACCAAATTCAAACAGCCCAGGGCCCTGTCAATACCGGTTTATTAGTTTTTGAATCCACAAACAAAACCGACGAGTCTGTTGAGTTAAAAGCCAATTTACCTGGTGGTGGTACTTTTTTTGTATCCTATCATCTAAAGCCGGAAGATTATGTTTTGGATTATTCAATTCGGGTTGATCATGCCGGCGCCTCCAATGATGTTGTTTTGCAGTGGGAAAATTATCTGGATAAGCTTGAGAAAAATTATGAATATGAAAAATTCTATACCTCGGTTTATTACAAGGAAAAAGAAGAGGATGCCGATTATTGTTCTTGTCGCTCAGATGATAAACACGACAGTAAAACAAAGTCTGTTGAGTGGGTATCCCATTCCAATCAGTTTTTCAATTCCTCTTTAATCCCCAAGGAAGGTTTTAGCAGTGGGAGTTTTGAAACGGTAATGTTGGCCGAGAATAGTGAAGATCTTAAATTACTTAAATCGACCTTAAATATTCCGGCCGCCTCTGTGCATGGAAAGAATTTTGACATGCAATGGTATCTGGGACCCAATGAATACAAACGTCTAAGTCAATTCAAGAACCATCTTCAAGACATCATCCCATATGGTTGGTCTATTTTCGGGACCATCAACCGACACATGATCCGTCCGCTATTTTCATTCCTCAATGACTTTATGGGAAGCAAGGGTTTGATTATTTTATTGATGACCCTTATTGTAAAGCTCTTGGTTTTTCCATTGGCATACAAGATGTTAAAATCTCAGGCAAGGATGACGGCCCTCAAACCTGAAATTGATAAAGTAAAAGCCAAACATAAAGACGACCTGCAACAACAACAGGTCGAGACCATGAAAATGTACAACGAATTTGGTGTAAATCCCTTGGGGGGATGCTTTCCACTTTTGTTGCAAATGCCTATTTGGATTGCTCTCTACCGTTTTTTTCCAGCAACCATTGACTTTCGCCAAGCCTCATTTTTATGGGCTTCCGACTTATCTTCCTTTGATGAATTTTTGATTTTACCATTTTCTATACCGTTTTTTGGAAATACCTTAAGCTTGTTTGCCTTTCTTTGGGTAATCTCAACCTTGGTATTCACCTATTTTTCTTCCAAGACCATGGATTTCTCAGCCAACCCTGCCATGCTCTACATGCAATATCTGATGCCTCTGATGTTTTGGTTTATGTTCAATAAAACGGCAGCTGGTCTGACCTGCTATATGTTTTTTAGCAATTTGTTGAATATCATTCAAACAATATTGGGAAGAAGTTATCTGTTTAATCATGATAAGATCAGAGATCAGTTGGAATTAAATAAGAACAAACCGAAGAAAAAGGGGGGCTTCCAGGAGAGACTGGAACAGATGATGAAGGAAAAGCAAAAAATGGAACAGGAGAAATTGAAAAACAAAAATAAATCCTGATGAATAAAAGATTCCTTTTGCTTTTACTTCCATTTCTTGTTTTTGCATGCTATAGAAAAACAATTAAGGAAAAGGGTCAGGCAATTGGAGATCAGTTGGAATCAGGAGAGCAAATAAAAATTCCGGATGCGCTTCCAAGGTTTATCGGAAAAATAGAAGCAAAAGACACTTTACCCCAGAATTTAGATACGTTGTTGTTCTATCAACGGACCGCCTGCTTTGGTTTTTGCCCAACCTTCAACTACACCTTGTTCAACAATGGAGCCGTTTTGTATCAAGGCATCATGCATGTCCAAAACCCGGGAAGGTTCTGGGGTCTAATGGCAGAAGATGAATGGTTAAAATTGATGGAAAAAATAAATCAAATAAACTTTTTTAAGCTAAGCTCTGTATATCCTCCAAACGAAAGAGAATTTCTGCCTGATCTGCCCAATAAGAATATTCTGATTAAAGAATATGGATTAAGAAAATTTATTACTGACAACCACTCTTCTCCCGCTCAGTTGAAGGAATTGGAAGATATGATTGAATCAAAATTCCAAATGATTATAAATTATCAATCAAAATGAAACCACTCAAAATAAATACCAACTTGGGTAAGGAAGCAAGTGTATACACTTTAAAGTTGGAATCACAAGACAATTCTCTCATTGGAAAAATATTGAGGAAAATATATGAATGGTTTAAAAAGCGATTAAGGTAAATTTAAACCAGCGCCATTGAGATTTTAATAAATGTATAGATAATTCCCTTCGCAAATATTATAATATTCCAAACGGCTATTCAACCTTTATCATCGTCCTTTCATTAGAAAAGTTATATCAATTTACTGATTAGATCTTCTGCAAAAACAACATATAATTACAAATCTAATTATCGATGCATTCCGTCAAAAATAATTACGAGACTTAAAGTTTAAATTGATTTAAGAAGTGGATGCTCATCTGTTGATTTATACTATTTCGGTATCAAAAGTTGGAAATTTAATTTCACTTTCCCTTAAACAATTCATCCAAATAATCTCCCCGGGTATTTGCATTATATTCCATCTTGCATATTCCACTTGAACTGCGCATGATGGAAACACATTGTGATCTTGCAGTTTTGTCATCCAGGTGTGATCTTCCAAGAATGCAATGTCCCAATTCATGAAACAACAAAACCTCTCGTTCAATGTCTGTAGCTTTGTTCCAGTAATTACTGTCCATCAAAATTGTATGAGCATCCTTACTTGCTTGACACTGACCAGCAATATTTTGATCAAATGAAGTAAAAGAAATATTGAGCACTTCTAGTTCGCCCCTCACATCAACCCCTCTATTTAAGGCCTCCTGTTGAAAAAGGTCCAGATAAGCAACAAACGCTGGGTCAACGATGTGTACATTATCTTTATTGCAAGACCAAAATAAAATTAATAAAAATAAAATCCAACGCATACCTCAATTTAATAATACAAGGACAAAAAAACATAACTGTACTGTATACTATTTATTTTTTTAATTAATGGGTTACTTCATCTTCCTAAAATACGGCCTTTTTAAAAATAAGTAAAGTGAGAATAAAAAATATTTAAATAATCAAGTACAAAATTTACAAAGGAAACTTTATTATTCAAATGAACAATTTAAAATGAAATCAAATAAAATTAGTTATATGAAAAAATGGATTTTAAACGGGATGGCAATTTGTGCCATGGCTCTCTTCAGCTTGACATCATGTCAGAAAGAAGAAACTGTTGACCTTGAAAATTTTGTAGATGATGCGGTGTATCAATTACAGGATGGTTGCGGACTTGGAAAATTGGGATGCTTCGAACTGGTGTTCCCGGTGACAATCCAGTTTGCAGACAACACTACCCAAACATTTGGTTCCTATGAAGAAATGGCAAACGGAATTAAAGAATGGAGAAAAAACAATCCCACCATTTCAGGAAAACCTGCATTTGTATTCCCTATTGATGTGATCAAAGCAGATGGGACTACTGTAACAGTGGATTCCAAAGAAGGCTTGAACGAGTTGAGAAAAGAGTGTCCTCCAAGACATGGAAAAGGTCCGCGCGGGCACATAGGCCGGGGATTGTCATGCTTTGAATTGGTATTTCCTGTTACGCTTGTCTTACCAGACAACACTGAAGTGGTCGCCAATTCTAAAGAAGAGTTAAAAGCAGCTCTTAAAGCATGGAAGGAGTCAAATCCGGGAAAACAATCAGCCCACCCTAATTTGAAATTTCCTTTCAGTGTTACCTTAAAAAAGGATGGCAGTTCTGTAACTGTGAATAGTAAAGAAGATCTAAAAGCTTTAAAAGACGCTTGCAGAGATTAATTAGAGAGGAGTCCAATCTAAATAATAATTTAAACCGGCTTGTTCTACAACAAGCCGGTTTTTTATTTTCTACTGACAAGTATTAGGAATAATTTTTCCCAACAACTGATCTTCAATGAATTAATATTTATTGCCACCCATTTCCAAACTTTTCAAATTCTCAAAAGCCTGAGAAATATATTCATTGGAATTATTGATTTCTCTGGTGAGATTCATCAGTGATGAAAAATCGAAATCCAACGCATCAACATTTGAAGCAAAAATCTCCATTAAAGTTTTATTCACTTCCATATGAATTTTCAAATTTGCTTGTCGCACTTGTTTAACAAGCTTTAAGGAATCCTTTTGATTTTCACTCATTAATTTTTTTAACAAATCGTAGTATTCCTGCTGAGAAGTCTGGAGTTTAATAAAATAGGAATATTGATCTGTATGGCTACTGTTCCTTAAGTTGAAAAGATTATGACTGATGTCCTTGATATCCTTCACGCCCAATGCCGCATTCCTGACAGCTGCGCTGATATGTGAAACAGCGTGGGCATCTTCAGCAGACAAATTACCTTGTTGCATTTGAATATAAAAATTAGTAATCTCATTTTCATATTCTTTCATATAACCATACTGTTCAATTTCATCATCAGGAGATTCTTCAATCCGCATCATAATCCTATTAAGTCTTATTGACTCCCCAAGAAAATACTTCGCTTCTTTCCGAAGAGCCATTAACGCTGATCCAGATTCTAATGGACTAACTCCTTTTAAAAATTTATTTTTTGAAACCTCCCTGCTTGAAATGGACCGGTCAATAAACTTGGTAAATATTCCTAAAAATGGCAGCATTAAAATGATCCCAAAGAAATTTACCATGCTGTGAAATGCAGCAACAGCAACCATGTCATCCCTTATGTTCAATATTTCCCTGATGATAAAAATATAAACACTCATCATCAACCATGCAACAATTGCACTGAACACGTTGATATATATCTGCGCCCATCCTGTCTTTTTCCGAATGGTATTTCCTTTTAATGTACCTAAAAATGCAGAAATGGTGGTTCCTAGATCCGCTCCAATCACCATAAAAAGACACTGATCGACCTGAATGATTCCAACAGATAGGGCCGATAAAAAAATAACCATACTCGCCGAACTGGATTGCAGACCCGCGGCAAGCAAAAAACCAACTGCAAAGAATAATACGTATGGTTTTCCATTCAAAAAAGTGAGGTCCATTTGCTGAGCAAATTCGGCAAAAGCTCCTTTCATATATTCAAGTCCCAAAAAGATCAGGCCAAACCCCATTAAAAATCTACAAGTTTGATTCAGCCACTGTTTTGTTAGAAAGAGGGTGCCAAGACCCCCAATGGCTATTAAGGGTAAAATGATAACGTCTAGTCGATACTTAAATCCCAAAAGTGATACGAGCCATCCTGTAATGGTCGTCCCAAGATTTGCACCTAGAATTATACCTATCCCGCTCTTGAGCAGAAGGATTCCTGCACTTGTAAAAGACATTACCAACAAAGTGACCATTGCGCTGCTTTGCAAAACAGCAGTAATCAACGCCCCGGAAAGCACGGCTTTTATCGGATTTCTGGTATGTTCTTTAAGAAACTTGGTAAAGCTTCGGCCTGCCATTTTCCTTAATGATTCTTCCATCTGAGACATTCCAAAAAGAAAAAGTCCCAAACCTGCAAGAAAAGGCCAGATTTGAATGACAGTCGGATTCATTTAGAAAAATTTTTTACCAAACCTTTCAAAGATAGCTATATTAAGCTCCTCTCTAAATTGAGGATGTGCAATGTTTACCAACTCTCGCGCCCTTTGTTCAAGATTTTTCCCATATAAATTAGCCACCCCAAATTCGGTTACCACAAAGTGCACATTGGCTCGTGTGCTTACAACCCCGGCTCCTTCTTTCAAAAAGGGAACAATTTTAGATTTCCCACTGCTGGTAGTGGAAGAAATCGCAATAACAGGTTTCCCACCTTCTGACATGGCAGCTCCTCTCATAAAATCCATTTGCCCCCCAACACCAGAAAATTGATAAGTTCCGATTGAATCAGAGCAAATCTGTCCGGTCAGGTCAATTTCAATGGCTCCATTGATAGAAACAACTTTAGGGTTTTTACCAATCACATAAGCATCATTCACATAATCTGATTCGAGAAAAGCAAAAGAAGGGTTGTCATCAATAAATTCATACAGCATTTTACTCCCTGCGACAAAAGTCGTTATTACTTTTCGGCGATGCTTCTTTTTATATTTATTGGTAATAACCCCAGCCTTGCATAAGTTCACCACACCATCAGAAAACATCTCTGTATGGACACCAAGATCTTTGTGATGATAAAGCTCACCCATGACTGCATCGGGAATAGAACCAATCCCCATTTGTAAGGTAGAACCATCTTCTATTAAGGCTGCACAATGTTTCCCAATCAAACTTTCTGTTTCTCCCGCATTCTTGCCATAATTTATTTCGGGTAATGGATCGTCTACAGCTACACAACAATTAATTTCAGAATGGTGCAGTATTCCATCCCCATGTGTCCTGGGCATATTAGGGTTAACTTGTGCAATTACATATTTTGCATTCTTAACTGCGGAAAGGCTTATGTCCACTGAAACTCCCAGACTGCAATATCCATGAGCATCAGGAGGTGAAACATGGATAAAGGCCACATCAATTGGCAATATTTTTTGATTAAACAATCTTGGGATCTCACTAAGAAATACTGGAATATAACTTCCCATACCCCGCTGGACAGCGTCACGAATATTGGATGAAACAAACAACGAATTGAAATAAAAAGACTCTTTATACTCTGGTTTAGCTAAACACATTTCACCAAAAGTGGTCAAAGCCACAATTTCTACCTTGGATAATTCAGAAGCTCTATTCTCCAGTGCACTTAATAATTTGGTTGGAGTGGCCGCACTCCCCTGCACAAATACACGATGACCAGATCGGACCACTTTAACAGCATCCTCTGCATTTTTATATTGTATTTCCATATTATCAGGGTTCAAAAGTAACCAATAGATTTCTGTTTCAATCTATCTGATCATAAAAACAAGTAGCAAAGTCAATTCAAATTCAACAAACGAAAAATGCCATTGGTTGAATTCAAAATAATTACCCTTAATCCATTTATTTTTGAAATAATTAGCAAGTTTGCTAAAAATATCTGCTCACTCTTATTTGCCCATTTACCGATGCCGCCTGATCGGCAAGCAACCAGTTAACCAAAGAGTTTGAATCTATATCCAATCTGTACCCTTTTATGTAAGCAGAACAGGAAACTCCCAAATTCCAAGAATTATAAATTCCAAAACCCCCGGATACTCCCGCCCATAACCAAGGTGTCCAATGATAGGAACATCTGACTGCCCCAAAAGCGCCCAATGCTCTGGAAGGCATGTAAGCAACACTTGAAGAAAGAAAAATCTTTCTGTTCATTAAAAGTGTCTGGAAATTAAGTCGCCACTCAAATGGAAGACGAATATTTTTATTCACATTTGGTAGGGGCTCTAAAAATTGATTCTCAAGCGCCTCTTCAGATTTTAATTCCACATAAATTGAATCAAACAAATTGTTTACTGCCAATCCATCAAAAAAGTAATTGGTATCTACCTGCTCTCCAGTCAACTGATCATTCCAACGAATAAATCCCAATCTATTTATCCCAACACTTATTTTAGTAACTTCATTCAATTGATAACCTAGGGCCCAGTCACTAACTATTCCAATTCCTTGTATGGACAAAAGTGATTTATTCTCCTGATCCGTAAATATTGATTTCAATTCTAAATCCAACTCTAAAGATTTCCCACCTTCTGCGGTAAAGAGGGATCCTTTATTAATTTTCAATTCTCGCATTTCCTGTCCGAAAGCCAAACCAATTTGTCCTGATGCCATCCATTTTCCAATCTTTCGATCAGCCCCGAACTTTAAATACTGATACCTTAACACATCAAAAGAGCTATTATCAAATTGCGCCCTTATATTTTCATAACGTTTGTTGCCAAAAAAATAAAGACCAAATAACTCTTCGTCAAACTTCGCCTCAACAATATCTTCATGCCCCGCAATTAGTCTTATTTGATGAAATGGTCCTTTTGACAATCCACTTTTTTGATAACTTATACCTAATCCAAAAATAACCCCCAAGTGATTTAAATTTTTGAGCTGATCAAATGCCTTTTCTTTTAAAGACTGATCAAGGAACCCACTGTTGTAGTAAGCTTTGACAAAAGGCATATTTAAATAATCTGAACCTCCTAATATGGAGCCATGTAAAGCTAAAACACTTTGTTTGCCAGAGGATTGATCAAATTCCGGAAAATCTGATTGTGCAAACATTTGAAACCCTGCAAAAAATACAATTAATAACGTGATGGCTGTTCTCATTCTGCTCTGTATATAAAATCTCCTGTCAACGAAAAATTAATTTTATAATCACTGTAAATTTTAACGGCTTTATCAGCAGGCTTTGTGTCAAAAACTGCACAAACCTTTACTTTCTTAGTTCGTAAAATTTCATCTATCAAACTGCGGGACAACTCAATCTTGATGACTGAACTTTTTGGCTGAGTCACTTTGCCAAAGGCGTCTATTTCTGCTGCCTGAATGATCTGATTCCCATTGATCAAAGGAATGCTTGTTCCATCAACAGGATTGATCAAAGCAAGTGTAAGTCTGCAATCTATCGGAACGCCATTGTCAACATTTAAAAAAAGATTCCCTCCTTGTATTTGTTCAAGTCGATCCTGGCTCAAATCCATTTCCAGTTCTCTGCATAACTGCATTCCGGATGCTGAAAAATTAAGAGGGGCTTCCAATAACAAATCAACGTTTAATAATTTTCCATCGTAAATGAAATCTTGAAAATTAGAAACATTGCCTTTGGGGTTGGTTCGAATCTCCAAACTGTAATCCAATTGATCAGGTAATAAGCTGACGAATTCATTTAGATTCGAATTGGACTTATTGAGATAGAAATTATGAACGCTTGGAACTACAGGAGGAAAACCATTATTATCTTTTGCACGGTCAATACTCAGTGGTCTATTTAAAATATCTCCAGTCAAATCCAGACTTGTTTGATTTCGTGAATTGACAGCTTTAATTTGGGACAAATAAAATTCTGCATCCGCACCAATATTATTTTCCAGACCTACACTCATTTTTACATCCTCAAACTTTATTACACCATTCAAATCATTAAACACATCTGTAGTGATGGTAGATGGCCCAATTTTAAAAGTATCCATGTTCAGATAACCTCTGGCATAGGAAGGTTTTATGCCAACAAAACCCAACTCCAATCTGAAATTGTCCGACTTAGAAAATGTTTTTTTAACTCCTGAATAATCAATCTTCATCAGGTAGGTGTTAAATATTGCATTGAACGAATCTTTTGTTTGACCCGTAAAATCAACATGATATCCACTGAAGTCAAAATCATTCTGATACTCGGAAGCACCTCCGGGCGGGGCAGGAGGCAACACCTGATAAATCTCAAACGGAACACCATTCTTGGTTCCCCCTGGTATTGTATAAGTTAGTTTCACGCTGTCTTGAATGGTACTGAACATCCTCAATCGGATCTTTCCTGATTTTATAATGGCTTCTTTAAGTTGAACATCCAAACCCCTCAAGTAAAAATTCTGTTGTTGATTTACCAGATTTTGTTCAGGCCACACAGCCGTAGCTGTGTTTGGGAACAAATCATAAACTTTAAGTTCAGCGACTATCGCATTGCTGGTATCAATTAATACAGGAACATTATTAGAACCCGGAGAAGAAAAACTGATCAACTGAGCTTTAAGTTTTCCCTCAAGTGTCTTGCCGTCTAGCAGAAAGGTTTGTTTCTCTGAAGTTTTTGATTTAATCAAAGGGAAATTGCCACTGACGATCAGTGCATTGTCCGATTGATTTCTGAGTTCAAACTTTACATCTGTAATATCAATAGGAAGTTCATTCTTAAATCCTACGTCAATTTTTCCCTGATCCAAAGTCATGGATGTAAATAAAGAATCTGCATTAATTTCAAATGCAGGCGTATTGAAAGATGGAATGGCCGGTATGGCAATTGAACTTCCATTTTGGGAAATGATGATGGCGCCTATAAAACCAGCCTGCAGGCAAATCGCACCAAGCGTTATCGGATAAGTGGCAGTTGCATTGTACAAGGAGAGACTGTCAATGGTAAAAGTTCTGGCCCGTACTGTATCATTTATCTGAAATAAGGAATCGACTGCAATATTGTACAACGATTGACGATACACAAATTGTAAAACATTGTTGCTGTCTGTCAAAAGACTACTGTCCTGAACAAGATCTGAAACATTGAGCTCAGATTTTAGTAATGGAGTCAGTATCTCGGCATCCCATTTTGGCTCGACTTTGCGACAAGAAACCCCCAGTAAAATGAGTAGATTGAATAAGAACATTACTGGTAATCCACCGGCCTTTCCTGAATAATGGGAAATGACATTCTGCATAAATACTGATTTCATAATTTAAGGGCTAAAATAGTCATTTTTATTTTGGGGGGCACATTCATATTCACTTGCTTAAGTATTAGCATATCTTTTAATAAGTTTATTTAGTGCCCTTAATGACTGGTTTATTCATAACTTGGCCGCCCATTTTCTATGAAAACCAAGGAAAAAGCAATAGTTGGTGTGGTGGGTGCCGGTAGCTTTGGCACGACCATTGCGACGCTTTTGGCCCATAATGCGGATGTTTTGCTTTTTTCCAGAAGGAAACAAATCGTTGACAACATAAATGAACATAATACCCACATAAATCTTACACTTTCCAAAAGAATCAGAGCTACCGATCAAATTGAAGAAATTACTCAATCTTGTAGTTTAATTTTTCCGGTGGTTCCATCCGCAAGCTTTAGAGATACCATCAAATCAATGAGCCCATTTCTTACACCAGGCCATATTCTGATTCACGGAACCAAAGGTCTTGACCTTTCTGATTTGCCTCTTAACGAAATAAGGCATATAAAAATTTCCCGTAAGCAAATTCATACCATGAGCGAGGTCATCCGCCAGGAAACTCCCGTGCTCAGGATTGGTTGTTTGGCAGGACCAAATTTGTACCGGGAAATTCTGGATGGCCAGCCCACAGCATGTGTGATAGCCAGTGAATATGATGAAGTGATCAAAGCTGGTTCTGAATATTTAGCCAGCAAAATATTTTATGTTTTTGGGTCTTATGATTTAGTCGGTGCAGAAATGGCAGGCGCGCTAAAGAATATCATCGCGCTTGCTTCTGGAATGTTGGCGGGCAAAGGCATGGGAAAAAACATCCAGGCCATGTTGATTACCCGAGGGTTGAGGGAAATGATAGAAATAGGAAGAGCCGTCGGAGCCACACACAGATCATTTCTCGGCACTGCAGGAATAGGTGACCTTATAGCAACGGCTACCAGCGAAAAAAGCCGAAACTTCACCTTCGGATTTAGGTTTAGCCAAGGGGAATCTATGCAGGAAATTATAAGTTCAATGGATGAAATTGTTGAAGGTGTAAGAACTGTTCAAATTGCACATCAATTGGCCAAATATTACCAGATTCGGGTCCCCATTATTCAAATGATCTACAGCGTCTTGTTTGACCAAATGGAACTTGAGAAAGCCATCCAATATCTAATGCGCTACCCCTACCTGCCGGATGTGGACTTTCTATAAAACCCTTTGCATGGTAAAGGTTATAATCTATCAAACATTCATTTTAGGTGGTTATTCTCCATACCATATTCGCCTTTCAACCCTCTTTTATCGTCTAGTTTAGCTTTTTAGTAGAAATTTTAAGATTGGTCTCATTAGCCTTCTTACCTTTCCGTATTATTTAAAAGCTCCTATACAATGCTTGAACAAATGTTTAACTTGGAGACAGAAGGAATCGATCTGCCAAGTGCCAAATTGATCAGTGAAGAAATTAGCCGTAACAACAGTCAAAAATTTGATTACATCAAATACAGACAGGCCGTAAAAAGTCTCAAATCCATGAATATGGATGAAAACACTGCCATACAATCCACACTTACTACCGCATCCACCATGGGGGTAAGTGTAGATGATATTCTTGCCTCTGCCGAAAGTTTTAAAAATATCGTACAAAATGAAGAAGCCAAATTCATTCAGGCGATGCACGCACAATACAAAACAAGGGTAGAAGATAAAAAGCATGAACTACATGAGAAGGAGGAGCTCATTAAAATCAACAACCAAAAAATAAAAGAATTACAGGAAGAAAACGAGTTGTTGAAATCAAAATTGGATGGAATTCAAGAGGAAATCAAATTGAATGACCAAAAAATCCAAAACAAAAAATCTGTTTTCGAAAAAACCATTTTAAAGATACAGGAATGGATTAGCCTTGATCTGTCCCAATTAAAATCACTAAAGAAATAATTTCTTTTAATTTTGTAAAAACTTATAATTATGGCTACAATCAATCCAGGATCCGGAATGGAAAAACCAAAAACTTTCTGGTCTAAACCTGAAGGCATTACCGGAACTATAGTACTTGGAGGACTGCTGATTGGCGCAGGAGCCGTACTCTATAAATTTCTCCCCTATTTGATTTCGCTCACAAGCAACCTCATTTATCTTTCAGGAATGCTCTTGGTCCTGGGCGCAATAATTTACATGGTAATTGATCCCAGAATGAGAAATCTGATTGGCTACATGTATAAAAGCATCATGCGTTGGGTCACAGGAATCTTTGTTACCATAGATCCTATTGGCATTCTCAAAAATTACATTGAAGATCTTCAGAACAATTTGTCTAAAATGAGTGAACAAATTGGTGTGCTCAAAGGTCAAATCAGAAAGCTGCAAACCAATGTTTCTGAAAACTCTAAAGAAATTGAAACAAATCTCAGGATGGCCCAGGTGGCGAAAAATCAGGGATTAGAACCTCAAATGGTTTTGGCAACAAGGAAAGCCGCCAGGTTGCAGGAAACCAATGAAAAATACAATCACCTTTTAAGCAAAATGGATATTCTGAGCAAGGTGCTCTCAAAAATGTATCAGAATTCAGAAATACTGCTGGAGGACACTAAAGATCAGGTAAAACTAAAAGAAGAAGAAAGAAAAGCAATCCGTGCCTCCCACAGTGCCATGAAATCAGCTATGAATGTCATTACCGGAAACGCTGATCAGAGATTAATCTTTGATCAGGCTTTGGAACACATTGCGGATGACGTAGCTAATAAAGTTGGCGAAATGGAAAGATTTATGGAGCTATCTGAGAATTTTATGAATTCAGTCGATCTTCAAAATGGAGTATTTGAGGAAGAGGGCTTGAAAATGCTCCAGTCTTATGAAGAAAAAAGTAAACTTTTATTAATGGGACCTGTCAAGACTGAAAGCAAATTCAAACTTGATGCCGCTCGCCCTGAAAGAGATGAAATCGAAAAAGGGAAATCAGATAACCAATATGATAAC
Organism: Candidatus Vicinibacter affinis; assembly: GCA_016714365.1. Classification (NCBI taxonomy): domain Bacteria; kingdom Pseudomonadati; phylum Bacteroidota; class Saprospiria; order Saprospirales; family Saprospiraceae; genus Candidatus Vicinibacter; species Candidatus Vicinibacter affinis. The sequence continues at coordinate 1,988,878 of JADJNH010000005.1, read as the reverse complement.
TTGTTTAATTCTTAACAAGCGTTTCAAACCCAAACTAAACAACAACGGGCCAATAGCTGGTTAAATAATTTAAAAAAAATCTAAATCACTGTAGATGTTTCGTTAAACATGTGCGATTGTGTTGCGCGGAATTTCAATTACTTCCATATTTTTAATATCCTTACCTTCTATACTAAATCTAATCAGGGTTCTGACCACATGAAATCCATGTACCCCATACGCACCCGGGTTGATGTGTAAGAGTTGGTATTTTTTATCAAAGCCTACTTTGAGAATATGAGAATGACCACACACCAATATATCAGGTTTGTGTTCAGTGATAAGTTTTCTTAATTCAGGGGTATAACTGCCCATTTTACCGGCAATATGTATGATGAGCACCTTTGTTTGTTCACAATTGAAAACAAGCACCTCAGGAACACTGGCGCGAATTAAATGATTGTCAATATTCCCAAAAACAATGCGACTTATTTTTTTGGAGGACAGCTGGTCCACAATTCCAAGGTCTCCTATATCTCCGGCATGCCACACTTCATCACAGGAATCCAAATAATAAAAAAGTTTATCGTCTATATAACCATGAGTGTCCGATATAATTGCAACTCTTGTCATGGAGCTATCCCTAATACAATTTTACCAAATTGTTTGCCACTCGACATTCTATTAAATGCCTCATTGACTTCATCAAAAGGAAATATTTGATCTATTACCGGATGTATTTGGTGTTTTTCTACCATGGTCAACATATTTTTGAAATCAGTTTCTGAGCCCATTGTGGACCCTAAAATAGAAATTTGCTTCCAAAATATCTGTTGGGGAATCAGCTGAGTGATCATGCCATTAGTGCCACCATAAATAACGATCCTGGCTGCGGGATTGCAAATTTTAACCAGTTTGCCAAATCCATCTCCTGCCGCACCATCAATGACTAAATCCACTCCGCCAAAATTTTTGACAAAATCTTTTTCCCATTCCTCATTTTTATAATTAACTCCGGCCTTAGCGCCGAGGGAAACTGCTTTTTGAATTTTATTTTCATCTGAAGAACTCACATATACCTCCAGGCCTAACGCCAATGCAAATTGCATGGCAAAAAGTGCTACACCACCTCCAATTCCGGTTATCAAAACTTTTTCTCCTTTAACAGCCTGCCCCCTGCTAATTAATGCCCTGTAAGCAGTAAGACCGGCCAGTGGCAGAGACGCTCCTTCTTCAGGCTTGAGATGCTCAGGTAAAGGATGAATGGAAGATTCAGGCACTTTCACCTTTTCGGCAAGTGCTCCGTACTTGGGTAATCCAAGAATTTCAAAATGATTGGATTGGTGAGTCTGGATGTTCCCCCAATTAAATGCAGGATTAACAATAACCTTCTTCCCAAGGTAGGTTCCAGCCAAATCAGAACCAACCACCATTGGATACTGAATACCGGCATATTGCCCCTTTAGAATCCAGACATCTCGATGATTCAAACCCGCAAATTGTACATCAACCACCACTTCTTTCAAAGAGGGCTCAGGGTTGGCAATTTGTTCAATTACAATCGGGGTGTTTTTCTCTTTGATAATGGCTGCTTTCATAAATGAGTTATGCTTAAATACCAATTATATTCAAATGCAAAAATGAGATAAAATAATTCCGGCACTCACTGCTACATTTAGTGATTCTGAACCCAGACTTTTAGAGGGTATAGTCACAACTTCCTGACAAAGCTCGAAAATATCTTTAGACAATCCATGAGATTCATTTCCCAAACATATAATAGCAGGTTTTTTCAATTGAAGCTGTGTATATGGCTTTCCATTCATTGCTGTGCCTATCAGTGTCCCAAATCCAACAAATTCTTTCAAAAAATTAATATCTACCTCACTGACCTTCACCCTTGCAATGCTGGACATGGAAGCTTGAATTGTTTTGGAGTTGTAGGTATCCGTAGATCCTGGCGCAAGGAATATTTCTTTGACTCCAAACCAATCTGCCGTCCGAATAATGGTGCCAAGGTTGCCGGGATCACGAACTTCATCCAGGTAAAGACTCACAGGCATATCCTGGAGAATGATTTCATTAAATACAGGGAAACGAAAGACTCCCAGCACTTCGTCAGTTGATTTCAAGCTGGCTATTCTTCCAAGGTCATCAGCTCCTATTTCTTTGAATTGTTCAGAAAATTCTCTTAGCTTTGTAGCGTGCTTCGAAGCCCAAAGACTGGTGCCTGTCACCAATACAACGTCTTCAGGTTTTGTTTGCATCAAATCAAGCACCAACCTGGATCCTTCGGCAAGATACAAGCCCTCCTCATGCCTGTATTTTTTGTCGTGAAGTTGTCTAATCCATTTTATTTCATTTTTTGAAATCATAATGAATTTTATTGCTAATTGTTGCTATCCTCATATCCGGACCAAAATTAATCTTTTCTTCTTACTGTGCGTCAGTGGATTTATTTTCTCGTGCAATACGACCAAAAACTTGAAGTCCGGTGAAACGCTCTTGACTCAGAATAAAATTGAGCTGCTTGATATTAGCACCTTAAATGAAAAAATTTTATTTAAACAGGAATTAGGTACTCTATTCAAACAAAAACCTAACCGGACATATCTTTTTTTTTTTAAGCGTCATGCCATTTACAATTATCTCGAAGCAAGAAAAAATAAAAAGGTTTGGTTTAGAAAATCTCTCAGCAAACAATCTGAACCTCCTGCCATTCTGGATACTTTTTTAGTAAAAGCAACCATGAGCAATATGTACAATTACATGTACAATAAAGGTTATTTCTCAGTTATTGTAGCACCTGAAATTGTTAGAAAAAAAAATAAGACTTCCACAGTAAAATATTTGATCAGCGCCAATAAGAGGACATTTGTCGAGTCGATTGAATTTCAGGCAGAAGACACTTCTATAGATCAATTACTTCATTTAAATCAATCCGGCTCAATGTTAAAGCCAGGATCTCCTTTGGACAATGCCTTGTTCCAAAGTGAGAAAGCACGCATTACTGATCTTATGCTGAACAATGGTTACGCTGAATTCAATCCTGTTTATATTCAAAATTTAGATGCAGACACCACTGGCACAAAAGCTAAGGTCAAAGTAACAGTTGCCAATCCTGATCAAAGGTCCAGCCATACCAGATATACCGTTGGAAGCGTCCGGATCCTGGGTGATTACAACCCTCTCGTTAAGAATATATTCAGCCAAACTAAATTGGATTCAATTTCATTTTTCAACTCAAATAAAATTAGCTTTATTAAGGATGATGTTTTGCTCAGAAATATCGAGCTGAGGCCAGGGCGTCTTTACAATAAATCTAATATTGATCTAACGTATCTAAATCTAGCCAATCTAGAATATTATAAATTCATCAACATTGAAACTAAATTGGACAGCAACCAATCTGACAAACTTAATCACACAATTTTTCTCACCCCTTATAAAAAATGGGTAACCGATTACGGAACCGACCTGAACTATACAACCCTGAGAACTACAGGAAGAAACTTGTTTGGTGTTTCAGGGTATATAAATTTAAAAAATAGAAATCTTTTCCATGGTGCTGAGAATTTTGACACTAAAGTGGAGGTAGGAGCTGAGCTCAATTTTGTGGACACCTTTGGCTTAAATACAATCAATATATCTTACAGCAATACCCTAACGCTGCCTGACTTTTATGACATCACCGGTACATACCAATTAAGCCGTCTAATGCTGAGGCCATTCATTAAACTCAGAAAGGAATTGAAGTCCAAAACTGCCTTTTCTCTTGGGTTTGATTATGTAAATCTGGCTGCATTGTTCAGTTACAATTCCTTTAATGCTAAAATCGCGTATGATTACTATTTAAATCGGCGCAATAGAATCATTCTAACTACATTGGAAGTCAGCTATTATAAGCCTACCGTTTTTCCAGCCTTCCAAAATATTTTGGCAACTAACCAGGCTCTGGAGCAAAGCTTCATTGGTAAACGGCTCTTCACTGCTTTCTTTTTAAGCAGTCTGAAATATTATTACCAAAGTAAAAAATCAAGCTTTATTGACCGGGCATTTATTGTCTCATTAGAAACCAGTGGTTTGGAAGCCAGTCTGGTAAATTCTGTCGGCAAATTGATTAACAGTAATTCAACCGGTATTGGAAACAATACCTTGGAATTGGCAAAATTCATAAAGATTGATGCAGATCACCGTTGGTACTATTATGTAAATTCCCAAAATACCATAGCTTTAAGAGGAGCTGCCGGTTTGGCAGTTCCCTTCGGCGGGAGTAAAACAATACCCTACATCAAACAATTCTTTCTTGGTGGCCCACAAAGTTTAAGAGCTTGGGGAATACGAGAACCCGGACCAGGAGGCGACCCAGTTTCCAGCACGCTTGGCGAGAGAGGAAATTACTACTCTGCTGGAGATATCAAGCTTGAAGCCAATGCAGAGTGGCGATTTGACATTATATGGATTTTTAAAGGAGCAATATTCCTCGATGCAGGCAATGTATGGCGCTTGCCCCAGTCTGGTGCTGAAAATAATCTGGGGAATTTTTCTAAAAAGTTTTACGAACAAATCGCATTCGGAACTGGTTTTGGCCTCCGAATGGATCTATCCTATTTTCTGTTCAGGGTTGACCTTGGATTCAAACTACGAAACCCTTACCTAAATGAGACAAATAGGTATTGGATATACAGCAAAAAGGACCCCGTAAACTGGTCCTCCCTGTTCAAAAATTCAAACATTCATCTCGCACTCAACTACCCTTTTTAGAAAGGAAGAATGCAAGATTAGAAACTATTGATGATAGTTCTGGTTGTGCGTAAGTGTAGTACCGCATTTGGCACAAGCAACCGCTTCCCCTGCACCGCCTTCACATCCTTTAGGACAAGTAAAGTGCCACACACCCTTCGCATTTTGAGGAGTAGATGGAGGAGGCCCCTGTGAAGGAGTAAAATTCGAAGGAACCTGTGAAGAAGGTGCGGCTTGAGCCGGTTGTGAATTGGTAGTAGCCGGTGCAGACTGAGTTTCCTCGGCTTTTTTGCTATCACCTTTACATGATACAAACAAAGCTACCACTAACAAGAAACTCATTCGGAGAATTAATTTTGCCATATTTTGATTTTTATTTATTTAAAATTGATTCAAAAATACGGAACTTATTTAATTCTGGTGCAATAAATACTTTACACTCGTAATAACATTCATTGAAGACAACCAGACAGGATACCCCTTTCAAATATAAATTTATATATTATAATTTTTTATTATATTTGCCTTCGATTACTGCACAACTAACTCCCAAAATCAGCTTTTTATTTATTAATTCTTAAATCATTTTTTAATGAAAACTGCGATTCAAGGTCTCTTGAGCCTTAGCTGTGCTGTATTGTTTTTTGCCTTTAACTCCCCAAATACCACAGCGGCTCCAATCAGTGTATGGCTAGAATGCCCACACGATGTTACCGTCAATTGTACAGACGATCTGTCCAATCTTGACAAATGGGGAAAGGCCTGGCTCTGGGAAAATTATGTTAAAAGAGATGCCCCTCCTCCCAAAGTCACTAAGAATACAAATTCCTGTGGAATAGGTACCATTACAAGAACCTGGGAATATGAAGACAAGAATTGGCATTTTCACAGCTGCAGCCAAACCATTACAATTTTAGGCGGCGGTACTCCTTTTGGATATGCTGACATTATTTGGCCAAAATCATTGGAAATTGAAGGGTGTAATCCAAATGCCGATCCCGGAAGTTTGCCGAAAGGTTTTAATTATCCGACATTCAACAAAAGAAGTTGCAGCCAACCCATGTACACGTATAAGGACATGAAGTTTACTGTAGCAGATGGATGTATGAAAATATTAAGAGACTGGAAAGTCATCGACTGGTGTCAATACATTCCGAACGCGAAGTACCCAACGGGTATATGGACTTACACCCAGGTCATCAAATTAGTTTTGAAAGATTCAACCGCTTATTTAAAATGCCCTAAAGACACTGTGGTCCAGGCTTCATTGGATTGCAAAGGCACTTTTGTAAAACTTGATTCTGCCAAAGGATTTACTAAATGTGGCTACTTGTTAAAAATCAGAAACACCTCCCCCTATGCAAAGAGCGGTGGCCCCGACGCGAGTGGCGATTATCCCTTGGGCACCACAAAATTTTACTTTATTGCTGAATATGGATGCGGCGTAGAATTGAAGTGCGAAGTAAAAGTAACGGTGGTAAACAAAATTCCACCTACTCCGTATTGCCTGACCGGTATAATTGTAGCATTAATGCCGGTTGACAGCAATAGGGATGGAACAGTTGATGCAGGTATGATTGAGGTGTGGGCTAAAGATCTGGACCATGGATCTTATCATAAATGCGGATATAAAAATTTGAGGTTTTCATTTTCTTCTGATGTAAGAGAAATGAATCGAATTTTTACCTGCGACCAATTGGGTAAAAACGAAGTGGAGATGTGGGTGACGGATTCTGCAGGAAACCAATCGTTCTGTAAAACCATCATCGAAATTCAAAATAATAATGCTCGGATTCCTGACTGCAAAAGAAAAGACAGTTTGACAACCCGTCCCCCTACTCTTTCCATCAACGGACAAGTTTTATTGGAAAATAAGTCAGGTCAGAAAGAAGTTAAACTTTCACTATTGGATATGACCTCATTCAAAATCAGCATAACCAAAGATACGATTCCGTTTATCCGTTACGATACCATCAGAGCATCCAGCGGCACCATTTATTATATTCAAAAAAGAGACACAATCTTTAAAGAAAAACGAGATACAGTATTTGGTGTAATGGCTGAAGAAAAGATGAACAGAGAAGATGGCAATTTTGCATTTATTGATGTCAAAAAAGACAAAGATTACATGGTTGTTCCAAAATCTACCAAAGAGGATCTTGAAGGAATAGATGTGTACGATGCGATTGTTTTACTCAGACACGTACTTGGGTCCCAAAAAATAACTTCTCCTTATAAAATTTTGGCTGCTGATGTAAACAACGATGGACAAATCACTCATGCTGATTTTGATTTGCTTTATTCAATTATTAATGGTACCAAATCTCTCAATCAGATTCCTCGAAAATGGCGTTTTGTTCCGACTGCGTATAATTTTCAATCTCCAACTAATCCACTTGCGGAAAATATTCCGGAATACATTATTTACAAATCCTTAAAATCATCCAGGGAACATTCCGATTTTATAGCCATCAAAATTGGAGAACTGGATGACAGCAAAACCACCTTGACAGCCAAGGAGCTTTCAACTCGAGAAAATGATTTTATTGAAACAAATAAAACACTTAGTCTATCTGCACTTTCAATAAATAACTTATTTCCAAATCCATTGTCACAAGGTCCATTTCAAATGGATATTTTTGTTCCAAAACCTTCAAAGCTTAGTTTAACTTTATTTAATGTGGAAGGAAAATCGCTTCAACAGTTTACTCAAACTTTTGAAAGTGGAAATCAACAATGGATTTTAGAACCCGAAAGGAAACTCCCGAATGGTGTGATATTCTATAATTTAACCGATGGGAAAGTCCATTTGTACGGAAAAATTCAAATTTCAAAATAATAAATACAAAATGATGGCAAGCCGGGAACTGTGTTCAGTTTCCGGCTTTTTTTTTTGGATTTAAAACCAACCAAACTTAAAATGAGGGATTTAACACTGGGGCAATTTAAAAATCTAACAAACACGCCCCATCCCTAGGTGCAGAAAGTTTTAATCCCTATTATTCTTCAACTTCTCATCCTTTGACAAAACCTGTTCCGACATTTGTTTTTTAAATTCTTGCAATTTAAACGCCAGAGTGGTGTCGAAAATTGACAATATTTCTACTGCCAGAATCCCCGCGTTCTTTGCAGCATTCAAGGCAACAGTTGCCACCGGAACCCCGTTTGGCATTTGGAGGATGGATAAAATGGAATCCCATCCGTCTATCGAATTGGATGATTTTACAGGAACCCCTATAACAGGCAAAGTGGTCACTGAAGCCACCATTCCGGGCAGATGTGCAGCGCCTCCCGCCCCGGCGATAATGATTTTTATCCCTCTGTCTCTGGCAGTTCGTGCATAATCCATCATGTGTTCCGGAGTACGGTGTGCGGAAACAATGCGGGTTTCAAAATTAACTCCAAAAGAATCTAAAAGGTCAGCAGCCTCCTTCATAACAGGTAGATCACTGTCTGAACCCATAATGATCCCCACTACTTTGTCGTTGTTCAAGCTTTTACTTTTAAGGTTTGTTGCACGAAATTAGCCTTTTCCCGGCAGCTTGCCAAATTCTTGTCGGTAATGGTAACATGACCCATTTTTCGATGTGGTCTGGTTTCTTCTTTTCCGTAAAGATGTATATGGACGCCAGGAATAGCCAAACAATCTTCAAGTCCTTCGTAAGCTGCCGGACCAGAAAAGTTTTCAGCCCCCAATAAGTTAACCATAATCGACCACGGCTCTCCTTCTGTTGGTCCCAATGGTAAATCTAAAATAGCTCTCAGGTGATTTTCAAATTGAGAGGTTGCGCCATTGTCCAGAGTGTGATGTCCGCTATTATGAGGTCTTGGAGCCATTTCATTAATCCAAATGTGCCCATCTTTTAGTACAAACATTTCTATAGCCAACAATCCTACAATGCTCAATTGCTCTGTTAACTCCAATGCAAGTCTATTGGCATGTACCAACACTTGTTCGGGTATTTCTGCAGGACATAAAAGATATTCTACCAGATTTGCAGATGGATGAAACAACATTTCGACGGCCGGGTAATTTCTGATTTCACCATGTTCATTTCTTACAGTTATAATGCTTATTTCCTTCACTATATCTGCCATTTCTTCCACCAGACTTGGCCCTTCCATTAGTTTGGGAAAATCTTCAAACGAACGGATGATTTCAACTCCTTTGCCATCATAGCCTCCTTTTCGGAGTTTTTGGACAAATGGAAATTTGATCATGCCGGTCTGAACCATTGACACAATGGAATCTGTCGAATCAAAAAGTGTAAAGGGTGCAGTGGGAATTCCATGAGTTAACAAAAACTGTTTTTGCAATCCTTTGTCTTGTATTAAACGAATGATCTCCGGCTGAGGAAAAACCTTAACACCCTCCAATTGCAATTGGCCCAAGGCTTCGGTATTCACCTGTTCAATCTCAATGGACAATACATCTACTGATCTTCCAAAATTTAATACATCATGGTATTTGTTAAAATCTCCCTCTGTAAGAAATCGGCTAACCTTACCGGCAGGATAATCTTTACTTTTGTCCAGGAAATGAAGTTCAAGATCTAATTTAGAGGCTTCCTGTGCCAGCATTTTTCCCAATTGACCTGCACCCAGGAAACCGATTTTCTTTTCTGATGGTTTATATGACATTAGAATATTTACCTGCAAAGATTGAAAAAACAATAATAAAGGGGCTATGAAAAATCACAAACTCTTTAAAAATGCCACCCTGGTTAACGAAGGAAGATCTTTTGAATCAGACCTTTTGCTGAAGGACGGCCGCATCCAGCGTATTGACAAGGATATTAGCCATCCTGAAGCTGAAATTATTGACGTAAATGGGAAATTACTCATTCCCGGTTGCATTGATGATCAGGTGCATTTTAGGGATCCTGGGCTCACACACAAGGCTGACATCCACACAGAAAGTTCAGCCGCTCTGGCTGGAGGGGTTACGAGCTTTATGGACATGCCCAATACCATACCCAATGCACTGACCCCTGAAATTCTAGAAGAAAAATACAAGATCGCGAGCCAAAAATCCATGGCAAACTTTTCCTTTTACATGGGGGTATCCAACGACAACCTTGAGCATGTACTCCGTGTAAATTATGAGAAAGTCTGCGGAATTAAAGTCTTTATGGGATCGAGCACCGGAGGAATGTTGGTTGACGAACCAAATACCCTGGAGGCATTGTTTTCAAGGGCGCCTGTTCTGATTGCCACACATTGCGAAGATGAACCCACTATTAGAAGGAACATGGAAGCCGCTAAACTTAAATATGGGTCAAAAATTCCTGCCTGGGAGCACCCCTTGATTCGGAATCATGAGGCTTGCAAACTCTCCTCCAGTTTAGCTATTTCACTTGCCCAAAAACATCAAACCAGATTGCATGTCCTGCATCTTACTACCGCGCAGGAGTTAGATTTGTTTAACAATAACCAGCCATTGGGAAATAAAAGAATTACCAGTGAAGTTTGCGTCCACCATCTGTTTTTTGACGACCGGGATTATGAGCAACTGGGCAATTTAATAAAATGCAATCCTGCTATTAAAACAGAAAATGATAAACTTGCATTGTGTCAGGCATTGATGGATGGAAAAATGGATGTAGTGGCTACAGACCACGCTCCTCATACCATGGAAGAAAAATCAAGGGACTATGCGGATGCTCCCTCAGGACTTCCACTTGTTCAGCACCCACTGAACCTCATGCTTACTTTAGGTAAGCAGCATGGTTGGGGCATAGAGTTTATCGTTGAAAAAATGGCACACAATCCGGCCGTATGCTTTGAGATTGAAAACAGAGGATTTCTAAGAGAAGGTTACTTCGCGGATTTAGTAATTCTGGATCCAGAAGCAACCCTCGAGGTAAAAAAACACGATTTATTATATAAGTGTGGGTGGTCCCCACTTGAAGGGAAGAGCCTGGCGGGAAAAATACTTAGCACCTTTGTCAACGGACATTTGGCCTATGACGGCCACCAAGTTTTACCCGTTCCTCAAGGTGCCCGATTGACCTTCAATCGAAATTAAAACTTAAATAACATAGTTTTTGATATTCATATATAATATTTTTATATATATTTGTATCTAAAATTTAACACCAAAAATGGGTCAGGACTCTTTCATTTACTTATATCCTATGCCGGATGATGTAGCTCAATCTATGTTGATCTCAGAAACTGAGTCCAATATTCACATCAGACCTTTGAACCAAAACGCTCGTAAATTATGGATCTGCAATAAAATTATCCGAAATTTACTTACCAAAAGAAAAACCCTGATTTTAATAGATCAGCCTGAGCATGTCCGTCTTTTAGAGGAAATCATACATGAATTTCAGTTACAACCCTTGAGTTTTCTATTTACACATTCCAGATCTGAAATTGAACAAAAATTATTACAATTTAATCCGGTCACTGTCCCGGGAAAATTAAATCTGGAACAATTTGAAACGCTGAATAAAGCTTTAAAAATTGTACACAACAATCTCAAGGAAACATACGATTCTTTATATCAAACTAAATCCGGACTTCAAGAAAATTTTGTAAGCTCAATATCAAAAGCCATTTCTCTGGAACAAGTCAAAAAAAATGAATTTTTTCGAATAAGCCCATTACATGAGCCCCTCATGCAAAGAGAATACCAGAGCATGATAAATTTGTTGGAATCTTTTAAAACTTGTAAAGGCGGAAAGCTTCATGAATCTCATCCTCTAAATCAATTGAATGACAAGTTATTTGAACTTTTTCTTCGGGATGAAGCATGGACTTACCTATCACACTTTCTAACTCATTGGAAAAAAACCGGCAGTCAAATACTAAACGAACTGAATGAATATCTTGACTATTGGTTCATCTCTGAAAACAAACGCATTTGTCATCAATTTTCAAAATATATTTCCGAATTAAAATGGCTGCAATCCAATCAAACCGATCAGTCGGATTGGATGCTTAAACATCAACTTGCAGTTGAAAAATTTGAAAAATATAGAAATTTCCTTAAGCCGTCAGACACTTCAGAAATTATTACTTTTAATTACCGGAACGAAATACCTTCCATATCCGATTTAAAACCAGAAATAAACAATTGTCTTAACCACACCTTAAAGTCATTAAAATTATCGGAAATAAGGGATAGAGATATTGTTTTGAGTTTAAAAAGCATCCTCGAACGAGCCATTAAATGGCAAAATGATATCAATTCTTCCGGAATTATCCATCAAACCATTCAACTGCAATCTGATACACTTCCTGAACTGATTCATTCCATAGAAAAACATATCAAATTTGCGGATACCATTTTAGATTGCTCGTCCTCATTTGCACCGTTTTTTGATTGGAAAATTCAATACAATTTGCTTACTGACCGTCAAAAAAACATTTTGGATCTTTTGCAATCTGCGCATCCTGACAGTTGGGAAATGGAATTAAAAAGACACTACCAGGACAGCATTTTAAAACAAACTTTTGACTACAATGCAGAATTTATTCCAGACTGGATTAAGGAATTCAAAACCAGTGTTGCTCAGATAAAATCACAATGGACGTCCTACCTGCTTTCAAAATATGAACAAAAACAGCACCAATCACTTCAAAAGTTGAGTGAAAAGGATTCCGGCCTTTATGAAAGCTTAAAAAATAACCAAAAAAATGAACACACACTTTCAGAATACTATCAATTAATTCCACTGCTGACTGATGTATTTCCTATTATTATACTTGAAAATTCTCACCGCGAATATTTTCCGACACTGAGCCAACCAGTTTGGGATGAAGTGTGGAATCTTTGTCCTGCTGATGAAGATCAACAGTTGGCAAAATTTGGAAAATCTGCCCATCATTATATCAGTATACACGAAGAATTATCTTCTCATGCAGAATTCAATATCGCACTCAATCAGGCTCCCCCATCCAGATTGAAAAATATACTGCACGATCTTCATCCAACCGAAGTAACCACCCACATCAATGGACTTGCTAATTTCATTTTATCAAATTTTCCGAAATTAAAAGTTTTAGTTAATTCGAAAAAACTGGCACTGAGTTTTCTGCCAAAGGAATTAGAGCAATTGTTTATTCAACTCAGTGGTGTTGAATGGAATCTGATCCAGTTGGAAGAACAAGATGGAGCTGAAAGATTAAGTGAGTTGCTGATGCATAAATCAACACAGAAAAAAATATGGTTGGCTGATCAACTTTTTTCCACTGCTTCCCTAAACATTCAACAATTGGAATGGCAATGGCATTTTTTAAAATGCATGGAAGTAGCCGGATTTGAGATTGAAAATGTGGAATCAAATCAGTTGTTTCAATTGAAAAGTTTCTGGCCATCCAATGAGCGAAATTTATTTACACCCATTAAAAACATAGACCTGCACGCTGTCTGATGGAAAATGAATTTTCATTGGAAAAATATTTTAACCAGATCAAACGAAATTCAAAAAATCAAATCTATGATCCGGTCAGAAAAAAATGGATAACTTCTACCCCTGAGGAAATTGTAAGGCAGCTATTCATCGTGCATCTTCATTCTGAACTCCATTACAGTCTGTCTAACATGTCCGTTGAAAAACAATTAGTTTTTGGGGGATTTAAGCGAAGATTTGATTTGGTAGTTTACGATCCATCGGGAGCCCCTCTTGTAATTGTTGAGTGTAAGTCCTATGAAACTGCAATTTCACAGCGTGTATTGGATCAAGCTGCCAATTATAATTTTATTTTAAAAGCTCCTTATTTGGCAGTTACAAATGGCAGATCAACCTTGATTGCAAAAATTGACCATGCACTAAAAAGCTATCAATTTATCGAACAACTCCCATTCCATACCTGAATAGAAGCAGTTATTTTACAATTATCCTTCCATTTCAGAAAGCACAATGTCATGCTCATAACTTCTAAAATCAACTGCAGTGACATTCGAAACGCCCATTTCTTCCATGTAAACCCCATACAAGACGTCTACTTCTGCCATGGTCAGTTTGTTGTGCGTGATGATCACAAATTGTGAATCTTTGCTGAACTTCCTGATGATGTGGTTAAATTTATCAATATTAATATCGTCCAGTGGTGCGTCAACTTCATCAAAAATACAGAAAGGTGCCGGTTTCAGTAAATAAAGTGAGAATAACAATGCAATGGCTGTTAAGGTCTTCTCTCCTCCACTTAACTGATGAATAGATTTTGGTCGCTTCCCTTTGGGTTTTGCAATGATATCAATATCACACTCCAATGGATCCATTTCATCCATCAAGACTAAATCACAATCATCATCTCCGGTAAATAGTGAACGGAAAACATCCTGAAAGTGAACACGCACCTGATTAAAGGCATTCATAAAGCTGGCCGTAGCCGTTTCCTCTATTTCCTTTATGGTCTGAAGCAAGCTGTCCTGAGCTTTAAGGATATCCTCTTTTTGCAATTGAATTCGCTCATATCTTCCTTTCATTTCCTCATAGGCTTCTAATGCCATTGGATTAATTTCTCCATAATTATCGAGCCTAACTTTATAATACATCACTCGATCCCTCAATGCATCTTCATCCATTTGCTCTACTTCCTCTTCGGGAACATATTTATCCAAAGGTGTATTGAATTCAAGTTCAGCCCTCTCCACTGTAGACTGTATCTTATAATTACTCTCAGAACGTTGATCTTTCAAGGTATTTATGGAAGATTGGTATTCCAGTATTGACTTCTGATATCCCCGAATTTGGGTTTCCTGCACAGTGATGGTATTCCGTATCTCGTAATAATCCTGCTCCAAATGCGTTAAATCAGATTCAATTGTTTTACGGTATTCGAATCTTTCAATTAGTTGATTTTTATCTTCAGCCAACCCTTTATCTAATTCCTCCAATTCATGTTGGTATTCTTCTAAGCGCTTTGAGTTGTGCTCAAGTTGTATTTTAGTTTCATCATGCTGTCTTTGACGATATTCAAGATCCTTTTTGATATTGTCCAACTTATTCTCCCATTTGAGCACTTCAAGTCTTGACTGGTTGTACAAACCGGCAGCTGTTGTCAATTCTGTTGAGATGTTATTAAATACCAGGTCAGTTTGGGTGATGCTGTTTAAAAGTTGACCCAATTCTGACTTAAGCGCTTCCACTTTAATCTGATTCGTTTCTCTGTCGTGCTGTATTTCCTTATATTTTAGATCATTACCAGCTATGCGCTCTTCAAATTGTTTTTTCAAGTCATTGAAATGTTGAACCTTGGTTGACATTTGTGCCAGAGATTGAAGCAAGGTACTTTCTTCTTTTCTTGAAATATTCAATTCTCCTTCCTTGTTAATCAATTCAATTTGTTTGTAATCTTGTTTAAGTTGTGACAACGTTCTGTCCAACTCTAAAACCTCCAGCTCAATGGTCTTAAGATCAGATTCAAGTTTTTCCAGATGTTTCTTGCGACCAAGTTTTTTGCCTTCAAACAATCCAACCGAACCACCTGAAATCGAATTTCTTTGCCTGATTATAGACCCACTCAAACTAATTACTGAAACATCCTCCGGAAAATCCATGACATCTTCAAGATAAGACTCAGCGTCTTTTACATAAACATTATTCAACAAAGAGTACAACAAAGGCTGGTAGAGTGCATCGGTTTCAATAAGGGATATGGCAGATTTAAATCCAACAATTTCTGCCGGAACAATTTTCTCACTTTTAAATTTACTAAGAATAAAAAAATTAGCCTTGCCTTTGGCGTTGCCATGGAGAAGTCTGATCGCCTGAATGGCCTCCTCTTCATTACTCACTACGTGATAATTAAGATAGGGCTCTAAGAAAGACTCAATTGCAGAACGATATTTCTCTTCAGTATAAATAAGATCCGTTAATACGGGAACGTCTTTTCTCCAATTCTGATGCAGGAATTTGATGGACTCCGGAAAACCTTCAAGTTTTTCAACCATAGATTTTAAGAGATCAAATTCATTCTTCCGGGCATCTTTTTTCCGATTGGCGGCTGCTACATTTTGGGTGTGTGTTTCAATCTCTGTCTTTAGAATAGAAAGCCTTGCTTTTCTTTCCTCCTCTTCCTTAGTCACCAAGGCAATTTTCTCCTGAACAATCCGAAGATTGGTCTCAAGGTCTTCAATATCTTTATTGAAATGTGAATATTCCTCTGTCCTGAACGCAAGTTCATCTGCGTTTCTTTTTGAATCTGCCTGGAGATTTTCCAGTTGGTTTCTTTTGATCGCCAGATCCTTTTCTAATTCGAAGACACTTTTTTCTATGGTATCTTTTTGAGTTTGAAACTGATCCACACCAGATTTTAGCTCATCAAACTTCAATTGCTTAGTTTCATAATCTAACTGTAACTCAGCAGTCTGAACATGTAGTTTACTGAATTCTTCCTGAGTTTTTCCGATTTCAGAATGCAGCAATAAAATATCCTGAGAAATTACTTCCAATTTAGTACCTGCATCCGTATTGCTCTGCCTCAAAGCTTCCTGCTGTGTTACATTAAAAAACTTCTTTTGTTCTTTAACTTGAATCTCTGTCTCAATATTTCTGATCTGATCCAAAAGTTCGTTCACTTTCTTCTGATATTCACTGAGACTTTTCTCCTTATCTAGGTGAGATTTTTTGAATTGCTCAAGCTCTGCTTCAGATTGGTGCAGTTTAACCTCCTGCTCTTGCAATTTTATTATTTCTTCGTCGATAATTTGGGAGGTCTTTTGAATCTTTTCCTTCAGACTTACTACGGACAAAAATGCGAGCCTCAATCCGGAATTTCTATACTTATCCCGCATTTCAAAAAACTTTTTGGCCCGCTTTGCCTGCTTTTCCAATTCAACGAGATTGTTATTGATCTCAAATAATAGATCTTCAATTCGAGCTAAATCCTCGGTGGTCGCTTTTAATTTATTTATGGATTCACGCTTTCTGGACTTGTATTTTGAAATTCCTGCGGCCTGCTCAAACATTTTCCGCCGTGCAGATTCCTTGTTGGACAATATGTCCTCCACCATTCCCAGAGCTATAATGGCGTAGGAGTCAGATCCGATTCCGGTATCCATAAACAGTGAAGTGATGTCTTTTAACCTACAGGTAACATTGTTCAGACGATATTCACTTTCTCCACTTCTGTATAAAAACCTTGAAATATTTACTGTATGATATTCAACAGGCAATAGATTTTTGGTGTTTTCGAAGGTAAGGCTTACGTGCGCCAGAGGTGCCTCCTTTCGCTTTTTGGTACCATTGAAAATAACGTCAGACATTTGTTCCAAACGCAATTCTCTTCCTTTTTGCTCTCCCAGCACCCACCTGATGGCATCCACAATATTTGATTTCCCTGAACCATTGGGACCAACAATACCGGTCACTGCCTCATTAAAGTGGATGACCGTTTCATCAGCAAAGCTTTTAAAACCTTTGACTTCTATTTTTTTAAGTCTCATAAGGCTGCAAAAATATAGAAAAGATTTATATAAGTTTTCTCAATATAAATAACAACACTTTAAATAAAGCGCTCATTATCAATCATATATAAATATTTTAACTATTTTAGAATAGCTGGATCAAGCTATTACAAAAGGAAAAAAAATAACAATAAACTTAAAATTTAATAAAGTACCACTTGCCGGATTTAAGAACCCACCAGGACAAGAGACATTGACTCAGCCAATAGACAATTTCTCCGTACCATGCCCACTTCAAACCCAGTGAATCCGGGTAAAGAATAGCTATCCAGGTAATCCCCAAGTAAAGAAATGATCCCAGTATTTGTATGTTTAACCCCTTGGAAGTCTCTCCCGCACCACTGACCCCATTAAAAAAAATGTTTGAAAAAGATGCAACCACCAAAATGGCGAAGAGAATTTTAAAGTATGGCAGGGATTCCTGAAACAAGGCAGTGTCTCCTCCCCCCAAAAATGGATACAGGAGGGTCTGGGCAAAAATTAAAAATGGAAAGGATACCAGGGTTGTTACGGTAAGAGAAATTAAAGAGGAATGATATACTTGGTTGAGTACTCTTTGCTCTCTTTTTCGTCCTATAGTTTTGCTTACCATGGTATTGATGGCCGCTGCAAAGCCCCAACAAGGAATGGTAAAGATCAGGTAAACCACGCGCAACAAATTGGAAATTGCCAAAGCTCTCTCTCCCAGTTTTTCTATAAAACTGAAAAAGATGAACCAGCTTGCAATCCCAATGACTGATTGCATAAGTATCGGAAGGCTTAGTTTGTAAATATTTCTTAATTCGGATGGCTCAATGTGGGGTATGGTAAACAGATCAAAAGGCCTCAGATCCTTGTCTAGCAATATATAAATCAGAAAGAACACAAAAGCTGCAATTTCAGCAAGCGAACTTGCCAATCCTGCTCCTGCAATTCCCATCTCTGGAAATCCGCCTTTCCCATAGACTAAGAGATAGCACAAAAGAATATTACTCAATCCCAAAAAAACAGTATCAATCAGAATAATTTTAGGTCTGCCTAAACCCATATACAACGACAAAAAGGCAAGTCCGACATAGGCAAAAACTAAACCATAGATACGGTATTCGAGAAATTCAAGAGATTTTTGGAGAATTACTTCAGATTTGACAAACAATGAAAGGATTTCAGCTGAGAAGAATTTAAGTACAATAAAAATCAAAAGTCCTACTACCAATTCAAAAAAGAGAATGGCATAAAAGTACTTTTTGACCGCAAGCGGAGACCTTTCCCCATATTTTCGGGCAATAATGATCTGACCACCTTTTGAAAACCCGTAGGCAATAGAGGAAATTACAAGATAAAAAACGCTTACAAATCCTACAGCTGCGAAGTCATTTTCATCATAACGATAAAGAAACAAGCTGTCGGTTAATGCAATGACATTTTGTCCGGCAGATCCCAACATGATAGGAATGGCCAGGAAAAGCAGTCTTTTAGCGTTGTGTATGAATTCTTTCATCTAATAGATGCCTAAAGATAAATCACATCGTCAATACGAGACAATAGTTTATGATTTCTTATTATATCCCCAAACTTTGTTTCTTTTGCAACAGAATACAAATCATATGAATTTACCCAGGATTCCTGCTCCAAAAGCAAAACTTAACCCTAAAGAACTTAGCCATCATGGAGACCTAAGAGTGGACCCATATTTCTGGATGAATGAAAGAGACCATCCGGATGTCCTGGCGTACCTCGAAGAGGAAAACAATTATGGCCAGCAGATGTGTGCTGTTTTTAAAGAATTGGAGGACAAATTATTTGAAGAAATCACCCAGCGAATAGTTCAAAACGATGAATCTGCACCCTATTACGTAAACGGATATTGGTACAAAACCAAATTTGAAGAGCAAAAAGAATATCCGATCTATGTGAGATATCAAAGTACTTTGGAGAGCAGGGAAGAAGTCATTCTAGATGTAAACAAACTTGCGGATGGTCAAAAATATTACCACATAGGGAGCATGGCCATTAGTCCCAACAATCAATTTTTGGCTTATACAGAAGATTTACAAAGCAGAAGAATCTATTCAATTTGTTTTAAAAATCTGGTTACCGGAGAAACTTTTAAACAAAAAATTCCCAATGCCGGCACATGTCTCGTCTGGACCAATGATTCCAAAAATGTGTATTACGTGACCAAAGATGATACACTCAGAGAATTCAGAGTGATGCTGCATGAATTTGAAACTGATTTTAAAAAAGACAAATTAATCTTTGAAGAATCAGACGAGACGTTTTATGTATCAGTTGGGAAAACAAAGGACAAAAAATATATTTTGATTAATTCTGCCTCCTCTCTGGAATCAGAATATCGATACATCGATGCACAACATTGCAGTGATCAGGTTTTTCTATTTCAAAGCCGTGTGGAGAATCTTGAATATTACATTGACCACAAGGATCAGGAGTGGTTTATACGTACCAATAAAATCGGGCCCAATTTTGGAATGATGCGTTGTCCAGATCAACATACCGAAATGGACTATTGGAAAAACATTATTCCTTACAACGAAAGTATTTTGGTAGAGGATTTTGAGTTATTCAAAGACTATCTGGTTCTATCAGAAAGAAGTGAAGGAATTCTAAAAATTCATGTTCATCCAAAAAATTCAAATCCCTATTACATTACCTTTGACGAAGAAGTATACACAGCGGTCTTTTCAGTTAATCCTGAACTAGATTCTATCAACTTAAGAATTCATTTTTCTTCACTCAAAACTCCGCCTACTATTTATGAGTATCATCTCGAAGATCATAAGCTCAGTATATTGCGAGTACAAAAAATTGAAGGAGGCTTTGACACCAATGAATACCATACAGAGAGAATATATGCCACCGCTTCTGACCAAACTTTGATTCCAATTTCAATTGTCTATCACAAAACTTTTAAGAAGGATGGTGCCCATCCATTATTATTATACGGTTATGGCTCCTATGGAATTTCTATTGATCCGACCTTCAGTATTTCGAGAAAAAGTCTGTTGGATAGAAATTTTGCGTTTGCCATTGCTCACATCCGAGGTGGGCAGGAATTAGGTCGTGCCTGGTATGAAAGCGGGAAGTTTTTAGAAAAGAAAAATACATTTACAGATTTCATTCATTGTGCAGAATTTTTAATAGCTGAAAAATACACCCAATCCGATAGGCTTTTTGCATATGGAGGTTCAGCAGGAGGATTACTGATGGGAGCCATTGCAAACATGCGACCTGATTTATGGAAAGGAATTCTGGCTGTGGTGCCGTTTGTGGATGTTGTAACAACCATGTTGGATGAGGACATTCCACTCACAACCGGTGAATATGACGAATGGGGAAATCCGGCAAACGAAGAGTATTATCATTATTTAAAATCTTACTCCCCTTATGATAACGTGATGCCCCAAAACTATCCTGCTATGTTTGTTCGCACAGGTTATCACGATTCACAAGTCCAATATTGGGAACCTGCAAAATGGGTAGCAAAAATCAGAACTCATAAGACCAATGACACTCCCCTGATTTTTATGTGTGATATGAATACAGGACACAGTGGGGCTTCCGGTAGATTTAAGCAATACCGAGAAACGGCCAGGGAATATGCTTTTATGCTGTCCTTATTGGATTGAGCCTGGGTATTGGCCCACTAATCTTTATTCAAATTATTGAAGAGAACCGGTTTTTTGGCCGTCCAATACTGAAAAACACTGAATGTTTAATTAAGCCCTTCAAATATTCTCTATTTTTAGTAACTTTATGCTGGTATTTTGGTCAGTTCAGGCAACAGTTTTTACCTGATTCAGGTCATATACTCAAATCAGTCTGTCCTAATATGAAAAAGATCAAATTTTTATCCATTGTTTTCTGTTCGTTTTTCTCTCTATCAGCCTTTTCTGCCATCAGCAGCAAATCAATCTTAGGTAGTGAGTTAAATTCGAAAAGTAGTCTAGAGGATTGCATGCTAAGTGACCTTGAGCTTGAAAAATCAGATTGCACTAAGGAAGGGGAATTCTATGTCACCCTAACTTTTAACGTACAGAATGCATCTGAGTGCTTCCGAGTCAAAGGAAATGGTCACAATTATGGTGAATTTCCATACACAAGCCTTCCTCTAAAACTAGGACCATTCAAAGGCGATTGTAAGACGGAGTATGAATTTGTGGTAATTGACTGTGTAAATGAATTATGCAATATCCGTAAATCTCTAGGTACTGTCTGTTGTGAAGTAAAAGGGGACTGCATGCTGTCTGAATTGCAATTAAAAAAATCTGATTGCTCGGTCGACAAGGAGTTTTACATGACGATTGATTTTAAACATAAAAACACCTCTGACAGCTTTAAAGTGCAAGGCAACGGTGTTAAATATGGGACCTTTAATTACAAAAACCTCCCAATTAAACTTGGACCACTAAAGGGAAATTGTGAAACTTCTTATGAATTTGTCATTTTTGATTCTCAAAATGAAAGATGCAGAATAGACAGTGTTTATGGAAAAGTTTGCTGTGAGGCACAGGGAGATTGTGAAATTGGTGAAATCAAATGGGAAAGGTCAGATTGTAAAGAAGGTCAATTTTATCTGGTATTTAATTTTAATCATAAAAACACTTCAGAGTGTTTCAGGGTAAAAGGCAACGGACAAGATTATGGTACATTCCCTTATTCTCCCCTTCCTATTAAACTTGGACCATTCAAAGGTGATTGCACAACCAACTATGGGTTTGCATTTATAGATTGCAAAAACGAACATTGCGCCCGAGAAGTAAATGTTGGAAAAGTGTGCTGTGAGGCTCAGGGAGATTGTGAAATTGGTGAAATCAAATGGGAAAAAACTGCTTGCAAAGAGGGCCAGTTTTATTTGACTTTTAATTTTAATCGCAAAAACACTTCCGATTGTTTCAGGGTAAAAGGAAATGGTCAAGATTACGGAACCTTTACCTATGCTCAATTACCAATTAAATTAGGTCCATTCAAAGGTGACTGCACAACCAATTATGGCTTTGCATTTATAGACTGTAAAAACGAACGTTGTGCCCGTGAAGTAAATGTTGGTAAAGTTTGTTGTGAAGCTCAGGGCAATTGTGAAATTGGTGAAATCAAGTGGGAAAAAACTGCTTGCAAAGAAGGCCAGTTTTATTTGACTTTCAAATTTCCATACGCCAATACTTCTGAATGTTTCAGGGTGAAAGGCAATGGACATGATTACGGAACCTTCCCTTACACTCCACAACCTATTCAAATAGGCCCACTCAAAGGTGATTGTACCACCAATTATGAGTTCGTATTTATTGATTGCAAAAACGAACGTTGTGCTCGTGAATTAAATGTGGGAAAAGTGTGCTGTGAGGCTCAGGGAGATTGTGAAATTGGTGAAATCAAATGGGAAAAAACTGCTTGCAAAGAGGGCCAGTTTTATTTGACTTTCAATTTTAATCGCAAAAACACTTCCGATTGTTTCAGGGTAAAAGGAAATGGCCAGGATTACGGGACCTTCACATATGCTCAATTACCAATTAAATTAGGACCATTCAAAGGTGACTGCACAACCAATTATGGCTTTGCATTTATAGACTGTAAAAACGAACGTTGTGCCCGTGAAGTAAATGTGGGTAAAGTTTGTTGTGAAGCTCAGGGCAACTGTGAGATTGGAGAAATCAAGTGGGAAAAAACTGCTTATAAAGAAGGCCAGTTTTATTTGACTTTCAAATTCCCGTATGCCAACACCTCTGAATGTTTCAGGATAAAAGGCAATGGACATGATTATGGAACTTTCCCTTACACGAAGCAACCTATTCAACTAGGACCATTCAAAGGTGATTGCACCACTAATTATGAGTTCGTTTTTATTGATTGCAAAAACGAACGATGTGCCCGTGAAGTAAATGTTGGTAAAGTGTGCTGTGAGGTTCAGGGAGATTGTGAAATTGGAGAAATCAAATGGGAAAAAACTGCTTGCAAGGAGGGTCAGTTTTATTTGACTTTCAATTTTAACCGCAAAAACACTTCTGATTGTTTCAGGGTAAAAGGAAATGGACAGGATTACGGAACCTTTACATATGCTCAATTACCAATTAAATTAGGCCCATTCAAAGGTGACTGCACAACCAACTATGGCTTTGCATTTATAGACTGTAAAAACGAACGTTGTGCCCGTGAAGTAAATGTGGGTAAAGTTTGTTGTGAAGCTCAGGGTAACTGTGAGATTGGTGAGATCAAGTGGGAAAGAACCGACTGTAAAGAAGGTCAGTTTTATTTGACATTTAAGTTTCCGTATTCCAACACCTCTGAATGTTTCAGAATAAAAGGCAATGGACATGATTATGGCACTTTCCCTTATACTCCTCAACCTATTAAAATCGGACCATTCAAAGGTGATTGCACCACCAATTATGAGTTTGTATTTACTGATTGTAAAAATGAACGTTGTACTCGTGCATTGAATGTTGGAAAGGTTTGCTGTGAAACTCAGGGCAATTGTGAAATTGGTCAGATCAAATATGAAAAAACTCAATGCAAAGAAGGGGAGTTTTACATTACCTTCAACTTTGACAGACACAATACATCAGAGTGTTTTACCCTCAAAGGCAACGGTAAGGATTATGGTAAATTTAATTATGGTAGCCTGCCAATTAAAATCGGCCCTTTAAAAGGAGATTGTTCTACAAAATACGAGTTTATTTTCAGGGATTGTGCCAATGAAAAATGTGCACGGGAATTGAACCTGGGTACCGTGTGCTGTGAACAGAAAGGTGAGTCTTGTGAAATTTATAATCTTGAAGTTACTCCACTTGATTGTACCGGACCGAACCAATACTCCGTGCGAGTTAACTTCCAGCACAAAGGAACAAAAGGAGTAGGTTTTGATGTATTTGACAGAAAAGGCTCTATTGGATTTTATTCCTATAACGATTTACCTATCACCATCAAAGATTTTAAGAAGAGTGGGTTGACCTATGACTTTTTAAAAATTTGTGAAAACGACAATGAAAAATGTTGCAAAGCCGCTGAGTTTAAACCACTCAACTGCTTTGGTAGTGGAAAAGGATTCTTCAATTTAGAAGACCTTCAAGTATATGCATCAACATCAGGATTGGTGGTTGAATCAATATTCCCATTCCCTGCAGGATTTGAATTAGAGGTTTATGATTTGGGTGGACGCAGACTGCAGACCCATCTTTTAGAGAAAACATCAAACAGCATGTTGCTCAGAATCAATCATTATCTTCCTGGTATGTACGTACTGAAAACAAGATATAGCTACGACACGAGACCTTTTAAGTTTTTAAGATAAAATATTACTACTTGAATTAAAACACATTATACATTTGCGAATGTATAATGTGTTTTTGTTTTAGAACTGATGGTCTATAAAACTCATAATCCGTATATTTGACTCATTGTTAAACTAATATTAATCAACAAATGAAAAGAAATTTACTAATTATCTGCTTCTGCTTTTCACTTTTAAGTCTTGGCGCTCAGAATACCTTTTCTGATAACGTTGAGTCATATAAGGTGGGCGACTATGTTGCAAAAAGCTCCACGTACTGGACTGTTTGGTCCGGCGCTGTCGGTGAAGGCACTCAGGAAGACGCCCTTATCACTGATGAGAATGCAAAACCGGGACCAAGTCCATTCGTTTAGAAGCCGCTACAGCAGCCGGAGGTCCAACTGACCTGGTATTGCCTTTTGGTGGTGAGAAGAACATTGGAAAATTGACTTACGAAATGTGGATTTATGTGCTTTCCGATCAGGCGGCCTATTTTAATTTTCAAGCTAAAGCCACCATCGGAACTACCTGGGCACTGGACAATTATTTTGATGGAGATGGTAAGTTCCGTGCTACATTAGGTAGCTCTGCTAATGGCTATTTATGCGAAATTGATTACACTCCTGAAACATGGGTGAAATACACGCTAATAGCAGATCTTACCGACAACAATTGGGAAGTAAAATTGAACGATGTGACGGTAGCAAAATTTGCGAATCCAAACAACACCATTGCATCTATAGATATTTATCCTAATTATGTAACCGGCACTGAAACACGTGGTAATGGTTCTACTTTTTACATTGATGACATCAGTTACGATTATGTACCATTCGTAAAACCAAATCTGGATGCCACGCTCCTATTGATTGGTTACAAACCACAATTTCTAGCAGACTTAAGCGCTGCCGGAACAATGCAAGTAAGAAACCTTGGAAATACTGCCATCACTTCTTTGGAGGTCAGTTATAAATTAGGTAATGGGGCAACTCAGGTGGCTTCATTTAACAACTTGAATATTGCTTCTCTTGGATTTCAGACCATTGATTTGCCAGCAGTCAAATATCTTGCAGGTCAAAACGAACTATCTGTTGAAATCACAAAAGTAAATGGAGTAGCAGATGATAACACGGCTAATAATATAAAAAAGAGCAACCTATCGGGAGTTGTTCCAGCCGAATTTAAAAAGGTAGTTTCCGAAGAGGCTACCGGAACCTGGTGCCAATGGTGCCCAAGAGGTGCTGTTTACATGGATTCCATGGCCAGAACCTATCCCAAACATTTTATTGGTATTGCGGTTCACAACCAAGATACCATGACGGTGCCTGTGTATGACAGAGGCTTGACCAGTTTTCCAGGATTCCCTGGCTTTCCAAGTGTCGTAAATAACCGTAAAACCATTTCAGATCCATTGGAACTTGAATCAGAATTTTATAGCTCCATCGTAGAAAAAACACCTGTAAAACTTACCAATGGTGCAACCTGGAATCCAACTACAGGAGACTTGAATATCTCTGTAAGAGCAGACTTTTTAGACAACCTAAATGGAGATTACAGATTTAATCTGGTCATTACAGAAAATGGTGTGAAAGGAACCGGTGCTAAATTCAATCAGGCCAATACATATTCTGGTGGGGCTCGTGGTCCAATGGGAGGATTTGAAAAATTACCAAATCCTGTTCCGGCCTCCAGAATGACCTACAATCATGTGGCCAGAGCTATCCTGGACGGTTATGATGGAATTGCAGGTTTCTTACCTACCAAGATCAATGCAGGATCTACTTATTTTATTACTTATTCCTTAAATGTTCCAATTACCTGGAAAGAACCCAATCTTGAATTAGTTGGACTACTTTTAGGCCCTGATGGAGAAATCGTAAATGCTACCCAAACTACCATTTCAGAAGCAGTTGCAAACGGCCTCTATACTTCTGTAGAGAATCCGGTTCCAGCTCCTTTCACTGTCAAATTAGCACCTAATCCGGCAGCTGATTATGCAAACATTGATCTGAATCTTACCGATCCTACGCAAGTCAGCATCGAAGTGGTCGACATGTTGGGTCATTTGGTACAAAGTAGAAATTATGGTATTTTAAGTGGGGAGATGATGATTCCTGTAAATACAGAAGCATTTGAAAACGGCTCTTACCTGATTAAACTTAAAATAGGTCAAACGTTGCAAACAAGAAAATTAGTCATCAGTCATTAATCTTTGGCTAAAAAAATATGAGGGAAGTATCCATTCACTTGGGTACTTCCTTTTTTATTTAGACCTTTGAGGTACCAATGAATAAGTTTAAAATTTCATCAAGAGTCGCCGCCATGAATGAGTCTGCGACACTCAGGATGGCACAAAGGGCCAGAGAAATGGCTTCCAAAGGGTTTGACATCATCAATCTAAGTCTTGGTGAACCAGACTTTGACACACCGGTTCACATAAAAGAGAAAGCCAAGGAGTCAATAGATCTGGGATATACTAAATACACTCCAGTTGCGGGGACGTTGGAAATAAGGAACGCCATTTCTGATAAATTCCGTGAGCAAAACAATTTAATTTACAATCCGGATGAAATCCTGGTATCAAATGGTGCAAAGCAAAGTTTTGCCAATCTTTGTTTTGCCTTATTGAATGAAGGGGACGAAGTCATTTTATTTTCTCCTTATTGGGTATCTTATTTTGAAATTATAAAAATGGCAGGTGGCACCCCTATATTATTGGAGTCTACCGTTGAAGCAGATTACAAACCGGATTTGGAATTATTGAGAAAAGCCATAGGCCCCAAATCCCGCATGGTGGTTTTTTCATCTCCCTGTAATCCTACGGGAACAGTATTTGAGGTAGAATACTTGGAAAAAATTGCCGGTATTCTGAGAGCGTTTCCAGACATACTCGTCGTCTCCGATGAAATTTACGAACACATCATTTTTAATGAAAAACATGTTAGCATAGG
Source organism: Candidatus Vicinibacter affinis (assembly GCA_016714365.1). Taxonomy (NCBI): domain Bacteria; kingdom Pseudomonadati; phylum Bacteroidota; class Saprospiria; order Saprospirales; family Saprospiraceae; genus Candidatus Vicinibacter; species Candidatus Vicinibacter affinis. The sequence goes on along the minus strand of JADJNH010000005.1, from coordinate 1,961,514 downwards.
GTCATTGGAAGGAATGAACTCAAGGACTGCCACAATAAATGGATTTTCAAAAGGATTTTCCATGACTGGATGGAGATTGGGATACATGGGTGCCCCAAAGGAAGTTATCCAGGCTTGCACAAAGGTACAGGGTCAATTCACCAGCGGAGCAGCCTCCTTCACACAAAGAGCCGGAGCATTTGCTTTAAATGCAGACCTTGAAAGCACCTACGCAATGAGACAGGCTTTTCATAAAAGACGGGACCTCTTATTGGATTTGATCAAAGAAATTCCTGAATGGAAAGTCAATCAACCAAAGGGAGCCTTTTACATTCTTCCCCAGGTAAATTATTATTTTGGCAAATCATTTAATGGAGCCCTTATCAAGGATGCGGAAGATTTGGCTTTATTTCTGCTCTCAGAAGCACACGTTGCAGTAGTAGGAGGAGATGCATTTGGAGCCCCAAATTGCCTCAGAATCTCCTATTCACTTTCAGAAGAAAAGATAATTGAAGCAATTAAAAGAATTAAATCTGCATTGTTGAAATTGAAATAAGGAAATATTTTAAGGTCTTGTCTAATTTAATTACCTAAGTAGACATGGTCTGTTAAAAGCAATAAGCTTAAAGATGTTCCTTCCCCTGAAAATTGTTTCTAATTTCTGCTAACTTTACAAATCATCAAATATTACAGCATCGCCATCTGATGATGGTTACTATGCTTCAAATAGTGGCTGCATGAATTTATTGCGCTCATTTTATTGCAAACTTCTCAAATCAATCGAACTGTGGAATTATTGATTATATTCGGTTTAATCGTGCTCAATGGCATATTTTCCATGGCAGAAATGTCCATGGTTGCTTCAAAAAAATTTAAGCTGGACAATGCCAAGGCAAAAGGAAGCAAAGGTGCGGAAACAGCTCTGGAGCTTGCTGAACATCCTACTAAATTATTGTCAACTGTTCAAATTGGCATAACACTTATTGGGATTCTGTTAGGTATATACAGTGGTGAAAATCTGACCCATGACCTTGAATATTTTTTATCAGATTTTGAATTTATAAAAATCTATTCGCATCAATTTGCAGTTGGAATAATCGTGTTGATGATTACCTTTTTGTCCATTCTTTTTGGTGAGTTATTACCAAAAAGGATAGGCCTTAGTTTTCCTGAACCGGTGGCGATAGCATTATCACGACCTATGAAATGGATATCAATAGCCACTTCCCCATTCGTTGCACTTTTAACTGCTTCTAATGATGTAATTTTGAATATTCTCGGAATTAAAAAAAGTCTAGACAGCAGTGTAACAGAAGAGGAAATCAAATCCATCATTAAGGAAAGTGCCGAGGTGGGTGAAATCGAAGAAATAGAGCAGGATATTGTGCAGCGAGTATTTATTCTGGGCGACCGAAAAATTTCATCCTTAATGACCCATCGAAATGAAATGGTATTTCTATCTGTCGACGAAAATGCAAATCACTTACGGGATATCATCAATAAAGACATGCACTCAATTTATCCTGTGTTTGATGATCAGGAAACAGATATCGTAGGAATTGTAAGTTTCAAAAGTATTTTCAAACACATCAATGATGATAATTTCAAATTGGCAGATTTGATCCATTCTCCTCAATATTTACCGGAAAGTCAATCTGCTTATGAAACATTGAAGCAATTTAAAAAAACAAATATTCACTATGGTTTAGTGGTGGATGAATACGGTCAGGTACAGGGCATCTTGACCTTGAATGATTTACTAAAAGCTTTGGTGGGGGATGTCTCAGAGTTTTATGAAGAAGAATTTTCCTATATAGTCCGGGATGACAAAAGTTTATTAATCGATGGTCAATACCCACTTCATGAACTGTTTCGCAAACTTGAACTGCCCCATCTTACCAATACTTATCAGGTAGATACATTAAGCGGATTAATTTTAGAGGAGCTTCGGTCAATGCCTGTTACAGGACAAAAAATTCAATGGCGTGATTTTGAATTTGAAATTGTTGATATGGATCAAGCCAGAATTGATAAGGTAATCATCAGGAAAAATAAATTAGAAACCAAGCCATAGACCATCCCTTTGAGATTTTATGATGGCTCATATCTTTTTAATCAATTACCCTGAACTTATTATTCCTTAGTTCAACGATTTTAACAAAAGCATTTTCAAAATAATCGATATCGTCACTCACCTCTGGAGTTATGCCCGATTTAGATACAGGCTTAATCTGGAAACTTGTCTCCAAACATGGAATGGTTTTGTTGAGGTTTTTGAATTGAAAATCCGGACCCACTGTGTTCAACGACTGGATTGAGTATTTCATAATATCATACCCTTCTAAAACATCTTCCGAAGGAAACTCTCTATAACGATCAAAATATCTACGCTTAAAAGTTTTAATTTCATGTTGATCATTGTCAATATAATTACTTAAACTAATTCTTATTTTTTGAACATTAAGATATTCAATAATGTCGTTCTTCATTTCAAGCCACTTATACATACCATAAACAATCACCTCCTTCTTATCTTTCTCACTGGAGACCCGTCTAAGAAAATGGTAAATAAAATTTTCGTCCTTGTTGCTTGACATGGGCAAAATAAAAACAGTGGGCCCATTTTCTTTTAGCATCGATCCAACAATCATTTCATTGGAAGATGCCAGATCTGATTCCTTAATAATTTTTTCTTCAATTTTTTGAGAATAGAGGGTGCTGTCATTAAATATCCAATCCTTTGAATCTTCCGTTGATTTAGAAATAAGAAAAATATTTTCAACTGGAAAATTCTTCCTCACATGTGTGTTGATCAAATTATAATGAGCATTCAGTCCCGCCTTAGCCTGAATATAATATGGGTTTTTATCTGTAATGCTGGAACTACTGACCCAAGGACTTATAATGCTGGTTTCATGATTTTTGGCCCATTCTGCAGCATATTTTACTGCATCAGATTTTTGTGGTCCAATGATTAAATGTGGAGGTCTCAATTCATATCTATTGAGATTGGACTTTACTTCCTCAATGGAAGGGGCGTCATGGACATCCACCACAATTTTTTGACCAACGTTGTTTTCCATTTCCTGAATGGCCATTTGCATGCCTGCATAAAAATGAACATACCTCAATGAGGCAGCATTCAACTTTGTTGAATTGGTATCATTTTCATTTGTTTTAAAAGGTAACAAAGCAACAATTCGAAGTAAGGATTCTTCTTTAGTGATTTTCTTGCTGGTTTTTTTTTCAATTTCGGAGGTAGAAACTTTTCCGGAACCTGACTTATCTCCCACTTTGTCCGGTTGACTTTTCTTATCCTTGTTCTCTTTCCATACTACGGTATCAATCTTGGGCGGCAAGTCAGTATTCTTTTGTTTAGTGACTTCCTTATCCGCTGGCTTTGGAATCGGTTTGTTTACAATTTTCCTTGTAGCACATGAAGTTACTGTTATTAAAAGGCAAAGCAGAAGAATGCCTAAACTATTCCCACTCAATGGTAGCGGGTGGCTTTGAACTGATGTCATAGACTACACGATTTATACCTTTAACTTTATTAATAATCTCGTTGGAAATTTTAGCCAGGACTTCGTGAGGAATTCTGCTCCACTCTGCTGTCATACCATCGATGGAGTTGACTGCTCGTAAAGCCAATACATTTTCATAGGTTCTTTCATCCCCCATAACGCCCACAGATTTGACTGGTAATAGTACGGAGCCTGCTTGCCAGATCTCATGATACAAATTGCTTTCCTTAAGATTGCGAATGTATATTTCATCTGCCTTTTGGAGGATCGCCACTTTTGCCGGTGTAACATCCCCAATTATTCTGATGGCCAGCCCTGGGCCAGGGAAAGGATGGCGACCCAGAATTTCTTCTTTAAGACCTAGATTTTTGCCCACCTTTCTAACTTCGTCTTTAAAAAGCAAGCGCAAAGGTTCTATAATCTTTAAATGCAATTTCTCCGGTAATCCTCCAACATTATGATGTGATTTAATGGTTGCAGACGGACCGTACACTGAAACCGACTCGATAACGTCCGGATAAATAGTGCCTTGACAAAGCCATTTCACCCCAGGATATGCCTTCGCCTCTTGTTCAAATATTTCTATAAAGGATTTTCCGATGGCTTTTCTTTTCAACTCCGGATCCTCCAATCCTGACAAGGCTTCATAAAAATGAGTTTTGGCATCAATTCCCTTTACATTCAAACCCATTTCATGGTAACTCTCCAGAACCTGATCAAATTCATTTGCCCGCAATAGTCCATTGTCAATAAAAAAACAATGTAATCGAGTCCCTATTGCCTTCTGCATTAAAAGCGCTGCAACAGAGGAATCTACCCCACCGGATAAAGCCAACAAAACTTCCTCATCCCCTACTCTACTCCTGATATCTTCCACTGTGCGGTGGATAAATGAATCCGGTGTCCAGTCCGCTGAAATTTGACAAGCATCAATTAAAAAGTTTTTCAACAGTTGCGAACCAAACAAACTGTGCACCACCTCCGGGTGAAATTGAACGAAGTAAGCAGGATGATTTTTGTCAACAGATTTAAAAGCAGCTATGGGAATGCTTTCTGTGGAAGCGATGACTTCAAACCCTTCGCCAAGTGATACAATGGTATCACTGTGAGACATCCATATCTGCGATGCCTGCGGAATCTCATTCCAAATTGGATCTTGAATTAATTGGTTCAATTGGGCAAAACCATATTCCCGATGATCAGATGCCTGGACTTGACCTCCGGTAAGCTGGGCTGTTAATTGAGCTCCATAACATATTCCTAAGGTAGGATAATTTTGGAGTATTTCTTTAATATCAACTTTGGGACTTTCTTCATGTCGCACAGAAGCGGGACTTCCGGAAAGAATTACAGCAGCAATATCTGGATTCGGAACAGGTGAAAAACTATGGAACGGCACAATTTCACTGTAAATGTTCAGTTCTCTTATCCTTCTGGCAATCAACTGGGTCAATTGCGAACCAAAATCCAATATCACTATCTTTTTTGACATAAATCCAGATTTAGAGCTTATGCAAGATACCAAAAAGGCTTATTCCATCAGGCCCCTGCCCTCTTTCACTATTTGGCCTCGCTCCATTAATTCTTTCAGTATTTTATCAAGCAATCCATTGACAAATTCTTTAGACTTATCGGTGCTGTATTGTTTAGATAATTCTACGTATTCATTCAAAGTCACCTTGGCGGGGATTGTTTTGATATTCAGCATTTCAATAATTCCCATTTTTATCAAAATCATATCTATTAAGGCAACTCTTTCGGAATCCCAATTTTCCAGAACTGGTTTAATCATATCCTCCAGGACTGCATCCTCTTCATATGTTTTGGTCAACAAGAAAAGTCCAAAATCCTTTACCGTCTCTTCATCCGGCTGATGTTCCTCATAAAATGATCCTTCGGCAGGAAGGGCCTTCAATGTCTTTTTAAGTGCCCCAATGACAAGGGATTTATCATCTGACCAACCGAAAAATCGGTCATCCATTATTTCATTAAACAATTCATTGCGTCGGCAGGTCCTGTACAATTCCAGAAGAATTTCAATGGTATCTTCATTAGTTGAATCTGCCAACAAATACTTAATGTAAGGCTCTTCCTTTGCGAACTCTTTATAAATCTTCCTGAAGAGATCCTCATCCAAGCCTTCATCAAATCTTTCCTTTTTAAATCTTGCTTGAAGCACTTTATTATTTACCAAACTGGAAATCAGCGGATTATTATAAAGTTTGGGGGTAAACTTAATGTCATCTTCAGATTTAAGATGCTTTTTAAGCCGGGTTTGTCCATCCTCTTCGGCAAAGGAACAGACCCTGGTGATGCAATATAAATTGAGTAAATAAAGTAGAAAAGTGTCCTGTACAGACTGCAGGTAAGCTCTTTTGGCCCCTGCAAGACTCAGTTCTTTGTCCTGTGCTAAACTATACAATTGTTGCATCACTTTGACGCGAACATTCCTCCTACTAAGCATGAATATCCTTTACTGAATAAGTTGGCAAATGTAAGCACTATTTGGCAAACAATACAGATATATTTTATTTATAATTAATGTATCAAAGGAGCCTGCCAATCAAGAAAATCTCTTCTCATTTCATTAGGAGTCGGTAAATGGCCATGGTGCCATTTATGAATGATCTTGCCATTTCTCCAAAGTATCAGACCCGGATTTGACCTCATGATTGTTTTTAAAAGTATATCATCACTTGTATAAACCGGAATATCCAATTTAAGACTGGCTTTAAGATCAGCCAATGCTTCTTCACTGGCACCCCCGGCGACCAGAAACCCTTGTATGTTATCTGATTTTAAGCTATCGAGCAGTGGAAGAATCTTTTCTTTTAAAGGTATCAGGTAATTTTCATCCCAGGTATATACATTTTTCTTTTCTTCAACCGTCTTGATTTCCAAAACTGTAGAGTTAAGATTAAAACTATCCTTTTTCAAACCAAACCAAATCGTGTCAACTTTATAAACAGTATCTTGTCTGGAGACCATTGCAGATTTAGAGCTAAAATAAAGTTTTGGACAATTGATCATCAAGCGGCTCTTAGGTTCATTTAAGATCTCTTCTGTAATATCAGACCCCTCTAAGTCAAATAAGGCAAAATCTGAAATTTTAGTTTGAGGAATCGCGGGTTCACTTTTAACCTGGTCTAAAACTTCCCATTCAGTCTTTGGAAAATTCTTCAAATTCGCCATATACTCCTCATCCGGTACATTTTTCAACTCATTGGATAGCTTATTCCTGAGCTTCCAGGCAATAATTTTAACGTCGCCCATTGCCTTCTGCTCGGTTTCTTTAGTGGTTTTAACATCAGTCCCATTTTTGAAAGGTCTAAAATCCACAATAGGCTCATTCCAAATATAATTACTAAAACAAAATAAAGTCAATCCTATTACACTCATAAGGGTCAATGCGGTACGAATGGAAGCACTGAAAATCTCATGCATTTTTGACCATCTCAATAAAAACCAAATTGCAGGAATCATCAGGAACAAATCCTTTATAAAGGAAGTTCGTGGATCCAATTTTATGAAATCACCAAAACAACCGCAGTTTTTAACACGCATAAATTCCTTATCAAAACTGGTCCATTTGCCAAACTCAAAGAAATTGATATCCTTTGGCACATAACCGGTCAAAAAGGTATAGCCGGTGAGGATTGTAAAGAAAATCATGATCAGAAAAAATAACCAAGCCCCAAGTTTTCTATATGCTCCAATGATCAGCATTACACCTATTACGATTTCCAAAACAATCATAAAAACAGAAAACCCAACTGAAAATTTAAGTAGAAATGGAAACAAGTCTGCTGAAAAACTCAAAAATGATCCTCTTGCAGTAAGCTCAAATTCTTTAAAATATTCTTCCATCTTAAAAGCAGTTCCCATAGGGTCTACTGCTTTTACCAGACCAGAAAATATAAACAAACCACCGCAAAAATTTTGTAAAAAACTATCCGGTAAGGATTTTACAGTCCCCTTAATTCTTGACATTAAGAAGGTCAGAATTAATGCAGCCACGGCAATGTATAAACAAAGGCTAATAATAGTCATAACTTAAATTCCTTATTGGTTTTCAATAAATAAATATAGATAAAGCGCCCTGAACACCCTACAACCCCGAATCAACACTCAGACGAGCAGGAAGTTCAGCAAAATCAGCTTTTCAACTTTAGACAAACAAAAATCAAAGATAATTTATAAAAAGCGGTTAAATGAAAGCAAAACTTAATCAATAAATTGTTAATACCTTAGCCCTGTCTATGAATTATACAATAGCATGTATTTTGTCAACCGTAGTGTTGGGCTTTCTCTTCAAGCAATTTGCGGGCAAAAACATGAGCATTTCCAAAATTGTGCTGATCAATTATCTGGTTTGTTCTTTGATTGGAATTATCCAGGTAGGTTTTGATGTTTTTAATTTTACGAAATTCGGTTCAGGACTCTCAGCTGCCTTAATTGGAGTTTTGTTTGTAGCCGGATTTAATTCTTTCGGAAATGCTGTGGCTTTAAATGGACTATCGCTTGCCACCATTGTACAGAAAATGTCCGTTGGATTAACGGTAATTTTGGCAATCTTAATTGGAGAGAAATTAAATAATTTCCAATGGGCCGGATTTCTATTAAGTCTTTTAGCAATCCTCGTCATTTTTTATAAAAGAGATGCAAAAGAAAACATTCTGAAACATGAGTATGGCAGAGTTTTTCTGCTTGCGACTTTGATTTTGTCAACAATAATTGAGTTTGGCTTCTTGCTTATCCATAAAAAAGAGGTTTATGACATTGAATTTGAATGGGTCTTTACCGCCAGGGTATTTATTTCTGCAAGCCTAACTTCCATTATTTATATTCTTGTGAGCGCTTCAAATAAAAAAATTAATTCGGAAGAATTAAGTGCCGGAATTTTGCTCGGCATTCCTAATTTTTTTTCCATATTATTTTTGAACAAAGCTTTGGGATCCGGCATTCAAGGAAGCGTATTCTACCCATTGCTAAATTGTTCAGTAATTCTACTTTCCAGCTTGATGGGCGCATGGTTCTACCGAGAACATTTTACGAACCAAAAAATAATAGGACTCTTGTTGGCAATTGCATCCATTTTGCTTATTGGGTTGTTCAGTTAAAGATATGAGTAACCAAATGCACAGTCATCTGACTTTAGAGCTGCCTTCTGAAGGCAACTATTCAGAAAAGGGAAGTCGGTTTATTGCATTTGCCATTCCATTTAAGGAAGTTGATTTGCTGAAAGTTCAGAGTAAATATTTCAAAACACTGCACCCTAAATCCCGCCACGTTTGTGCTGCAGTGCGTACAGGTACAAATGGGGAATTCTTTAGATTGGATGATGATGGAGAACCAAGTGGAACGGCAGCAAAACCAATGTTGGGTCAAATTGACAGCTTTCGTTTGACCGATGTGGGTGTTTTTTGTGTCCGATATTTTGGTGGAATCCAGTTGGGTACTTCAGGACTAATCAAAGCCTATAAAACAGCAGCCTTTGATGCATTGAACAAGGCCAGTATTATTGAAATCAAACACATGATCCGTTACCGGATAAATGCAGAACCTGAAAAAATTCAAATCTTATTAGGCATATGCAAACAATTAGGAGTGGTCAAATGCAATTGGGATCCCATAAATTTCAATCAACTGAACATTGAATTTCCTATTGAACAAAAGCTTGAAATAATTGCCAAAATTAAGACAAGATTTGACCGGACCAATCTTGATAAAATCAATGATAACTTCGAACTCAGGTCGTGTATAATTACGGAAGTTTAATAAAGATATTATGATAACAATAGGACTTACAGGCGGAATTGGCAGCGGCAAAAGTACGGTGGCCGGTATTTTTAATAGTTTGGGAATTCCTGTCTACAACTCAGATATTCAGGCACGACTTCTCATGGAACAAGATCCAACTTTGGTAAATAAAATTAAAGATTTATTAGGGGATGAAGCATACACACCTGAAGGCAAGTTAAACAGAAAATGGGTTGCCTCAAAAGTTTTTGCAGACAAGATGTTACTTAATCAACTCAATCATCTGGTCCATCCGGCAGTTCTGGATGATTATAACAAATGGATGGTCTTGCAAAACGCTCCCTATGTAATTAAAGAATCAGCCCTGCTACCTGAAACGCTCAGTGCTCAACCAGTTGATTTTGTCATTGCCGTGAGTGCTCCAATTAAATTACGCATTGAAAGAGTCATGGAAAGAGACCAACTTTCGTCGTCAGAAGTTGAGGCCAGGATGAAAAATCAAAATACTTCAAAGTCCTTCAATGATTGTGCTGATTTTATAGTGTATAATGACGGCAAAAGACCCTGCATTCCACAAGTTCTGAGGATTCATAAAAGAATTCTTAATTTTGTACAGCGTTAAAATTAAATAAAATGTTGCCAGAAACTTTAATTGATCAAAATACCTCTTTTATTCAGCTGGAAGATCGGTATGGAGCTCATAATTATCACCCTCTTCCGGTGGTGCTCTCCAGAGGAGAAGGGGTGTTTGTTTATGATACATCGGGCAAACGTTATTTTGATTTTCTATCTGCCTATTCTGCAGTAAATCAAGGTCATTGTCATCCAAGAATCGTCAATGCTTTAATCCAACAAGCCTCCAGGCTTACCTTGAGTTCCAGGGCTTTTTTCAATGATCAGCTCGGACCTTACGAAGAATTTATGAACAGCCTATTTGGATATGATAAACTGCTTCCAATGAATACCGGTGCTGAGGGGGTTGAAACAGCAATTAAACTTTGTCGCAAGTGGGGTTATTTGAAAAAAGGCATTCCAGATACGCAAGCGAAAATAATTGTATTTGAAGGAAATTTTCATGGCCGCACCATGAGTGCAGTTTCCATGTCCACAGATCCTTCCAGTTATCTGGGTTTTGGCCCCTATTTACCAGGCTTTGTAAAAATTCCTTACAACGATATTCAGGCACTCAAAGAGGTAATTGTTGATCCTAACATTGCCGGTATGCTGATTGAGCCCATTCAGGGTGAAGCAGGAGTTGTAGTACCTGCAGATCATTTTCTTAAAGAAGCATTCGAACTATGCAAAGAAAACAATGTTCTGTTCATTGCCGATGAAATACAAACCGGTATTGCGCGAACAGGTCGCATGCTGGCCTGTGATCACCTTGACATCAGACCGGATATTCTCATTCTCGGCAAGGCTTTATCAGGTGGTATCCTTCCTGTATCAGCTGTCCTGGCTGATGATGAAATCATGCTCTGTATTAAACCCGGGGAACATGGCTCTACTTTCGGTGGAAACCCACTTGCCTGTGCAGTTGCCATGGAAGCTATGCAGGTGGTACAAGATGAAAACCTTGCTGAAAATGCAAAATTACAGGGAGCATACTTGAGAGAATTGTTGAACCTTCTTGCCAACAAGCACAGTTTAATTACCACCGTAAGAGGAAAGGGATTATTGAATGCCATTGTAATTGACGATCATCAGGAGAGTAGTCTTGCCTGGAACCTATGTCTTAAAATGGCCGAATTTGGGTTATTGGCAAAACCCACCCATGGCAATATCATCAGGTTTGCCCCTCCATTAACCATTACTCGTGATCAAACCGAAGAGGCCGCAGGCATCATAGAAAAGTCCTTAAAATCCCTGTAAATCAATTTAAAATTCTAAAATCAGCGATAGCTATTCTTTTCAGAAATCGCAAATTATTTTGGATATTTTCAAGATTTAAGAGCTTTAATGAATTTTTAATCTAAAAATATTAGGTCATATTAAATTTCTATCTATATTTAACCTTCGGTAATCCACCTTTTTCACATTTTATAATCCATTAAACAATTTGTTTTATATGAAATTCCTTATTTCACTCCCCTTGCTTTTCTGTCTGACCTTGGTTGAGGCACAGACTATCCAACTTCAATTTTGTGGAAAAACCGGAACGGTATCCCCTAGCATTGACCCGGTAACCGGAAATGACCAAAGGGAGAAGGCGTCCATCAGGTTAGATTGGGTAAAGATTGGGTTGATCAATAATTCGAAAACGAATCCTATTTTTAGTTTGGGAGATTCACAAACTGGCGGTATAGCTTTCGCTAACAAAATCATCGCCGATAAATGTGAGAACAACACTGATCCGGTTTATTGCAGCCAATGCATTAACTGCAATGCGGTTGCAGCATCCAATAATGCCCCGTTGGGTTTTTGCTCCGGAAAATTAACCGGTAATGTTGCCGTAATTACTAAAAACAATGATCTCTATATGATGAGTACCAATGTCAATAATGTGGTATGCTATGAAACCCACAAAATTGATGTTTCCTCCCTAAAAGGTAAAAAAATAGATTTGTCTATCAAATACGAAGGCATTTCACAGGGATGGCCGGTTCACAACATCAGCTTAAATTACCGATATAACAATGATGCCTATTTCAGAACCCCATTTTTCTTTAATAAGAACAGCAACAATGTAGGCTTATTTGAAGAGACTTATTCTATTGTGGCCTCAGTGCCAGTGGCTGTTGAAGACCTAAGTAAAAAGCTGGAATTCAGTCTAAGTCCAAATCCTGTAAAAGATGAATTAAATCTGAAGCTGGAAACATTTGAGAGTTTTGATGGACAGATCAGCGTCCTGGATGCAACTTCTAAAGAAGTATATAGTCAATCTTACAGTTTCATCACGGGAAATGGTCAGACTAAAATCAATACTACAAAGCTACCAGAAGGAATATACATTCTTAAAATCTCAGACAAAGAAGGCAGAAGTTCTACATTAAAATTCAATAAGTTTTAAGATCTAAATTTTCTGCTAAAATAAGCTGAATAAAAAGGATTCTAAAAGCATACCCAGACTTGGGGTGTGTGCTCTTTTAGTCCATCAAAGGTAAGATTGAATCATTATCAGTTCACTAGGCTTATCTATTAAAAGATGTAAATTGATCCGTAGCCAACAAATCTCACTTTGTTTCTTTTTGATCATTATTTCATTACAGGTAGGCTTGTATGATTATTTGGACACAATTAAATTTTCAGCGAAAATTTAATTATCTTCATCCAGCGTTTCATGTTCATTAGGGCTCTTATTTAAGTCAATTATAATTTTTATGAAGAAATTTGCTAGTTATTTTATGGTCTTCCTTTGTCAGCTGACCCTCCAAAATGGTCACACTCAGTCATACCCACCGGCTGATGATTGTCTTGGTGGACCATTATTTCCAAGTCTGAATGCTTTAATCGGATCCCTAAGTCCTACCACTTATTCAAACCCTAATGGGCCTAATCCTCTTTGCCCGGGCAGTGGGGTTCCTGTGAATACCGGATGGTATTCCTTCATTGCGCAAGGAGGACAAGTTAACTTCGTATTGACTTTTTCGAATTGTAATGTGAATGGATCCGGAGTTCAGTTTGGTATTTATCGAAATTGTGATTTTACAAATGCCCTGGTATGCCCAACCCAATGTTACAGCAACGGCACTTATAGTTTTGGGCTTGACCTAGATTATTGCGAGGTGTATAACTTGTTTATCAACGGGTGTAACGGCGATGTTTGTAATGTACAATTAAGTGCATCAGGAGCAACCGGCACATGCTATCCAAGTTTTAACGAACCTATTAATTATGATCCGGACCGTAATCTTGAGACATGTGTAGATTCTGAAAAAGAATATTTTGTAGATGGAGGATCTAAAAAAGATAAATTCGAATGGACAATTGATAATGTTGTGGTTGGGGGGGATAAACATAAAATGAAGTATACCTTTACACAAGAGGGAGATTTTGAAATCTGTGTTTTCTCCTATAAAGTAAGTGCAGGTGGAATCCGCTATGGAGCATCAAACACAGAGTGCTCAACCATACATGTTTTAGCTTCTGTTGACCGGTATGGTGCCACTGACCGTTATTTATGTTATGATCAAACCTATCCTAAGCCTTATGTCTGGCACGGAGTCAATATTTCAACAGAAGGTATCTACAGAGCTTCTTTCACAACTACTTGGGGTTGTAAATACGATAGTGTTGTGAAGTTTGTTGTTCTACCTAAGCCAGAGCCGAAAAAGATTTACCACATTGGCACCACACCTAACAATTATTATGTGAATCCTCAAGGAATATCGATAAAGGATTGTACAAAACCCTATGAATATGGGTACATTGTACCCGGTGCCTGCAAGCAATTTCTTGAAGTCCATCAATTCATTCCTAACTTTAAGGGAAGGTTGGAACCGATCTGTTTAAACGACAATAAATTGTATTACCAACCTTTGATTGAAAATATCTCCTGTCATGGAGACGAGGAAGCTTTTCTCGTATACACTTATTATTTGAAAGATCTTTTAAATCCAAAGGCCCCAATTATAAAATCAGATGAATTCCTTGAGGTTAAAGGAAAATCCACTTATAGTTTCTATATGGATGTGGATGTTTATTTTGGACCTGAATTTAAAAGGATACGTTACGAATTGGGCATAGATTCCATTGACGAGTCTCGATACTTACCAGACGGTGGTAAAGACATTCAAACTAAAAACTTATTTGTAAATCTCAATGCGTCGACCGCATCACCTGGTTCGTGGAGGTTTAAATCCGGACCGGGAATGCTTGATTTTGATCAAATAAACGATCCCAAAACGAGGATTACTGTGAATAAAAGGGGAATCTATTATGTGGAATGGATTACCCAATTTCAAAATTGCAGTTATGCGGATGAAGTAAAGGTTAATGTTGGGTCATTTTTTGCAGAACCGGGCCAAAAGAAAGCCAGATCTTCAAATGAAGAGGAAAGTAGCTCTTACATCATCAGTCCAGATACCGAAATCGGATTTCTGAATTTGAAGACCGGGTCAGGGAATATCAGATATACCTGGATAGACTTGTCCGGAAAGCTTTTAGATCAGAACTCGGTTGTCAATCAAAATACAATAGTCAGCCCATCGCATCCGGGTATGTATTTCCTTCGACTGGAGCAAAATGAATCGGTAAAAATTATCCGTATTTTGGTTGCAAAATAATTGGAATCAATCCAGTTTCTCTTTGATTGGTGCTTTGATTCTTGAATGACGAAATACCAAATTAAGAAGCAGGATTTGGAATCTGGTATTTGGCTAAATGTCCTTGAGGCTTTGATTATTTTCAAAGAATCTCAGACTTATCAAAGTTTACCAAATTAATAGTCAGCTTAAGTCAGTAGTTTTTCGCAAGTCTCTATTGCGAACAATTCTGAATCCAGATTCGGGATATTAGGGATGGTAGATAATTTTTATTTTTCAAAAACAAGTTGTTATCCTAAGACCACCTAAAATTACTTGGTATCTTCATCCAGCGTTTCATGTTAATTGAGGCTCTTATTAATGTAAATTGTATTTTTTATGAAGAAACTAGCTGGTTATTTATTGATTTTCCTTTTTCAGTTGACCATCCAAATCGGTCACACTCAATCATACCCACCAGCCGATGACTGTCTTGGTGGGCCAATTTATCCAAGTTTAGCTTCTTTAATCGGATCTCTAAGTCCTACCACTTATTCAAACCCCAATGGCCCTAATCCTTTATGCCCGGGAAGTGGGGTTCCTGTGAATACCGGATGGTACTCTTTCGCTGCGCAAGGAGGACAGGTTAACTTTGTTTTGACTTTTTCGAACTGCAATGTAAATGGTTCCGGAGTTCAAATTGGGATATATCGGAATTGTGATTTTTCAAATCCCTTGATTTGTCCCACCCAATGTTACAGTAATGGAACAATCAGTTTTGGATTATCCCTTGATTTTTGCGAAGTATATAATTTATTCATCAATGGATGCAATGGAGATGTTTGTGACGTGCAATTGAGTGCTACAGGGGCAATAGGAAGTTGTAGTATAATCTATTTTGAACCCATTAATTATGACCTTGATCATAATCTTGAAACCTGTATTAATTCTGACAGTGAATTTTTTGTAGATGGTGGATATAAAAAAGATAAATTTGAATGGACGATTGACAATGTAATTATTCCAGGAGATAAGCACCAGATAAAATACAATTTCTCACAGATCGGTGACTATGAAATCTGCGTATCTAGATATAGGATTAGCGCTGGAGGAATTCGGTATGCACAATCCAATAGGGATTGTTCTAATGTACATGTTTTCTTTATTGAGGACAAAACAGGGCCAGACCGCACATTATGTTATGAGCAAACCTATCCAAAACCATTTATATGGCATGGCAACATTATATCTGAGGATGGAGAATACAGGGCGTCCATTATTACACCAGCTGGATGTAAATATGACAGTATTGTGAGATTCATTGTGCTGCCAAAGCCAGAGCCGAAAAAGATTTACCACATTGGCACTACACCAAACAATTATTATGTGAATCCTCAAGGAATATCGATAAAGGATTGTACAAAACCCTATGAATATGGGTACATTGTACCCGGTGCCTGCAAGCAATTTCTTGAAGTCCATCAATTCATTCCCAACTTTAAGGGAAGGTTGGAACCGATCTGTTTAAATGACAATAAATTGTATTACCAACCTTTGATTGAAAATAATTCCTGTCATGGTGACGAGGAAGCATTTCTCGTTTACACTTATTATCTGAAAGATCTTTTAAATCCAAAGGCCCCAATTATAAAATCAGATGAATTCCTTGAGGTTAAAGGAAAATCCACTTATAGTTTCTATATGGATGTGGATGTTTATTTTGGACCTGAATTTAAAAGGATACGTTACGAATTGGGCATAGATTCCATTGACGAGTCTCGGTATTTACCTGACGGTGGAAAAGACATCCAAACTAAAAACTTATTTGTAAATCTCAATGCATCGACCACATCACCTGGTTCCTGGAAGTTTAAATCCGGGCCGGGAATGCTGGATTTTGATCAGATAAACGATCCCAAAACGAGGATAACTGTGAATAAAAGGGGAATCTATTATGTGGAATGGATTACCCAATTTCAAAATTGCAGTTATGCGGATGAAGTAAAGGTTAATGTTGGGTCATTTTTTGCAGAACCGGGCCAAAAGAAATCCAGATCTTCAAATGAAGAGGAAAGTAGCTCTTACATCATCAGTCCAGATACCGAAATCGGATTTCTGAATTTGAAGACCGGGTCAGGGAATATCAGATATACCTGGATAGACTTGTCCGGAAAGCTTTTAGATCAGAACACGGTTATCAATCAAAATACAATAGTCAGCCCATCGCATCCGGGTATGTATTTCCTTCGACTGGAGCAAAATGAATCGGTAAAAATCATTCGTGTTTTGGTTGCAAATTAATGGATCGATTAAAATGATAATTGGCGACTTCTCCATTTTTATAAATTATTAGACTTTATGAATATGGTAATCTTTGCAGCCAAATTAGAATCTAGATAATTTTAAAGGTTTGATTACTTTTTAATTACCCAAGCATTTTCAAGGGCTAGCAAATAAATAATCAACCATATCTGTAAGCCTTTGCAATTATTTATTCAAGAAATTCTAAATTTATAATTGGGCTATTTTGGATGTCAGATGTTTTTTTATTCCAAGATTGAGTTGATTTCCTTAGGTCCAGAAATAATTACTACCTATCTTGAACCAGCGTTTCGTGTTCAAGAGGGCTCTTATTAAAGCAAATTGTAATTCTTATGAAGAAACTAGACTTTTATTTGCTGTTCATCTTTTGTCATTTGACCATCCAAATCGGCCAAACACAGTCATACCCACCAGCTGATGATTGTCTTGGCGGTCCAATATATCCAAGCTTAGCATCTTTGCTCGGCTCCCTTAGTCCTACCTCTTATTCAAACCCTAATGGGCCTAATCCTCTTTGTCCGGGTAATGGGGTTCCAATCAATACCGGATGGTACTCCTTCGTCGCCTATGGTGGGCAGGTTGACTTTGTCCTAACTTTTTCCAATTGTAATGTAAATGGTTCCGGCGTTCAATTTGGGGTTTACAAAAACTGTGATTTTACCAATGCTTTGGTTTGTAGCAATCAATGTTACAATAGTGGCTCTTACAGTTTTAGCTTATATCTTGAGCAATGTGCAGTATACAATTTATTTATAAACGGATGCAATGGTGATTTTTGTAATGTGCAGTTAAGTGCATACGGAGAAAAGGAGGATTGCAATTTGAATGGGTTTGCTCCTATAAATTTTGATAAAGATCGAAATTTAGAAACGTGTTTAAATTTAGAAACAGAATTCTTTGTTGATGGAGGACATAAACAAGATAAATTTGAATGGACCATTGATGACGTTGTGGTAGGTGATGATAAGCATAAAATCAAATATAAATTTTTACAAGGAGGAACTTTTGAAATCTGCGTTACCAAGTATCTGGTAAGTGCAGGTGGAATTCGTTATGCCCAATCGGCGAGAGAATGTTCAACAGTTCATGTAATTTCATTTGAAGATCGAATTGGAGAAGACCGCACATTGTGTTACGAACAAACCTATCCAAGGCCTTTTATCTGGTATGGCAACGTTATCTCTGAGGATGGTGTCTATAGGGCATCCATTACTACGCAAGCAGGATGTAAATACGACAGCGTAGTGAGATTCATTGTTCATCCAAAACCAGATCCAAAAAGGATTTATCATATAGGTGCCGCACCAAACAATTATTATGTCAATCCACAAGGTATACTGATAAAAGATTGTACAAAACCTTATGAATATGTATACACCATACCAGGTGCATGCAAACAATACCTTGAAGTCCATCAATTTCTCCCATCATTCAAAGGCTTATTGGAACCGGTCTGCAAGAATGACAATAAATTGTATTACCAGCCAAAAATTGAAAATAACTCCTGTCAGAGTGAAGAAGCCTACCTGGTCTACACCTATTACTTAAAGGATCTTTTACACCCTAATGCACCCATCATTAAATCAGATAAATTACTTGAAGTAAGGGAAAAATCCACTTATAGTTTCTTTATGGACGTGGACGTCTATTTTGGGCCTGAAGTTAAAAAGATACGGTATGAATTTGGTGTGGATTCTATTGATGAGTCACTATATATACCTGACGGTGGTAAAGATATTCAAACTAAAAACTTATTCCTCAATCTCAATGCTTCGACCACAACTCCTGGTTCCTGGAGATTTAAATCCGGACCGGGAATGCTTGACTTTGATCAAATAAACGATCCCAAAACGAGGATAACTGTGAATAAAAGAGGAATCTATTATGTGGAATGGATTACCCAATTTCAAAATTGCAGTTATGCGGATGAAGTAAAGGTTAATGTTGGGTCATTTTTTGCTGAACCGGGCCAAAAGAAAGCCAGATCTTCAAATGAAGAGGAAAGTAGCTCTTACATCATCAGTCCAGATACCGAAATCGGATTTCTGAATTTGAAGACCGGGTCAGGGAATATCAGATATACCTGGATAGACTTGTCCGGAAAGCTTTTAGATCAGAACACGGTTATCAATCAAAATACCATAACCAGCCCTTCGCAACCGGGTTTATATTTCCTTCGGCTGGAGCAAAATGAATCGGTAAAAATCATTCGTGTTTTGGTTGCACATTAATGGATCGATTAAAATGATAATTGGCGACTTCTTCATTTTTATAAATTATTAGACTTTATGAATATGGTAATCTTTGCAGCCAAATTAGAATCTAGATAATTTTAAAGGTTAGATTACTTTTTAATTACCCAAGCATTTTCAAGGGTTAGCAAATAAATAATCAACCATATCTGTAAGCCTTTGCAATTATTTATTCAAGAAATTCTAAATTTATAATCGGGCTATTTTGGATGTCAGATGTTTTTTTATTCCAAGATTGAGTTGATTTCCTTAGGTCCAGAAATAATTACTACCTATCTTGAACCAGCGTTTCGTGTTCAAGAGGGCTCTTATTGAAGCAAATTGTAATTCTTATGAAGAAACTAGACTTTTATTTGCTGTTCATCTTTTGTCATTTGACCATCCAAATCGGCCAAACACAGTCATACCCACCAGCAGATGATTGTCTTGGCGGTCCAATATATCCAAGCTTAGCATCTTTGCTCGGCACCCTTGGTCCAACCACATATTCAAATCCAAATGGCCCTAGTCCTTTGTGCCCAGGAAGTGGTGTTCCTTTGAATACCGGATGGTATTCATTCGCGGCGCAAGGTGGAACAGTTAATTTCGTATTGACTTTTTCCAATTGCAATGTAAATAGTTCTGGAGTTCAATTTGGAATTTATCAGGATTGTGATTTTTCAAATCCCTTGATTTGTCCTACCCAATGCTACAGTAGTGGAACCTATAGTTTTGGATTGGGATTAGAAAAATGTAGGGTATATAATTTATTTATTAATGGATGCAACAGCGATGTTTGCAATGTTCAATTGAGTGCAACTGGTCCGATTGGACCTTGCAATTTAGAAATTTACGAATTCATAAATTATGATAATGATCATAATTTAGAAGCTTGTGTTGGTGTCGAGAAAGATTTTTTTGTTGCACCAGGATCAGGTGAAAAATTCGAATGGACTATTGATGGTGTGATTGTGGGTGGAGATCAGCATAAAATGAAACATAAATTTTTACAATCAGGCAATTTTGAAATTTGTGTTTCGGTATATAGATTAAGCGCAGGAGGAATCCGATATGGAACACCAGATAAAGAGTGTTCAATAGTTCATGTGTTTACTCCAGAAGATCAAGCAGGTGCTGATCGCTTTTTGTGCTATGAACAGACTTATCCTAAACCATATAATTGGCATGGCGTCAGCATAACGACAAACGGTGTTTACAGAGCTTCATTTACTGCACCATGGGGGTGCAAATATGACAGTGTTGTTAGATTTATTGTCCTGGATAAACCGGAGCCAAAAAAGATTTACCACATTGGGACTACACCAAACAATTATTATGTGAATCCAAAGGGAATATTGATAAAAGATTGCAATAAAGCCTATGAGTATGAGTATTTGATTCCTGGTGCATGCAAACAATACCTTGAAGTCCATCAATTTCTACCATCATTCAAAGGCATATTGGAACCAGTCTGCAAGAATGACAATAAATTGTATTACCAGCCAAAAATTGAAAACAACTCCTGTCAGAGTGAAGAAGCCTACCTGGTCTACACCTATTACTTAAAGGATCTTTTACACCCTAATGCACCCATCATTAAATCAGATAAATTACTTGAAGTAAGGGAAAAATCCACTTATAGTTTCTTTATGGACGTGGACGTCTATTTTGGGCCTGAAGTTAAAAAGATACGGTATGAATTTGGTGTGGATTCTATTGATGAGTCACTATATATACCTGACGGTGGTAAAGATATTCAAACTAAAAACTTATTCCTCAATCTCAATGCTTCGACCACAACTCCTGGTTCCTGGAGATTTAAATCCGGACCGGGAATGCTTGACTTTGATCAAATAAACGATCCCAAAACGAGGATAACTGTGAATAAAAGAGGAATCTATTATGTGGAATGGATTACCCAATTTCAAAATTGCAGTTATGCGGATGAAGTAAAGGTTAATGTTGGGTCATTTTTTGCTGAACCGGGCCAAAAGAAAGCCAGATCTTCAAATGAAGAGGAAAGTAGCTCTTACATCATCAGTCCAGATACCGAAATCGGATTTCTGAATTTGAAGACCGGGTCAGGGAATATCAGATATACCTGGATAGACTTGTCCGGAAAGCTTTTAGATCAGAACACGGTTATCAATCAAAATACCATAACCAGCCCTTCGCAACCGGGTTTATATTTCCTTCGGCTGGAGCAAAATGAGTCAGTTAAAATTATCCGCGTTTTGGTTGCAAAATAATTGGAATCGATGCCACTTCTTTTTTGATGATGTATTGATTTTAGATTTTGCCAATAACCAAGCAATTTTTCTTAATAAATGGTATCAGCTGAGGACATCTCTGATCTTTTGCAGTTAGACAAGAAGTTTAATTTCATCTCATAAAAAATGAACTCCTTCCAAAAAATTCAAGCACAATCAACAGATGATATTACTGTTTCTTTGAAACAAAGAAATGTATCCAAATAGATCTGGAAATTTTATACAAATAGGCATAAAGCGCTATAAGGACTACAGCGAGCACACCAATAGCAATCTCCCAGTTAACCTTAAAAAATAATATCAGGGTCCCGACTACAAACAAGCTGAAAAATCCGGAAAGTATGTATGAAATGAACATCGCACCAAAATAAAATCCGGGTTCCCTGACCAAATTTTCATTACAATGTGGGCATCGCTGATGCATGTCAAAATTAAATGAAAGTGGATTACCCTCTTTCACAAATAGATTTCCTTGCCAGCAGGCGGGGCATTTTAATTTCAATATTGCAGATAATTTTGTCATGATGCCTGGTGCGCGAATTTTGGATTGACTTCAAGTTCCTGTCCATGACCTTTGTGAAGATAGAATCCAGCTCCGGTTTTTACACCCAACTGACCTGCATTGACCATGTTAACCAACAAAGGGCAAGGAGAATATTTTGGATTGCCAAATCCTTCATGAATCACTTTTAGGATGGAAAGACAAACATCCAAACCAATAAAATCTGCCAGTTGGAGCGGACCCATCGGATGAGCCATACCCCACTTCATGATTCCATCAATTTCAGCAACACTTCCTACCCCTTCATAAAGTGTGAAGATGGCTTCATTGATCATGGTCATCAAGATTCTATTGGAAACAAATCCTGGATAATCATTTACCTCTACCGGAGTTTTATCCAATTTTCTAGACAATTCCATTATCGTATGGCATACTTCATCTGAAGTTGAAAACCCTCTGATTACTTCCACCAACTTCATCATTGGCACCGGATTCATAAAATGCATTCCAATGACTTGCGATGGCCTGCTGGTGACCCCGGCAATTTTTGTAATGGAAATGGAAGAAGTATTGGTGGCCAGCAATGCATGAGAAGGACTGTGCTGATCGATTTTTCTAAATATGTTCAGCTTCAATTCGATATTTTCTGTTGCAGCTTCCACCACGAGATCAGCCTCTCTTACAGCCTCTGCTATTAAAGTATTGGTGGTCAGATTTGCAAGAGCCGCTTCTTTTGCTTCCTGAGTAATTTTTTGCTTCTCAATCATCCGGTTCATGTTCCGTTCGATGGTCGCCAGGGCTTTTTCCAAAGCGACCGGTGAAATATCACACAACACGACACGAAACCCACCCAAAGCAAAGACATGGGCAATTCCATTCCCCATGGTTCCTGCGCCAATCACTGTTACGTTTTTCATTTCCTTATTTCGCGCAAAATTAAGCCAAGACCCAGCATTTTCATGTTTTATAAGATAAACCACAAATATTTTTTTTCTTTGTAACCATGATTAAGATTCTGGTAGATTCAGGTTCGTCAAAATCCGATTGGTTAGTTTTAGAAGAGAACGTGGCTTCTGTACATTTTGAATTGCCCGGATTAAACCCCATGACTCAAAGTAAATCTAGCTTGCTCAGCCAATTGGAAATTGCTAAAAATAAACTCCAATCCATTCATCCTGAATCTATTATGTTTTATGGAGCCGGCTGCAAAGATCTTGCAGCCCAAATCATTGAAACATTGTTAAAAGATTTATTCCCTTCAAGTATAGTTCAGGTACATTCAGATTTATTGGCCGCTGCCCGAGCAAATTGTGCAGGAAAAGAGGGAATCGTCTGCATTATGGGAACGGGAAGTCATTCATGTTTGTCAGATGGACACCAAATCATTCATGAAAAGCCGTCGCTGGGATATTTATTGGGTGATGAGGGAAGCGGAAATCACTTTGGACGTCTGCTTTTACGAGCCTACTTCTACAAGGACTTTAATCCCGAAGTTTGCCAAATTTTTGAACAGTCCTTTCCTCAGATTTCTGATCATTACTTGGGACAATTGTATTCAAGCAACAGGGTTTCGGCAGAACTGGCATCATTTTTTCCATTTATAATAAATCATGTTGAAGTTCCAGCTGTACAAAAAATTATTGAGGAAGGCATTGAATCCTTTTACAATTTCAGGGTGAAACAATATAAAACTCAAGCTGAGCTTCCCATTTATTTTACCGGGTCAGTAGCTTTTGCACTTCAGCATCAACTTGAAACTTATTTTGCACAAAAAGGTTTCCATAATGTATTTTTCAATCAAAAACCGCTATTAAAATTGGCAGAATACCATATAAAATATGACAGAAATTAAGAGAATTGGCGTTTTTACCTCAGGTGGAGATGCTCCGGGAATGAATGCTGCCATCAGAGCAGTTATGAGAACGGCCAGTATTTATGATTTACACGTTTACGGAATTCAGAGAGGTTATGACGGCATGATTGATGGAGAAATCAATCGACTTGAAGCAGACGATGTGCGCAATATTCTGCAGCGCGGTGGAACCATCTTAAAAACTGCCAGAAGTTCCAGATTCTTAACTCCGGAAGGAAGAAAGATCGCCTATGAAAATTTAGTTGCCAACGATATTGATGCACTGGTTGCCATTGGAGGGAACGGGACATTTACAGGGAGCATGGTTTTCAATAGTGAATTCAAAATGCCCACTATAGGATTACCGGGAACGATAGACAATGACTTATATGGAACTGATTATACCATTGGTTTTGACACGGCGGTAAATACTGCCATTCAGGCAGTGGATAAAATCAGAGATACCGCTGATTCGCACAACAGGATTTTCCTGATCGAAGTAATGGGGAGAAATTCAGGTTATATTGCCTTGCATACAGCCATTGGTTCCGGTGCCAGTGCATTTATTATTCCTGAAGTAGAAAGCACCATTGAGACTTTGATAGATGATTTAAAAAAAGCATTGAGACGTAAAAAACTTTTCGGACTGGTTATTTCTGCTGAAGGCAATAAGATTGGAAACGCATTTGAAATCAGCAGCAAATTGAAAGAATTAGTGCCGGAATACGATGTAAAGGTCACCATCATCGGTCATTTGCAAAGAGGTGGATCCCCCACTGCGCAAGACAGAATTTTGGCCAGTCGTTTAGGATATGAAGCAGTTGAAGCTTTGATAAAAGGAAAACACAATGTTATGGCTGGAATCATTAATGACAAAGTTGTATTCACCCCTTTTGTCGATGCCATTTCTAAAAATAAAACTCCTGATATTTCAATGATTAAAATGGCCAACATACTGGGTATGTAAACATTCCTCTCTTTGCCGCTTTATTTTTAAATGAAAAAAAAGTAATTAAATATTTGTCATTAACCAAAATGTTTAGAGGCAATCATTCATACATCAGGTTGCATCCTCTCAAATCCTCTCCGGTAATTCGACCCAACACCTGAAATTTACCATCCGGCATTAATATTCCGGCATCTCCGGTTTGAATAAAACTGCATGTGTCAATATTTGCAAGATCTATGATGTTGATTCTTCCACGGTGACCAGGCGTTAAAAAACAAAAAGGATCCGTCATGTCACTCACCAAAACTTTCATGGTTTCTGCGCATGTATAGTTAACTCCATCCATTGCATAGGCCTGTGACAATAATTCCGTCATGCCGTATTCGGAAACTATTTCAGAGGCGCCAAAACCTTTTCTCAAAAATTGAAGAATCTCTTCCTTTAAATAAGTTCTTCCTGAAGTTTTCATTCCTCCTGTCTCCATTACAACCAACCGGTTGTTAAATATGGGAAACTGAAGACAGAAATCCATTAGCGCAAAACTTACCCCAAGTAAAAAAACCTTTCGTCCTTTTGACAAGGACAACAGAATTTCCTGATGAAGCCCTTCAAAATCTTCCCTATGTAATTGTTGCTTTTCATTAAACATTGAATGCAATTCCAAATACCTAAACATTTGAATCAAGGAAGAGTGCATATTTTCAGCATATCCGGGTAATAATGCAAAAAAATCATATTCTCTAAAATCAGGAAAAAACGATTCAAAATTTCTGACTACATTTAATTGATACCAATCTAAATCCTTTATAAAATGAACCGACCTTTGTTGACCGGCTGTTCCAGATGACAAAAAGGATGTCTGAGGATTCCAGTCATCCGTTTTAATATCATGATGTTTAAAAGCCTCTATGGGCATGAAGGGGATTTCAGAAAGTCTATTAACCTTTCCAATTTCGATGCCCAAATGAGTGATAAAATTGTGATAAACCTGATTATGCATTGCCTGATAATAAAAACAATCAAGCGCTAAAGTTTCAAAACTTGAGGCATGAATATTTGTGATTTGACTTTTATAGATTTCAGATTGCAGCATCAGTATTTTAAACAAATGACATATGCTAAAATGATTATTAAAATACTTATGATTACAAAAAGGAAAAATTTACGATTTAACAATGGTGAAAATTTTCCTGAAAGCTTTACCGGATTGGAATTACTGATGTAGAGCAATTTCAACATATCCAGTTCTTTTTGAATGTCCGGATCAGAGTCTCGCCATTCTTCTACAAAAACTCTTTCTTCGGGTGTACAAGAGTTTAAAATGTAGCGAATCAATATTTTTTTATCCGGGCCAACAGCCATGTTCATCAATATTTAAAAATATCTTTTCCCTTGTGAATATGAACCTCTTCATGGTCACTTGCTTCAACCCTTCCTATGATTTGTGCTTCAATTTTCATTTCCGCGGCAAGGCTAATTATTTCCTGAGTATAAATTTCGTCCACATAAATTTCCATTCGGTGTCCCATGTTATAAACTTCATATAATTCATGAGGAGTGCAGAGTGAACATTCTGCAATCATTTGAAAAACCGGAGGTGGATCAAATAAATTATCCTTAATAACCCTCAGTCCCTTAATAAATTTTTTCACTTTCGTCTGTGCACCTCCTGTACAATGAATGATTCCTTGCAAGTTTTTTCTATGTTCTGCAATAAGCTTAACTAAAAAAGGCAAGTAGGTTCTTGTAGGGGATAACAATAATTTGCCAACTTCATGCTGGACTCCATTACAAACATATGCATCAAGTAAATTATATTTTCCGGTATATTTTACTTCATCAGGGGTTTCCGGAGCACATGACTCAGGGAATTGCGTCAAATATTTTTTTGTCAACACATCGTGTCTCGCTGCCGTGAGACCATTTGAACCTATTCCGCTGTTGTATTCAGTTTCATACAAAGTTTGCCCACTCGACGAAAGCCCAACAATCACTGCACCGGGTTTTATACTGATGGGAATAATATCGGCCCTGGGAATCCTGGCAAATGCGGTAATCCCGACATCTATAGTTCTAACAATATCACCCACATCAGCTGTCTCTCCTCCCCCTGAATAAATATTCACTCCAAATTCATTCATCAGGTCAAGAAAATCTTCAGTTCCCTCAATGATGGATTGAATAACTGCCCCCGGTATTCTGTGTTTATTTCTGCCAATTGTAGAAGACACAACTATATTATCCACTGCACCGACACAAGCCAGATCATCCAAATTCATGACCAAAGAATCTTGAGAAATTCCTTTCCACACCTTGACATCACCTGTTTCTTTCCAATACAAGTATGCCAAACTAGTTTTGGTCCCAGCTGTGTCTGCATGAATCAAATTGCAAAAGTCCTTATCCTTTCCTACCAAATCAGGCAGCACCTTACAAAAAGCGTTGGGGAATAATCCTTTATCCAGGTGTGCAATGGCTTGATGAATCTCATCTTTACTGGCTGAAACGCCAAGAGAATCGTATCTTTTTGACATAAAGTGAATTAACTTTCAGCACAAAAATAAGGAAGGCCCAACAGGAATTCAGTATAAATTTTAAACAATTGTTTAACTTTATTTTATATATATAAAATAAATATAATGTATTAACTCGACCTTAATTTTACCCACAAATATTAACGAATGGTTAGCATATCAATTTTTTCAAAATTTCTAATTTTACAAACTTAATGGTGATTATATGAAGCTGACTCCTGTACCGAAAAGATCAGGACTCGACAGACTCAGTTTTAAAAAGGAGTTTCTCGAACCCATGCAACCTGTGGTCTTTACAGATCTGATTGACACCTGGCCCGCTAAGGAAAAATGGACGTTTGATTTTTTTATTGGAAAATATGGTGAAATCGAAGTTCCTGTGTATGACAGTAGTTTTTCAAAAGGTGGCAAAAGCTACATGGCTTCAGTTGGGAAAATGAAATTTGGAGAATACTTAAAAAAAATATCGGAGGGTCCGACTGAGTTGAGAATTTTTCTATTTAATATTTTTAAACGTATTCCGGAATTGAGGGAAGACATTAGAAAGTTGGACATCATGGATGGTTTTTTAGATGACTTTCCGTTTATGTTTTTCGGGGGACAAGGATCTTACACCAAAATTCACTACGACATTGATTGTGCTCATGTATTTTTGACCCAATTTCAAAATAAAAAAAGAGTCCTGCTTTTTTCACAGGAACAATCCAAATATTTATACCACATCCCTTTTACGGTGGCTTGTTTGGTTGACCCTATTGATCCTGATGAAAAAAAATATCCTTCCCTTAAATATATTGAAGGGCATGAGACTGTTTTAGAACATGGAGAAACTCTTTTTATTCCAAGTCAGTACTGGCATCATATTGAATATACCGAAGGAGGTTATTCGATTGCGCTCAGGGCAAATGAATCCATCCAACGCAGGATGAAAGGGGTTTTCAACATTGCAAGGCATATGGTTGTAGACCGTGGATTAAACTATATTATGGGTGACAAATGGATGGACATTAAGGTGCAAATGGCCAATAACCGTGCACATGCAAAATAATTGGCACTAAACTTGCATAAGAATAAGAGTAAAACGAAACCGAATATTGTAATTTGTTAAAACCAACCTGTTAAAAGATCCTGTTCCAAAAGAACGGGATTTTTTTTTTGAAAAAGTAATCTCCTTATTCCTTTATCTCATTTCAATTGAACTTAATTTAAAAACAGTCCGTCGATTTATTTTTGTTGATTTAATCTCACCTCTTCATAAGGACTAAATTAAATCCTGTGGATTTAATAGCGTTATAAATTACTTGAATAGAATTTCTTTGTAAACACCACAAATTAGATTGCCTTTTCCATGGCCTGATGCAAAATTCCAACTTCTATGAAAGGGTCCCCAACTGAGAGATATCCGAGTTTTTGATAAAAATCAACTACTCCACTCCTTGCATGAAGTACGATTTTATGAAATCCTTGAGTTCTGGCCCAATGCTCTGAATAAATTACCAATGATGCTCCAACTCCTTTTCCCTGAAAATTTTCATCCACTGCCACTTGTCGCATTTTAATAATACCGGAAGACAATTTCTGAAGTGTCAGCCCACCAATGATCAGACCGTATTCATTAAATGCTCCAAGATGATACTGATCCCATTCCTGTGATATCTGATCCTCTGTGAATTCCAAGTCCAAAGGTTGCCTCAGAACTTGATACCTCAAACGAACAAACAAGTCGTATTCAGGACTTGCATAATCCATGAAGCCGTAACTTATCATAAATAAATTTTAATGGGTGAATACTTTAGACGAGAACATCATGGCCTCATCAAATCGCTCCTTTTTGATGCCTGTCTCCTCATTTTGACGATAAAAAAAGTCAATGATGTGTTCAGTCGGCATATTGCCGGTCAATACATCCTTTGCCATCGGACATCCCCCATAACCTTTGATGGCACCATCAAACCGACGACAGCCAGAATCATAGGCTGCCTGGATTTTTTCTTCCCAGGCATTTGGAAGGGTATGAAAATGGGCTCCAAATTCCATTTCCGTATAAACAGGAATCAAATGTGAAAAAATATAAGAAATGCTTTCAGGGGTTGCAACGCCAATCGTATCTGACAATGCAATTGTTTTACAACCTAACGCACGGAGTTTATCCAACCAAAATGATATTATGTCGGAGTTCCAGGGATCTCCGTAAGGATTGCCGAATGCCATGGATAT
Organism: Candidatus Vicinibacter affinis; assembly: GCA_016714365.1. Classification (NCBI taxonomy): domain Bacteria; kingdom Pseudomonadati; phylum Bacteroidota; class Saprospiria; order Saprospirales; family Saprospiraceae; genus Candidatus Vicinibacter; species Candidatus Vicinibacter affinis. Next base: position 1,932,191 of record JADJNH010000005.1, on the reverse strand, counting down.
GTAAAGTATCAGGTCTTTATCATGTTTACTCACTATATCCATGATTCGCTTCACTCTTTCAAAGGATTGTTCCAAATTACTATTGGTATTTCTCATTTGGAAAGTTTCGGAAATCGAAAAGGGATAACCTAAATAATCAATGACCTTATGTTCAACAGCTTCCTGCGCACCACGTTCATTTGCTACGATGGCTAATAGTTTTGTAGGAGAAGACTTACTTTCCAACAATCTGGTAATTTGGTGGGTATCTCGTAATTGTGGGATGGCTTTTGCAGAGACAAAACTCCCGAAATCAAGCGTATCAAAACCGACCTCAAGCAGCAAATTGAGATATTTTAACTTTATTTCGGTAGGAACAAAATAATTCAAGCCCTGCATAGCATCTCTGGGACATTCTATTATTTTAACCTTACTCATCATGTAATAATCATCAAAAGTATGATGTTCTGCCTATGAATTGTCATCGTCGGAGTTAAATTTGAGAAATTTTTTAACATGAATAAGAGAAGTTTAGGTCTCCTGATTGGTTTTGCACTCTTTATGATTGGAGCCATTGCCCTCATACTAAGTCTGGTTGGACTTTCGTTTAGCTTCTTGAGACCTTTAGAGGGATTGGGATTCCTTGGAGCCAGTCTGGTCAAGGGGTTGATGTGTATATCCGGGATTGTAATTGTTTATTTTTTGCAGGAGCAAAAAAGATATTAGATATTTTTTGTATATTTAATTAATCCTTTTTGAGGAACTCATTGTACTTTTACTTGATAATTCAGCAGACAATATGACTACAGGTTATTTTAGCTACGTCAGGACCGAGCAAAAAAACAGCATCAAGGGGACAGTTTATGCCATTCTTGTGCATTTATTGCTATTGCTGATATTTTTTATTAAAATGTTTGACATTATTCCGCCAGAAGACCCGGAGCAACCGCCTTATTTAAGTTTGGTTGAATTTATACCGGTGGAAAAAATGAAAGAATACGATAACGCGGGCGGCAGTAAAGGAGAAGAAGGGCTAGAGGCTCTGGAAGGTGGATCTCAGGGGAATGAGGAACAAACTCCTCAACCGGAACCAGAACCTGTCGCAGAAAAGAAAGTAGAGGAAGCCCCTGTTGAGAAAATTCCAACACAAACGCCGGCGGGGCCAAAACCAGTTCTTACATCTACTGAACCGGATGTAGTCAAACTTCCTTCTCCGCCAAAATTACCCCCTTCCACAAAACCAACTACTGATAACGGCTCTACGGCAAGTAATCCGAGCACGACTCCTTCAAAGTCCACTACAAGTTCATCTTCTGGTGATAATGATCATCCTGGTTCGGGAGGAACAGGAACAGGGTCCGGATCTGGTCAGGGTGCAGGCGATGCCAATGCAGGTAGTGGAACAGGTGCAGGAGGAGGCAGCGGAACCGGAGGTGGTGGTGGTACCGGGGGTGGATCCGGTGCAGGAACAGGCTCGGGTACAGGTGACGGTGTAGGAGTTGATTTCGACGAGATCGGTCCTCTTAAAAGACAGAGAGAGCTATGTCCTGACATGAAGACTCTTGCAGGACCGGTGGTTCAAGAGGCCGCATTCAACATTTGTATCGATCGAGAAGGGAACATCAAATTCTGCTCTTTTAATTCAAAGGCTTCCAAAACAAAGGATATCAATTTTGTTAGAAAAAGTATGAATCTGGTGAAACAATGTAAATTCAAACCAAATCCAAGCGCTCCAAAAAAGGAATGCGGAGTTTATACTTTAAGGTTGTTGGGTATTCAACAAAAGTTGAATTAAACATTCTTCTCCTGTGGATGTGAACTTATTCAATTTCGCTTAAGCTCCTTATTCAGCTTAGTCCTTGTACAGCAAATATTTATCTCTTAATTTTTTATAGGAGTCTAGCTTTTTTTGCCATGATTGTCTTATGACTTTTTCAGTCTTGCCTTTTATAATTTGAATTCTCAATTCATCGGTACCTACCAATTGATCAAAAAATTTCTGATTGGAAAAAAAATCAGCAGGCTTTCCCAAGACCCTGTAAGCCTCTATCAATTCATTTAATCTTACTTTAGGAGAAGTATAAAGAGAGTTCAAGTCTACATTCATTAAACTCCTACCAAAGCATTCTTTATCTTTCCAGGGCGGATCTGTGGCTCCACTCATTTCCCTTGGCACAAAACTGGTGTCCCCTTTCGTCCACATTGGGTGACCGTATATTTGGAAGGGTGCTTTTGTTCCTCTCCCCAAACTCACTAATGTCCCTTCAAAAAAACACATACCAGGATATAGAAGAATAGCCCTTGCATTAGGTAAATTAGGAGAGGGTTTTACAGGCAGTATGTAGCGGCTTCTATGGCTGTAGTTTTTACACAATATTACTTTAGGGGCAGATGACATCTGCTTGCTTAGCCATTTTTCACCATGTATCATTAAACCTAATTCTCCTATGGTCAGGCCGTACACCACCGGAATTGGATGCATCCCGACAAAAGATCTGAAATGAGTATCCAATACGGGGCCATCCACATAAAACCCATTGGGATTTGGCCTGTCAAGCACAATTAAATCTTTGCGATGCTCAGCGCAAGCCTCCATAACATAATGCAGTGTTGAAATGTAGGTATAAAATCTTACTCCAACATCCTGAAGATCGAAAATCACCACCTCCAGATCTGCTAAATCAGCTGCCGAAGGTTTCTTATTCTTGCCATACAAGGACTTTATCGGCAAGCCGGATTTACTGTCCTTTCCATCTGATATAGAAGTGCCCGCAGAGGCCTCCCCTCTTAGCCCATGTTCTGGTACAAAAATTTTTCGAACATCTACTTTCAGGTCTAATAAGGTATCCAACAATAATCGTTTACCAATGGTAGAAGTTTGGTTTATTACGAGACCAACTTTCTTTCCTTTTAGCAAGGGCAAATATTGATCCATTTGATAAGCTCCAGGTAAAATCACCTTTCCTTCCGGGTTTTCTGTAGGGGTGGAATGACTTTTTTCTGGATGGCCGTGATTAACTTTGTGGGCGCAACAGTACATGGCTATGATTAATACCAGAAACAAGTAAGATTTAAGCGTCAGTAGAAATTTGAACATGACAAAATTTGCGATTATTGATATTGAAACAACCGGAGGTCAATATAGATCCGGTAAAATTACAGAAATCGCCATAATCATATTCGAAAATGGACAAATAGTTGATCAATTTGAATCCTTAATAAATCCTGAATGTTCGATCCCTTATGAAATTACCAGAATCACCGGTATAGATTCAGAAATGGTAAAAGATGCGCCAAAGTTTTATGAAGTTGCCAAGAAAATTATTGAGATTACGCATGATTGTATTTTTGTAGCCCACAATGTTGAATTTGATTATTCATTTATCAAAGAGGAATTTAGAACTCTAGGCTACACCTACAGCAGGAAAAAATTATGCACCGTCCAATTATCCCGCAAATATTTTCCCGGCCTCCGCTCCTATGCCCTTGGAAATTTAATTAAACATTTTAACATTGAAGTAAAAAGCAGACATCGGGCTTATGAAGATGCTGCTGCCACTTTAAAAATATTTCAATTGATGCTGGAGGCAAACTATAATGATTTTAGTTTTACTAAATACATAAAGGGCGCACTCCGGGACACTAAACTCCCTTCCCAATTAACCAAAGAATTAATAGATGCCTTGCCGGAAGATTGCGGTGTATATTACATGTGTGATGAATCCGGCAAATATGTTTATATCGGTAAGAGCATTAATATTCGGGAACGAATTCTTCAGCACTTTAACGAAGATGGGTTTAAGACCATCAAGATGCGGCGAATGGTTCACCACATTGATCATATACATACCGGAAGTGAGCTCATGGCTTATTTGTTGGAATCCGCAGAAATTAAAAAACACATGCCTGAAATTAACAGGGCACAGAAAAATAAGTCAGAATCGTATGCGCTCATCAAAGAGTCCGATCCGGGAGGACGCTTTAGATATGAAATTAAACACAAAGATTGGCTGACAGGAAATGAAGAAGCCATCCAATTATTCAGCAATGCAAAAAATGCGCACAACTACCTTGACTATTTGATCTACCAATACCAGCTATGTGACAGTGTACAACAGACTAAAATAAAAGATTTAAAGCCATGCAATAAATTTCAATTAGGAATATGCCATGGAATTTGTGCCGGCAAAGAAAGTGTATCAGACTATAATGAAAGGTTCGATGCAATGCATCACAAAGTGAATCGTTTTTTTACCCAAAATTTTATTTTCTTTGATCGAGGTAGAAATGCCCGGGAACAATCTGCCTTTGTAATTGAAAATGGGTTCTGTACCAGAACAGGATACCTGAATATGGAAGAAAATTATTTTGATATTGAAGACATTAAAAATAACCTTGATTTTTACAAAGGGAATATTGAGTCAAATGGAATAATTCTCAATTATTTAAAAAACAATCCCGGGTTATTAAAAAAATACTTTTGACAATTAAAAAATGCTCCCTCATTTATTCTATTTTTATTTGTTCCCCTTTATAATTTCTTCCAGAGGTTCTAAATCAATCAAATCCCTGGCTTGAGGATACCGATCGATGTATGCTCGCCAACCTTGTAACCCTCCACTGTGCAAAAAGAAAACATTTTTATAAGGATGGACTTTGGTCAAGTAAACAGCCAATACCCTCATCAATCTGCCGGTATATATAGGATCCAATAAAACTCCGCTGAGCTTTTGAAATTCACCAATCCATTTGATAAGACCGTAATCATAAGCTCCGAATGCAATTTTGTTTTCCTCTACAAGAGGAATAATTCTGTCGTCACTAACTGGATCGAAATTTGATTTGACAGGAGAAAAAACTGCCAATTTGATTTTATGGGTATTTTCAAAAATGTATTTAGCGGTTGCTCCTGAGCCAATGGCCACAGCAAATAAGTTATCTTCCTGATCAAAATCTTCAGGGAGTTCTTTTAGCATTTCTACTATTCCTGATTCTGCCAATGGAGAAGCTCCTCCCTCCGGAATCCAAAAATATTTTTCTGACTGTTGTGCTGGTCCTTCCCTTAATTCATCTGCTTCAACCCGGCTCACCATATGCACCTTTACATTCCAACGCTTTGCATCTTCCAGAACCGGACTAGGTATCTTTCCGGAATGTCCATAAACAAATAACTCACAAGGCATGCCCAGTTTGAATGCAACATAAGAGAGCGCGTGTAAGTGATTGGAATGCATACCTCCCATGCTTGCTAAAATTTTTGGCTGTTCCAACTGGAGTAAATCATCTATAAAGCCTTGTAATTTTCTCCACTTGTTACCACTGATCAATGGATGAATAAGTTCATCTCTTTTGATCCAAACATTTGTGGCTACTCCGGGCAATTCAAGCTTTTGGAGCGGACTTGGTAAGGATATTAAATAATTTAATTTTTCCAACACAGTACAAGGCTATAATTTAATTCAATCTGCTCAGATTATAAAGGAAAAAAGTGTAAATCAATAAACCAAAGTGTACAATTCAGCCTAAACAATCTTAATATTCAAAATACCCTCCGTTTAAAATTTACAATAAATAGGTTATTCAAACAACCAAGGTATTGGTTTGTATTGATTGTGTGGAATTAAGGTGGATCTCACTAAGGTGTGATCTTTTATAAATTCGATGGCTGCATCGACATCATCTGTTACAAAAATCAATTCCTTATCCTTGGGTCCGATGGTACCTGCAGCCGCAAGATGATCGATAAACTCCAATAGGTCTTTGTGAAACTCGGTACCGAAAAGCACAATCGGAAATCCGGAGATCTTTCCTGTTTGAATTAAAGTAATTGCCTCAAAGAATTCATCCATCGTTCCAAAACCACCCGGCATCACAATAAATCCATATGAATATTTTATCAGCATCGTCTTACGGGTAAAGAAGTAATCCATATTTACAAAATGATCCAGGTAAGGATTCTGCTTCTGCTCAAAAGGAAGCACGATGTTACATCCCACAGAATGCCCTCCTACCATTTTGGCCCCTTTATTGGCAGCTTCCATAATTCCTGGACCGCCACCTGTCATAATGGTAAAACCAAGTTGAGCGATCTTACCGGCCAGCTCTTCTGTAATTTTATAATATATGTGATCTGATTTAAATCTGGCAGAACCGAAAACTGTAATACAAGGACCCACAAAATGTAAATGGCGAATCCCTCTAAACAAATCCCAACATACATCAATCAAATATTTGAATTCCTTCCAACGGCTGAGTGGCCCTTCAAGGTATTCTATTTGTTTTTTATTGGCTTTCATCAGAAAAACTGATTTGGGTTGCAAGATTAGAAAAAAATACCAATATTAAAATTTATTAATATTTTACCACCTCAAGCGAAGCATAACATGATAAATCCACCAAAATCAGTGCCTGTAGAGGTTTCCTCCATGGCAGCCAATCTGATTCCTTCTGAAATCATCAAACTGGGAAATGAAATCAACAACCTTATTAAATCCGGGGTTTCGGTATTTAATCTTACGATTGGAGATTTTGACCCAAGCATATTCCCGATTCCTAAAGAACTGACCGCATTCATTATTGAAGCTTACCAAAAAGGATACACTAATTATCCTGCAGCAAATGGCGTTCCTGAACTAAGGAATGCCCTTTCTGAGTTTATTCAGGAAAAATTGAACCTGAGTTATTCTCCAGAGGAAATATTAATCTCCGGTGGTTCAAGACCTTTGATTTACGCCACTTATCGAACCATTGTAGATGAAGGGGACACCGTGGTGTATGCGGTACCCTCTTGGAATAATAATCATTATTGCCATTTGAGCGGAGCCAAGAAAATTGAGTTAGAAGTTGGAAAGGATCAAAATTTTATGCCACATGCAAAAGATCTTGAACCCTTTTTATCTGAAGCGGTATTGCTGGCACTTTGTTCTCCTCAAAATCCAACAGGTACTGTATTTGACAGAAATACGCTCAAAGAAATTTGTCTTTTGGTACTCGAAGAAAATAAACGTCGTAAAGGAAATCGCAAACCATTGTACATCCTGTACGATCAAATCTATTGGCAATTGTGTTTTGGCGAACTTGAACATGTTGACCCGGTAAGTTTGGTTCCGGAACTGAGAGATTATGTAATTTACATAGACGGTCTATCAAAAGTTTATGCAGCAACTGGAATCAGGGTAGGTTGGAGTTTTGGGCCCATAGAAATCATGAATAAAATGAGGGCGATTTTGTCTCACGTGGGTGCCTGGGCACCAAAAGCAGAACAAATGGCCACCGCCTGGTTTTTAAAAGCAGACGGCGCGTCACAGCATTATCTGAATTGGTTCAAACCTGAGGTTGAGTTTAGGCTTAAGTCCCTGTATGAAGGCCTGTCTGCCTTAAACAAGGAGGGTTATCCCATAGAGGTAATAGAACCTCAAGGTGCAATCTATCTCACTGTCAGAATACCATGGAAAGATAAGATGATTAAAACCGGAGAGATTTTACATCATCAGAAAGATGTTACCCGTTATTTATTGGATACTTGTAAAGTAGCCTTGGTTCCTTTCAAAGCCTTTGGATCTTCTGATGAATCAGAATGGTACCGTTTATCTGTTGGGACTCTTCGCAAGGAGGATATTCCTACCATCCTGGAACAGCTTAGAGCCGGAATGGACCAATTCGTAGAAATCAGTAATTAAGAGTAAAAAAACTAAAATATGGAACGAGCCAAATTTGCCGTCATTATGGCTGGAGGAGTGGGAAGCAGGTTTTGGCCATTAAGTCGCAATCAAAGACCAAAACAATTCCTTGATATTCTGGGAACAGGAAAATCTTTACTGCAAATGACCTTTGACCGGTTGTGCAAAATAACATCTCCTGAATGCATTTTAGTTGTCACGCATAAAGATTATTTTGCCCTGGTTCAAACTCAATTACCGCTGATCCTTGAAAAAAACATTCTCACAGAGCCTGACCGTAAAAACACCGCACCCTGTGTCTTATATGCAGCTCATGTGATTCATGAAATTTCCCCTGAAGCTGACATTCTTATTGCACCAGCAGACCATTTGATATTGAATGAAGTTCAATTTATAAAAGATGTGAATGAAGGATTTTCATTTTTGAAAAAAAACAATTCCATCCTGACAATGGGGATCCAGGCGTCAAGACCGGATACAGGTTATGGATACATACAATTAGTTGAAGGTGGATTGATTTCTGACGAGATTTATCCCGTAAAGCGTTTCGTTGAAAAGCCTGATCACAACACCGCTCTACAATATTTGAACGATGGAAATTATGTTTGGAACAGCGGGATGTTTCTCTGGAACACCCAATCCATACTCCAGGCTTTTAAGCAATATGCCCCTTCTATGGCAGTACACTTCACACCATTTGACAGAACCAGAATTGAGGAAGTTTATGCCCAATGTGAAAGCATCTCAATTGACTATGCGATCATGGAAAAATCAGATCAGGTTTATGTAAAAAGTGTTGACTTTGGATGGAGTGATTTGGGGACCTGGGGTTCACTTTACACCTTACTTCCTCATGACAAATTTGGTAATTCTGCCAACAATAATCAACATATTTTGGTAGACTCAGAAGATTGCATGATCCATAATGAGACCAATCAAATCATAGCAATTCAGGGATTGAAAAATTTTATTATCGTCAACACGGAGGACGCGTTACTGATTTGCGACAAAAACGACGAGCAAAAAATAAAACAAATTACCTCAGAGGTAGGAATCAAATTTGGGAATCATAAAACCTAGTTCAAAAGCTAAATTCTCAAACTAGTTTGGAATGGGATTCAAGCGGCAGCTTCCTACACCTATGTTGCACCTGCTGAAATTATCTAAGCTCTAAATCGCATCAACTAAAAGCGCCTTTACCACCTGTACAATCCTTCAAACTTAAATTAAATACTTACACAATGAAGGCTTTCAGAGGATCCCAAATTCTCATCCACCTCCACACTTTTTTAAGTTTAGTCATATCCTTCCTGGCTCCAAATTTTAGTTTAAATAAATTAAATTTTAATAAAACCCTTGATTTTATAATTGTTTCCTTATATTCGTAAGGTGGGAGCGGTAGCCAGGAAATTGTTCCTGAGTGCAGGTGCATAAAGTTTTATCGTTTTTAAAACTCAATTATGAAAAGTTTTTGTAAGCTTTTACTGAGCGTAATGCTGATTCATTCGAATCTTTTTAGTCAGCCCATAAATGAATTTGCAGCGAAAAGTTACCTGAGAACAGGTAACTCAGATGGCTACATTAGTCCGTTTATCGATGTAGTTGGTTCTTCGATGAATTCCTCCGGTTTTTCTTATTTATATGATTCTACTCAAAAGTTCCATATTTACGTTGGGGTAAATGTTACCTCTGCATTCATTCCGAGTAGTATGCAAAGCTTTAATGGAATCACAGAAGAGCCTTTCTCCCCGGAGAGGACAGTGGAGGTTCCTACAGTCTTTGGGACAAATACTGCTGTAACAGCCGTTGATGAAACCGGAGATTCCTACGTTTTTCCGGGTGGGTTTGGATTGAATAGGGTGAATTTACTTTTTCCATCTCTTCAAATCGGGAACTTCTTTAATACAAATTTGAGTTTTAGGTTTTTAGCATTGGATTTTGGAGGAGATCTGAAGAGCATCAAATTATTTGGTGGCGGTATTCAACATTTCATCAGTCAGTATTGGGGAGCCAAGGACTATTTCGTAGGGGTAGGAGCCAGTTTCAATCAAATTAAAATTGGCGAGTATTTAACGGGAAACAATATCCTGGCTCAAGTAAATGCAGGACAGCAAAGGGGAATTTTTAACTATTATGGATTTGCGGCTTATCAAAAAAATAAATATGAGTTTTTCTATGCGGATGAAGAAAATGGCAAAGGATCAGTCGTCTACGAAGGTGACCAACCTTTTCGACTTGGATTAGGCGGAGGAATACAACTTTGGAAATTTTATTTGCATGCAGAAGCCTCCGGGTTTAAACCTGTGGTTGCTTCGGTAGGTTTTGGATTAAGATTTAAATAATAACAAATAATTTCAGCTGAATATGAAAAATTTTTTACTCTTTCTAACAACGATTTTCATCCTGTCCGGGTGTGAAGAGACAAAAAAAGTCAAACTTGAATTTACCAGCAATCCGTCCATAATTGAAACAGGCGCATTTACTAAAACAGGTGTTTTGGTTGCAAAATCAATTGGCAAGAATGATATTATAAATAAACTGAATCTCGACTCTGATGTTGAACTGAAGAAGTTAATTATAACGCGTGTATTTACGGAGGTTCACTTAAATGATGTAAAAGCGGACAGCGTGATCTTTGACCTGTATTGTGACGCGATTCCAGGATTTTCTATTTACAAAGGATCTGCAGCAGTGAAGCAGGGCTTTTTCGAATTCGATCCACAGAAAAAACAGGTAAAACTTTTTGGGGTATCGCTGACTTTGACAGATTTGTTAAATACTCAATTAAATCAAGTAATAACCAATGGTAAGGTCATTAGTTTCAGGGCAGTAGGTAGAACTTTTCCGGCCGGTACAGAGGTTATAGGTACCGCCTATTTGCAGATAGATTTTGCAGCGACCTATCTTAAATGTGTTGAATGGCCGGATATTTTGATATCAGAAAGTGAAAATCACGGGGCCTGCAATTAAAAAATTCGCAACGAGAAAAAAGCGTATTTACTTAGAGATCTGTTAGATTTGTTAACCTCTCCATGAGATGGTCTTGTGTTGAAGTGGTAGGTTTTTAAGTTTGAGTTCAAGTATTAAAATTTCTGAGAAGTCTATATTCAAATCTATATCAGTTTCCTTACCATAGTACAATCTCCTTCCATCAGTTGCCAACACCTGTATAAATTCTACCGGTTCATTTGTTGTTATACTTAGTTTTTTACCTATTTGTTCAACTGTGAACAAGGATAAATTCTTGTTTGGATGGTTGGTTTGTGAACTTACTTTAAATGCACCTTCCATCAACCGAACAGTCCCATCAGCATTGTCAGACCATGAAACCAACAATTTATTTGAATGAAAAGCTACGTCCGGATGAGTTTGATTTCCATTCTGTTCTGAATTCATTTTGATGGTATTTTTTATGAACCCAGTAGGCAAACCAATAGAATAAGTAAAAAAGATGTCATTGCTAATATCAGTTTCTTGCCAAACCATTGCAACAGTATCTTTTCTACCTGCCATTCTTGGGTAATTTTGACTTTGTCCCCGCCCTTTTTGATGATCCATGCTCAAGACTTGTTCTAATTTACCGGTCGATAAATTATAGCTTGAATAAAAAATCTTTGGTGGATTTACCCTTCCACTCATCCAGCAAGTATGCAACAGATCATCATTAAAAAATCCGTCACCACCCGTAGATGGGCATGAAAAAATAACCCAGTCCTTGTTATCCAACTCGGTATGCAGGTTAAAATTTTTACCCCGGTCATTAGAAATAGCTACCGCCATATTGCGCACATTGCCACGGTTGTTTCTATAAAAAACAGCCAACCGATCTCCATCAGATTCCATGGCTACAGGACAACAATCACAAGCTTCTCCAAATTGAGGCTCCACCAATTCTCTAAAGCTGTCAAAATCATTTCCAAAATTTTCAGAACGTATACTTACATAATGCGGCTCAGACCAATCTTTATTAAATCTCATATAACTGACAATGGGTTGGTGATTATTATCTACCGCTACACCTGGAAATCGGCAATAAAAAGTATCAGGATTGACTATGGGTATTGGTTTGGTGAAATTTTGTCCATAATCTTCTGAACGCATGAGGTAGATTTTACCGGACTCTGCAGGATCGGTTTTAAAAACGATGTAAACAAAGTTATCCCTGCCTGCCACTTCTGTGCTGGCCCAATCATTTATAAAAGGTTGTAGACCATTTAGATTTGGCGTGAAAATATTTGATACTTTTCCATTTTCCCAAAGTGCATATTGAATTCTTTTTGTCACCAACTGACCCCATAAAACCACCGCATGATCCCTATCCAAAAATACAGTTCTGGGACGAATGTTGGATCCGGTTCTGGCAGGATTAATTTTAATTTCAGGAGCCCAGATAATTTCTTGGGCATTGACAAAGTCAACCAAAAAAAACAAACATGCTATAATCCTAATATTGAACATAGATTAGAAATTTAAGCACACAAGTTAACGAAATTGGGAGGGTGTTGGTTTTTATTATAATGAGGTACAAAATTCTCTTTGTTGTGTTTTTTTAACACCCGCAATTGTTGTGCGTTTGGCAGCCAGTTACTAAAAGAATGACAGCTTATTAAAAGTCCAGATTTAAAGAGAAATAGTGAGAGTACAAACCTGCGCCGGTATTTCCAATGTTGGTCAAGGCATAGTCCAGGCCAATTTTGCCAAATTTCAGACCCAATCCACCGGATGGTTGCACACTGAATTCTTCTTTACCGGGAGTTTCGTCAGACAGGATGGTTTGAAAATTGGAAGCACCCAAACGGATAAAAACCTTTTGTTTAAAATCGAGTTCAAAGCCAAATTTTGGGTCTGCCACAAATTTATCGCTGCTGATTAATGCTGTTAGGGTACCATTAGTAGAAAATTCAATATCCATCGCCGTTGTAAATCCCAAACTACTGGTCAATTTCCAATTATAGGCAAAACCTGTAATCAATTTTGGGAGCGTATATTCCACGGAACTCACCGGCACATCATTTCCTGTTAGCAGTAAAGTGGCTTTTTCCTCTTCTGAGAAACTAAATTTATATGCGTTGTAGGTCGTTGTAATGTCCCTTCCCATCAGGCTAAAGCTGAGCCTGTCTCTTCGGTAAAGAATGCCGGCATCAATTCCAAATCCCCAAGCAGATGCAAATGTTCCAAAAGCCCTGTGGATGACCTTGGCATTGACCCCCAGTGACCATGGGCCATCGCCTAATTTTCTACCATAGGAGATGAGCATTGCGTAATCTGCCACGCTAAAAGAACTTAATCGGTCGTAATCAATACTTCCATCAGGAGCCCTTAGACGCAATGTGTTGGGTATGTCATCAATGCCCATTCGGATCAGACTGAGGGCCCCAAAGGATTTTCCTTCAGAATCAAATTTCTTTCCAAAAGCCACATAATCATAATTTCCGATGCCAGCAAACCATTCGGCATGTTGGGCTCCCACTTGAAAATTAACCGGTACATGAACCAAGCCCGCAGGATTCCAATATCCGGAATTTATGCTATTTGTAGTTGAACTTACTGCCCCCCCCATTGCCATTCCTCTGGCCCCAACACCTACATTGAGAAAGTCATTACTGAATTTTGGGGCTTGACCAAAAACAATGAATGATGACCAAAGGAAAAAAATTAAAAGCGCCAGTTTCTTCATAAAAATAAATATGGGGCTACAAATATATAATAAAAATAACTAATATATAATTACAGATGTAAATATCTAACGCAATTTCTGTAATGAATAGTGTTTACTATCAAAATCATGGAAGACTTGCCAATAAGGTGGAGCTTCTAAATTCGAAAGGATTTAAGGACCTTGTTAACTTAAATCGACGTCTCCCTCCCCCACAGTTTTGTGCATCATAAAGGCTTTTAGGAAATCGTCCAAACCTCCATTTAATACGGCATCGGTATTTCCGGTCTGATATCCTGTGCGATGATCTTTTACCCTTCGATCATCCAATACGTAGGAGCGAATCTGTGACCCCCACTCATTTTTCATTTTGGTTGATTCCAATTTTTCTTTTTCCTCAAATTGGCGTTGTAATTCTCTTTCGTACAATCTGGATTTGAGCATTTGAAGGGCTTTTTCACGATTTTGATGCTGGGACCTTTCCTGCTGGCACTCCACCACTATTCCACTGGGTAAGTGTCTTACCCGCACAGCGGATTCAGTTTTATTCACGTGCTGACCTCCTGCTCCACTCGACCTAAAAGTATCCCAATCCAAATCTGCCACATTAATTTCCACTTCAATGCGATCATCGACAAGTGGATGCACAAAGACGGAAGAAAAAGAGGTCATCCTCTTACCTTGCGCGTTAAAAGGACTCACACGAACCAAGCGATGAACGCCGTTTTCTCCTTTCAACATTCCATAGGCATAGTCCCCCTGAATTTCCAGTTCTGCCGTTTTAATTCCTGCAACGTCTCCATCTTGCTTATTTACAACCGTGACTTTAAAGCCACTTTTCTCTCCCCACATCTGATACATTCTGAACAGCATTGCAGACCAGTCGCAAGCCTCTGTGCCTCCGGCTCCGGAATTTATTTCTACCAGACAGCTTAGTTCATCTTCGGGTTTATTCAGGGTTGAGAAAAACTCAATGTCTTCAGTCAGTTTGATGCACTCATTGTATTTGGCATCAAGTTCTTCTTCGGTTGCCTCGCCGGCATCAAAAAATTCCAATAAAACCTCAAGGTCATCCAAATGAGACTTTGCATTCATATAGGATGAAATCCACTTTTTATGGGATTTAATTTCTTTCATGATCATTTCAGCCTTGTGGCCGTTTGACCAAAAATCAGGGTCAAGTGTTTGTTGTTCTTTATCTTCTAGTTCAAGGAGTTTCTTATCGACGTCAAAGAAACCTCCTCAACTCACCGAGCCTTGCTTTAAGCTCTTTTAATTGATCCAAGGTCATTAAAAGGTGATTTTACAGGTTAGTAATAAGAAATGTTCCGGGTGGTTCCCGGAACATTTCCATATAATTAATTAATTTTTATTTAGAACCGTTGACCTCCACATAAAAAACGAGGTCTGATTTTGCCGGGATCGTTGGAGGAGATCCAGCCTCTCCATAAGCCAATGCATAAGGAATAAAAAAAGTTGCTTTAGAACCGATTGGAAGCAAAGCTACCCCTTCGTCCCAACCTTTGATAACCTGACCCTGACCTAAAGGAAAACTAAATTCCTGTCCTCGTGACCAAGAATCATCAAATCTTGTACCGTCCATTAAAGATCCATAATAATTTACTGAGACCAACTTACCAATTTCCGGTTTTGCTCCTGAACCAGTAGTGTGAACGATGTATTTTAAACCCGACTCGGTTGAGATCAATTGATCTTTATTTTTACCGCTTTTAAAATCTTCAATCGTCATTTTAATGCTCTTTTCAATTTCCGGAACGAGTGCCTGCGATACAGCAATTTTTTCATTTCGTTCTTTAGCTTCTACTTCCATATCGGCTGTATATTCTGCTTCAGTTTTGATGTCAACTAATTTAACATCATACTCCAATTGGGAGATATCCGGAATTCCAATTTGTTTTTTTACATTTTCATCAATAACATGTGAAACAGTAGCGCTATCACCTTTGGACATGTTAATTAATAATTCAAGGATCGGTTGACTTTTAGTTAAGTCGTCCGTTTTTTCAATTTTAGGCAATTTGAATTTAATTACCGGCGCTTGCATTGCGGAATTAAAAACTACTGAGTCTTTAGCCCTTACCATATAGGTGAAGTAAACATAATCTCCTTCTTTGGCATTGGGACCATTTTCATCCTGGACGATGGTATATTTATGGCCATTGATGGTCGATTTTACGGATCCGCCTTTTTTGCAAGACACACTACCCAGCAAAACGGCAAGACATAATAACAGCAAATTTGATTTCATATTTAATTATTTTGTTTAATTTAATTGATTTGCAAAGACATATCCGGGAAATATGTCTTTGATTTTTTTGATGGTTTCTTCAAGACTCATTCTGGATGCACCTCCGGAGGCATTTCGGTGGCCTCCTCCATTAAAGTGCTCTCTACAAATAGCCTGAACAGAAAAATCACCCTTGGATCGCATACTTAACTTGACAATGGACGGTTGATTCATTACCAGGATTCCGACTTTAATACTTTTGAGCATCATCAAATAATTAATGATGCCTTCTGTGTCACCACGCTGAATGTCAAAAGTGCGATAATCGTCCCTGTTCAAATAAATAATTCCTAAATTCCATTCAGGAATGAGATCCATTCTATTGTGCAAGCAATGGCCAAGTAATTTTAAATACTTGTCAGGTTGACTGTTATTTACCAATTCTTGAATATGGGTATCTTCAAGTCCGTTTTCTTTTAATTCGGCCATTAACCTAAAAACTTCCGCAGAAGTAGAATGGTGAAAAGACCCTGTGTCTGTCATGATGCCCGTATATAAACAATCTGCCACCAGCCTTGCGATTGGCTTTGTGGGCTCAAGTTGTTTTATAATCTGGTAGACAATTTCAGACGTTGAACTTGACGTGATGTAGGAAAAAACCAAATCTGCAAAAGGTTCGGGATCCAGATGGTGATCTATCAATATTTTAGGAACTGTAGAGGTGTGAACCTTTAAGCCCATTTTATCAATTCGGTCAAGTGAATTAAAATCCAAACAAAATATCAGCTGAGCTTTATTGATGGCATTTTCCGCAACTGAGGGAGTCAGATCATAAATAATTATTTCTTCTGATTGAGGCATCCACTCAAAAGCCAGTGGGTACTCACTTGGAAACAGCACACTTGTTTTGTGTCCTTTACTCTGTAAATAAATACTGAGTGCCAGACAGGAGCCAATGGCATCTCCATCCGGATTTCGGTGGGAAAGCAATACAATTTCCTTGGGAAAGGCCAGTAATTCAGATAATTTGCTAAGATCCTCCATATAATCAGGACAAAAGTGAGTAGAATTTATGAAAATATTATTGAACAGAATGTTAAGATGTCGATAAAAAATTTGGGAGATGTTAGCTTTGCGCCTCTTAAACAATAGAAAATGGCTAGTAACAGAACCTTTACAATGATCAAACCGGATGCAGTGGAATCAGGTTATATTGGTGGCATACTTGATAAAATCTGTGGTGCAGGTTTCAAGATAGTGGCCATGAAATACACCCAACTCTCAAGGGATAAGGCTGCTGAATTTTATGCAGTCCATAAGGAAAGACCATTTTATGGTGAACTGGTGGATTTTATGTCACGAGGCCCTATTGTAGCAGCAATTCTTGAAAAAGAAAATGCTGTAGAAGATTTTAGAAAACTTATTGGTGCCACAAATCCAGCCAATGCGGAACCAGGTACTATTCGTGCCCAGTTTGCCAAAAGTGTTGGTGAGAATGCGGTCCATGGCTCTGATTCTGATGAAAATGCATCCATAGAAGGAGCTTTTCATTTTGCAGGAGTAGAGATATTTTAAAAAAAATATTGATAATTGCCTGAAGGGTTTTTCCTTGATTGGAAATTCTAACTTTCCATGTCAATGGGATAAAAACCGGAATAAACCCATTCAGCAGGTCCACTGAGCACAACATCAGTAGCTACTTTCCCATCCAAGTGCATAGATACACTTAAAATTCCACCTTCGGCATGAATGGTCTGAGCGATGTCTCCCTGTACCCCGCTTTTGGCAGCGAAATAATATGCTGAAGCTGTAATTCCGGTACCACAGGAGAGGGTTTTGTCTTCGACCCCCCGTTCATAAGTAGCAATATTTATGACTCCGTTTTTATTGTTAACGAAATTTACATTCGCGCCCTCCGGTGAAAATTCATGTCTCAGTTTTTTCCCTTCATTAAAAACATCCACCGCTGTAAGGTCTTCTACTTCCCGGATTAAATGAGGAGAACCACTTTGAATCAAAGGCCCAAGATTTGTTTGGTCAAAGGCCCGGATGTCCTGCATTTTTACGGACACATAATCCTTCTTAATCCATGCAGTATGCGGACCATCTGCTGCTATAAAATTCAAGGTGTCCAATCCAAGTTTTCTACTTACATATGCTGAGGCACAACGGCTCCCATTTCCACAAAATGTTGAAAATCTACCATCGGAATTGAGATATTTCATACGAAAGTCGTACCCTACTTCCTTGCATACTGCAATCAAACCATCTGCTCCAATTCCAAATCTGCGATCGCACATACGCTCAATGAATTTCTGCTGATGGAGGTCAAGAAACTCAAACTCAAAAAAGTCCAAAATAATAAAATCATTTCCTGTACCCTGGTATTTCTCAAAAGGGAAGTTTTTGATTTTCATGATCTAAAAATGAGGTTAGACGAAAAGGTGAATGTAATTATAAGACATCAGATCGATGATTTTGCCTGGTAACTCTGCAACAACTTCAATATGCTAAGGTGCATCGGTCTTAATTGCAATGCGTCCTGGAGTCCAAACCATCCTATTCCTTCAATGTCCTCTTCAATTTGAGGGATGGGTGGAGCTACTCCCTGATAACTCATTAAATACCATTTTGTTTTTTTTAGACATCGGGTATAGGACTTGTCCCTGAAAAAATGAAGGGTGGTTTCAAATTTACCATCCAGGCTAAGATTTTGTAAACCTGTTTCTTCCTGGCACTCTCTTAGGGCAGCATCTTTAAATTTTTCCTGCAGGTCCAACTTGCCTTTTGGCAAATCCCAGAACCCCTTTCTAAAAATCATCAACAACTTATGGTCCAAATTCTTAATGATTCCTCCACCCGCCGGAATAATTAAAAGCAGACTGCAGACATCCTCATAAAGCTGTTCCAATTCTTTGGTAAAAAGCACCACATTACTAAACCTGCTTGATTTCTCAAGAATGTCCATAAACTGAAAAAGGTTCTTTTTAATACCCATGTAGGGCATTACCAGGGTTGAAGAATCTGTCTGATAATTTGACAATTCGGCCTCGGAAAGCAACACCAATAATCGGTCATTTATATAAATTTCGTACATTTGGCGCGTTTTCGACATAGGTTAAATCATGAATTTGGCAAACAACATAGCAGACAGATTGATGCAAATTAACGCAATAAAGTTAAATGCTCAAAATCCCTTCACATGGGCTTCCGGTTTGAAGTCACCTATTTATTGTGATAACAGGCTTATACTGTCTTTTCCGGAGGTCAGAAAAATAGTTGTAGCAGCCTTGGTGAGAGAAGCCTTGAGTTTTGAAGGTATGAATGCTGTCGCAGGGGTAGCCACTGCCGGCATTGCCTGGGGAGCATTGGTTGCAGACCGACTTGACCTGCCATTCTGCTATGTAAGAAGCAAACCCAAAGAACATGGAATGAAAAACCTAATCGAGGGGGAATTACCTGAAAATTCAAAGGTTTTGGTCATTGAAGACCTAGTATCGACCGGTGGAAGTTCAATGGAAGCGGTTCAAGCTTTGCTGCAACCATCCTATGAAGTGGTTGGAGTACTTTCTATCTTCCAATATGGCTTCCTCTCAGCTGTTGAAAAATTTAATGACAAAAATGTAAAATTCAAGTCCTTAACTGACTTTCAGACACTTTTGGTACGCGCTTTGCAAGCAAATTATATCTCTTCCGCCGATTACGAAAATTTAAAATCCTGGAACCTTAATCCGAAGTTATGGTCAGATCAATTTATCAACCATAATTAAGCCCAACTATATGTCAATAATTACTAAAAAATCAGAAGAATTCTTATTCGAATATTTGAACAATGCATCTCCCACCGGACATGAAGCTGAAGGTCAGAAAATATGGCTCAAATACATTAAACCATTTATTGACGAATGGCATCTGGACTACTATGGCACTCTGTATGGGGTTATTAATCCGGGAATGGATTTCAGAGTAATAATAGAAGGCCACTCAGATGAGATCTCCTGGATGGTAAATTATATAACTGATGATGGTTTTATTTATGTAATCAGGAATGGCGGTGCCGATCAATCTATAGCCCCCTCAAAAAGAGTGAATATCCATACCCCGAAAGGAATCGTGAAAGGAATTTTTGGCTGGCCTGCAATTCATATGAGGAAGGGCAATGACACCAATCTCACTGCGACCATTGAGAACATATTTATCGACATTGGTGCTAAGGATAAAGAGGAAGTGGAGAAAATGGGCATTCACATTGGATGTGTCATTACCTACGAAGATGAGCTTATAAAATTGAACAACAAATACTACGTCGGTCGAGCTCTGGACAATAGAATGGGTGGATTTTGCATTGCAGAAGTTGCCAGGTTGATCAAACAAAACAAGAAGAAATTACCATTCTCTCTATATGTAGTTAATTCAGTGCAGGAAGAAATCGGGTTAAGAGGAGCTGAAATGATCGCGCAGACCATCAAACCAAATGTTGCAATAGTTACAGATGTTACGCATGACACCCATACTCCGATGGTAAAAACGAAAGAACAGGGAAGTATCAAATGCGGATCAGGTCCTGTAATTTGTTATGCCCCTGCAGTCCATAATAAACTGCAAAAAATAATTGTAGAGACTGCCGAAAAGAAAAAAATACCTATCCAAAAATCAGCAGCATCAAGAAGCACCGGCACGGATACAGATGCGTTCGCCTACAGTAATGGCGGAGTACCTTCCGGACTCATATCATTACCTCTAAGGTATATGCACACCACTGTTGAATCTGCAAATATTGAGGATGTTGAAAATGTAATTAAACTCATTTATGAAGTCCTTCTTAACATAAATCCAAAGGATAGTTTAAAGTACTTTTAACAACTAAATGAGACCTTTTATCGTCCCTTTTTTTTATGCAGTTATAGCTTGCTGTATTGCCCAGGGATTTTATCATTTTGCCTATGGCTCCTATCTTATTAAGTCAGAACAAATTTTCATACTGAGCGCCACTTTGGGGTATTTTATGTACCAAAAAGTGATTTCTCCTAATCTGGAACATGGCAAGTATTTGGTTTTTAAATATCTTAGTTATTTCGTACTTTTTATTTCTTTACTGACTGCAGGCGTTTCTATTTTTTTGATTCGAAATTACCAATGGCATTGTGTCTTTATGTTTGGATTCTTGGCCGTTTTTTACCATCTACATATAAATATATTCAAGCTTAGAGATTTTGCATTTATAAAAAACCTTTGCATAACGTGCGGTTGGGTTGCAGCCGCTATTTTTTATGTTGCAGAAGTAGATCTGTATACCGCGAAAAATTATTTATTGGTTGGTGAATTTAGTTTATTCATTTTTGCACTTACTCTTTATTTTGATGCCCTGGACAAGGGAAATGATCAGGCTCATCAACATGAAACGCTGTCTGTAATTTTTGGTGATCGGTTCAACTTTGGCTTTATCATGGTGGTACTCACGCTCGGAACCTGGATTGTTTTTGAAATGTACAGCGAACACCTATTTAATGATAAGACTTTTAAGGTATTTATAGGCACTTATGTACTTTTAGGAATTATGGTTGCAAGAAGTTACATTTTGAATAAATGGCACGACGACATTAAATGGCCGGCAGATGGGTTAATTCTTGCACAAGGCCTGGCTTTATGTCTAATTGAAAATTGAAAAAAAATTAGATTATCTATGCTCAATCAATTTTTAAAAATCGTTTGACTGCGAATTTCTGATGCTCATCATCTTTCA
Organism: Candidatus Vicinibacter affinis; assembly: GCA_016714365.1. NCBI lineage: Bacteria > Pseudomonadati > Bacteroidota > Saprospiria > Saprospirales > Saprospiraceae > Candidatus Vicinibacter > Candidatus Vicinibacter affinis. The sequence goes on along the minus strand of JADJNH010000005.1, from coordinate 1,910,886 downwards.
AACTGATTAAATACATTCCTCCTTTCAATCCGGAGAGGTCAATCCTTTTAGATTCTGTTAAAAAATTATTGGTTAACACTACTTTACCGAACATATCGGTAATTTGAAGGAAAGATACAGACCAAATTTCAGTATCAAGTTCGACTGTTAAGAATTGATTCGCAGGGTTAGGGTAAATCGAAAATTCAGATTTATTTTTTTTTCGTAGTCCGGTTTCCAAACAAATGTTTTCCCTGCTCATACTCACTTCCTCTAATTCAAAATTAAAAGATTCTTCACCCAACAACAGACTGTCATTGAACATACCTGTCACTTCATTTACCGTTACTTCATCCTTTGTTACCGTAAAGGCAAATTGTTCTGAACACTTGCCATTCAAATCATTCTTTCTTTCCACCACATTCACAAAAGATTCTGCAGATTTATTTGGTCGGGAAGCCATCAGAAATTGCTGCCAGGCATTGTGGTAAACTATTGATGAACTTGTTGCAATACTAACTGACTCAAATCCGGATCGGTAATAGTCCACTATTTCAGGAATCGCATTTAAGTTATTGATTCCCACGAATCCATAGGCATTCCCTCCATTCGTGACCGGTTCTTGACCTGACAACAAAAACTTACCTCCACCAATTCTAAAATCCTCCATACGAATTTTGGGACTGTAATCTCTCCAAGTCCGTAAATTTAAGTCATTGTCTAACATGGTTATTAATACTACGCCCTGATCGGAACGGCCTAAGATAGCCTGACAAGCTAAATGAATATTTCCGGCATTGATGTCAAGAAATGGGAAATCCGGTCTTTGGATCCTTCCATTTATATCCTTAAAAACAAGATCTTTGGAAATGAGAAGATTCCCTACAAGTGATAATTTGCACAATATTATTTTACTAACTGAACTATTTAAAGCGGTGCTCAAACCACTGACAAGAATATTGTTGTCTGGTGTAATTACGATAGAAGAACCCACATCATTTACACCGGCATTGTCATTTGCTATGGTTAAACTAAATGCGAATTGGCCGTTTTCCGAAACTTTCCATACAGACATTCTCTCTCTAGAGGTTGGTCCCACCAAAGTGCTCCTGTTAGTTAATACATAAATAAATCCCCTGGAGTAATTAAGATCCGCAGCACTGTATGAATCAAGTGGATGCCCTGCTCCATAAAGATGTGACCAAACAATTGATTTATTCTCAACATTGATTCTGGCAAGAAGAACACCTGTTTTTTGCGTGGTCTTTGAAAAGTAATTAGCCAGAATAATTAAATCTGCGCCTACCTGAATCTGATCCTTTAGTAGTAAACTGGCATCGGCTGAGGTCATTTTGATGGCAAAAGCACATTCTGTTCTTTCATTCAATTTTAATAGTAATCCTCCGGCTTCATCCCGATCATTGTAATGAAAATTAACGGCTAAAATTGCCGCAGGTAAAGTGCTTGAAATAGCAGGACTTGGTGCACTGAATTCAACGACTTCATCAATTAGCATATTTTTTTGAATGGGAGCAAAACGATATACAGACTGACCGGAAACTGAAGTTGCTGCAATCATTACAATTGCATTCAAAAACAAACAGAGAAAAATATTTTTCATGTGAATTATTTTACTATCAATGTTTGAAATTTTCGGTAAGTGTCCGTAGCCAATTTTACTACATAAAGTCCGGGCACAAGAGAAATATTTAAGTGAATTAAATTTTGATTTTCAAAATTGTGATGAAATTTTAATTGACCCTGCATATTGTAAATACTGATGTTTCCATCGTTGGGTTCACTCAAATCACATGTAATAAAATCGTTGGCAGGATTGGGGGAAATAATAAAATTTTCTGCACTCACATCAGCTGTTGACACCTGATTTCCGTTTGTCTGAAAAGTGGTTTTAAAAATTGAAAAACCACCCCTTTGATTCCCTACAGCCATTTCTAGTATTCCATCCTGATCAATATCTGCCAGAGAAAGATGTGTTTTTTCTCCTTCTCTTAAGCTTCCATAATCAGTATATTCAATTTTGAAATCGTTGTAAATATTTGATTCTATGTCTCCGCATACCAATGTTTTTCCCAGAAATCCCCCGGCGAATAACTTGTACTTGCCTCCAAAGTCATATACTGTTGGTGAAGAATTTACTTTAGAGCCAATTCCATCCATTATGACTGATCCGAGGCATTGTGTATTTGGGAGTAAATTCGGATTAGGATTAAAAAAAGGATTTGATTTGGATCCCTGATTTTGAAAATAATAAAAGCTCCCACATGGTTCAAAATTCACGTCGTTGTTGCTGGTCAAGGAACCTACCACAATATCCAATAAACCGTCCCTGTTCAAATCCACCAGACATGGAGCACTAAAGCCTTTTACTTCTAAATTTTGAAAACCATAAATCGGATTTTTAAAACTAAATTTATTTCCGGGGCCTGCAGTATTTTCACAATAAAAAAAAGATCCATTGTATTCACCTACCAACAGATCCAGATCACCGTCACCATCCAGGTCACCGAATGTAGGGGCAAAATTATAACTTGGATCTTGACCTCCGCTAAATCTCTTAAAATTGAGATAATTACTGTCCACCAAATGGAATTCAGGACTACTTTTTGTCCCCTTATTTTCAAACAATATCATACTTGCCTCAAGGGTATTACCCTGAATAAATATTCCCTCAGTACCTACCAATAAATCCATTTTACCATCCTGATTATAATCAACAAAACAGGGAAATGCAGAAGCTCCAAAATCAAGCATTTCATCTACCAGAAACTTTTTACTTTCCAGATTGTATTTACTGTTTCCATTTTCAATATACTTTTTATAATAATGTACATTGTTTGTATTGAGTGCTAAAAAACGCTGATTAGGGGCAACTATTACGTCCTTGTTCCCATCCAAATCTACATCCACTTCAAATGCCCCGTTAAAAATTACCATTTCGACCGGAGTATTTTCAGATGGCCAGGTTTTGTCCTGACGGTTCATCCATGCATTGGTTTTAGTGCCTCCATTGTACAAGGCGATTAAATGCGCATTGGATAAATCTCCTACAAGTAGATCCTGCAACTGATCACCATTCAAATCAAGGGTAAGTAAAGTGGATCCTGAGTGTCGTTTTGAGTTTGAATTATTTTTTAAACCAGTTGCACAAGTATCCGGACTCCCACTCAGAAAAATATCGCTAGTAAATCCACCTTCGGAAAAATTTCCATAACAATTATCTTCCAAAACATATTTCAAAGAATCAAGAGACCATCCTCTTTCTACAGCTATATTTTTATAAAATTCTACGCGGGTACCACCTGGAGAAAAAACGAGTATATCCAAATCTCCATCCGAATCAATATCTTCAATAGTAGGCAAATCAGTATAATCTACCGGTATTTGCGTGAATTTATTTCCTCCGGTAGGCCACATTAAAATATTAACGAAATTATAGGTGTTCACAATTTTAAATTTTAATTCATTTCCATTCCTGAATCCTTGATGCACTTCAATGCCTGCAGGTCCCTGCGTGTTGAAAGAACTTGAAAAGATGTCCACAACACCATCTTTATTAAAATCTTTCATAATCACCCAATCCCTCACTCTTGGAAAATTATGAACGATGGTTGGTGTAAAATCGTACCGGCCAATTTTAGTATTGTACACAAACGGCATCCATACATCTCCATTTCGATCGAATAAAATTAAATCCTGCGTGCCGTCAAAATTCAAATCGCCCTGACTAAACTGAACATTGTTTACACCTCCGGTGGCGGGATACTTCAATACTTTTCCTTCTACTACAAAAGGAATATTCATCCGATCCAAATTCTGAGATTTCAAAAAAGTGACCAACCACAAGAAAATAAAAACTAAAAATCCTGTCCTCAACATTTTACTGTATTTTAATGTAAATATAAGCTAAATAAGGGTCGTCAATTGATTTTAACATTTGGGTAATTTTAATTTCCGATCTCAGGAGGAAGTTAGCTTCAAATTTAATGAATGAAGATTTGCGATGGTAATGAGTATTCAATTGTATTAAATAATTTCTCCAAAGTCAATGTAAAATTATTTTACCTCTGCCAAATTCTTTTCATATTCAAAGAAGCCTTTTGAAGGATTTTGGATTTGATCCAAATATTCTTAAAACTTCCAAATTCATCTGAAATAATATGATAAGGAGTATTGGTAAAACCATACATATATAAGCATAATAAGCTATATTTGCGCCTTGAAAATCACTTTAAATGCAACAACCTGATCTGGAAACCGCCAAAAAATTAGGACTGATTGAATCTGAATATCATCAGATCGTTGAGATTCTTGGACGAAAACCTAATTTTACTGAACTCAGTATCTTTTCAGTCATGTGGTCTGAGCATTGTTCCTATAAGAATTCTATAAAATATTTGAAAAAACTTCCCAGAAAAGGAAGCCGGCTTTTAGTAGAAGCAGGAGAAGAAAATGCGGGACTGGTGGACATTGGGGATGGATTGGCCTGCGCCTTTAAAATTGAATCTCACAATCATCCTTCAGCCATAGAGCCATATCAGGGTGCAGCGACCGGTGTCGGGGGAATCCATCGGGATATATTCACAATGGGGGCCAGACCCATTGCAGCTTTGAATTCATTGAGGTTTGGAAATCCGGACCTTCCACATACTAAAAAATTAATAAGGGGAGTCGTTAAAGGTATTGGCAATTATGGCAATTCTTTTGGCGTGCCTACCGTAGGGGGCGAGGTTTATTTTAATGAATGTTACAATCAAAACATATTGGTCAATGCCATGTCAGTAGGGATTGTAGAAGTGGGCAAAACCGTTTCTGCAAGTGCTGACGGACCTGGCAATCCTGTTTTCATTGTTGGTTCTTCCACAGGAAAGGATGGTATACACGGTGCCACTTTTGCATCCGCAGATCTTTCAGAAAATTCATCTGAAGATCTTCCTGCCGTCCAAGTGGGCGATCCATTTCAAGAAAAACTTTTACTCGAGGCCAGTCTTGAAGCCATCGCAACAGGACAGATCGTGGGCATGCAGGATATGGGAGCAGCCGGAATTACCTGTTCCACCTCAGAAATGTCTGCTAAATCCAAAACCGGTATGGTGATTTGGTTGGACAAGGTTCCTACCCGTCAGGCAAAAATGCAGGCATTTGAAATTCTTCTGTCTGAATCCCAGGAACGGATGCTGATTGTTTGTAAAAAGGGCGGAGAAAGTGAGTTGTTGAAAGTTTTTGATAAATGGGATCTGGAATGTGTGCAGATTGGAGAAGTTACCAATACCGGCCGATTGGAGTATTTCATGAATGGAGAAAAGGTGGCGGATGTTCCTGCTCATGCTTTGGTACTTGGAGGAGGTGCACCGGTATATGACCGGGAAATGATTCGCCCGGCCTACATGGATAAAGTAGATGAGTTCTCCCCTTCCATGATTCTGGAGCCAGACGATTTGGTATCTATTTCAAAACGGCTTATTTCTACACCTAACATAGCTTCAAAGTCCTGGATTTATGAGCAATATGACCGAATGGTAAGAACCGGAACCATGACTTCTGTAGTCAGTTCTGATGCAGCTGTTGTTCGGATGAAAGGCACCAAAAAAGCACTTGCCTTGAGTGTTGACTGCAATTCTGCCTATGTCCATGTTGATCCTTATGAAGGTGCCATGATAGCGGTGGCTGAATGTGCCAGAAACATAAGCTGCTCAGGTGGCCTACCGGTAGCCATAACCAATTGTCTTAATTTTGGAAATCCCTATAATCCTGAAGTATATTTTCAATTTGTCCATGCGTTGAGAGGAATGGGTGATGCATGCTTAAAATTTGATACACCCGTCACTGGAGGAAATGTAAGTTTTTATAATCAAAGTACGATAAATCATAAAATTGAGCCGGTCTACCCTACTCCGACTATAGGCATGTTGGGAATTATAGATGATGCTTCCAAAATGATGACAATTGATTTTAAAAACGAGGGAGATCTCATTTTTCTGATTGGGAGACAAAACAACCATATTGGTTATAGTGAATATGTTGTGCACATTCATGGATTTGACCTCTCCCCGGCTCCATATTTTAATCTTAATGAGGAGTACAATATGCAGGCTGCCTTGAGAAAATCAATTCATGAAGGACTGATTGAATCCGCACATGATGTTTCCGAAGGAGGTGTTTTTATCAGCCTTACCGAGTCGGCAATGGCTGGGTTAATTGGTTACGACATAAAAGTCCATGAACAATACCGCAAGGATATCTTTTTATTTGGAGAGAGCCAGGGCAGAGTCGTGGTTAGTTGCAAACCCTTAAACAAAACGAAGCTTCTTGCGTTTTTTGCAGATCAGGGAGTGGATATACATGAATTGGGTACTGTAAAATCTTCTAAACTCGTGATTGATGGACAAGTGTTTGGGGATCTTAAGGAGTATTCCGAATTATACCAACAAGCGCTTTCCCTAAAAATGGATCATTAATTAAAATTGATATAAATGAAATTGTTAGTAAAGATTAGTAGTTTTTTTATGGGCATAGTTCTGTTTGCCTCGTGTTCCAATGATGTAAAAATAAACGGTGATTTTTCAGATGGCGGAGACATGAATGTGAGTCTTGAGCGAATTGGTCTTGACAATACTTCTGTTCCGGTGGATAATCAAAAAATGGCAAGTGGCAAGTTTGGTTTTGCCTTAAAGGAAGTTCCTAAGCCTGGACTTTACCGTATTAAAATGGGACAAAGTCAATTAATTTTTGTCTTGGATGGGTCGGAAAAAAAAGTAGAATTTTCCGGAACATTGGCAGATGTGAATCAAGGCAAATATGAACTTAAAGGTGCTCCTGCTGCCGAAGAGGTCGTAAATTCCTTGAAAAATTTAATGACTGGTCAAGTAACCATAGAAATGGCTCAGAAAAAAATTGATGAAGCCACACATCCATTGTCTAAAGGACTGCTTGCCGTTCAATTGTTAGGTTTTAGGCCTGAATTTATTGCTCAGCACAAAACCGTTATTGCTCAATTGAAAGAAAAGTACCCGGAATCAGAATTCACCAAATCATATGAGAGTTTTGTGGTCCAGACTGAGCAGGCGGCCGCACAAGAAAAAGCTCAGGAAAGTATTCAGGTAGGCATGCAGGCTCCTGACATCAATCTTCCTTCACCGGCAGGGAAATCTTACAAATTATCTGACTTAAAAGGTAAAGTAGTTTTGATAGACTTCTGGGCAAGCTGGTGCGGACCATGTAGAAGAGCAAATCCTCATGTAGTGGATGTTTACAATAGATACAAGGCTAAAGGATTTACAGTTTACAGTGTCTCCTTGGATGGTGTGGACAGCAGAACGAAATCGCAGTTGGGAGACGAAGCTCAGATTCAGGAATTTACCAAGAGGGCAAAAGATGCCTGGGTAGGAGCCATTGAAAAAGATGGATTGAGTTGGGATACACACGTAAGTGATCTTAAAAAATGGGAGTGCGCTCCAGCTGGAAGCTATGGTGTCAGGGCCATTCCAAAAACTTTCCTGGTTGACAGGGACGGTAAAATTGCCGCCATCGACCCGAGAGATAATCTGGAAGAAGAAATTAAAAAATTACTCTAATATTAGTTTTTATAAATATTAAAAGCCTCGAGGAATCGGGGCTTTTTTTTTACCCGATTTTACGCATAAAATTTTCTAGTGATTTTCTGGCTGAACGCTGAACTTTCTTTCTAAAAAAAGGCATCCAACCTAGCAAAACTCCTTTCCAACCAAATGCCTGTCTTGCCCAGGCATAAAAATTAAAATGATCCAAATGATGGATGATCTTACCTTCCCCAAATTTAAAGCTCGCATGAATTATATTCACCACTTTTCTTCCGGTAGGTGAAAACGTATATTGAGCTTGCCAAACAGCTGTTCCTGATTGTTCAGTAGCCTTGACTTCTCCAAATTCTATTTTTATATCGGTGCTACGGCTCAAAAGCATTGTCCACATTGCTATTGTCTGTTCGTAATGAAGGTCGTTAAAGACTTCATCTGAAAAAATCAATTGTTCTGAGTACAATAATTTCAAACTTTCAAATTCCTTTGATTTTAGCGCGGTATAAAAAGAATGGATAATTGCTGTATTAGATTCCATGTCTAAGTTATTATAATACCTTCTTCAAAAAATGTAGATGTAATACTATCTTATAAAGGTAAATATTAATTACCATTCTTTGAGATGTTACAAATTCAACAACCATCAGTACATTTAAAAGTCAATAACAGGATTCATTTTGTGGCATTAGCTCATAAATATAGTTTCCATTTCATTTGAACCTCGATCCTTAAATAGCCATTTAATTAACCAAACTATATTAACAAGTGAATGGAACAGATTTCTATGCTTTAGAGATGTCTTTTGTAAAAACTTTATTCCATGATCCTGAATATCTTTATGATAAATTTTGTCGATGAAAAAAGATATATATATTCAAACAAACATCAGTCACCCGTGGCATGGAGTAGATTCAAACTGGGAGAATAACCTGATCAATGCCGTTGTGGAGATTCCAAAAGGGGAAAGATCTAAGTTTGAGATTGATAAGCAAAGCGGTCTGATAAAGTTGGACAGAGTGCTATCAGGCTCACAAGAATATCCAACGAATTATGGAATTATTCCCAAGACACTGGGCGAAGACGGTGATCCACTGGATATACTTGTACTTTCTAATTCCCCCCTCCCTTCCCTTTGTCTGGTTCGTTGCCGAATATTAGGTGCATTTAAAATGCAGGATCAGGGTATTCCGGATGATAAAATTTTAGCTGTAGCAGATAAGGATGCTACCTTGAGCCATTTAAAATCTATGGATGATTTGCCGGATCATTTTAAAAATGAATTGAAACATTTTTTTGAGCAATACACTGTTTTAGAAAATAAGACAGTAAATTTTTTAGGATTTGAATCTTACGAAGCGGCAAACTTATTAATCACCAAATGCAGAGACAGGTACCAACATACCTATGCAATGGATAAAATTGGAACGTCCTGATTATCTGTGTTTATAAATCCTGTGATTTGAGTTATATTTGAATCAAAATAAGGCACGTGAAAAGGTACTTTTTATTATTACTTATAATACTTTTTAATAATACATTATTTTCTCAAATACAATCACTTCAGAAATATATCGAAGAAGGAAAAAATTTTAATGAGATCTACCGCAAAGCGGATAAGATGATTCGTCGACATAAATTAGAAGAAAAGGAGTACAGAGATACCTATAGAAAAAGTAAATCCAACAAGGATCACCTCGATAATGAGCGCTTAAGATTGGAGCGTTGGGCCTGGTATTGGCGAGACAGATTGAACGAGGACGGCAGTTTTCCAGATATAAGCCGCCAGCATGAAATTTATCGATTAGTCAACCAGACATCCAAAAAACAAACTTCACGTGAAGAAAAAGCTTGGAAACATGAAGGCCCTGTGCGCAATACCGGCGGATATTGGGGAATGGGGCGTACCACGCACATTGACTTTCACCCTACTCAGCAGGGCACTTTTTATGTTGCTGCTCCAAACGGCGGACTTTGGAAAACTACCAATGGTGGCTTAAACTATGTCTCATTAGGGGAAGATTTACCACAGCAGCCAGTTGGGATTGTCATTGTAGATCAGAAGAATCCGAATAACATTTTTATCAGCCTTGGTGAAAAAGAAGGCTGGTGGCAATATGGTCTTGGTGTATATAAATCAACAGATGGCGGCATTAGCTGGAAGGCAACAGGACTTAATTGGAAGCTTACGGACAACAAAGTATTATATGGATTGGAAATGAATTCTAAAAATTCCAATATCCTAATTGCGGCGACCAATGATGGTTTGTATAAAACATTTAATGGAGGAACCAGTTGGATCAAAGTAAGAAATGAAAATTTCTCAGATGTAAAATACCACCCTACAGACACCTCCATTGTATATGCTGCAATAAATGATTATTGGGGGAGCTGTGAAATTCTTAAATCTATTGACGGTGGCAAGAGCTGGAATCAAGTCTCCTCCTTTGCGACACAGAAATCATTCCTGCGACTAGCTGTTACGCTAGCGGCTCCTTCTTATCTGGGAGTCAATGCAAGTGTGGATGGTGCTAAGAAATTTTTCTTATCAAAAGATCTTGGTGCAAGCTTTAAATTTATTTCCGACATGCCGGAAAATCTAGTGATGTGTTTCAGTCAGCAGAATGCTGACATTATGTATTGCGGCTATGTTGTTTTGTACAAATCAAATGATGGTGGAGTGACCTGGACCAAATTTACCCATTGGCACGGTGGAACAGAATATCCTGAAATTCATGCAGACCATCATTACGTAGCTTCACATCCCAAGCAAAAACAAGATCTTTATTTTTGTAATGATGGTGGTGTACACAAATACGATGAGAATACAGATAAATGGACTGAATTGGTCAACGGTCTTGCCATTACGCAATTTTACAAAATGGCTGTATCCAATTCAACACCTGCAGTACTTATTGGCGGAAGTCAGGACAATGGAGGCTATATAAGAAGAGCGAATGGCAATTGGGGAAATACCAATGGGGGTGATGCCATGTGGCAACTGATAGACCCCACTAATCCAAACATTGGATATACGGAATACTGGGGTGGCACAGCAGTATACCGCACCACAAATGGATTTTATGATCTTACAGAAATTTCAGTCAATGTCCCAGGCGATCCTCAAGGGCAGTGGGTCACCCCATTTGTTTTAAATCCAAAAAATCCAAAAACATTTATCATCGGATATCACGAAGTTTTTGCAAGCCATAACCGTGGAAATAGTTTTGTTGCACTCAGCAAGAATTTAACCGGAGGTGAGGACAAAGATTTACGAAATGTAGTGATGAGCCCAATTGATACCAATACGATACTTGCCTCCTACAGTAATATCGTTTATCACACCAGAGATTATGGAAAAAATTGGTCAAAAACCACTGTTCCTCTTTCTTTGGATGTTACAGGAATAGAGTTTCATTCAAAAGATACCAACAGGATTTGGATTACCAGAGGAGGACTTGGCACCATTAAAGTGATGGAATCAAAGGACCGAGGTAAAACATGGGGGAATGTCACCAAGAATTTTGTAAATACGCCTGCACTTTGCGTCACCTTTGATGAAACATCAAATCTATTATTTGTAGGTACTGACATTGGGGTATTCTATTCAGATGTCAATGATTTTAACTGGAAATATTATGGGGTTGATTTACCTAATACGTCTGTCACCGATATAGATCTTCACAGACCAACCAGAAAAATGTACATTTCTACTTATGGCCGGGGATTTTATTCTATTGACTTGCCAGATTGCTACCCTGCAGAAATAAATGTACAAGCGAGCACTTCAGGCGATTCATTTAAAGATGTAGATACATTAAAAATTTGCCTGGGGCAATCATTGAAATTAAAATCCAGTCAGGAATCACTTACAGGAACCTTCCAGTGGATAGGCCCTTTGGGATTGGATACTGTAATCTCTAACTATAACATCCTTGACCTAGGTAAGATAACTACCTTTTCGAAAGCAGGGGTCTATGTGTTGGATTATCTCTCTCCTTCCGGGTGCAACAGATCAGATACTTTTTGGTTAAAGGTGTATTCTAATCCTGTTACAAAAATAACTTCGGATTATACTTCAATCGATTGCAGACATGGAGAAATAATATTGAGTCACCAAAATCCAAATAAGGACTTCAAACAAACGTGGAGTTTTCAACAAAATAGTTTTTCAGACAGTGCAGCCGTTGTAATTAAAGAAGAAGGAACTTATAAATTGACCATACTCAATGCGCTTACAGGTTGTTCTGCTTCAGACTCTATCTATATTAGGAAATTTATTTCCCCCAATCTCAGTTACACCAAAGAAGATTTAAGATGCTTTGGAGACTCCACCGGAAAAATAGAATTGAAATTAAGTGGCGGAACACAACCAATTATTCTGAGCTACTCTGATGCACGCATTGCATCGAACCCAACAAATTTGACAGCCGGAATTTACAAGGTAACAGCTAAGGACTCCATAGGATGTATTTCCGAAGTCGAAATAAAAATTATCGAACCAGCAGAAATCAGGATTACTACTATGGTCACACATACTTCCGGGAATGAAGGAAAAATTGTACTGGATGTTACCGGAGGCACCCCACCCTATTTATTTAAATGGTATAAGGAGAATGTTGAAATTAGTAATTCCAAAGACTTAGAAAATCTTAATCCTGGAATTTACGAAGTTGTGGTAACCGATTCGCTGGGGTGTGTCTATAAATCTGATTACATTACAATAAACAATTCTACAGGAATTAACACATCTAGCTTTGGTAAAATCTATTTATACCCCACTCCTGCAAAAGATAAATTGGTATTGCATTTTGACCAAATTCCCTCAGAACCTATCGCGATCGATATAATCGGATTGGGTGGTCAAATAATGTTCGGAAAAGAATTTATTCTGAACACCCAAGAATTTGATATAAATCTCAAGAGCATACAAGCTGGGTATTACAAATTAATTATCAGAACCAAAAGCCAAACAAAAGAACTACGATTTGAAGTAGTTAAATAAAAAACATTTAAGAATTTATGTTGCGTAAAATGAAAGTATCCAAACTCGGTTTTTTAATTGTTGCATTTATTATTTTTTCATCCTTGCAGTCTCTTTTTGCAGGAGAAGGGATGTGGCTTCCACAATTCCTCAAGGCACTGAATGAAAAGGAGATGAAGTCCATGGGAATGAAAATAAATGCTGAAGATATTTACAGTGTAAACAAGGGTTCATTAAAAGATGCTATTGTTCAGTTTGGAGGTGGATGTACCGGAGAAATAATTTCATCGCAGGGATTAATTTTAACAAACCATCATTGTGGATTTAGTTATATTCAATCTCATTCCTCCGTTGAAAAAAATCTGATCAAGGATGGCTATTGGGCAAAAGATTACAATTCTGAATTGGCATGTGCAGGGTTAACTGCAACTTTGATAGTCAGGATTGAAGAGGTGACAAAAGAAATGTTGAAAAACATCACACCAGACATGAAAGACAATCAGCGAAGACTGATTTATGATCGAAATCAAAATGAACTTCTCAAAAATATACAAAAAAAACCATTTGAAGAAGTCAGCATCAGATCCTTTTACAATGGCAATCAGTTTTTTGCTTTTGTCACATTGACCTATAGAGACATTAGGTTGGTTGGTACACCACCTGAATCCATCGGAAAATTTGGTGCAGACACAGACAATTGGGTTTGGCCCAGACACACCGGAGATTTTTCAATTTTTAGGATTTATGCCGGAAAGAATAATTTGCCGGCAGAATTTTCTAAAGAAAATGTACCTTATATTCCAAAGCATTCTTTGCCAATTTCTTTAGATGGCGTAGAGGCGGGAGATTTTACCATGATATTTGGTTTTCCCGGCAGAACCAATGAATATCTTACGAAAGAAGGAGTTCGTCAAATCACGGAAGTTCAAAACCCTGTGAGAATAAAGATTCGTGACCAGGTTCTCAAAATCATGGACAAATACATGCGCAGCAGTGTAAAAACCAAAATCCAATATTCTGCTTTGTACGCAGGAATTGCCAACTATTGGAAAAAATGGATTGGAGAAAGTCAGGGTGTAAAATTTACAAATGGTTTAGAAAGAAAACAAAGGACTGATGAAGAATTCAACAAAAGAGTTCAGACCAATCCAAACTGGGCCTCCTACAGATCTCTGGTTAGTGATTTGGAAACTCAATATCAATTATTAGAACCTATGGCTGTGGCAAAAGAATATTATGCGGAGGGTTTTCAGCGAAATATTGACCTTTTTAATTGCTACAGCAGAATCCGAAAACTTTCGGAAACTTATGAAGGGCGAGGAGAGGAAATTTTCAAGAGCAAGAGAAATGAAATGTTTAAATCTGCAGAAGGAATATTTAAAAATTTTGACATTCAAGTTGAGAAAGAAATTTTTAAAAATGTACTTAAGACTGTAGTGGAAGGAGTGGATTCGGAATTGTTGGTTCCTTATTTGAGAGATCAGTTAAACGCATATAAAAATGACTACTCAACTTTTACTGAAAATTTATATACTTCCAGTGCATTCACTACTCCGGACAGTCTGAGAAGTCTTAATTCTCTTGAGTTTCCTCAATGGATAAACAGGGTACAGTCGGATCCGGTTTGGAAATTTTATGAAGAACTCAATTACTTCTTGATCAATGGAATTCAAAAAAGAGCCGGTGAACATGAGGAGAACATTGCAGATTTAAGGAGAAGACATATGGCTGCTCTAATGGAAGTTTTTCCGGAGCGTAAATTTTATCCGGATGCAAATTCCACATTAAGAGTGGCCTATGGTAAAGTAGAAGGCTTCCTTCCAAGAGATGGCGTTACCTATCTACCCAAAACATATTTGGATGGCGTTATTGAAAAATATGTTCCGGAAGATTATGAATTTGATGTCCATCCAAAATTGAGAAGTTTGTTTGAAAAGAAAGATTTTGGAGTCTATGGGGAAAAAGGAAAAATGCCTCTCGCATTCATAGCTTCCAATCACACTACAGGAGGTAATTCCGGAAGTCCCGCCATTGATGCACATGGAAATCTCATAGGTTTAAATTTTGATCGGGTATGGGAAGGAACCATGAGTGACATCAATTATGATGTCAGAATTTGTCGCAACATCATGGTCGATGCGAGATATGTTTTATTCATTGTAGATAAATTTGCCGAAGCTGATCACATTCTCTCGGAATTGAAGTTGGTTCATCCAAAAAACAATAAAAGAGGAAAGCAAAAATTATAAGCTTATATTCGTAAAATTTTATTCAGAATCTGTTCTTATAAATTGGAAAGAAAAATGCGGTTGAAGTTTAGTACCATCTTAAGTTTGGCAATTCTAACCATAGGTAGAATTACATTATTAAGTAGTCAGTGCACAGGTATTGACGCAGATGCAGGGCCGGATCTATTTACATGTGACCCAAATGATCCCATTACTTTGCAAGGGAACGTGATGGGAAATTACACAAAATTCAGTTGGTCCCCTACTTCCGGATTAAGTGATCCTATGATACTGGACCCTCAGGTTACCCACAAGAATCCCGGAATTTATAAGTACAAACTATCAGCAGAAGGAGTCGGCGCAACAAATCTTATCATTAACGGAAATTTTGAAGCAGGTAATACAGGATTCAGCACCAGCTATATTTATGGTGTCCCGGGCAGTCCTTTTGGCCCCAATAATTATGGAGTAGGTGATAATCCACAAGCCTATAACGGTGGCTTTTCACCATGCGGAGATCACACTTCCGGATCAGGTCAACAAATGGTCGTGGATGGATCGACCACTCCAGGATCAAACGTTTGGTGTCAAACGGTGGCGGTAACTCCCGGAAACAGTTATTTGGTTGAGTTTTATGTCCAAAATGTATACCCTGTTTCACCATCTGTATTAAATCTCAAAGTGAATGGGGCTACTATTGGGTCCGGAGTAGCCGGAGCCCTGTGTGATTGGATTAGAATTGAGGGTTGCTTTACCGCTTCTTCGGGCTCTGCAAATATTTGTATAACAGAAGCATCTGGAGTCGGATTTGGAAATGACTTTGCGATAGATGACATTGCGATGTTTGAAAAGTGTATGGACATGGATGAAGTCACTGTAGAAATTGTGGATGTCATTGCCAAATTAACCATCCCGTTTAAACCAAAATGCTCGTCAGAAACATTTGACTTATTTGCTACAGGATCATCTTTTGGCCCGAATGTAAGTTATGAATGGTCTACCGATGTTGGTAAAATAATTTCTCAAAATGGATTGATGGCTAAAGCCAAAGGTTCCGGCATTTATACCGTAAAAGTAAAATACAAAAACGGTACTGTGGAATGTGAAGAAGAAGCCTCCATTGAATACATCGCACCCGATGAATTGGTCGGATTTGTAGATGCTGACGGCAGGATAGATTGTCAGAAGGACAGCGTACAATTAATTGCAAACCTTACTTCAGGTAGTGGAATTTACAGTTATAAGTGGAGTCCTGACAGTAACCTTATCGATGGGCAAAATACCGAAATAGTCCTTGTCAAAAAGGCCGGAAAATACACTGTCACCATCACTGATCAGACTTCCGGTTGCACGCTTTTAATAGACTATGATGTGAAGGCGGATACTGTCAGACCAATTGCCGGAATAACAGGTGACAGTCTTCTGAATTGTAAAAAACAACTGTTTACATTAAACTCTACTATTCTGGACAGCACTAAATACTTTTTGAGCTGGACTCATCCGGATTTAACCATAACCAATCAAAAATTAACTCTGGCAGGGAACTTGCCCGGGAAATATAAATTATCTATACTTGACAAAAACAATCATTGTGAAGACAGTGTAAATTGGGATGTCAAAATTGATACGTTGGCTCCGCTTATTGAATTGGGTAGTAATCTTAGCATTGATTGCAAAAACAATGGTGTGAACGTTACCAACAATTCCAGCAATCCATCCGGAAACTATAGCTATTTTTGGAGCGTAGACACCACCAAATTCCCCAAAGAAAATGTACTGTCAGACAAGCTAATTGTAAAAAGTGGTCTGGTAATTTTAAAATTAGTCAATGATATAAATGGATGTGAATCATCCGACAGTTTGACAGTGTTAGATTCCAGAATGGTGCCATTGCTGGATGCCGGAAAGAATGAAATCCTAACTTGCAAAACATCCAGTTTTAAACTGAATGCAACGGTTAATTCCAATGACTCCCTTGACATCACATGGACCAGCGTCGGAGGGAATATTGTGTCAGGCAGCAATCGTGTGGACCCTACTATTAACCAAAAAGGATGGTATTACATCCGAATTAAAAACAGGGCGAATGATTGTGAAAATTTGGATTCACTGTTTGTTGATCAAAACATTTTAAAACCAATAGTAAGTGCAGGCTCAGATCAGATTTTTAGTTGCGTGGATACATTAAAAACAATTGATGGCTCCTCCAGCAGTTCAGGTTCTCAATTCTCATTTAGGTGGACAAGCCCGGATGGGATTATAAAATCAGGGAACGGGACTAATAAAATTGAAGTCCGCACTCCTGGCACTTATATACTAGTTGTAACAGATACGATTAACGGTTGTCAGGATTCTTCAAGTGTCAAAATCACTCCGGACTTAAATAAACCAATTGTAAGCATAAAATCACCCGACACACTCAACTGCAATAAGTTGGATATTGATTTGACCGCAACCGCAAATTCGCAGAGTGGCAATCAACTTAGTTATGAATGGTCCTCTCAGGGTGGCGGAACCATCCAATCTCCGAATGCCCTGCAAACCAAAATAAATGCACCTGGCACTTACATTTTCAAAGCCACTGACCAATCTAATGGTTGCAGTGCATCCTTCAGTGTAAGTGTTGCAATTGATACTGTAAAACCAATGGTAAATGCCGGCAAGGATTTGATTTGGAATTGTGAAAGCCAACAACTTACTCTAAGTGGAACGGCATCTGGAAATTCAAATTCATTTAGTTTTAACTGGACCAGCACGGGAGGTCAGATCCAGGGTAATTCCGGATCGAAAAACATCACAGTTGTTTCTCCAGGAACTTATACAGTAACAGTAAAAGATTTAATTAATGGCTGTGAATCTTCCGACATGCTCAGCATTATTCCTGACCTTACAAAACCAATTGTGAATATTCAAACACCGGATACACTAAATTGTAAAAGAAGTATATTAAATATAAATGCCGGAAGTTCAAGCAATGGAAACCGATATTTAACAAGCTGGCAAAGTAATGGCGGCAATATTTTGGGTAGTCCTTCCAATTTAAATATCAGCGTTGATAAAGCAGGGGTTTATGTGCTTACCATAAAAGACACCGTTAACAAATGTGTTTCTCTGGACAGTATCCGTGTGTTCGAAGATTTCAACAAACCAACGATCAATTTTCCTGTCATTGGAGAAATCACTTGCTCAAAAAAGGATATATTAATTCAGGGAATAGTTCAGAATCAGGGAAAAAATTTCCAATTAATTTGGAACACGACCAATGGATCCATCATTGGAGCTACTGACAAAACAGATTGTCTGGCAGGAAGTAAAGGGACTTATTATTTAAAAGTTAAAAACCTTGACAATGGCTGCGAAACAACTGATTCCATCTCTGTCCTTGAAAATACGAATGTGCCCACACTCCTGAATTATGATTTGGAACAAGCCAGGTGTACAGGTGAAAATGCTTCTCTCACCCTAGTCAATATAGTAGGAGGCGTACAGCCATATACTTATTTTTTGGATAATATTCCGGTTGCGGGCCCCTACATATCAGGATTACAACCAGGTCGCAGAACTATACGAGTTGTGGATGCCAATGGATGTATTCTGAATTCAGATTTTATTGTAACCATTCCAGATCCGGTTGGAGTTAGCTTGCCACCTGTGATTAAAATTAATGAGGGCGACCCCTTGGTTTTACAGGCAGTAATCATCACACCCAAAGATTCTATCGATTGGATAAAATGGGATCCTGTTGACAATTTATCATGTTCTGATTGTGCAAATCCGTCTGTAACAAATTTACAAAAAGAGACCACTTACACTGTAACTTATGCTAATAAAGAGGGTTGTATTGCATCCGCAAGCATCACCATCCAAATTATTAAGAAAGGAATATGGATACCTTCCGTATTTAGCCCCAACGGAGATGGAATCAATGACTGGTTTTTCCCAAGTGTTACAGAGGACAGTTACAAGACCATCAGAAAATTTTCTATTTTCAGTAGATGGGGAGAAAGAATTTTTGACAAAGTAAATATTCAGCCCAACATACCAGGTGAAGGTTGGAATGGAGAATTTAAGAATGAACCACTCAATCCGGGAGTTTTTATTTACGTACTTGAAATTGAATGGAATGATGGTAAAGTCCAACAACTTACCGGTGATATCAACTTACTCAGATAATCTAATAAACCAATTTTGCTCAACATAATTTTTGAAGATAAAGACCTGCTCGTCCTCAACAAACCTGCCGGGCTTCCTTGCGAACCAGATGCAGCCAAAGCATTTGATAATCTTCAAGAGCAAATACTGAACTATTATATTTCATCAGGTCAAAAAGCAAAAAACCTGATCGCAGGACTGGCACATCGACTTGATCGTCAGACCAGTGGTTTGATGGTGGTATCAAAGAAACCTTCCATGTTAGTCAAACTAAATGAACTGTTTTTAGAAAACCAGGTACACAAAAACTATCTGGCAGTTGTGGAAGGTGATTTCAGGTTAAAAGAGATTCCTCAAAAACTATTTTTAAAAAAAAATCTAAAGAATTTTAGGGCTGAAATTTTTCCTTTCCCAAAAGCCGGTTATAAACCTATACTCACTCAATCAATTCATTTAGATTTTACAGACGGATTGAGTTTACTTGACATTAGTTTACTTACCGGCAGGTATCATCAGATAAGAGCTACTTTATCTTATTTGGGTCACCCTGTTTGGAATGATCAGCACTATCGAGGTTCGGTGCGATTAACAGAAAAGCGCATTGGCCTGCATGCCTGGAAAATTGAATTCATACACCCAATTTCAAATGAGTTGATGAAATTTACTTGTTTGCCGGTTAAAGAGGCCCCATGGACTAAATTCGAGCCTATTCTCAGTAGGCTTGAGGAGTAACGGATCCTGTTTAATTGCATTTTACACAAAATGATGGTCTCCAATGACCACTAAAATGCACCTGAAAAGGTCATAAAACTGTAAGCAAAACTCTGCCCAAGCCAAAAATGCCAAAATCACACATATTATATTTAAATACATATATATAAACTTAATTGATAATTAATTAAAGCCAATATTTTAAGCATTTTTATTAAAATTACTCAAAATTCATTTTACCGATAATCGGTTAAAACCTACCGTTAATCGGTTTACCTGAACACATTTAGTAGTCAGTAGTATCTTTATACCGTAATAAAAAATACTATTCTTCTATATATCCTCTTAGTAATCAATGGACGCATCCATAATACTATGAGAAACCCCTACAATCCACAGAGGATAGTCCTCTGTGGATTTCTTTATGAATTAGGTATCTAATCAGTTGCTGGTTGATTGTTTAGAGGGAATTTCAAATGTTTTATCTTTGAACTTTGGTACACAAAAACATAAAATCTGAATTGATCTGCAAGCAAAAATTCATGCTTTGGTTTTGCTCACTTTTTTTTTCAACCATTTTAGTTGTACACTTTCCACAATCGGCTTATGCCCAGGTGAGTCCTTATAAGAATTACACTGTCGCCGATGGGTTATTGTCCAATAAAGTATTTGCCATTTGCCAAGATTCCACGGGTTACATGTATTTTGCTACAGACAGGGGTGTCTCTGTTTTCAATGGCCATACTTTTAAAAACTTTACGGTTAAAGAAGGGATGCCTACCAATATAATTTATGGTCTTTATAAAGATAAATGGAATAGAGTATGGGCTCAAAACACTTCGGATCAGTTAATTGCATTTAAGGATGGAAAGATTGAAAAAAATTATCTTCTTGAAAGTGAATGTCGGCAATTAAATATTTTAGAAGGAAAATCTGGAATATATGTAATTGATAATCTTGGAATATTGTATAAAGAAATTAAAAACAAAATAGTAAAGATAGATTTTAATGAGTACTTAGAAAATAAAATTTTCAATAACTTCATTCCGTTAAATGATGATTTATGTCTAATTATTTCAAACGACAAACTAAGGCTATATTCTATTACTGAAAATGGTGATTTACTATTTTTAAATGACATCAGACCAAATAAATACAAATTATCAAATTATAAATCATTTTACGCTTATAAAACAAATAATTATATATATATGTATGCCAATGATGCAAATAAAATATTAATTATTTCTCTTAAATCAAATCAAATTATTTCAAGCATCAATTTAAATAAACTATTATCCGAAAACAACATCATCTATCTTCCAACAGTAAAGAATAACCAATTGTATATTGAAAGTTCTAATAAATATATTACTATTGACTCAAGTGCTATTGTAGAATCAAATTCATATAACACCCAAAGAAATATTGAGTACACAAGAAATTTTAAAGATAGAAATAACAACCTATGGATAGGCTCTAATTTTAGTGGTGTATTTTTGAACACTTTTAATAAAAATGAAATTAAAAGTAAATATTTAAATAATAAATATGGGAGATTCTGTAAAATAAATGGATACAAGAACAACATCTTTGTTGGCACAACAAAAGGCATACTATATAAATTTCAAAATAACGAGTTAATACAAATAGCAAATCTAGGTTTAGACCCAATCCACAGTATTGATATTAATGATTCATCTTTAATCGTTGCCAACACTCTAAATGTTTTTGAAATTCAGACAAAAACTGGCTTAATTAATAAAGATTATTTTTCAAAATTTAATAAATCTGAACAAAATAAGTTGATTTTTAATTACCCATTACAAAAAAATATCTGTAAATATATTTCTCGAGACAAAGACTACATATACATTTCAAGACTTAATGATTTTATTGCAATTAATAATTCATCAAATGAATTGCAATTTCATTTTTTATCAAACGGATTTACAAATCATATTTCCTCAACAAATAACCATGTTTACTTTTCAATAAATAATTCGTTATACGTTTTACATAAACCACTCAAAGGATCTGACAAGAAACAAATAAATATTCCAAATTCATTAATAATTACAGACTTAGATGTATTGGGAAATAATTTAATAATTAGTACAAACAATGATGACCTAATTCACTTCGACTCAAATTTAATTATTGATCAAAAAATCCAAACAAATACACGTATAAATAATTTATTCATAAATAATGAAAATAAAATTATTTTATCAACAATTAATGGAATCACCTTTTTAGACCCAAAAAATAAATTCTTAAACATTAATTCACTTTCCAGCCAAGACGGATTAAACGACCGTAATATTGTAGACATATATTCTAATTCAAATAAAATATATGCAATTTCGAATTCGTATTTTTCATCATTAATTTACACTAATTACAAAGCTGATCCATTTTTGAATTTGAAAATTAACTTGTGTCATAATTCTGATTGCTATTCAGGAAAAATAGTTTCAATATCAAGAAGTAACACAAGTTTCAAAATAATTCTTGAGCCTTTCGAATATAATAGTCTTGAACAAAAAAAATACCATTATTCCATAGAGGGACTACAAAACAACTGGAATTCAACAGCTAATCCAGAAATAAATTTCAACTTAAGCAAACCTGGCACTTATATCTTTAGATGCAAACTTGAAAATTACAAAGGGCAGATATCTCCGAATGAGTCTACCATGCAAATTATGATTTTGCCTAAATGGTATGAAACAGTGGTTGCAAGGATTCTGGGAATTATTTTTATGGTATCGCTATTGAGCGGCATCATACAATTCGTTCTTAAAAGAAAAAAGAAAACTGAGAAAGCAAAGCTATTGGCAGACATGCAAATTTCAGATGTAAAACTGGAGTCTTTAAGAGCACAAATGAATCCACATTTCGTTTTCAATGCAATGGGGTCCATACAGAATTTGATACAAAATGATCAAAAGGCTCTGGCTGATGAATACCTGAGCAGATTTTCAAAATTGTTGAGGCTTTATCTGGAATCTTCCAAAAATGAAGACATTCTGCTAAAAGATGAAATTCAATTAATAAGTAAATATCTGGAAATTGAAAAATTGCGATTTAAGAATAGGCTGGATTTCAGCATAGAGGTGCGCCCAAATGACCTGGACACCTCCACAATAAAAATCCCATCTCTGCTATTGCAACCAATTATTGAAAATGCCCTGGGACATGGGTTATTTCATAAAGAAAATGGTGGATTTATTTCTATCCTAATTGAAGAAAAAGCAGAAAAACTTAAAATCACCATTGAAGACAATGGAATCGGTAGAAAAAAAGCAGCCCAAATTAAAAGCCAAAAACCTGCTACGCACATTTCCAGGGGTCTAGAGATGATGTTTGACCGGATCAATCTGGTTAATAAAAAGGGCCATTTTTACGTTACTTTAGAGTACTTAGACTTGACAGAACAATCTAATCCTGTAGGAACCAGGGTGATATTAAATATAAAATAATGGAAACCGTAACAGCCATATTAGTTGACGATGAACAAGATGCACTGGCTATTCTGGAAGAAAAAATAACTAGCCTGTTTCCCAACATTCAAATTTTGGATAAAGTCCAAACTACCCGTGATGCTTATGTGCAGATTTTGTCAAAGCAGCCGGATTTAGTTTTTATGGATATTTCAATGCCCGGGGAGAGTGGTTTGGAATTGCTCAAAAGATTGCCCAAACACAATTTCGAATTGATATTTGTTACCAGTCTGGACCAGCATGCCATCGATGCCATCCGTTTGTGTGCAGTTGGGTTCATAGTAAAACCCATTAGCAATGCTGAGATCGTTCATGCCATTAATGCCGCCCTTGAAAAAGTCTACCTGAAATTTGAACACAACCGTATCCAGAATCTATTACGCAATTTATCGCTTCCCATTAGCCAAAATCACAACATTGCCATTTCAATGAAGGAGGGGGCACATTTTGTCAGAGTAGGCGACATTGTTCGGTGTGAGGGTTGGGCCGGGTATACCAAGGTGGTTTGTGCAAATGGCAAAACCTTGATCAGTTCCCAAAATATAGGGGAGTTCAAAAGTATGCTGGAAAAATATAATTTCTACGAGGTGCACAAATCTCATCTAATCAATGTAAAACTGATTGAATTTGTAGGTAGGAACGGAGAAGAAATAAGGCTTTATGACGGAACAACCATTCCAATCTCCAGAAGAATCAGAACGAATTTACTGGAAGTTATTTCAAAAAGGATAATTTGAAGTAGTTATATTTCAATCTTTATCGAATCAATTGCTTTCATATTACCTCCAAAGCAATTTGATAATAGTTGTTAACAGATCCAATTAATTTTGTTTTCAAATAATAACTCTCCTCCATAATTTTAAGGGCATGGAATTCATGATTCGGAACATTGAACTCATCAAAAAAGATAATATCCCCTTTATTTAGTACTGGATGAAGCGAACTTAATGAAAACAAAGTAGATGAAAACAAATCAGCATCAAATAGAATGACTTTCCTTTTTTTACTCAAAACTTCCCCCTCTCTTATGAACCCGGGGAGAGTTTCCTGGAAAAGCCCTTTGATAAATGTTGCGCGTGTGTCAGTTATTTCAGGAATATTTGCCATCAAGGTGCCTTTACCAAAAAAAACACCCCAATGTTCGGGTAGCCCTTCAAAAGTATCAAAGCCATAAAATTTACTTTCGAGATTTATATTTTCTCCTATCCACCATTTAAAGGAATGTCCTTCAAATACTCCAAACTCTAAATATAATATTTCATCCGAGTATAGGTTGTATTTTTTAGAGACGTAGTCATATAATTCAAATCTTTTTGAATAATCTCTTTTTGCTGTAAAAAAATCATCTAAAACGCCCTCAACTTTATTATGGCTAATCCATCTTGATAGCTTAATAAGATTAGCGGTAAAATAAAACGGCTTTTCTAAAAAACCAATTAACATATGAGGCCTAAGCCACAATATCAATCCCTTGATAAAAGCATTAATTTTTATTATAAAAGCGCCCATATTTAATTTCATTATTTAACAAAGGTATAAATTTCTATATGCTGTGCTGTTTACTAATGAGAAAATCGTCCTTATTATGGGTATTTAAATCAATTTGCGATTCAAATCCTCCTTCAATTTTACAAGTTTGGTTAACTTCGCCGAAGTATGATGTCCCGAAAAATTGAACAACTTTTAGAAAAAAACAAGGAGGCCCTTTTGGGCGGTGGTCAGAACCGAATTGATGCCCAGCATCAGAAAAAGAAACTCACCGCGCGAGAAAGAATTCATCTGCTGCTTGATCCCGGAAGTTTTGAAGAATTGGGGAAGCTGGTTACTCATAGATGTTCCGATTTTGGCATGGAGAACCAAATCTATTATGGAGATGGAGTAATTACCGGATATGGCTCTATAGAAAACCGATTGGTGTATGTATATGCACAGGACTTTACTGTATTTGGCGGATCTCTTTCTGAAACACATGCGGAAAAGATTTGTAAGATCATGGATATGGCCTTACGAAACGGAGCGCCGGTAATTGGGTTAAATGATTCCGGTGGTGCACGAATTCAGGAGGGCGTTCGATCTTTGGGTGGCTATGCCGACATATTCTATCGAAATGTCAGAACATCCGGGGTGATACCTCAAATTTCAGCCATTATGGGACCTTGTGCTGGTGGAGCTGTTTATTCACCTGCCATGACTGATTTTATCATCATGGTTGAACATACTTCCTACATGTTCGTAACCGGCCCAAACGTGGTTAAAACAGTAACCAATGAAGAAGTCAGCTCTGAAGAATTGGGTGGTGCACATACGCATGCTACAAAATCAGGAGTTACCCAACTTACTGCTGAGAATGATGTCGAATGCATTCTTAAAATACGCCGCCTGCTTGGTTATGTACCCCAAAATTGTGAAGAAAAACCTATCGACATACCTTATGTTCCATCCAATGAATTACTCGAAAACATAAGCGAACTGATCCCCAACAATGCCAACCAACCTTACGACATAAAAGATATTATTCATAAAATTGTCGATCATGAATCTTTCTTCGAAATTCATGATTTGTTTGCACAAAACATCGTCGTTGGATTTGCCAGACTTGCAGGAAAATCAATCGGCATTGTAGCGAATCAACCCATGGTACTGGCAGGTTGTCTGGATGTGAATGCCTCAAAAAAAGCAGCACGGTTTGTTAGATTTTGTGATTGCTTCAATATTCCTTTGCTTGTTTTGGAAGATGTGCCTGGGTTTTTACCCGGCACAGATCAGGAGTGGAATGGAATCATCAGTAATGGAGCCAAGCTCTTATATGCATTTAGTGAAGCTACTGTGCCAAGAATTACACTCATCACCCGGAAAGCATACGGAGGCGCCTACGATGTAATGAACTCCAAGCACATTGGTGCGGATTTTAATTTTGCATGGCCATCTGCTGAAATTGCAGTTATGGGTGCTAAAGGCGCCAGCGAAATTATCTTTAAAAAAGAAATAGACCAGTCCGATAATCCGGCAGCCACCATTCATGAGAAGGAATTGGAGTATGCTGAAAAATTTGCAAATCCCTATTCAGTTGCTTCAAGAGGATTTATTGATGAGGTCATACTTCCGGAAGACAGCCGAAGAAAACTCATCAGGGCATTTGCCTCTTTGGAAAACAAAGTAGATAAACTTCCCAGGAAAAAGCACGGAAATATTCCACTGTAACTAGTCTTTTACTATTGGTATTTATTTTCAATTTTCCTAAAATGAAATTCAGTATCTAAAGAAGACCAGCAAATTTTTGAAAGCAATTCTTCCAAACTGAATCAAAATTTCAAGAACATTTTGTTGTTAAAATTCGCAAATGTGGAACATTAAGGAGCAATATATATTTTAGAAAAGACAATTTTTATGATCAATATTCACTGTATTAAAAGTATAAAAATTACTGATTTTTATCAACTTGAAATTGCTGAAAAATTGCATCCGCAATTCTGATTCCATCCATAGCAGCAGACAAGATTCCACCGGCGTAGCCTGCTCCTTCACCTCCCGGATACAAACCATGGACCTGAGGATGCATGCATGTTTCTTTGTCTCTAGGTATTCGCACCGGGGCACTTGTTCTTGATTCACTGCCTACCACCACAGCTTCATCGCTTAAATATTGCGGCATTTTTTTTCCAAACTGTTGGAGACCTGTTCTCAAACGTTGATAAATATCCTTTGGAAATAATTGATCTACTCTTGAATTCAGGATCCCCGGAATATAGCTGCTGTCCGGCAAACTCTGACTTATCCTTCCTGTAAGAAAATCCTGTAATCTTTGTGCGGGCGCTTTCTGTGTTCCATCTCCGGCTTTAAAAAAATCACGCTCAATATTTTCTTGGAAATACATCCCCTGCAAAGGTCCATGTTTTGAAAAAGTGCTAAAATCCTTTTGATCGACAGAAGTAACCAATCCACTGTTGGCATATGGAGAATCTCTTCTTGACAAAGACATTCCATTGACTACAATTTCTCCCGGTGAGGTTGAGGCAGGAATGATCAATCCTCCGGGACACATACAAAAAGAAAAAACTCCCTTATCTCCTACCTGACATGCCAGGTTATAACTGGATGCCGGCAAGGTATCAGGCCTGGTCACACAGTGATATTGAATTTCATCAATTAATGATTGCGGATGCTCAATTCGAAATCCAACTGCAAATGGCTTTACTACAATGAAAACATTTTTCTCATGCAGTATTTTGTAAATGTCTCTGGCAGAATGTCCGGTTGCCAAAATTATTTGGTGGCATGGAATCATATCGGATCCCAACTTCAAACCCGTCACCTTATTTTCCTCTATCAATATATCGGTAAGTCTTGAATTAAATCTTACTTCGCCTCCATGTCTTTCGATCGTTTTTCGAATTTCAGAAATGATATCAGGCAATTTATTGGAACCTATATGAGGATGTACATCCACCAAAATATCCTCGCTGGCACCATGCGCAACCAATAATTGCAGAACATAATTTATGTCTCCTCTTTTGGTCGCTCTGGTATAAAGTTTTCCGTCAGAATAAGTTCCCGCCCCACCTTCACCGAAACAATAATTGGAATCTTCATTAACAATCCCAAACTGTTGAATGGCTTTCAAATCGCGTCTTCTATCTCTGACATCCTTTCCTCGCTCCAAAAGAATTGGCTTAATTCCATGACGGATCAGTTGCAATGCGGCAAAATATCCACATGGTCCTGCTCCAATTATATAAACTTCTTTGGTAGCTTTCAGTTCGTGGAACAAGTCCAATACATTTACTTTTTCAATCAATTCTCCCGCTTCGAAAATTTCTGCCTTAAGGACATACTCAACATTTTTCTGTCTCGCATCAATGTTTCGACGAATAATCCGATAATTAAAATCTTTTTCAAGATGTTTGGCACTAGCACTTTTAATGGCATCGCGAATAGCCGTCACATCCCGAATTTTGGAATGATGTATTGAAAAATCTACGGTAAAGGACATACTTACAGAATTGCCCTTCTTACTTTTACTAACTTTTCCAATAATGGCTCCATGTGATCAAGCTGGAGCATGTTGGCTCCATCTGATTTCGCCTGAGAAGGTCTTGGGTGGGTTTCGATAAAGAGTCCATCAACACCAACGGCCACTGCGGCTTTGGCAATTGTGGGGATCAAATCCGGACGTCCGCCTGTAACCCCAGAAAGTTGATTGGGCTGTTGGAGCGAATGGGTACAATCCATGATCACCGGCACACCGAATGCTTGCATCGTTGGTAATCCTCTGTAATCTACTATGAGATCATGGTATCCAAATGTAGTTCCGCGATCAGTCAACCAAACCGCATCATTACCACTTTGCCTCACTTTGTCAACAGCATGCTGCATGGCTTCAGGACTCATAAACTGTCCTTTCTTAACATTCACCACTTTACCGGTTCTGGCTGCTGCAACCAGCAAGGAAGTTTGCCTGCAAAGAAATGCAGGAATTTGGAGCACATCAACATATGCAGCCGCAAGTTCTGCTTCTTCATCTGTATGAATATCTGTTGTTACCGGAATTTGGTAATGGTTGCTTATGTATTTCAAAACCTCCAATCCTGTTAAGTCACCCTGGCCGGTAAACGAATCAATCCTTGATCGATTTGCCTTCCGATAAGAGGCTTTGAATATGTACGGCAATGAATAGTCTTTACATAGTTGAATCATACGCTCCGCTATTTCAGCACAGAGATCTTTTGATTCTACCACACATGGTCCGGCGATTAGAAAAAATTGTTCGGATTCCTTAAAGGAAATTTTATGAAGCGCATTCCAATTCATCATTGACATCAGTATTTAAGAATCCAGGAGTCCGGGTTAAATGACTTTTTTAATTCAGCTAATGTGACATGAAGGTCTTTAGACAAACAGTCAAACTTCACACCCACTCTATTAAATTCTCCAAAAGATTCCCGGTACACATTATAATTTTTATTTTTCACCCGCCTACTTAATCTTTCTGCATTGGCTTTAATTTTAAAGGAGCCTACAATTATCACACACTTTCTTCCTTTAATTTTGTCATCCAGTTCTTCAATATTATGATCCAAAATTTGGGCTTCGTGATTGAATTCTTCCTTACTCACTTGACTGCTTTCTTCTTCTGTTTGTATGGAAGAATTCAAGTTTGTTGAATCATTCGTCATAGCATTGAGAAGGGAAATACTATCCTGGTGTTTTTGCTTCAATTCAATACTTTCTCTTTGCGTTTCCAAAGACTTTTTTATAGGATCTTCCGCCATCACCTTTACAGGAGATTGCTGAATTGATTTGCGCGAAGGACACATTAAAAGAAAAAGAAAAACAATCCAAAGAATTCCAAGGAGATAGTACAACCATCTGAAATTGTTGCGCTCCTTTTGAGGCAGGGGTTTCACAGGTACTGAAACTTCAGGTAATGCCTGAAACTGATGCACCAACGGCGTTAGGCTTTTCCCCTCCATTCCAAAAAAGCGGTCGTGCAAATTTATTGAGGAAGGAAGAAAACTAATTTCACCGCTTGCATCTTGTCTCAAGGTGCCATATGGATCAAAAACAACTTGTTGATTTTTTTTTAATTCCGATACCAGGTGAAAGCTCAGTTGTCCTAAACCTTCTTCCAGGGCTTCCATGGAATAATCAGATTCTCTTTGTAAGTTTTCAAGCATTTGTTCGCCATCCAACTGATCGCCTGATATAAAGCTAACTTTTAGTTTTGATGGATAGATAACGCCCTTTTGATGATCCAGGTAGGCTTTCTCTTCATGCCCTTCCAATCTACCAATACCAGGTATCCCAATCCATTTGTATCGGTTCAAATGCCACAACAGCAAATAATTTATCTCAGGTTTCAAAGACAAAGTCCAGAATATTTAGCCTCTTACAGCAAAAAATGATCCCAAATTTACAGCAAGGACCAAGGAAAGTAAAATTAATGAAGAAGATTTAATTAATTCCTTATTATATACCCACTAATACATTAAACAATCTTGTTATATTATCAAAATTATTTAATATAATCATAAAAGTCCCTTTGCATATGGAACTATTGGATTACTCTCCCTTCTTTTTTCTTTTAATTTTGAACAGATCTACGACTTCTTTTTCTGTCATAAACTCATATTCTGTAAAGCTGGTGCTCACAAACTTCTTAACATCCTGATACTCCCGACTTCTTTTATCCTGATAAAAAGCCAATAGCTTTTGAATGTATTTCATGCTCATTCCTTCAACATCCTGGTTAAATGCTGAATTGTCGAAAATATTCATGTATGTGGCAAAAGTCTTGCTGATTTCGAAAAAGGAGAGATATTCCGGTTCGGTAAGGTTTTCGACTACATTTCCAAATTGCTGCAGTATGGCCAATCTAAGACATTCATTGTTAATCGACATCCCTTCATATTGAGCATAGAAGGCATTGACTGCGTCTATGGCATCTTCGTGTACAAAACCTTTGGTATGGATGGTTTCAAGGAGTTTGTAAAATTTAACCAGATCATCATTTTTACTTTTGTCCAGTAATTCATAAAACTTACTGTCTGCTTTAAGTCCAAATTTCGTACCTTCTTTGTAGCTCTTTTTAAGGAAATTAAAATATTGATTGGCAAATTGAGGATTGACGGTGCGGACCTCATTTATTGCAGAAGCCAGATACTGATTTTCCTTTTCTCCGAGATTAATAAAATTGGCCACTATTGCTAATAATTCAAGGAATTCCGATTCTTTGTAAAATTCCTTTTTAGAAACTAGCTCGTGAATTTCATTGATGTAATTTTCATGTTTGGATTTGAATGTGAGTCTGCTCCAAAGAAAATTTTTAAGAGATTCAAATTCAACCTTTAATTCTCCTACCGATTGTGGGAATACGCAAGTGAGAAAATTGTAATGAGCAAATTGCTTTTTATACCTTAAATAAAAGTTATGCCTTTCTTGAGTATCTCGAAATCTGTCCAATTTCATACTTTGCAAGAATGCCTTTACTT
Organism: Candidatus Vicinibacter affinis; assembly: GCA_016714365.1. Taxonomy (NCBI): domain Bacteria; kingdom Pseudomonadati; phylum Bacteroidota; class Saprospiria; order Saprospirales; family Saprospiraceae; genus Candidatus Vicinibacter; species Candidatus Vicinibacter affinis. Next base: position 1,879,767 of record JADJNH010000005.1, on the reverse strand, counting down.
TTTTATTTTCTATTCTATCCAAAAGGGAAGCAATCCAAATATCACTGCTCAATGAAAAACCTAACTGTACAGTCTGCCCTATCCTTTGTTTGATCACATCAAAATTGGTAGAGTTTGCAATGGCAACTAAAACTTCTTTGAAATGCTCCTGAGGACGGCTGTATTTGACTTCGTCATTTATTTCTCCCCTAAGGACGCTATAACCCAAAATCCTGGGTAAAAACAAACCTTCAAAAAATGGATTGAGCAGAACTTTTTCCAATTCAAGAATTTGTAATGGGTGATCGTCCGCAACCTCTTGGTAAATTTCTGCAACCAAAGGCTCATAAGTTTCCTGAAGAGCTTTGTACAACTCCGGAGTCTCCTCTTCAAGATACGCTGCGAGTTCATCTGATCCCTGAATTACTTCGGCAACTGCCTGTAATCTCTCCTTGTAATCCATTTCTAGTTCCTGCATGGCAATTTCATTTATAGGTTTAATAACAAGACCCGGAAGATTTTACCACCTCCCAGGTCTAAATATATTTTTAATATTTATGTCTTTTAAAAATATTATTCTACTAACATGTAGAAGTTAAAAATATAAAATCAATAACACCTACAATACAAGAATATTATTCTTCAGCTTTCGCTTCTTCGTTATTTGCTGCGGCAGCATCCTCCGCAGTAGACTCAGATGCTTCATTAGATGATTCCTCTACAACTGTTTCTGCTACTTCTTCAACTACCTCAACTGGTTTGGCAGCTTTTGTTTTGGTTACCGCAGTCATAGATTTATGCAAATTCTCTATTTCAGATTTTCTAGTTTCGACTTTGATGTTGATCAAGCCTTCTTTCTTTTCGATCCAATCTTTATAAAGCTGATCTGCCTTTTCCTGATCAAAAGCACCTTTAGCTACCCCTTTGGATAAATGCTTTCTGTACATTACCCCTTTGTAACGAAGAATTGCTTTAACAGTGTCAGTAGGCTCGGCACCTTTCATCAACCATTCGAAAGCCTTGTCTCTGTCAATATCAATGGAGGCAGGAACGGAGATAGGATTGTAGAATCCTATTCTTTCAATAAATTTTCCATCTCTTGGAGATCGGGAATTTGCTACCACAATGTGGTAAAAAGGAGCCTTCTTACGACCCTTGCGCTGTAATCTGATTTTTACGGCCATTTATTAGATTTTTTAAATGTTAGACCATTACCCATTCACCCGGATTAACCGGCCATATGGGCTTTAGCGGCTGCAAAGTTAAAACTTTAATCGCATTCTATGTAAAAAGTTCGAAACAAAATTTTAAAAATCTGATTTTCAAGAACTTAAACGTTTTAAAACCCATCCCATTCCCTAAAATTCAATCCGTAATCTGAGGTTTATTCTCCTGGAGGTGAGATAATTTGGAATGGCAAATTGATAATTATAAACAGATTTAATCCATCGGACAGAAGCTTCATTTTTAACCTTTAATAGATTAAAAACTTCGACACTTACCCATGTTTTTTTTGAAAATCTCAAAACATGATGTGGCTTCTCAAGCCTCTTCCCCTCATCCCATAACAAAGCGGAAAAACCGATATCCACCCGATGATAAGGTTTAAACCTATAAGCATTGCGGTAGATTTCATTTTCTTCGCGAAATCCGTATGGGAGACCACTTGCAACCGTTGTCTGCATGTGCATTTTAAAATTCTTGTTTTTGGGTAGGTAGTCCTGAAAAAACAGACTGAGTGCAAAAAGTTGATCCGTGGGCCTGGGTACATCGGCAATTGTCTTGGGAGAGGCGGGATCGTCTGATTGTCTAAGATGCTGAACTCCATTCAAACTCTCTCTTGTCCTCAAAAAAGAAAGATTTACCCACGACTCAGCTCCGGATACAAATTCACCATTGATGCGATTGTCCCATCCTATGGCATAAGCTTGTGCATCGTTTAATCCTGAATATCGAATTCTGACATTGTCCAAATCATAACTGACCACATCCCAAAGTTTTTTATAATAAATCTCGGATATCCATCTGAACCTGGAAGTGCTCATTTTCGGCCACAAAAAATCCATTTTAAATCCACCGATCAAATGGAAAGATTTTTGGGCCTTCAAATCTGAATTGATATTTCCGTCAAGATCTCTCATTTCTCTAAAAAAAGAAACTTGAGGATACAACCCTGTTGATATCCAATATCTGATATTCTGAGTGGATCCCAAAGGCACAAATTCAAATTTCAATCTCGGACTCAATAAAAATTCATTATTGAGTTGATTGTAATGTGCCCTCAATCCGGGAGTAATATGCAAATGATTTTTGGAAGAGTATGCCCATTGGACAACATCTTGTAACCAAAATGCATATTTCTGATTGTTAAATTGGTTATTTGCACGAACAAATCTGTCCAGAATTATGGAATCACCCTGCAGAGGGATTGAGTATCCTGCTGAATCAATCCGTTCCCATTCCTTCAGTCTGTCATCAAAGGATTCGAAACGCACAGAACCGCCATATTGAATAAAGTGATTATTTCCGCTGGATAAATTATTCATTTGGTAGCCACCGCGCAATTCATGCAGTTGTACCCAATTATTCAAATAATTTCTCCCGTTCAAATGCTGTGTGCCTTCGCCCCAAAGTTTAACTTCTCTTCCATCCTGATCCTTTTCATCATTTTCAATTTCAACCAAACGGTAATAACCCAATATATCAAATTGTTCCGCTTCTTCACCTTGATATACGGAAGATATCCATTTAAAAAAATATGGATTTTTTACTCTTTTTGGAAAATAAAGTAAACTAACTCCTGTCATGGATTGATTAAAATAACTTTCTTCTTTTCCCTCATAAAATGTATTCAGTCGCAGCACAAAAAAGAAAGAACCCTTTGCCTGTGTGCTTGATTCCGGAATCAAACTAAACCGCGCTCTGTTGATATTTCCGATCCATGACAGTTGCCATGCAGGATTGAAGTCATAGCTTAAATAAGATTGAATATCTAAAAAATCAGGTTGATATTCACCCTTGATATCCTGTGAATTTAATAAATATTGATTGGTTTTGTAACGGGCACCAACCAGGTATTTTAGTCGTTTGTAATTGTGTTTTCTGGAATTAAATGCACTGCCTTCCAGATGTCCTGCAATACCCAAAAAACTTGCTGAGAAGCTGTATTTTAATGAATCCGGAATTTTGTATTTGATGTCTAAAACAGAAGACTGTTTGTCACCGTATCTGGCTTCAAATCCACCGGAGGAGAAACTCAATTCTCTGATTAAATCAGGATTTGGAAAAGACAATCCTTCTTGTTGCCCATTTCTAATGAGCTGAGGTCTAAATATTTCGAAGTCATTTACATAAACCAGGTTTTCATCATAGCTTCCTCCTCTTACACTGTATTGACTGGATAATTCCCCTCCCGCACTTGCGCGAACGCCCAGCCCAATGCTGGGTAGGATATTTTCAAATTGGCCTGAGACAGTTGGTAAGAGTTCAAACGAACTTCCTTTCTCACGTATGGTACCTGCATCTTCTGATTTGCGATCCCTGATGATGACCTCTTCTTGATCGATCATTTTTAAATTGAAATCCAAAGAAATCTTTCCCTCCCCTTTCCAATCTTTCAATACTTTTTCCTGAGGGTTATATCCTACTCTACTTACTTTAATGATGCAATTTTTCAGTGCGGGAATTTTCAATGAATATTTTCCTGTGGCATCCGTTTCTGTAAAATAGGACTGCTCCGGAACGAAGACAGTGGCAAATTCAAGACCCTGACCGGTATGCTCATCCCTGATCACACCACTTATAACGCCTTGCCCAATAACACAACAAAATGCAGAGAGCGCATAAAAAGCAAAAATCAGAAATTTACGGGTACATAAATTCATGTTCAGTTGAACGAATAAAATCACATTAAATTTTCTACTCCGATGAACTTCAGTTGTTCTATAGCTCTTTGCGGAGAAGCAGCTGAAAATACGGCATTCCCGGCAACCAAAACGTTGGCCCCTGCCTGCAGTATTTTTTCTGCATTTTGGAGTCCCACGCCACCATCCACTTCAATATCAATTTCAAGATTCCTGGCAATTATTTCATCTTTCAATTGCTTAATTTTTTCAAGTGAACGGTAAATAAATTTTTGTCCGCCAAAACCAGGGTTTACAGACATGATTATAACTAAATCCAATTCTTCCAGCACATCGTATAAAAAATTTACCGGGGTGTGTGGATTGATCGCAACTCCGGCCCTGGCACCAGTATTTCTAATTTCCTGCAAGGTTCTGTGCAGATGAGTGCAAGCCTCATAATGCACCGTAATTTGATCAGCACCTGCATCTCTAAATGCCTGGATGTATTTTTCAGGTTCACGAATCATGAGGTGCACATCCATGACCTTTGAACAAACTTTGCTGATGGCAGAAATCACCGGAAGTCCAAAGGAAATATTGGGTACAAATGATCCATCCATTACGTCAAGATGCAACCAATCAGCGTCACTGGCATTGATCATATTTATTTCATCTCCTATTCGAAGAAAGTCACAAGAAAGTAAGGAAGGAGATATAAGATGTGAAGGCATAAGCTAATTTGAGTTACAAAGATAGACCTATTATATATGCTTACAAAAGAACCAGGCATTTAATAATCAGGTTAAAAATCTAATTATTAAGTTTTCCACATAATATTTACACCTAATTTATATCTAGTGACAGATCTGATTCGTTAATGATTCTAAATCGTCCTTTACATTTTTTAATTACCCACGATCTTCCAATGGCAATGCCTAAAAAAATATCGATACTGTTGTTTGTTCTCCATTTGAGTTCAGCTGAAGCGCTTATTGCTCAAAAATACATTACTAGCCTTGGAGCCAGGCTTGGTGAAGAAACGGGTCTCAGCTTGCAACAAAAAATTGCACATGACTGGACCATTGAAGGCATCCTTCTCAGCAGCTGGCGAAATAAAGATCTAGGTCTAAAAGTACTCGCGGAAAAACATCACCCAATAATTGGGCGTAGATTTAACCTGTATTATGGAGGAGGAGTGCATTGGAATTATTTGAATGATTCCGCAAAAATTTACCCATCCGGACTATCCGGTATTGTAGGCGTAGAACTAAGTATTAGCAGATTAAATATTTCCTGGGATTTCTTACCATCCTTCAATATTTGGTATGGTGACAGTGACTTCACACCCAGTACCGCAGTAAGTCTGCGTTATATATTAATAAAAGAAAAAAAGAAAAAGCGTCACTGGAGACTATTTAAAAAACAAAATTGATTTCCGGGAATAATTTTGAATCTGGAGTTCGACTTGAAATACTGTATTCGAAATTAGCTGAATGGAATGATTGCCTCTGTTATATTTAATATATTGATTGCAGAATAACCCATATATTTGCAACAAAGCCAATCCTTTGAATTGTAGGTATCTGCTCTTATTACCTCTTTTCACTATTTGCAGAACCCTGTTTGCCCAATGTCCTGAGATTACTCAGACTACGGTAACACCTGCGTGCGCTCCTTCTTGTGAAATGTGCGAAGGAGAGTCCTTTACAGTTAATTTAAAAGGAGTCGATTTACCCAATGGCGGTAAAATTGAATATTATTTTAATGATGTTCCGGACTTTAATCCTTATCTCGGTCAAGGAACAAAAATAGGATCAGCTAACATTACTACCCCGGGAGGAAATTGCAGAATTTGTCCTGAATTGATCGGGTTTATGATTGACGCATGTGGGACAGAACAGTTGAATGAATTCATCGTCATTTGGACAGGATCCGGTTTCAATACCAGTAATTTAATTTTTGATTTTGATGCAAACAATAATGTAGGTGCTGGCAACGGAGACATTGGGACATCGTGTGGTATAGCTAGCGGCAATGCAGGTTTAATCGGAGGATGCATGGCCACCGCAGTAGGTGCTGGATTTAATTTACCGGGCAATGCAATTTGGGTAGTTTTTACCAGTGCAGGTGCCAATTATGCTTATGATTTTTCTTCTGTTTGCGGATTGGGTTTAAAAGTTTTTGTTAGTTCAAGTGCCTGTTCACGATCGATTGGTGGCTTTTCAAATTTTACCTCTACCGGAATCAGAACGCAAACATTTTCTGTGAATGGATGTGCCTGTGGAAATACCATCATGTATGACACAGACGATCCATCGCTCATGGGAAACGGAGATGCATGGGCAGGAGGTATAACAAATGGTGGTTGTGCTGCGTCTGTCAGTGGTGCAGGAAATTATGTGCCGGCGATCAGCGTAATTGATCCATTTACTTATGTGATTCCTAAATCCTGGTGTGACAAAACTTATGAAATAGTTGGAATCATAAATCCAAAACCAGATCCAATGTGCTGTATGGAAGAGTTTACGGAACGATTTGAAATTACTGTAAAATGTCCAAAAGCAAAACAATCGGCACTTGAAGCCTGCGAATTTGGAAATGGATTGGCAATTTTTAATCTTGAGGATGCGGACATGGATGTACTGGATGGAAGTTCTGGTACAGTAGAATATTTTAGAGACGCTGCAGGTACTATTTCCATTACATCTCCTTATACTTCTGCAACTGGCACTGTGTATGCCCGTGTGGTCGATGGCCGATGTAAATCATCTCCGGTGCCAATCAAATTAACCGTGGTTCAGATGCCATTTGCAAGAACTGCATCAGATACTTTATGTGAAGAACTTTTTGGGATTGCCACTTTTCCATTAATTGATTTGATCACCATTATCAAAGGTTCTAATCCAGGAGCTAAGGTCACTTTTTATGAAGATCTCACACTTACAACTCAAATATTTCCACCCTATGCCACCACCACCATCACCATTTACGCAGTAACTTCTAATGGTGATTGCACCTCCAATCCTGTACCCATCAATTTGATTGTTCGTCCCTCTCCCACATCACGAAAAGCGGGTGACACCATTTGTGATCTGGGTGATGGAACCGGTATATTTAATCTTTCCAAATTAGACAGTGTAGTTTCAGGTGGAATCAAAGTTGACAGCGTTCGATATTTTGAAGACAGCCTGACTACTGTCATGATTAAAAGTCCATACCGTACTTCTTCAAAAACCATTTACGCAATTGTATATGAAAAAGGATGTACCTCTAAGCTTGCAGAAATTTCTTTAAAGGTTTTGAAGTTTAATGCCGTTCCTTTAATCATTGATAAGATGTGTGAGGATGGGAATGGCAATGCTGAATTTGATTTAATAAATGTTGTTCAAATTTTGCAAAATGGGAATCCATCCATTAAAATCGAGTTCTTTGCAGACAGTCTTGCTCAAAAACTAATTCAACCTCCCCTATCAATCTCTCGTAAGGATACCATATATGCCTATGCGAGTAAGGATGCATGCCTTTCAAATCTTGTACAGATAATTCTTGAACCCATTTCAAGACCCAAAGCTTTTCCTGTTGAGTTGGTGAAATGTGCAGATTCCAGCGGAAAGGCAATTTTTAATTTAGATGACATCCGAAATCTGGTGAATGGTGGCAACGGATTGTTTGTTGGATTTTCAGAAGACAGCTTGTTAAAGAAACTGGTCCGGTCACCGTATGTATCAGCAGACGACACCTTATATGGTTTTACATTAGACGGAAACTGCTTTTCAAAACCGGTGTTAGTTGTGCTGAAAGCAAATCCTACTCCACAGTTTAATCATCAAAATGACACCACAGCATGTGGATATTTCATACTTGATCAAATCAATGGGAACCGTCTCTCTGGCAATGAAGTATATTCCACAGGTGAACGAGGTTCAGGTAAAATTTATAAAGCAAATGATACTTTATTTCAATCTGAAAAAATCTATTTGTACGATGTTAATTCAGGTTGCGAGGCAGAAGACAGTTTTAATATTTTGCTTTCAACTCCTGTTGATGCCGGACAGGATTATACCGGATCAGTTTGCCAGGGTAATATTTTAGATCTTAATACTTTGTTGGCAGGAGCTACCCCGGGAGGAATTTTTATCGACCGAGGAAATACCAATACATTGGTTGGATCTAATTTTAACTCCACCAACCAAAATGGCAAGACATTTAATTTCACCTATCTTTTGAGTGCTCAGGCTCCATGTCCAAATGACAGTTCAGAAATATTTATTGAAGTGGTTAATGCGCTTTCAGCAGGTCTTGATTCTTCTGTAACCATCTGCGAAAATGAATTGCTGAATTTGGATAGTCTGAGGCGTAATTTTAATTCAGGCGGCATTTGGAGAGATACTTCAACTACAGGGGCCTTCACAAATTCAATTTGGAATTCATCAAAGTCCGGTCCCGGCATGTTTGAAATTATATATGAGACGGGAGATGGAAAAGTTTGCCCAAAAGATTTTGCCGCTTTTAGTATTACCGTAAATCCAGGAATTGAAATTGATCCTTTGACCGAACTTATCAATTGCTCCTACTATGTACTTCCGGTTATCAATGGTAAAAACATTCCTTCGGATGCCTCCTATTACACCGGTCCAAATGGCACGGGACAAAAATTCAATTCTGGAGATACTATACGATTTTCTACAAACTTGTTTGCCTATGCTAAAAATCAGGATGCCTGCAACGACGAAAAACCGGTAGTAGTGACCATCGATCCATTGCCTGAAACTAATTTTACCCAAAGCAATTTATGTGCAGGCGATTCTTTATTGATTGGTGGCAATGTATACAACATCAATCGACCAAAAGGTCGGGAGATTTTAAAATCTGTACTGCAAACTAATTGCGATTCAATCGTCAACATTGACCTTTCTTTCCGCCCTGTTATAAACACAAAAATCTCCCTTAATTTATGTGAAGGAGATTTTATAGTCGTAAATAATACACGTTATGATCAATTGCATCCAAAAGGTCGCGAAGTCTTAACAGCAGCCTCATCCGAGGGTTGTGACAGTATAATCGACTTGGAACTTCAGTATTTCAAAAGTCCTCAGACGGATTATTCCGTTGGCATCTGCCCTGGAACAAGATTAACCATTAATGGCAGTGTGTATGATGAAAACCGGCTTGAAGGAATTGATACATTGATAGCCGCTGCACAAAATGGATGTGACAGTCTGGTACATACTAAATTGGTTTTATTACCAGTGTCCTCATTTGTTTTTAGAAGAAATTTATGTTTTGGGGATTTCATTTTAATAAATGGAATTAGATTTGACCAAAACAATCCGGGACTTAAAGAAACTCTTAAAGCTGCCTCTTTTTATGGATGTGACAGCACTGTGGACATTCAAATCAGCTTTTATCCGGAATCGGTTTTTGATTTACAAAAGACCTTGTGCAATGGCCAATCTATTACTGTAAATGGTAAAACTTACAACCAGTCAAATCCACGAGGACTTGAACTAATCAAAGGTGCCGGACAAAACGGTTGTGATTCAACAGTTCGAATTGATCTTACATTTCGGTCCGAGATCAAAGAAATAATTCGCACGGATTTATGTCAAGGGGATACTTTGAAAATAGGTAACCGAAAATATTATGATAATAATCTAGTGAGTCTGGATACCTTATTCGGTGGGGCACAGGGCGGATGCGACAGTATTGTGGATGTGCAGGTCAATTTAATCAATACACCAAATGGTCGATTGGATACCACATTATGTATAGGTGAGAGCATTCTAATAAATGGAACTCTTTATAATGAAAGTAACCGAAATGGGTTTGAAAAAATTAAAGTTCCCAATGGAACTGGTTGCGATTCACTGGTAGAAATCAGTCTTAACTACCAGGAATTAAAGGTTGACTACATCCAGGTTTATCAAATCAACTCAGGGGAGAAAGTAAGCTTTCTTGTCAATCCAGATTTTATTCCATCACAAGTTCAATGGTTTCCATCCACCGGCTTGACATGTTCAGATTGCTTAAATCCGGTGGCCTCTCCCTCAATCTCCACTGATTATACTTTGGTTTTGACAGACGAAAATGGTTGCCAGATAAGTCTTTCAATTAAAGTTATCATACAAAGTGATACTGATATTTTTACACCTACCGGATTTTCACCTAATGGAGATCAGGTAAACGATCGATTTAAAATATTTGGGAAGAACCCCAATTTGACCATTGAAAAATTAAACATATTCGACCGGTGGGGTGAATTGATTTATGAAGAAAATAATGTTTCTATTGGTTCTCAAATTGGCTGGGACGGCACCTTCAAGGGGCTTCCGCTGAATCCAGGGACGTTTGTTTTTTACCTCAAAATCAAAGAATCCGGACGAACAATTTATGGCGATATTAATCTGGTCAGATAAATTATAAAAGGCAAGAGCACTTTTATTGATGTTTAAATCCGCCTACTTTTCTACATTTTTTTTGAATCGGTAAGTTTGGATATGTAGGAAAGTCCGGAGATTTTTTTTTGCAAAAAAAGAAATCCGGCTGGTACTCCGCAATAAATATCAGACAATCCTTTTTGCATTTTAAGGTTTTTCTTACATTTGTTGCACACACACCTTAACACCTATGAGACCTTTCATTATCGGCATCGCCGTTATTTATTGCCTTTTTTGGAATACCTTAAACGCCCAGGAAGATGCAATTTTTGAACCTGAACCCAGTTGGAGCAAGGAAGAGGAAGTTAATTTATGGAGTGAAGAGATTCCAGAATCCTTGACATTTGCAGATCTGGTTAAAAATCCAATACAGGTTTCAGGCTGTACCATTGAAAATCTTGCATCCATTTCATGGCTGACCAGTCAGGAAAAAAAATCACTCATTGAATATTTCGATCATCACAGTCCACTCAGTTCACTATTGGAGATTCAAAGCATACCTGGTATTGGTATTGAAAAAGTCAGGCTGCTCATAAAGGTCTTTAGTTTAGAGAGCCGGCCAAAATTAAATTCATTTTGGAATTCACATTTCCTGGATGGTAAATCACAGCTTACCTTAAGATGGGGTAAATCGGTCAGCACTACCGAAGATGAAACCTCAAACAATTCATCTGACAAAAGCTATTTGGGTTCACAAGACAAGTTGTTTTTTAGATTGCGGCATTCGAGGTCAGGGTATTTTTCATATGGGCTGTTGGCTGAAAAAGATGCAGGTGAAGTCCTTTGGTCGAAATCGAAAAAATCGGGAGTTGATTATCTTTCAGGACATATTTTTTTGGAAAGAATTACTCCGCGGTTAGAAAAAATTGCCCTTGGAGATTACCGTTATAGAATTGGGCAAGGACTCATTTTAGACAATGCATTTCAACCAACAGGGACTTCAGAATATGGATCTATGGTAAAACCTGCTGAGTATTTAGGTCCTTATAACTCAGTGCAGGAAAATCAAATGCTGCGAGGCATTGCCCTTCAATTAAGGCTCAGCAGATATGTCAGTTCGAGTCTATTTTTCTCAAAAACAAAAGTCGATGCCAATTTATCGAATCCGGATTCACTTGAAAAATCAGGCTATACGAATTCGTACACAAGTATTCTCTCCTCCGGATTACATCGGAATAAAGCAGAATTATCAGATCATAACGCCCTGGATATTTTACAATCCGGGGTATCTATGAATTTTCGTCACAGCATGGGGAACATTGGTTTTGCTGGTGTCTACAGTAGACTGGGAAAAGATAAACTCAGGAATGGGAGTCCCTATCAATTGTACCAACAGAGAAGCGCAGAACAATTACATTTCACAGGCTACTATCAACATCAGATAAGAAACATTTTGTTATTTGGCGAGACTGCCACAGATCTAAAATTGGGATTCGCCACTTTAAATGGCCTTTTGATTGGCTTGGCCAAAAAGGCGGATGCAGTTTTTATATTCCGCAAATTCAGTCCTACATTCAATGCATTCCAAAGTCAAACTATATCGGTGACCGGCAAGAGTCAAAATGAAACTGGTCTGTTCACCGGAATAAATCTAATGGTGAATAAAGAGCTTCAATGCAATATTCACTTTGAAAATTGGAATGTTCCCTGGTTAAAATATACATCAGATCTCCCCTCCGATGGTAAAGAATGGGCAGCACGATTACAATATGTCAAACGTAAAAAGTGGTTTAGCTATGCTCAATTCAGTATGAGAGAACGTCAGGAAAATCAAATACAAGGAAAGGAAAATACATTGGTTACCGTAAAAAATCAAAATTTCAGAATTCATCTTGAGCAGAAAATCAGCAGCGATTGGACCTGGAGATCCAGACTTGAATGGCACACATTTTGCAAAAACAATTCCGAAGATCAGGGTGTGATGATTTATGTTGACCTGCTGTACAAGAGCCTGGGACAGGCCTTTTCAGGAAATATCAGATGGTGTATATTTGATACTGATTCTTACAACAGTAGAATTTATGCTTACGAAAACGATGTCTTGTATGCATATTCGGTACCTTCCAATTCTGGAAAAGGAAGCATGTGCTACTTGAATTTAAAGTATAAATCGGAAAAGAATTTTTCAATTGAAGTCCGACTCTCGTACAGAATGCAACACCAAAACTCGCCATTATCCGGGTCCTTAAAATCAGATTTAGCTCCCGTCCAGAAAGGAATTCGTATGCAATTGAATTATTCATTTTGACAAATCAAATGAATACGAATGCACATCCATCACTAAATTTGGAAAACTAAAAACTTAAATAACTCTTTTCTGCCGGGCAGTATCAACTAAAAAAAATGAAATAGCTTATCAATTGACATGCTTAATAATCATTACAAGACAACAGAATTGAAATATTTGCATCAATTAACAATAATTTTTAAAAAAACAAGTCATTTTGACTAAAAAAATATTAAAAAATATTTGCATATATAAAAAATGTCATACCTTTGATATGATAATTGTATCAGTGGATGCAATTTTTTAAATTTGAAATTTAATTTTGTTAACTAAATTGATTAAACATGGCAACTACAAGTAGTGCAAAAAAGTCAACAGGTAAAAAAGCTGCTGCTAAAAAACCTGCTGCAAAAAGCGGAAAGACAGCAACAGCGAAGAAAACTGCTGCTAAGAAAACTACTGCAAAAAAGGCAACTGCTAAAAAAGCAGCTCCTAAAGCTGCTGCTAAAAAAGCAGCTCCTAAAAAGGCAACTGCTAAAAAAGCAGCTCCTAAAAAAGCAACTGCTAAAAAAGCAGCTCCTAAAAAAGCAACTGCTAAAAAAGCAGCTCCTAAAAAAGCAGCTCCTAAAAAGGCAACCGCTAAAAAAGCAGCTCCTAAAAAGGCAACCGCTAAAAAAGCAGCTCCTAAAAAGGCAACCGCTAAAAAAGCAGCTCCTAAAAAGGCAACCGCTAAAAAAGCAGCTCCTAAAAAGGCAACCGCTAAAAAAGCAGCTCCTAAAAAGGCAACCGCTAAAAAAGCAGCTCCTAAAAAGGCAACCGCTAAAAAAGCAGCTCCTAAAAAGGCAACCGCTAAAAAGGCAGCTCCTAAAAAAGCAACTGCTAAAAAAGCAGCTCCTAAAAAAGCAACCGCTAAAAAAGCAGCTCCTAAAAAGGCAACCGCTAAAAAAGCAGCTCCTAAAAAGGCAACCGCTAAAAAAGCAGCTCCTAAAAAAAGAACGGCTAGCCGTGGCAGAAAAAAGGCCGAAGTTGTAGCTCCAGTTGAAGTAACTGAAGTAATGACTCCGACTATGGAATCTTAGGATTTTTTTAAATCTTTATAAAAACTCCGCTCCTTTCAGAAGCGGAGTTTTTTTTTTATGCTAAAACACTTTTGTGAACGCGGGTTAATCTTGTTGAGTCATGATGTATATTTGCATATCTTATTTTTTACCTTTTACCTTATCAAATCAATAAAACAGGAATCATGCAGGTAGCGACAAAAATTCAATCCAACGAATCTACTCACGATACATTTCCAATATTAGGAACTGACCACATTGAATTTTATGTTGGTAATGCAAAACAAGCGGCACATTTTTACCAGCATGCATTTGGTTTCGAAATGGTAGCTTATAAAGGTCCGGAGACCGGATCTAAGGATCTTTGTTCCTATGTACTCCAGCAGGATAAAATCAGGTTTGTACTGACCTCTGCTTACAAACCAGATCATGAAATTAGCAAGCATGTACAACTTCATGGGGATGGTGTTAAAGTACTTGCCTTGTGGGTAGATGATGCCAAGCAAGCTTTCCAACTGGCTGTCGATAAAGGAGCTGAAATCGCATTTGAGCCCCAAACATTTAAAGACGAATTTGGAGAAGTTGTGATGGCTTCTATTAAGACATACGGAGATACCATTCATACTTTGGTGGAGCGTAAAAATTACAATGGTTCCTTTTTACCAGGGTATGTATCTAAATCCGGATTAAAGCATGTAGTTTCTACGGGCCTGAAATATGTGGATCATTGTGTCGGGAATGTTGAACTGGGATCAATGAATAAATGGGTTCAGTTTTACCAAGAGGTATTAGGTTTCAAATTATTAATCACTTTTGATGACAAAGACATTTCTACTAAATACACCGCACTGATGAGCAAAGTGGTAGCAAATGGAAATGGATATATCAAATTCCCAATCAACGAACCCGCACAGGGATTAAAGAAATCCCAAATTGATGAATACCTTGAATTTTACAATGGCGCCGGGGTTCAACATATTGCCATTGCCACCGACAATATACTCCAGACGGTGAGCATGCTACGGGAGAATGGAATAGATTTTCTATATGTTCCGGAAGTTTACTATGAAGATGTAATGGACAGGGTCGGACAAATAGATGAAAATCTAGAAGATCTTAAAAAGTTGAACATACTTATTGATCGAGATGAGGATGGATACTTACTCCAAATATTTACAAAACCACTTCAAGACAGACCCACTGTTTTCTTTGAAATTATTCAGCGCAAAGGAGCAAAGTCATTTGGAAAAGGAAATTTCAAAGCACTTTTTGAAGCCATTGAACGCGAACAGGAAATCAGAGGAAATTTATAAACTTCTCTAATATCAAACATTAGACCTGAATCAAGACAAATTGATTTTGGTTTACAGGCTTTTTTGAAGTCTCCAAATTTTATAATACATCACAAGTGCAGCAGCTGTGCAGATGAGCATGAGTGCAACCCTCAAGGTACCCATTTGATGGCCGCTTTCAAGACTATTTTTTAACGGTAGCAACAAGGTGAGAAAGATGATTCCGGTAAGGGCTATCACGATTTTAAAAAATCTTTCCGGGGCATTGAGTAAAGGCCTGTGAAAAAATGACAACAATATTCCTAATGCCGGGACAATCAAAGTATGATTATCCCTTCCTGAAGCCTGAAAACTCCATAGACCCAACATTACCAAAGCGACTGCGAGAAATAAATTAATTCTATAAGGGTACATTATTAAAGATCTTTAATTAGAAAAATTATTGATTTTCATCTTTGCGAGGTGGTTTGACTTCTTCATAAATTTCGTCTTCTTCACCTGTACTGCTGTTTGGTAAAATACTGTTATCCATGTTTAAAGAATTCATCATGGATTTAAATGTTTCACAATTTAACTCAATGCCTATATCGCCTTTAGGTCTCGCAAAATCTACGTCCGTCTTAAATTCAGCTTCCGGGGTTTCTTCCAACTTATGCATAAACTTCATAAAAAACGGTTTCGCCATAACTGAACCCTGACCATTTTCTAAAGATAAAAATCTAATCCATGGATCTTCACCTCCAACCCAGGTTCCAACCACTAAATTTGGTGTAATGCCCATAAACCAACCATCCACATAATCATTAGTAGTTCCTGTTTTACCACCGACAGGAGTTTTCAATCCATAAACCTGTCCTGATTTTCTGAGCAAGTCTACCATGACATAATTATAATTTGGAGAAAGTGCCAAATTCCGAATTGCAGAATTTCGATAGATCACCCTTCCTTCTTTGTCTTCAATTTTGGAAACAAAATAAGGTTTTACATATTCACCATCATTTGCAAATGTGGTATACGCCCCGGTCATTTCATAGACTGAAAGATCAGCAGATCCCAGTACAATGGATGGCCATCTGGGAATCAACAATCCCCCATCTCTTCTTTTTGCCGTACTGTCAATGCCCATGTTGTGAAGCAAGCCTCGGATAGGCTCCACGCTTCCGAGCAGTATCACAAGTTTAACTGTAATTGAATTTTTGGAATACGCCAAGGCCTTATACAAATTATAATTGCCGCCGGTAAATACTTCAGCATTGCCGGGTGACCATGCTTCCGGCAAGTGAAAATTAGGATCATTTGCCGGAATCGTATATTGGACATCCTGAAACTCATTACATGGAGAAATATTTTGAAGTGCTATGGCTGTTGCATATACGAATGGTTTGAATGTAGATCCTACCTGTCGTCTGGAATTGACATGATCATATTTGAAATATTTGAAATTGGTACCACCCACCCAGGTCTTTATTTCACCGGTATGAGGATCCACACTCATTGAACCAATTTGCAAATGCTTCCGATGATATTTTATGGAATCAATCGGGGCCATCTTGGCTTTCTTCTCTTCTCCGGTAGCATAATCATAGATGAGCATATCTACCGGTGTGGTCATTTGAACCCGCATGTCTTTTTCAAATGAGGACCAAAGTTTCTGAATCATTGGCCATTGCTTGCTCTCTAGAATCTTTTTTGAAAATTCGTACTGTGTTTTGGTGAGCTGTTTTTTATTGTACTCTTCTTTGAGGAATCCGGGTTTCAATTTTTCATTTATTAACCTTTGAATGGTTCTATCCGTTACATCCACTTTTCCAATTTCAGCTTCCAATTGTGCAATAATTTTTCCATAATATTTATTCCACACAAATTGATAACGCTCTGTTTCACGAACCAGATTATTCAGGGCATCTTTTCTGATCCGTTTCATGTTGTCATTATCGTCTTCAACCTTTTCCCACGGATCCTGGTTAGTCCACACATTGAAATAAGCTTTTTGAACATTGACCATATGTTCTCTGGCAGCTTCTTCTGCCAGTCTTTGATATACAGGATTAATGGTGGTATAAATTTTTAAACCATCCTGATAAATATTGTATTTTTCACCATTGGGTTTAAGGTATTCATCCTGTTCAAATAAATCTTTCAACCACTTCCCTAATTCGATTCTGAAATGAGGGGCAATCCCATCGAGGTGAGTCTCGCGTTTGAAAAGTGAAACATCAAGTGGTAACTTTTTATACGCTTCCAATTGCTTGCTGCTAATGACGCCTTTTTGCTCTGCGAGTGCAAGTACTGTGTTTCTTCTTTCCTTTGCAAGATCCGGGAATTTCTTTGGATTGTATAAAGTAGGATTCTTCAACATTCCTACGAGCATGGCTGCTTCGTCTAATCGAAGATCCTTTTGATCTTTCCCAAAGTAAGTTTTTGCGGCCGTTTGCACCCCATGTGCTTCATAAATAAAATCAAATTTATTCAGATACATGGCTATAATTTCTTCTTTGGTATAACCTTTCTCAAGTTTTACTGCTGTCAACCATTCTTTCAATTTGACACGCACCATCATCATGGTCCGGACCAATTTACTTTTACCTTTCAAGTTTGGCCTTTCAAATAAAAGCTTTGCAAGTTGCTGTGTAATGGTACTTCCTCCTCCCGATTCTTCTTTACTCAACAGCAAAGTTTTAAAAAAAACTCTTATTAAAGCCCATGAGTCTATTCCTGAATGGTTATAATAGCGTGAATCTTCTGTGGATAAAAGACATTGCACCAAATATGGATTCAGACTGTCATACAATAAGAACTCTCTGTTCTCATTGTAAAACTTCCCCATTACTGACAGATCATTGGAATAGATGAGACTTGCCTGATTGTAATTTGGATTTTCCAATTCCTCAAAAGTTGGAAGATTGTCAAAGGAAATAATCAGGATGAGCAAATAGGAAAATAAAATAACTGCCAACAACATCTTCCAGACAAAGCCAATAAACTTCCTAAACCAGGGTTTGTCTTCCTTGGATTCTCCATTGTAAATATCCGTAAGTTTAAACTCGCGAATAAAAATGGCCCAGCGTTTTTTAAAATTTTCCCACATTTAAGTAAAAATTCAACTGCAAATTTCGTCTAAAAATTGCAGTCCTCCAAAGTTTTATTCACCAGTTCTGCATCCACCTCCACACCATATTTTGGCTGGCCGGGACGCTCAAGTAAAGTCATTCTAATTTTTCCTTGCAGATTTTTTTTGTCTGCTGACATCCATTTAAGAATCCCAGGAAAGTCTGCTGCCTGTGGCCTCCATGCACCTAAGAAGGGCAGCATCATTTCCTTGATTTGAGGAAACCATTGGGCCCTCCAGGCAAACTTTTGGGATGAAAGCCATGACTCGTATATAATTCCATACGCAACAGCTTGTCCATGCAGCATCTCGTGAGGGCTGTTCAAAAGCATGCCCTCGATGGCATGTCCAAAACTGTGTCCAAAATTGAGGATTTGGCGTAATCCTGTTTCATGAAAATCCTTCTGTACGATTTCCATTTTAAATCGCACTGATTTTCTGATAAGTTCAGGAAGAAGCTCCATTTCCGGTAAACCCGGCCTTTGTCTCAACTCTTCCCAAAATGGTGGATCCTGAATCAACGAGTGCTTGATTATTTCCACATATCCATTTTTAAGTTCCGATTCTGAAAGTGTTTTTAAGAAAGCCGGTTCAATCAGTATAGCTTTGGGCAACTTGAACAAGCCTATTTGATTTTTGAATTGCATAAAATTAATTCCGGTTTTTCCTCCCAAAGCAGCATCGGCCATCCCCATCAAACTGGTAGGAATATAAATACAATCGATTCCTCTTAATAAAACCGAAGTACAAAACCCGGTAAAATCTGTCACAACGCCTCCACCCACTGCCAAGCAAATTGTCTTTCTACCGACTCCATTCTCCAATGCAAAATTCCAAAATCGCTCACATTCTGCAAGACTCTTGGTTTGTTCACCCACAGGTAATTCAAAAATCAAAGGATTCTCCAGGTTCAATTGTCCAAGCATATAAGGTATACAATGCTGCCTAGTATTGGCATCGCAAACAATCAGCGTGCCGGAATATGGAGTTCTGGACAATATGGAAGAAAGCCTTTCCCAGGGTTGTTGAAAAAAAATCAAGCTGTCTGTAAATGGTGTACCTGACATGTGTTTGGATTATGGCCGCAAGGTAAGCCTTTGACTGCTCTTATGTGAAAGAAAATGGCAAACTATTTTCTAAGAATTTTCATTGGATCCACGTAGTTTACCTTCAACTTCAATTTTAGTTTTGATTCTAAGTTAAAATACATCCTGTTATCCATGAAATAAAAATTTCTGATATTAAAATCTTCCAGTTCACCATTCATGTTCAATCCATGTACTAATTCCTTATCATCCAGCAGAGTTTGAATAGATTCTTTATAATCCTTTATCATAGTGTTCAATTGCTCCTCCAATGTTTTTTTGATTTTTCCTTCTGCAATCCCTCTGACCAGAGAAAATATTGCTTTGTTGATGGATTTACCATTTTCAACTTTAAGCTTTAATTCTTTGAGTTCAATCAATTTACTTTCCTGATTGAATTCAGGAATAAAGGTCATCAGAAACCTTCCATTGAAAGCACCGGTTGAGTTAAAACCAACAGAAACTTTATCTTCTTGACCGGATAGATTGAGGGAGGTGATTTTTATCCTGGCCATTCCTGATCCGAATTCTTGATTCTCGACCGCTTCTTTGGTAAGGATTTCAAGATAATTTACCGGAATTCTGGATTGCAAATAAAACAAACTGCTCTCTTCAACATAGGGACGCATGGAAAAGGTGAGGTCATTATACAACTCCTCTGGTTTGCTTTCCGAAATAACATTTTCCAAATAAATCAAAACGGGTAATGAAATCTCATTGTTGCGATAGCTTGCAGGTCCAAGCGCCAGCTCTACCGGACTGGAATAAACATGGATGATGTTGTCTTCGGTGGAATAAAAAGGGGTAGTAAAAAACTGTTGTACTGATTTTTTAATTTTATTAAGATCCAGATTTTTAACGAGTGTCAAATCCAGTTTGGCACACAATTCTGATTTATATCTTTTGACAATCTGATTGGCAATTGGCTCTATCGGTATAGGAAGACCATAAACTTTCAGAATTGGCTTTTTTAACCATCGATAATCAATCAAATCAGTCTTGCTCAAAATCTGGTTGTTAAAGATATCCAGCTTGTTGACCAATTGAAGTTCAAGTTGCCCGATTGCTTTCACTTGACTGATTTGCGACCGGGGCTGGATTTCCAGATCAATCGGCAAAACCAGATGGATGGTGTTGTCCACGGCCTGAACCTGCATTTGACTGGCAAGTCTGGCTTTGCATTTATAACCATCCTCCAACACCAGACCTTCTCCAATGGTGGTATTGACCAATTCATTCACCACTCTGTTCAACTCATAATCTGAAATACTGATGTTGAAATTAACCGTGGAAATCGGTATTCGTTTCAGATTTATCATTTGTTGGGCATCTTTAAGAGGTGGGGCAATTTTCTTACTGCAGGAGAATGGCACACAGATCATAAAAATAACCACCAACCAAAGTATTTTATAAAGTTTAGTATCAGTAATACATCCTGTTTTTTCAATCATGTACTCTATAAACTAAGTTACCCTGATAAAATTGTTCCATACAAATAATTGCTTGTGCCAAAGATATTCTTACAATTTTAAATCCGCAGGATTGTAGGCTATTGATTTTAGCACTTTTCCATCCTCTTTCCTGTACACCAAAAATTGATTTCCTTTGTTTTTGATCTCTGAAACGGTACCTTTTTCGCTAAAATATTTTGCCTGAGTAGCGAGCGCTTCTTCATAAGTATTGCACGCCTTACTCATATTAGATCGCTGCACTTCATCAAAAAGTGATTTAAATTTATTCCCCAACCCAAATTCCAACACAGCTCCTGAAAGTACATATTGCAGATCACACAAGGCATCTGCTATTTCCCTCAGGTCATTTGTTTCTACTCCTTCTCGCAGTTCTCTTAGTTCTTCTTCCAAAAGTGCCAATCTCAATTTACATCTATCCATTGAAGGAATGGCGGGCTCATCCAAAACCGGCATGTCAAATAAATCATGGAAGTCTGCTACATCATTGAGTGCCTGAGGTTCTTTAAAATTCCTTTTGTTCATGTTTTCTCCATTTGGTCTGCAAAATTACATATTTAGCTTATTTATATAGGATAAAACTGAATATATCTGCACACCAAGGTTCATAGAAATTCACTTTGGTAACAATTTGGTCACATTCACTTAACACAGAGTTATTAATTAGTTAATCTTAGCAAAATGGCCGCCTGTAAGCATCTTCGTACCTTTGTGGAGTAAATAATTTAGAAAAAATGTTGAAATTTAAGCTAATTTTTATCATGCTCTTAGCCACATTGAGCATGCATGCACAAAATGCAATTATACAAGGAACCATCATTGATAAAGCGTCTAAAGAGCCTATCATTGGAGCAACCATCATGGTTGAGGGCACTCAAATAGGAACTACCTCAGATTTTGAAGGAAAATTCACACTTAAGAATTTAGTTGCAGGCCAACTGACCATTGTTATCAATTACATTGGATATATGAAAATCACAAAAGCATATAACCTGGAAAAGAATTCGAAAATTGAAGAATCCTGGGATCTGGAGGAAGAATCCACTGTGTTGGCTGACGTTGTTGTAATAGGAAAAGTAAACAAACAAAATGCTTCTGCCATAAGCCTATTGCAGCAAAAATCTTCTTCTATGGTTAGTGGAATTTCCAATGAGGACATCAAGAAAAGTCCGGACAGAAATACGAGTGATGTATTAAAAAGAGTAAGTGGAGCGAGCATTCAGGAAAATAAATTTGTTATCATACGTGGTTTGGCAGACCGCTATAACAATGCCCTTTTAAACGCCAACCTTCTGCCAAGCACAGAGCCAGATCGTCGTTCCTTCAACTTTGATCTTTTCCCTTCAAGTGTACTTACAAATCTGGTTATTTACAAAACAGCTACGCCTGATCTTCCGGGGGAATTTGCAGGAGGAATTGTTCAGGTAAATACTAAAGAAGTTTCAGAAAATCCCTTTATGGAATTGACACTCGGAACGGGTATAAATTCCATTTCCACCTTCAAATCATATAACTTTTACGAGGGTGGCAATACAGATTGGTTAGGATATGACAAAACCAAAAGAAGCCTTGACCCGAATGTTACTAAAGAAGCTTTGAGTAACAATACGACCCGATATGAAAATTCAAGACTGGTCGCCAATGACTGGAAGGTAAGTTCTTTTAATTCCATGATGCCATCTCAAAATCTACAACTTTCTGCCGGAAAGAATTTTAATGTGTTTGGTAAAAAATTAGGAATTCTCGGCGCCCTAAGTTATCAAAACACCAATAGAATTCTCCAAATAGAGAGGAATGACTTTAACATTGACAAAACTCAGCTGTATTCTTATTTAGATGCTCAGTATAAAAAACAATACAACAATGCCGGCTTACTGAATGCCACACTCAGTCTGAACAGTAGAAATAAAATAACTTTAAATAATCTAATGACTGTGATTGGCGATGATCAATACATTGAAAGATTGGGGCATGACATCGAACAAACCAGGCAGATTAAGGCTTATTCAATGCTGTACACAAGTACATTCCTTCTGAACAGTCAGCTTATCGGAGAACATGAGTTGAGTAAATCCGGTACTCTTTTAAAATGGGCTTTGTCGAGATCAGCCATCAACAGAAATACACCTTCCTACAGAAGGATGACCTATATAAAAAATGATGATGCAGAACCTACCGATCCATACTATGCTTACATACCTATTGGCGCACCTTCACCGAATTATGCGGGTAGATTCTATTCAGATCAAACAGAAAAATTATATACAGGTCGTGTTGATTTAAGTTTACCTATTAGGGGCAACGATCAAAACCAAATCAAGATTGGTGCTTTTACAGATGTGAGAGACCGCAATTTTGATGCCCGAGTATTTGGTTATACTTATTCCAAAAATTACGTTGCGCAAGAATTACTCACTCAGGAAATTGGTGACATACTGGATCATAAAAATATCAATGAAAAAGGTTTTGTTCTGAAGGAATCTACCAATCCAAACGATTCATATGATGCCTCTTCTGCAAATGTTGGTGGATATGCTATGTTGGATCATCATTTCTTTGGAAACAAAATCAGATTTATCGGTGGACTTAGGTTAGAAGCTTTTAATCAACAGTTAAACACTTTTGAATACGGAGGCAGTCCTATCGCCATTAACAGCCAGGTATATGATTTTCTTCCATCCATTAATTTAGTTTATAAAATTAACGAAACTTCCAATCTACGTTTATCCGGAAGCCAAACGGTAGTCCGACCAAATTTTAGAGAATTGGCTCCGTTTTCATTTTATGATTTTAATCTATCTGCTGCGATCGTCGGGAATCCTGATCTTAAGCGCACTCAGATCATGAATTACGATTTAAAATTTGAAAAATTCTTTAGTGCAGGACAACACATCAGCGCCTCAGCTTTTGTGAAAAAATTCAAAAATCCTGTAGAACAGTTGTATGAAACGCTTGGGGCAGGAACCAGAAATTTTCTGTTCACCAATGCGGATGCAGCATCTAATTATGGTATTGAATTGGAAGCTCGATATAATCTGAATCAAATCACTCCTGTCTTAAATAATTTTCAGTTCAGAACCAACCTGGCGTGGATCAGTTCAATGGTAGACCTTAGCAAATTTGCCGGTCAAAATCAATCAGAACGACCGTTGCAAGGGCAATCACCTTATCTACTTAATTTCGGTTTGTCCTATCAGCATCCGGATCTTGGATTGGCTGTAAATGTATTGTACAATAAAATCGGAAGAAGAATCTGGTTGGTAGGAAGTAATGGATATCTTGATACTTACGAGGCTCCTAGAGATTTGTTTGATGTGCAAATTTCTCAAATGCTTGGAAAGAATTTTCAAATAAAATTTACAGTGTCTGACCTATTCAATCAACCTTATACTTTTTATCAAGATCAAAACGGATCTAAAAAATACGATGCCGATGACACCTTGATCCTTCAAAATACTTTTGGAACAAACTATTCATTGGGTTTAACTTATATGATTAAGTAAGATACATTTCAACACTTTTTTTTTAACGGTTGTCCATGCAGATGGGCAGCCGTTATTTTTTTAACTAAATTTTAAACTCCCCTTGATCACTATTTGAATTTTGTTCAATGAAATAAAAATATTTTATCACATTCCATTCAATTATCAAAAAATTAATATTGCAGCAAAGATTTAGTAACCATTTGGTAACATCCAAGGCCCCTTTCCCGTATTGACCTGTCGTAATTTTGCAGTGAAAAGATTGAGAATTTTAATTTATCTAAAAAGCTATCTATGAAGAGATTGTTACTTTTAAGTTTTATTTTTTCTGCTTTTTTACTGAATGCACAAAATGTGATTCAAGTGAATGCAGACATTACCGGCAACACCACATGGGAATCGAAAAATATCTATGTGCTCACCGGTGCATCATTCATTTATGTAAAAAATGATGCGGTGTTAACCATTGAAGCTGGAACCATTATCAAAGGTGATCCGGCAGCTTTGGTCATTACAAGAGGTTCTAAAATTATTGCCGATGGAAAGGCAGAGATACCGATTGTGTTTACCTCCAACAAACCTGCAGGACAAAGGGCTCCAGGCGATTGGGGTGGACTGTTAATCCTTGGAAAAGCCAAAGTAAATTGTCCCGGTGGAGAGTGTAATGTAGAAGGAGGACTTGATCCGGTATTGGGTAAATACGGAGGCCAGGACGATGCAGACAATTCAGGAATATTGCGCTATGTGCGTGTAGAGTTTGCAGGTATTGCCTTCCAACCGAATAATGAAACCAACAGTTTGACCTTAGGAGGTGTGGGTTCAGGTACAACTATCGATCACGTACAAACCAGTTTCGGTGGTGATGATGCATTTGAATGGTTTGGCGGAACTGTAAACGGAAAATATCTGGTGGCCTATAAAACCATTGACGATATGTTTGATACTGATTTTGGCTTCACCGGAAACGTACAATATGGACTTGGTGTGAGTGATCCTAACCTTGCGGACATTTCAGGATCCAATGCATTTGAAGCGGACAATGATGCACAAGGAAGCACGAATACACCTATCTCAAGAGGGGTATTTAGTAACATGACTATTATAGGTCCAAGACAAGATGCAAGCTCAACATTTAATACTAACTTCAGAAGAGGTGCTCACCTTAGAAGGAGTACACAACAGAACATCGTGAACTCTATTATTTCAGGATTTCCAACCGGTATCAGGTTGGAAAGTGCAAACTCTGAAAATTTTTATTTGAACTCGAAAGAACTTCAATTGAGAAACAACATCGTTGCTTCTGTTGGTAAATTATTTGATTCTACCTCAACTACCACACAGATTATTTCAGATTCTTTCAGACTTCAAAACAGGATATTAAATACTTATGGCGAATTAAATCTGACTTCTCCATTTGGCGCCGTGGTAAATCCAGTTCCGGCTGCAGGATCTCCTGCATTAACCGGATCAGGATTTTCAGGAATGCCTGCCTTTTTTGAGCGAACAAATTACGTAGGTGGATTTGGTGGAAACAACTGGACCAATTGCTGGTGTGAGCAAGATCCTGTAAACGCTGATTATTCTAAATCTCCGCTAGAGTATATTGAATCCAATATTACTATCAACGCTCAAATAAATGCAGGAGAAGTAAAATTTACCACTTCTGCCAGTTCCAATTATACATACAGCTGGGTATTTGGAGACGGAGGAACTTCCACTGAAGCCAATCCGACGTACACGTATAAAAAATCAGGAAAATATACTGCTACTCTAACAATCTCGAATGCACGTGGTTGCACTAAAACAATTACTAAAACTGTGGAAGTCATTACACAGCAAAATGTAATTTTAGTTAGTTCGGATATAACCGTTGATACCAAATGGGAATCAAAAAACATTTATGTATTGACCGGAACTGCGTTTATCTATGTAAAAAATAATGCTACACTAACCATTGAACCAGGAACAATCATCAGAGGTGAGCCTGCAGCATTGGTTATTACAAGAGGATCAAAAATTATCGCAGACGGTCTTCCAAATAAACCTATTGTTTTTACATCCAATAAAGCAGCCGGTCAAAGAGCCCCAGGCGATTGGGGTGGTCTTTTAATGTTGGGAAATGCCAAGGTAAATTGTCCCGGAGGAGAATGTACTGTTGAAGGAGGTCTCGATCCTGTGTTGGGTAAATATGGCGGACAAAATGATGCAGACAATTCAGGCATACTGCGCTATGTACGTATTGAATTTGCAGGTATTGCCTTCCAACCAAATAATGAAACCAACAGTTTAACGTTGGGTGGTGTAGGTTCAGCAACTACCATAGAACATGTACAAACCAGTTTCGGTGGTGATGATGCTTTTGAATGGTTTGGTGGAACAGTGAATGGAAAATATCTAATGGCTTATAAAACCATTGACGATATGTTTGATACTGATTTTGGTTTTACCGGAAATGTACAATATGCTTTGGGTATCAGTGATCCAAATCTGGCAGACATCTCAGGATCAAATGCATTTGAAGCAGACAACGATGCACAAGGTTCTACAAACACTCCTCAATCACAATCCATCTTCAGCAATATAACCATCATTGGACCAAGAGAAAATTCAAGTTCTACTTTCAATACTAATTTCAGAAGAGGTATTCACTTAAGAAGAAGCACTAAAGAAAGTCTTGTCAATTCAATTATTGGAGGATTCCCTACAGGTGTGAGATTGGAAAGTGCAAATAGTGAAAATTATTTTTTAACTTCAAAAGAGTTGAAATTGAATGGAAATATTTTCACTTCCAATGGAAAACTTTTTGATTCTACATCTGTAAATACCAAAACCATCTCAGATGAATTTGTAAAACAAAACAGAGTGTTGGCGACATGGGCAGAAACTGGTTTAACGGCACCTTATGCTGCCAAATCAAATCCTCTCCCGACAGCAAGTTCACCTGCGTTAAGCGGTTCAGAATTTACCGGACTTCCTGCATGGTTTGAAAGAACTACTTTTGTAGGTGCATTCAGCACAAACAACTGGACTGATTGCTGGGCTGAATACGATCCGGCGAATGCTGATTATTCTGCTTCTCCGATTGAATATTTTTCAGAAGTTCTGAATATCAATTCAACCGCAAATAACGGCACGGTATCTTTCGGAATTAACAATCCGGGAAACTACAGCTACAGCTGGAACTTTGGCGATCAATCCGCAAAATCAACTGAAGCAAATCCAACTCATACTTATTCGACTTCCGGCAGATTCACAGTAGTTCTTTTGTTAACCAACGACAGAGGCTGTGTGAGAGAACTTACTAAAGTTGTAGATGTATTAACTGCAACTAATAATCCGGTAGAAAATTCAAGTGTGCAAGTATCTCCAAATCCAAATAGCGGAAACTTCCGATTGACCGTTCAAACTTCCATAAGTTCAGACATGAAAGTTGAAATTATAAACTCAATCGGTCAGGTTATGCGTACGCATACAACCAAAGTACAGGCCGGACAAGAAAGCTTTGATGTAAATTACCTTTCTAAAGGTATGTACACTGTAAAAGTGACTATTGGGTCTAAGCAGATGGTTAAGAAAATACAGGTTTTATAAATTAGCTAATTTGAAAATTAGCTAATTAGTTAATTTGGTAAGAATAAAATTCTTGTAGTTTACCGATATTGATATTGTTTTCGTAGCTCATTAGCTTTAAAGCTAATGAGCTATTTTTTTTTTGAAAATAATCAACTTACCATTAACCCATTTTCAAATTAACTCATTAGCACTTTAACATTTCCCATCATTAACCCATTAACTAATTTTCAAATTAGCTAATTAAAATTTATTCTTCTTTCATAAACGGATATTCATAAGAAAGAGGCGGATCAAAATTTTCTTTGATGGTTCGAGGAGATACCCATCGGATAAGATTGAGTACCGAACCTGCTTTGTCATTCGTACCGGAAGCCCTTGCACCTCCGAATGGCTGCTGATCTACGACGGCACCTGTTGGCTTGTCATTGATGTAAAAATTGCCGGCAGCATTTCTCAGTACATGAGAACTGTGCAGGATGACTTCACGTTCTTTCGCAAAGACTGCACCCGTCAAGGCATAATCTGAAGTCTGGTCCACTTTATGAAGTATTTGATCATAATCTGCATCATCATAAACATAGATGGTTAAAACCGGTCCAAACAACTCTTCACACAAGGTAACGTAATCAGGGTTGGTAGTAAGGATGATGGTAGGCTCAATATAATAGCCGATGGATTTATCACATTTACCTCCGGCGATGATTTTGGCATCAGGAGATTTTGCGACATCGTCTATGTAAGATTTTAATTTGTCAAAAGATTTTTCATCGATGACTGCGTTGATAAAATTTGTAAAATTTTCGGGGTTTCCCATTTTCATGGAATCAAGATCTTCGCGCATGAAACCTTCAATTGCCGGCCATAGGCTTTTGGGTAGATAGGCACGGGAGGCTGCGGAACATTTTTGGCCCTGAAATTCGAAGGCGCCACGGGAAAGAGCCACTGCAACTGCTTTTGGATTGGCGGAAGGGTGTGCAACTACAAAATCCTTTCCACCGGTCTCCCCTACCAGTCTTGGAAACGAACGATATTTAGCAAGATTGTTTCCGATTTTCGCCCAGATATTTCTGAACACGCCGGTAGAGCCCGTAAAATGCAATCCTGCAAATTCTCTATGTTCAAATATTACACTTCCGGCAGTGGCACCATCGACGAAAACCAGATTGATGACTCCTGGAGGAAGACCCGCCTCTTCCAGAATTTCCATGATGAGTGAGGCAGAATAAATTTGAGTTTCCGCAGGTTTCCATACTACTGTATTGCCCATCAAAGCCGGGGCACAAGGAAGGTTACCCGCAATGGAAGTAAAATTAAATGGAGTCAGTGCGAATATGAATCCCTCCAGAGGGCGATATTCCAGCTTGTTCCACATCATGGGCATTGAATTTGGCTGGATTTCGTAGATCTGCTTGAGATAGGCCACATTGAATCTGAGAAAATCACAGAATTCACATACGGCATCGATTTCAGCCTGATAGATATTTTTTGACTGTCCCAACATGGTCATGGCGTTGGTGCGTGCATGGTAACGTCCTGCGATTAAATCTGCAGCCTTTAGAAAAATGGCAGCGCGATCTCTCCAATCCATTTTCTCCCAGCCCTCCTTAGCCGTCAATGCAGCGTCAATGGCAGCCTGAACTTCTTTTGCAGAGCCTTTATAGTAATACCCAAGGGTATGACTTAATTCATGTGGCGGATGGATCCTTCTTCGATCATCAGAAGCAACCTTTTGTCCATTGATGGTCATTTTGATGTCCAGTTGGGTGGATTTTAACTCAGCCAGTACTTTTTTTAGTTCTATTTTTTCCTTTGATCCGGGTGCATAGTTCAGGACCGGTTCATTTTTAGGAACAGGAATTTGATTCATGTTGCGATTTTTAATTTGCCTGCAAAGAAACGACGCTTCCGGCAGAAAGCCATGAAATCAGCCTGAAATCAATGCTCGGTAATAGACATTCCACTGATATCGTTCAGGATAAGCTGTGGGACAAAAGCACTGATGTCACCTGCTCCCAGGATCAGTTCCCGCACAATGGTAGAGGAAATATGACTTAACTCGGGACGGGCGATAAAAAACACGGTATCCAAATGCTTCTCCACGGTGTGGTTGATTTGTGAAATGGTCCGTTCATAATCGAAGTCGGCAGCATTGCGAATGCCACGAATGAGATAATCAGATTCTATTTTTTGGCAATATTTGAGGGTAAGGCCCTGATAGTCGTCGACCTTTACCTTGGGCTCATATTCAAAAATGGACCTTAGCCATGATTTCCTTTGCTCAAGTGGAAACAAATATTTTTTTTGAGAATTCACACCGATGGCAATTACGATTTCATCAAAGAGTGGCAATGCACGGCGCACAATGTCTACATGTCCGATGGTGATGGGGTCAAAGGATCCAGGTAAAACTGCTATCTTTTTTTTCATATAGGCTTATTGGCTCAAAGCTAAGCATTCATCACCGTTCATACAAAAAACTAGGTTTAAATGGTCCTTGGAGAGAAATTCAAAAATAATGAATGACGAACTACAAATTTTCCTTCAGGGGTTGAAAGCTGATTTTATAGGCTTCGTATAACCCTTTGGTTGCGGTGGCTGGAAATTGGATCATTTCAGACATGCAGGAAATTCTGGAAGCCGGAATTTGTTTGGCCAATAATTTTTTAATGGCTTCTGCACGTGCCATACCCAAATTTTCATAAGGGCCGGAATATTGTTCCCGAGATTCATACAAACCCGTCACCACCGTCATCAATCCTGTTCTGGCCACCCGCATCAAAGAATCCCGATACATATAAAATTTTGGGCTGGTGAGCACACTGTCAGAATCATAAGTAAAGAATACATATTGTCCCTCCTCAAAACGAATATGGGAAGGGATCGGAGGCACTTTTTTATCAGCAACATTTCCGGATTGACAGGCGAAAACTGCCAGCATGATGAATAAAAAGACACTACCGGAATTCCACAAATACTCCCTACTTAATTTTAGTTCACTCATTTTAGGCTTATTGTCCAACTGCAAAAATACATTGGATACAAAACATAATCGGATTTTAAAAAATGAAATAAATGATGAAAGTCTTGCATTCCGGTTTTTGAAATTGTATATTTGAAATATTCGGATAGAAAAATCAATCACAAGAGATTAAGCATCATCATCTATTTTAAAAAATTAAACATTCAACATGCAAAAGGAATTTGACAAGGAACTTTTATTTACGAAAGATTTTCCAGAGCGAAACCGAAAGGCATTAGCAAAAGAAGTCGAATCCTATAAAAAAAATCCTTACACACGAGAACAGGTGGAGGCGCAAATCAAACGTATGTGCAAAAGAACGGAAGGGAGAAGGAAGGTTTAACCCATCAGACTTTTCTTTCCACTTTTATAGGAAGGTACTTTTTTTGCTGGTATGCAGCCTACACAATTGTCAAGGCTATAAATTCATCCTGCAAAAAAAGTACTTCTCACAATCTATTCCTCCGGCCTTTAAATCAACGGTCGTAAAAGAATATACTCAACTCTGTTTGGTTGCTGCTCCAGTCCACTGATCCAAGGTGCCTTTCCATTGGCATTCCCTGAAATTCATAGTTCTCCTGATAACTCAGTTGTTTTACCTTGGCCTGAGCGTCCGGTCCAGTCAGGATCTTACCGATTAATTTACCTGGTTGCCATACATCCATAGGAAAATCTTGCAACACAATAGCTGATTGATAAGTCCACAATCCTTCGAAGGCGCTGCCGGTGTAAATCGCACTCAGATAGTTTACTTTTTTAAAATCATCGGACATGGTTCCTGAAATTCTGCAGATGTAGGTTGCCTGTCCCTGACTGAATGTAAATTCCGTTTCAAAATTGTTTTTGTTCCACTTAATTGCCGGAGCGGTGGACTCCACTTTGTTGGACCAAACAATTGCAGGAATATCAATACCATCGCTCGTTTTGATGGTACTCGGTGGAGTAGTATTCATACCCTTGAGCGTGATGGCTATTTTAGGCCAAATCGTGACATGAATGGTGGTCTGAACTTCCGCCACTATTTTATTTTGATCGAGGTCGGTTACTTTTAGAATGACATCAAAATCCCCTATATCCTCGTATTTGTACACAAAAAATGTATCCGAACTGGTAAATGTTTTATTGTTGCCAAAATCCCATTCATATCGTGCGTTTTTAGGTGCTGATCCATTGTTGCGCGCAAGAAATTTAATTTCTGTATTTACAGCGATGGAAGTGTCCACCGGTTCTATCCAAATGTCTTGTTTGCGAATGCGAAACCACTGGAATCCTATCCAGCTTTCATACTTACTTGAGGGAGGTGTGCCCTTCAGGTTGAATCCAATGAGGGTATCAGATTCAAACATTTCGATTGGATGGACAATGTTTGGATAGCGAACCCACTGGTTGCTTTCTTTATCAAAAATAACGATTCCCGGATTGAGATTGTAGGAAGCATTCAAGCCCTCAACCACGAAATTGAATTCTCTGAATGGAATGTAATTTGTGATTTCATTTTTTGCGAGCGGTTTTAGTTCAACCCTGCTGTAGGCCGGATCGATGGGAACTGCAAACACCTTGTAGGAAGGAAATATTCCTTGTTCGATGGTTTTGTTTTGCACCTTATTCCACAAGAAAGTCATTTCATCCGGAAGCATTACGGAAGACAATGGCAGGAAGGCAATCTGATCACAATTAAATGTGATCCCTTCATCCAAAGCTTTTTTATTGGCAGCTGAAGTATAAGGTTTGAATTTTTTCTGAACCATGTCATACTCAATGGCACTTTGCGCGCCCGGATAGTTGGGATCATAAACCTGAATTTTGGCAGTCTGTGAATTGATTTCATAACCAAAAGCGATAATCATATGTGCCGTGTCGGAGACCGTGCTTTTCACATAAAGCAATTGTGGTTGATTAATGATCAGTAAATTATACACAATGTTCCAGAATCGGTCTTCCTCCGGAGCATTGAGCATTTCACCTATACTCTGATTGTTGCTGGTGTAGAATACTTCCTGAATCCTGTGAATGGCCGTAGCAAAATGCAACCCAGTCGCATCGTCCTCCCATATACCGGGTGTTGGAAAACCCAGTCCATTGTTATCAAAATAACTGTACAACTTCAATCCTGATTTAAAATTTTTATAGTAGTAGGCCGCACCTATACTCATGCCTGCACAAATTCCTCCAGCCTCAGGGTAAGTTCCGTAATTGACAAAACTCCAACCATTGACCAGCGGATCAAAAAATGTGTTAAATCCTTTTCCCTCTATAATCAGTCCTTTTTGAACATCGCTGACAACTACCAGGGAAAAATGCCTGACGGCGACCTCCACAAACTCAGACGTAGAGCGCACTATGGGTATCCCTTCCAATTCACCCGTTGCTTTGTCATAGTAGAAAGCCATTCTAATGCGTCCCGCTACTTCTGTTGAAGGAATCCTAAGGCTCATCATTTTCTCAGAAAGGCCGCCACCATTGGTAATTTGAATTAAAGGACTGACCGGATTAAAAAACGCTCCAAGCTCATGAGACTCGATCGCAGCATAAGACACCTTGAATTCTCTTGACTCCGGATAAGCACCGGGAGGAATCGTTATTTGAAGCCCATTGATTAAAGAATCAGAACTTGTCACTTCCAATTGCCCTCCTGAGATACCAATGTTTTCAATGCTGACTTCCACACTATTTCCTGTTACTATCTTTCCTGAATCATTGACTCCACCTTCATCCTCTTTATTACACGCGATGGAGACTCCCAGCAGCAACAGTAGACCCAAAACCAAACCCTTAAAAATCAGTTTATTTCTCATCTTTTAAAATTTAAAATTGTACTTTTTCAGAGCTTAATTAACCATGATTTGGGTAAAAAAACAATGACCTTGATTAAAGGCTCCGCTGACATTTATCATGCAGCAAAGTATCTGTGAATCCGCTTAAAAATATTTACAATGGATTGGACGAAAAAAGTTGTTTTGAATTGCTGCAACTTAAAAATAAGCTTATCTTTGAAT
This sequence comes from Candidatus Vicinibacter affinis, assembly GCA_016714365.1. Taxonomy (NCBI): domain Bacteria; kingdom Pseudomonadati; phylum Bacteroidota; class Saprospiria; order Saprospirales; family Saprospiraceae; genus Candidatus Vicinibacter; species Candidatus Vicinibacter affinis. Next base: position 1,846,196 of record JADJNH010000005.1, on the reverse strand, counting down.
ATCGTATGTTGACGACATCAGAAAACAGGTATGGATTCCCAACTCCGGAGATGTACACCTCCATTGAATACCCATTAAATTATCTACAGAACAAGTTGGATGCACTTCAAGAGAAACAAGAGGATGTGATTATTGTCTCAGTGGATTATGGAGATTGTTGGGCTTTGGAATCATTTAATTAAAATAATAAATTTTCACAGGTTTTGAGTTGGTGAGCGAAGCATCTCGTCCAGTATTGCTTTCACTTTTAAGAAAAACGTATCTTTGAAATATCTCTTCTGGATATACTCCTGTGAAATAATCAACGCGATAACCAATGACATGGTTACCTGATCTATAATCCAAAGCCTCTTGTTAATTGATTGATTCATGTAAACCTTTAAATAATCATTACCCAGTGACTCCACTACAAACTTTGTTAAATCAAGAGGTATCTCCGCAATTTACAGCTTGTGGTATTTACTCATTAAAGTCTCTTGTAAATGGCAAATTCCAGGAAACCAGCAATCGTCACGGGGTCTCCATTTTTATCTGATAGGGTCCAAAAGAATGATTTTTATAGACCGGTCCTTGTTGTCTTAGCGCGTCTACCATCAATTCATTTTCAATGAAATATGTTCCACCATTAATATATGGTTGATCTCCACCATTTTTAAACGGATATTGATATTGTGCGAATGATTGTGTGATTATAACTAGATATAGATAAAATACAACAGCGCTTTTCATTAGCTAAATCTTAAGTTTGAATATGTTGTTTTTCATTTCAATATCTTCATGCTTTAAATAAAACTCGCTACCATGTAAGTATAGCGAAACTTCGCCTGAAAATGGTAAAATAATAGTACTAGTTTTAAGACCTGTTTCTAAGTCAAATATTTGAATATATTTTTTATCTTGCACCTTTCTATTATTGAGAAACCTATATTCTACAAATAATATATAAATCTTATTGTTTTGAAAATAAACCCTATATGCCTTAGCATTATTATTATCTCCTCCAATTTCTCTAACTAACTTTCTTTGAGTTAAATCGAATATATATACTTTGTGGCCTTCTACTATTAAATAATCAATATTCTTGTATTTTATATCTGTAGCTGGGAAGTTGCCAATATGGAATACTGGTATGTTCAATATAGGCTCTCCCCTTGAATTCAATATTGCATATCGAGACTCAATTTGATTGCCATTTAAAATACTCCGATAGTAGTAACTAATATGGTTACCATCATTAGACACATATAAACTGGAAGGTAAAATATCTATATTCTGCAATTTTCTAGAAAATAATTTAGAGCCAGAAATTGAATATTTTTCTATATTAAATATATTATCTTTATTATAAGTGACCACTACAAATGAGCTCCCATTTTCTGCAACACAAACTGAATGGAGTCTTGCTATTTCAGATTTTAGTTGTTTTGCTTCAGTATACTTACCGTTAGACAATGTATATATTTTTATATTCATTGAATATCCAAGCCTATAAGCAAATTGTACAAATCCATTCCCATTATCAAATGGTTTAAAGCAATCATAGGTTTCTTCACTTTCCAGTCCACTTGTTTCAGCTTTTCGAAAAATCTTTTGCTCTTCATCAAATAGATATAAATTATAATGCCCTGTTCTAATTAAATCTGTTTTACTAAACCCTATTTTATAATTAAATTTTTTTGAAAAATAGTATATTGTATCGCCTCTCTCTTGAGCATTTTCTCTATTATTCAAAAGCAATGGATATTTATAGTCAACATTATTGTCTAACTTTTTTAAGTCATTAAGAGATAATGGTGATGTATGTTCCCTTAAGAAGAGTGTAAGTTCTTGTGTATTAGAGTTATTCTTATTAATACCCTTAACTGTGCTTGTATCATATTGAATATTTTTCTTTGCTTCTAATGTGACCGCCCTACTTAACTTTACTTCACTATTTGACTTTTTTGCACAAGCCGTATAAACAAAAAACAATATAAAATGAGTCCAAAACGAAAGTTTGCGTAAATCCATATTCTAGTACATTGATTAACAAATATAGTCAAATATTTATTTTTAGAGTCAGACTTATAAAACGAACGCACTTTTTTTTTAGCGAGCGTTTTCTTTAATTCTTTAAACCATTTAGCGTATCAATCACGGTGCGCTAAATATAAAAAAATCCCACCCTAAGCAAGATACGGCAAATGTGGCAAAACGCTACTTGTTGTCTTAAAATATTTTATTGTAAAATTTATTCTAATATGAATTTTATTTTTTACCGGACTTCCATTTTCCATCCGTACCAATCTTCCTTCCATGGTAAAGATTTCAATTTGGCGTATTACATCATCCTCTTCATTGGGAATCAATGTTACCTTGTCGCTGGCAGGGTTTGAAAATACTTCTATTACCATTAATTCACTTTTTGGTCTTTGAATTACCGTCATTTGTTTCTGTCTGTTTACAAATAGACGCATAATTCCAATCCTGAAAAATTCTCAATCTGAAAGACTAATAATATCTATCTTTTAATAAATCTGCCTCTCCGGTTAACTCCTTCATTATCCAATAAATTTATAAAATAGATACCCGTAGGCAAATCTTCTACCTGGAATTTTATTTTATTGGTATTGCCATTCTCACTTATTGTTTGTAATAGTTTACCATGTACATCTTCCAGTTTGAACAATGAAATCGATTTGGACTGATCTGACAGTTCAATTGTTATTTCTTTAGCTGCCGGATTTGGATAGAGAAAAAGATCTTTCGAATTTTTACTAAAAGCCAAATTCCACGTCATGGTCATTGTACTGTCACACACCGGTTCATAGCCCAATCGATAATTCACAAAGTTGGGTATACTCGCATGATTTCTTGCAGGAAGTTGTATGCCGTGTTGTTCAAAATTACAAGCTTTACCTTTTTCATTTGGATTGTGGATGACGTGCATCACCCGATTGCTGGTTCCCGTGCGGATGTAGATTTTACAATCCGGACCGAGCATCGCCGCATCAAATCCCGCTGCCCATATTCCACCCTCCACATAACCATCCCAGGAATCTATATGCACCAGACTTGCCTGAACATCTTTTTCCCAGGTATCCACCTGATATAAATCAAATCGATACACCAGATATATAAATCTTGAATTTGGTGAAAATGCGACTCCAACTGAATGATCATTTGTCTCAGATCCGGTGGTAACATTTCTGAAATTGCTGAGCTGTCCGTTTGACCGATTAAAGTCCATTAAAAACAAGCCTGTGCTGGGTGTCATCCTCGCATACTTTGTTCCATCCGCCGAAAAACAAGATTGTGAGCCTCCATCGTCCAGGTACTGCATAGGAATCCCTAATTGCATCGTTTGAAATGGCCGGGGCCATTTTCCGTCATTTGTATGCTGTAATATAAATCATTTGCGCGTCCAGGCACCAATATCCACCAGTCAATGTTATTTGCATGTCTGACAGCTGTAAGATCTCCTCCGGAAAGATGCTTTTCTATAACAATTTGGTTTTTGCTTTTCACGTCGCCAAAGCTATTATTGGCATTCATATCAACAATACTGTATAATAACTTCGTAGATGTTCCCCCTGGTAATTGTGGATCAGGATCAAACTCAAGGAACCTGTGCAAAACTATATATTCATTTGCTTTACTTACCATTGGGATAATTAAGGTGCCATTATACAAAGGATGATCTCCATACTTACAATAAAAATCCCACACTAAGCCCTCATTAATCTTCCCATTGGGCATAGGTCGGTGAAGCCTGTCCGATACATTACAACCAGCGGTGTACATCAATAAGTTTCCATCTTTATCACAAATGCTGGCGTTGTTTTGATGAATGCGATAATCTTTATGAGTTATATATATACCCATGGGCTTTTTATTAAAATCAAAGTTAAAGCGATAATAATTTGTATCATCAATTGCTGAATTACTTCCGCCTAGCAACCATATATAATCTCTTTTGCCTTGGGCAAAAATTATGAATGGAAATAAAATCAGAAAATATATCTTCATTGTATTAGGTATAAAAAATGATGGAATTTCCTTTTAGTTTTTAACACTTTTAATTACATACTCCTGCCCACTTTTATCCGTCACTTTGACAAGATATATGCCTGCATCCAAATTGCTTAAATCAATTGTCTCTTTAAAGTTTGCATCTAAAAAAGATTTCTTTGTTACAACCTGACCATTCAAATCTAATATGCTGATGTTTTGAATAAAATTTTTACGATTTCGCAATTCAATGTTCATTATACTTTGTACAAGATTTGGATAACCAATTGCTTCATTAGAATCCGAAAATATATCCCAGGTCCTGGTCAATGTGCTGTCACACACCGGTTCATATCCTAATCGGTAATTCACGAAGTTGGGAATACTCGCATGATTTCTTGCCGGAAGTTGAATGCCGTGTTGTTCAAAATTACAAGCTTTACCTTTTTCATTTGGATTGTGGATGACGTGCATCACCCGATTGCTGGTTCCCGTGCGGATGTAGATTTTACAATCCGGACCGAGCATCGCCGCATCAAATCCCGCTGCCCATATTCCACCTTCCACATAACCATCCCAGGAATCTATATGCACCAGACTTGCCTGAACATCTTTTTCCCAGGTATCCACCTGATATAAATCAAATCGATACACCAGATATACAAATCTTGAATTTGGTGAAAATGCAACTCCTACTGAGTGATCATTTGTCTCAGATCCGGTGGTAACATTTCTGAAATTGCTGAGCTGTCCGTTTGACCGATTAAAGTCCATTAAAAACAAGCCTGTGCTGGGTGTCATCCTCGCATACTTTGTTCCATCCGCCGAAAAACAAGATTGTGAGCCTCCATCGTCCAGGTACTGCATAGGAATCCCTAATTGCATCGTTTGAAATGGCCGGGGGCCATTTTCCGTCATTTGTATGCTGTAATATAAATCATTTGCGCGTCCGGGCACCAATATCCACCAGTCAATGTTATTTGCATGTCTGACAGCTGTAAGATCTCCTCCGGAAAGATGCTTTTCTATAACAATTTGGTTTTTGCTTTTCACGTCGCCAAAGCTATTATTGGCATTCATATCAACAATACTGTATAATAACTTCGTAGATGTTCCCCCTGGTAATTGTGGATCAGGATCAAACTCAAGGAACCTGTGCAAAACTATATATTCATTTGCTTTACTTACCATTGGGATAATTAAGGTGCCATTATACAACGGATAATCTCCATACTTACAATAAAAATCCCACACTAAGCCCTCATTAATCTTCCCATTGGGCATAACCCGATGTAGACGATCCGAAACATGGCAACCGGCCGTGTACATCAATAAGTTGCCATCCTTATCACATATGCTGGCATTGTTTTGACGCAAGATTGGGTTAGGGCGATCTTTAATATAAATTGATCTTGGTTTAGTATTAAAATCAATTTGAAATCCTTGATAACTTGTATCGGTGGTTGGTGTTCTGTTTCCTCCTAAAAGCCAAACATAATCTCTTTTCCCCTGTGCAAAAATTATGAATGGGCATAAAATCAGAAAATATATCTTCATTGTTTTAGGTATAAAAAATTGGAATGCAATCCTGTTTTGGATTGCATTCCAAAGTATTAATAATTACTGTTTCATAAATCTCTTCGATCCCACACTACCATCTGAAAGGTAAACTTTTACATAATACATCCCACGCTCCAAATGTTGGATAGAAAAACTAATTTCCTCATTTACAAATTTTACATTTTCCATCATGACCAATTTACCTTCCATGGTAAAGATTTCAATTTCGTTAATTCCTTCATCCTTCCCGCTGACAATCATTGTTATCCTTTCGCTGGCAGGATTTGGAAATAAGGATATCCCTTCCCATTCGTTTCCGGGAGAAGGCTGAGTTCTTATGGTTGCTGCCTGATTACAATTATTTGTATTATTCCAATCCTGAAAAATTCTCAATCTGAAAGACTAATAATATCTATCTTTTAATAAATCTGCCTCTCCGGTTAACTCCTTCATTATCCAATAAATTTATAAAATAAATACCCGTAGGCAAATCTTCTACCTGGAATTTTATTTTATTGGTATTGTCATTCTCACTTATTGTTTTTAATAGTTTGCCTTGTACATCTTCCAGTTTGAACAATGAAATCGATTTGGACTGATCTGACAGTTCAATTGTTATTTCTTTAGCTGCCGGATTTGGATAGAGAAAAAGATCTTTCAAATTTTTACTAAAATCCACATTCCATGTCATGGTCATTGTGCTGTCACACACCGGTTCATAGCCTAATCGGTAATTCACGAAGTTGGGAATACTCGCATGATTCCATGCCGGGAGATGAATATCATGTTGTTCAAAATTACATGCTTTTCCTTTTTCATTTGGATTGTGGATGACGTGCATCACCCTATTGCTTGTTCCTGTGCGAATGTAGATTTTACAATCCGGACCCAACATCGCAGCATCAAAGCCCGCCGCCCAGATTCCCTCATCCACATAGCCATCCCAGGAATCTATATGTACCAGGCTAGCCTGTAAGTCTTGGGCCCAGGTATCCACCTGGTATAAATCAAATCGATACACCAAATAGACAAATCTAGAATTTGGTGAAAATGCAACTCCTACTGAATGATCATTTGTCTCAGATCCGGTGGTAACATTTCTGAAATTGCTGAGCTGTCCGTTTGACCGATTAAAGTCCATTAAAAACAAGCCTGTGCTAGGTGTCATCCGTGCATACTTTGTTCCATCCGGCGAAAAACAGGATTGTGAGCCTCCATCATCCAGGTATTGCATGGGGATCCCCAATTTCATTTCTTGATAAGGCAAGGGTCCATTTTCAGTGAACTGAATACTATAATATAAGTCATTGGCGCGGCCAGGCACTACAATCCACCAGTTTTGATTATTACTATGTCGCGTGGCGGTAAGGTCAGCTCCGGATAAATGCTTTTCAATTACTACTTGATTTTTTGCAGTCACATCTCCATAGCCGTTATTTAAAGCCATATCTACAATGCTATATAACAATTTTGTAGAAGTTGCCCCTGGTAAATTTGGATCAGGATCAAATTCTTCATATTTATGAAATAAAATATACTTTTGGTAATCATTTATTTTAGGGACAAATACTGTCCCATTATGAATTGCATAATCTCCTCGTTGACAACCAAAATCCCAAACAACCCCTTCATTGATCTTACCATTCGGCATGGGTCGGTGAAGTCTGTCTGAAATATTGCAACCAGCGGTGTACATCAATAATTTACCATCTTTGTCACAGATACTGGCGTTGTTTTGGTGAATCCGATGTCCTATTCCCAAACGCATGGACTTCATGGGTTTTTCATTAAAATCTAAAATAGAACGATAAAAATTAGAATCAGTATTATTATTTGAGCCACCAAATAACCAGATATAATCCCGTTTTCCTTGTGCAAAAGCAAGTATTGGAAAAATAAAAAAATAAAATAGTTTCATAATTTTTTAAATAAAAATAAAAATTAAAATGCTACCGAAACTTCAGTAGCATTTTAATTGAATTTATTAATTTTTAAAGAATTTTGTGATTAGATTATTTCCATCAGGCATATATATCTTGGCAAAATAAATGCCGCTTGGCAAACTGCTGGCAGAAAACGTCAATTCTTCTTGTCCCGGAGTCACAATAAATAGATTGATATTTTTTCCTTCCATATTCAAAATTTCTATGTTTATCTCATTATTACTTTTAATTGGTACATTAATCGTAATAAGATCACTTACTGGATTAGGATAAATACTAACTTTATCCAAAGCACTGTTTTTATTTACGCTGCTCCTTGAAGCTAAGGCTAAATTACAAATTTCTTCATCACTGTAACGGTCAAGTCGGTAAATTGCTGCTAATGCACGGGCACGATTGACTCCATCTCCTCCATAATATGGGCATTGGCTCGCAATTTGATCAATTTGAAGTCTTTCAGTCTCAGAAATACTCCAATCATTGGATATCATTTTTTGAAGCATAATTTGATTAACTTGTTTTTGATTCTGTTCATACACTTCGGAAGTTATGATTGAATTGTTTTCCAATAAAAATTGGTTCAAAATAGTCTGTACACCTGTAAGCCATTGATTACTCAATGCTGATTGATTGACTAAGATTGTATTTTTTTGAGCCATCAGGGTATTTAATTGCAATTGCAAGGAAGCTTGTTCGGTAGGATTGCTTAAGCTATTCATCTGACCAGTAATACTAGCAATATTGGTAGTCAGATTTTCTAAACTAATCAAATTAGCTTGTATTTGATCGTTAATGAATGTGCCATTTCGGTAAGCATCCCTGATCCCATTTTCTACTAACTCAAACTTACCTACGGAAGTATTCGTGTGATTATTGAAAAAATTATTGAATGTCCGAGGAATATTTTCTCCAACTCCAGTTTCCAAAATCTGCCGATACAATTGCCTTCTATCTGTCCAAATTCTTGATCCCCAATCATAATCTGTGTCAAAATCATTATTTAATATAAAATAATCATCAGATCTAGGAAACAAACGAGGGAATGGATTTGGATTACCCGAGCCAATACCTAAATTACAATTCCAACTTGCTGCACTCCCAGGATCATGTGCAAACCATCCATCATTCACTAACTCAGAAAAGTTATTCGGTTTTAGATCCGGATTATTGGGATCTTGAGCATTGACAATAAATCTGGATTTTTCTCTGTCACCATACGGACCATAATGTTTAGCACCTTTGGCATGTGTCCCATTCCAACGATTGCCCTTGTGCTCCTGTACACCTATTCGGGCACTAAATCCTCCCTGAGCAAAACCCAATATCAAACCATGGTTGGCATTGCCCATTTTATTGTTTGCAAAAACAGTACCCAAGGAAGTGCCTGCAAACTGGAAGTCGTACTGCCAGCCTTCTGCAAAATTGGCGATATCTGCATTATTTAATGATTCCGACACATAAAGCCCTTGATTGTTGCAAACCATTGATGAAGATAATAAATTACACGCAACCAATGCATCAGAACCACCTGTAATGGATATTCCAATATTGGGCAATGAATTCAAACCATCTGCAAATACAGCATTGTTATAAATCCAGCTGCCCCGGCTGTTTTCATGGTTGATTCCCTTATACCCATTCCCAATTTGGATGTTGTTCTGAAAAATTGTTTTCAGATTTCCTTTGGTCTCCACAAGGTCTATTCCAATTGCATTTTGACCTGTCAATTGAATGGTGTTTTGTTCGTTCACTATGATGGAGGAAACTTCTCCGGTCCAGGAAAAATTTATCCCTCTGTTCACCGCTGCAATATTATTGTGTTTTATGTCAAATGTCCTTCCGGGACTGTAATCAAACTGCATGCCTGTCAATACATTTTTCAGGTGGTTATTGCTTGCGGTACAATTCACTCCTTTCGTATAAATCCCCCAGTTGCTGTTCTCCACAGTACAATTGGAAACGAGGGTATTATTTGGAAAACCAACAGAGTGAATTGCTTTGCCATTGGATTTTTCAGCAGAAATATTACTGTTGCCTACTTCCCAAATATTGTTAAAATTTGACCCCTCTACAGTTAATTTTGAATCTAAGGTCCTGACACCGTTCAACAAATTTATGAATGAACCGGCATTCACTCGTACCCCGGATTTTTTGGCATAAATTCCGGACCAGGTTTTAGCTTCCAAAGCAGGTTCGCCGGCATAACTGGCATTAAATCCCTGAAAAATAAATTCTGAATCATCTACATCCACATTCGCAAATTCATCTGCACGAATACCAATGGCAGCATCTTTAAATTTTGAATCTTTTACAATAACGGTCGATCCTCTTTTAGCTTCAATTTCAAAATGTCCGTTGTCAAATGTGGTATTAAATACTTTTAGAATTGCCCCCGACTCAACCACTATGGAGTTCCATCTTTGACCATCACATGCAATGACATAATTTTCATTTAAGGTGAGGACATTACCAGATTTAACTGTAATACTTGAGCCGGGCAACATCCTTATGTGAAATGCCCCATTTTGATAATTTACATGACCTATCAAACAGTAATAACCAGCGTCAATGTCCAGATTGCCATTAATGATTAATTGTTGACGATTACTACATGAATTTGCCTGGTTAGCCAATCTACCGTTGTTAATCAATTCCTGCAAGGATCCTTGCACCACAAACCCATTTGATGAATTGTACAGAAAAGTGATATAGCTCTTATAACCAGAATCGCTCAAACATTTATACTCATAAGTAAAACGAGCCTGACCACCATACAAATCACGCAGAACCAGTAATTTATCGGCCCATGGAACTTCTGCCGGATCAAATTTGGCTTTAAACAATGTTTTTTCCAAAATTCCATTTACACAAACCTCTTCCTTGGTAAAATCTCCCAGATCCACCACTTCAAATGGTACATCTCTAATAATTTCTATTAATACTTCTCCAATTCCTTGAGGTGTACCGGACCAGTCGGGAACCACCTTAAACACGATGGGCTCGCATCCTGCCATACTGCTGATGGCATTGTGATTGGGACCCGGCACCGGGGATATATTAGGAATAAATGTACATACGTTTTGAGCTTCAAGCAAACCATTAAAATAAAACACGGACAAAATCGAAAGAAATAAACAAGGCTGCTATATTAGTGAATTTTTCATAGTTGAATAATTAGGTTTATATGCCTTCATACCCTTCAGGCATTGGGCCGAAAACCATTAAACAGGAAGGTGATTTTCGGGTGTCTACCTCCTTGATTTACCGTGCACTTAAATCCTTACAAAAATAGTTTGCCTGTTCGAAAAATGCTGAGTAAACCGAGGAACGGTAGCTCTGAACCGATTATCGGTAGGTATGGACCGATTATCGGTAAAATAGAAGGCTAGCTATTAAGTTGAGTGCCAGCTTGCGCCTTTACAAAAAATGTATCTTTGAAGACTAAAATAAATATATGGAAATCACGGATTTAAAAACAACTATATCTGAAGAACTGTACAATACTTTAGTTCAGGAAATAGAAATTAATAAAAGACAATCCAATATTCACTTTGAGGTCATTTTCCTGGATGACAAATATTCAGTGATCAGAGCTGAGCAATTTAAAACCTCTAATGCCAAATATTTTTCAAGGTCGAGAATTGTTGAAATTGTTCATGAAACATTTGATAGTGCTCTAGCTCCAAGAACAATTAGGGTGCATCCATTGACTTATATTCAAAATCCATGTGATATAATAAATGATAAATATCTGCACGATCTTACGGGTAAACTCAAGATTAGCAATAAAGAATTTGAAAGGGCCTTTGGCATACACAAAAACGAAATATCCAAATGGATAAATGGCTCCAAACCAATGGGTAAAACGGTTAGAGCCCTGTTTTATTATTACTTATTGTCCAAGGGTTATATTTTAGAAATGTGAAGCAGCTCTAGTTTGTATTGGCCATCCAAAAAATTCGTATAGATGAGAATTTTGTTTGCTTCCAGGATGAATTTATCACCTATGGATTCTGCTATACTTTTAGTGAAGTGGATCCTAGAGATAGCCCGATTTACAATTTTCAGTTAATTCAACTTATTTGGATTGTTCATAGATTATAAAAGCACTCATACTTTAGCACAAAACTAAATGAAAGCCTACTTACTAAATTAGATCCCTGGTCTGAATCATATTATGTTCACTTGGTCAACAATTACAGGATACTGTCCAAGATTAACTTCTCAAACATAATTAAAATTAAAATTAATTAAAACCAAAATATATTATATTTGCTAAAGACAATCAGGTCAAAGTTATTACAATGAAACGTCTAATTTACAGAATTTCTCACTTTCTGATTATATTGACTTTTGCGGAGATTTATGGTCAAAAAAATCCACTCTCTGATGCAATTGAACAAGGTAATTATGAAAAGGCAATGGAATTCACAAATAAGTTATCGAGTTTAAATCAAGCCAGTGGCAAACTAGGATGGACTCCGATATTTTATTCTATATTTCAAGCAGGAATTAGTCCTTCACAATTTACCGCACTAAAGAAAAAAAATAAGTACCTTCAAAACACAGAATTAATAACACATCAAAACAAATTCAATGATTTATGCATCTCGCTAATTAAAAATGGTGCACATATTAATTTATTCGATAAGAAAGGTAGAAGTCCACTTTATTATGCTGTCGTACTCAGACTTGATACATTAGTTTCATTTATGATCGCACAAAAATTACATATTGAAGATTCTGAAGATTTATTTAAACTTGCTTCCGCACATGGCTATCCAGCAATAGTAAGTTATTTGATGAAAGTAAAATTAAATCCTTGTGAATCAGATAGAGATTGCTTCGCCCCAATTCATTTAGCCAGTATCAATGGACATTTATCATGTATTAAAAGCATTATTTTTCATAAGCTGGATGTGGATTGCCAATCAAAGCTAAATTATGGAGATTTTTCATCTTTAAGTTCATTGCAATTGGCAATTATGAATGGAAACAATCACCTCATTGAACCATTATTTCTTGCAGGTGCCAAAATAAATCAATTAAATTCCAGGCAAGAGAACTTAATGCATTTAGCTGCAAAGGGAAGCCGTAGTGAAATATTTAAGGTGGATAAAAAAGGAGAACCTGAAGAGTATTTAATGGTTAAAGGAGGAAATTTAGCTTGTATAAAATTATTAGATTCTATTTCTAAAGAATTCCACAATTATGATGCAATTGGGGCCAACCCACTTCATTGGGCTGCCTATTACAGAAGGATAGATGCTATTGTATCACTTATAAAAATGGGTGAAAAACCTGTAAGAATAAATTTAGATGCAGAACATGCATTTGGTTCCATGCTTTCTCAACTTGTCTATCATGGCGTTTCTGAATCCATTCTGACAGACCAAAATAGGCAGAATTTAGTCGAACAACTACAGATCGCCGAAAAGATGTTTTCCGACAGTGCAAGAGGAATTAGTCACAAAATTGTAAATAGAAAAATTCTCCAAGCAGGCATAGTCGCATTAGCCGTTGCTGCTGCTAGCTATCAGGCCAGTATTGATGCCAAATCAACAGGCTTCGGATATTCAAGTGTAGATTATCCTACCATTGAATCTAGTGACTTAAATTCAATTAATATCTATTTAAAAAAACAAATAAGTATTTGTCAAAAATTAAAACCATTTATTGAATCCCTAAATCAAAATAAAATTTCAAAATCGGAATTTATGTCTAAATTGAGTCAATATTTAAATAATAATTAATTAATTCTGTATGAAAAAACAATTTAAGGCTAATGCAATTTGCTTATCACTCGTTTTTTTGTTTTCAATTAAAACATTTTGTCAAACAATCAAAATAGAGCCCTTTACCATTAATTATCCTTCAAAAGAAAAAATTGACATTTCAATCTGTGCACCATTTAAAAGTTACTCGATTGAAGGCATGAACACTCCTGATGATATGGGATGGACATACGATTATTATGACGAATCTCTAAGACAATATAATGAACTATTTAACAATTTGCTTAGCACTTCAAAATATGCTGATTGTATAACTGAATCAGATCAAAAACCAATTTATCAACTGGACTGCAGATTGGAATCCATTTCCTCCGGTAAGGTTATAACAGCATTCAGCAAATTAAGCCTGGAAATAATAATGACATGGAAACTTACTCGAATAAATGATGGGGAAGTTATTTTTAGAGAAAAAGTTACCGGGTCACATAAAAATAAAATCGGAAACGCCTTTAGTGGAAAGTCAAATGCAAAAGAAAGGGCAACAAAAGCCTTAGAAGCCGCATTTCTAGAATCTAAAAATATGCTTACACTAAGGCTTAAATCATTATAAAGAAATCATAAATTATATTTACTAACTTTAGTCTAACAATTTATGAATTCTATCAATTAATGAATTGTAAGTTCAATTAATAAGTGCAATTTTTTCAAGTAGCACTTGATTAGCAGTTAAATAATTAAATTTTCTTATAGGTCTGTTGTTTAACATTTTTTCAACATAACGGACCTGTTTATCGGTTACAAATATAAGATTAGTTTTCTTTGGAAAGTATCTTCTGATTACTCCTATTCTATTTTCGACTGTTCCCTTGTCTTGACTTGTATAGGGCCTAGTAAAATACGTAGACACATTAAACAACTTTGCAATTTCATGATGACGACTAAAAGCCAGGTCATTATCAAAAGTTAAGGTCCGTGGCTTGTACTTGTTTTTCTTTATGCATGATATAATACCTTTCATAACATTTATACTATCCTTACCAGATAACTTTTTTATTCGGGTATGTAAACTAGCCCTATCTGTTAGCACTAATAATGCGGCTTTATGATTTTTGCCCATCATAAGGTCTACTTCTAAGTCACCCAATCGCTTGCGTTTGGATACAATAGATGGCCGTTTTTCTATTGGCGTTCGATTTAGAATAACTCCTCTGTTGTCTTTCCTGTTACCTCGTTTGCGTCGTCTCTTGCAGTGTCTAAGATACTTGTATAGGTCTTTATATTGTCTGTTTTCCTTGGTATTTGAGTGCTTACATTCCCATATCCACCGATAAATTCGTTCATGGCTTACCGCAGTTATGTTGTTCAATTTTGCAGCATTACTTATTAGTTCTGGACTCCACTTATCTATTTTGAGCTGATTAGCCACTATTGATTTTATCTTATCCGTAAATATTATTCGTTTCGGTTTGTTTTGATGTCGCAATATTGTCTTTCTCTGTGCATTGTTAGCTTTGTAAGTGCCTGCAGTTTGACCTCTTTGGGCAATATTTCTCTTTAATTCTCGACACACCGTAGATGGATGGACATCAATTTTTTCGGCAATCAATTTTTGCTTCATTCCGGCTTCAAATAAAGCCTCAATCTGGTATCTTTGCTCTAAGCTGAGCTGGTTGTAATTTTTTGACATAGACAATCCAAAGATTGCACTACTTGGTCAAAAGGAAAAAAGCCCTTAAAGGCTTTTTTTCCTTTTTTTTTGAAAAATTGCACTTATTTGTTGATCTCAGCAATAATAAATATAAAGAAATATTAAATTTTACAATTATGCATTCAAAATTTACAATTTTTCTTTGCATTCTACTTTGTTATACTTCGAATTACTCCCAATCCGGAAACATTGATCTTAGTTTCAACACAACGGATTATGGATATGGGCAGGGGGATGGTCCGGATAATTCGATCAACACAATAGCAGCAGCATCTGATGGCAAGATAATCATTGGTGGAGATTTTACAAAGTATAACCATACAAAAATTAATAGCATCGCTAGGTTAAATTCAAACGGATCTTTAGATACCACATTCAAATCAAACCTCACCTTTTCAGGAGAAGTTCATAAAATAATTATTCAACCGGATGGAAAAATACTTGTAGCTGGTTCATATGGATATAATTCTGGGATTTTAAGACGAGGCATTGCCCGTCTAAATTCCAATGGATCTATTGATACCACTTTTAATCCCGGAACAGGTGTAGATAATCGCATCATGACTCTTGTCTTACAAGGTGATGGAAAAATCATCCTTGGTGGTAAATTCGGATTTTATAATGGATATCAAATCAACAGCATAGCACGAATCCATCCAAATGGATCTTTAGATTCTAGCTTCAATCCTGGCTCAGGTACTGATGAAGTTTTAGCTCTTGCAATTCAAAATGATGGCAATATCCTTGTAGGAGGTGATTTTGATTTCTATAATGGGATACCAAGAAATAACATTCTAAGGATCCAAAATAATGGACTAATTGATAATTCATTTGGTATTGGAAAAGGTTTTATAGACGACGTAAATTCAATAATCATTCAACCAGACGGTCAAATCTTAGTTGGGGGATATTTCGCATTTTATAATGATTCGACAAGACTAGGTATAGCGCGATTAAATACTAATGGAACACTGGACTCCTCTTTTAACCCATCTTGGAGCAGCTTTACAGGTAGGGCAATGGCATTGCAAAAGGATGGTAGGATTCTTACAGGAGGAAGCCTTATTTTTGATTCAAAAGGAAACCTTTCAACCGGCCTGGCCAGGTTAAATCCAGATGGTTCAAAGGATTTAACCTTTGTTCCAATGATTACAAAATACAATACTTTTTTGTTGGGTATATCAAGCATTCTTATTCAGATCGATGGTAAAATTCTTCTGGGAGGAACGGACAGACTTTTTTTTGGAACAGAAATTAAAGATCTCATTCGAATAAATCAGTATGGTACGATGGATCAATTTTTCAATACTAATACAGGATCAAATGGATGGGTAAATTCTACGTCCATTCAATCAGATGGTAAAATTATTGCATCAGGATGGTTTACAGAATTTAATGGCATTTCCAATAATTTTATCACGAGATTATTAATTAATGGCACAGTTGATCCAACATTTAATACAGGCTCTGGATTTGACTATTTTGTGAATTCCACTCTTATTCAACCAGATGGTAAAATCATCGTGGTCGGATTCTTTAATGAATTTAATAAAGTAAAAAGGCGGTATGTAGCCAGATTAAATATGAATGGAACTTTAGATAATTCATTTGTCCCGGGATTCTATGCAGATGATGTTATAAAAGCTGTGGCTCTGCAATCTGATGGAAAAATTCTTTTAGCCGGTGGATTTGACGAAAAGATTGTTCGACTTTATTCTGATGGAACTTTTGACAATACGTTTGAAGCTGGATTTAGAGCAACAGGTGGTGACATTAATTCAATTGCCATTCAATCCGATGGAAAAATAATTGTCGGTGGCTCATTTAATAGATACGGTGGGATTACAAGAGCAGGAATTGCCAGATTGCATATTGACGGCACCCTGGATCTTAGTTTTGACCCTAAATTAAATCGTGTAATTGCGATCAATTCTATTGCCATTCAAACAGACAATAAAATATTAATTGGTGGAAGCTTTGGCGTTTTAAATTCTCGCAATACAAATTTAACCAGACTAAATATGGATGGATCTATAGATGCATCCTTTAACACTAGCAAAGAGGGCCCTACCGGCGAAATTAATAGGATAGCAATTCAAAAAGATAATAAAATAATTGTCGCTGGTGGATTTTCAAGTTTTAATTCAGTGAGTAGAATTAGGATTGCTAAACTTCATGAAAATGGAAGCTTAGATCAGACATTTGATCCAGGCATTGGAGCAGATGGAGACATTCAGTCAGTCAGTTTACAAGGAGATGGTAAGATTATAATAGGTGGTGAATTCACTTCTTATAATGGAATTGGAAAAAACCGTATTACAAGGCTCCATAATTCAAATACAACAGCCGTTGAAAATTTAGATATTTTTTCACAAATAAAAATATATTCTAGTCCTATGAGCAATGAGCTCATTATAAATTATGACAATGATGAAGTAAATTCTGTTAGAATATTAAGTATCGACGGTAGAATTTTTTCAGAACACGAGCATATCCAACAACCAATCAATAAAATTAATCTAAATATGCCATCGGGTATATACATCCTTGAGATTAAAAAGGATGACAAAATTCAATGCTATAAATTTATTCATTAATAAATATTCTTGATATTCACAAATCATCACAATTGAAAAATGAAGTAATGAATATTTTCATCAAAAGAGAAATGTATCTTTGAAATATCTTGGGATTCAGGCAGATTCAGGACCATTAGTTTTGATTTGCTTTCATCTTTAAGAAACATTTATCTTTGAAATATAATTTACCTCATAATAATCTATGGTTAATAAATTATAAAAAACTTTTTATGCGGTCACACCCAGCAATAAGTTTTACAATATACTGTTATAAAAAAATTAGTCCCGCTTACTTCGTACTCTTTTTACTTATAGCATTGACTGATATCAAAACAATAATTTTCTTCAAGTGTTATGACCTCCAGGTCATCTTCCTTGATGGATTCTATCGTGATTACATCAAATGATCTTCCATCATGAAATTCATGGCATTGCCCCAATATTTTCCACTTGACACCTCGGAGCGCGCCCACATACTTTAGATATTCATATTCGCAATTAACATACCTGGGACCATTCGAATTAAAATGGTTACTGCCTGCTCGTATGAATTACCCGGACCGCCGGATATTTCCAAATCGATTCCAAAATGAGCTTTAATAAATGACCGGACATCCATCTATAAAAAGTATTTGCCAAATTTATCAAATGAACCTATATCAAAACACAATAGAAATTTGTGAAGGTAAGTATCGTAAAAAAGTGCTGAGTAAACCGAGGAACGGTAGCTCTGAACCGATTATCGGTAGGTATGGACCGACTATCGGTAAAATGAAATGATAAAAGTTTTGTGCTGAATGGACGGATTAAAGAAAAAAAAACTAAGTATTTGCATACAATTTAGAAATGCGAATTTTATGATGATGTGCCAGAATTGATGAGTCATAAAAACGCTGGCGGAAATTAAATGAATGGATCAGAAATTTCCTCACCAATATAAATTGATCAATAAAAAGCATAAGGCATGCTCCTACTCTTCCTTATCCAGTTCTTTTATCTTTTTGGCATGCTTGATGACCTTCGCATCCAGATAGAAAATGATTTCCTCTGCAATGTTTTTGGATTGATCACCGATGCGTTCGATTTTACGGACAATAGAGAGAACGTGAAGGGTCTGCCTTCTCTGGTCTACAAATTTATCAAGACATTCCAATGCACGATGACTGGCCTGGTCGTTGATCTGATCGAGTAATTTGTCGCGTTGAAAAATAGTCCGTGCGAGTTGAGTGTTTTCGTATTGATAAGCTTCTCTGAGATCCTTGACCATTTCTATGGAGATGGCCAACATTTTCTCTGCCTGCAGGAGATGAATAATTTCAGGATTTACAGATTGGTCAATGTCTGAGATGAATTCTGCGATACCACTCGCTATATCTGCAATACGTTCCAGATTGGTGTTGATCTTTAATGTGGACAAGGCAAATCGCAGGTCAGTTGCAACAGGTTGTCTTAAAGCAATAAAGTCCTCACATTCCTTGTCAATATTCAACTCATATGCGTTGACCCGTTTCTCATTTTCCTGAATCTCCAGAGCGAGATCCTTGTCAAAATTGTTCATAGCTGTCAGGGTCTTATCCAGTTGTGTGGACACGAGTTCCCACATGGCACCTAGCTTTTCTTTGAGTTCGTTTATTTCTGCATCGAGATGAATCATGTAATGAAATTTTAGCCGAAACGGCCGGTGATGTAACTTTCAGTTTTGGAATCTTTAGGATTGGTAAAGATAATTTTCGTTTCGTCAAATTCTACCAGGTCTCCCAGTAAAAAGAAACCGGTAAAGTCGCTGACCCTACTGGCCTGCTGCATATTGTGGGTGACGATTACGATGGTATAATCCTTTTTAAGTTCAAATATCAGCTCTTCAATTTTTCCGGTAGAAATCGGGTCCAATGCGGAAGCCGGTTCATCCATCAGGAGAATAGAGGGTTCTATCGCCAGAGCCCGGGCAATGCATAATCTTTGTTGTTGTCCTCCTGAAAGTTCGAAGGCAGATTTCTTTAATTTATCTTTTACTTCATCCCAAAGGGCTGCCTGAATGAGGGTTTTTTCTACCTGATTCTGAATTTGTTTTTGATCATTGATGCCGTTTACGCGAAGTCCATAGGCCACGTTTTCGAAAATGCTTTTTGGAAAAGGATTTGGTTTTTGAAAAACCATCCCCACATTCCTTCGCAGTCGATCTACTTCTAGACTTTTGATTTTGTAAATATTCTGATCATCAATCAACACTTCACCCGAAATTTTAATTCCATCGATCAGGTCATTCATCCGGTTGAACAGTCTCAGAAAGGTTGATTTTCCACAACCGCTGGGACCGATCAATGCGGTAACTGATTTCTCCGGAATGCGGGTGCTGATTCCTTTCAGCGCATGAAAATCACCGTAATGAAGGTGCACATTCCTGGTCTCAATTTTATAATGCATCAATTCGTTTTAACTTTTTTAGCAAAATAATTTCGCGCAAAATTAGCCAACAGATTCACCACCAAAATAATTAATACCAATACCATCGCTGTCCCATAGGCAATCGGTCTGCTTTGATCAATGTTTGTTCCTGAGGTGGAGATCACATAAAGGTGATAAGGCAAAGCCATGCACTGATCCATGATGGATTCGGGTAGTTTTGGTATAAAATAAGCAGCCACTGTAAAGAGTATGGGAGCTGTTTCTCCGGATACCCTCCCGATGCTGAGTATCAACCCTGTAATGATGTTGGGAAAGGCCATTGGAAGGACTACTTTCCTGATGGTGTATAATTTAGAGGCCCCCAACGCATAACTTGCCTGACGGAAGGAATCATCCACCGATTTAAGACTTTCTTCCGTGGTACGAATTATCAATGGTAAAGCCAACAAGGCCAGTGTAAGAGATCCTGCGAGTATAGAGGCGCCCATGCCCAATTGATTTACAAATAATGCCATACCAAATAATCCAAAAACAATGGAGGGAACTCCGGCGAGATTGTTGGTCATCATTTTAATGAAATCTTTTACCTTGCCATGACTTGCGTATTCATTGACGTAAATTCCTGCCAAAACCCCAATGGGAAAAGCAAATAAAATGCTGAAGAACACAAGATATCCGGTACCTACAATGGCCGGCCAAATCCCCCCTTTCAACATGCCTTCTTTAGGTCCCGTACTGAGAAATTCCCAATTGATGACCCCAATCCCTCGTTTAAATATGAAGTACAGGATCATAAGTAACACTCCGATAATGGCAAAGGAGATCAGCCTGGCAAGCCAAAAAAACATGGCCTGGTAGATTCTCTTTCGTACATCAACGTGTTCCGGAAACTTGATCATGCTATTTGAGTTTACGTTTGGAAGAAACTCGCTCTACCATAAAATTGGTCGCCAGGGTGATGAGGAAAAGCATGCAACCAAGTGCAAACAATGCTTTAAAATGTTGGCCTCCAAAAGAAGCTTCTCCCAATTCTGCTGCAATGGTAGCAGGAATGGTCCGAACAGGCTGTGTCAGGCTAGTCGGCATCATGGCCGCATTTCCGGTCACCATCAACACCGCCATGGTCTCTCCTATTGCCCGGCCAATTCCCAATATTACAGCGGCGGTAATGCCCGAAGATGCATAGGGTAAAATAACTTTTCTGATGGTCTGCCAATGGGAGGCTCCCAAGGCAAGACTCGCCTCTTTCATCGCACGAGGGGTGGTCCGGATGGCATCTTCTGAGACAGTGATTATGGTAGGCAAGGCCATAATGGCCAGTACGACCGATCCCGCAAGAGCAGTCTCCCCTACCGGCAACTGAAGCATTTCCTGGAGCCAGGGCACAATGATTACCAAACCGAAAAAACCATAAACCACGGAAGGGATTCCGGACAATAATTCAATAATCGGTTTGAGAATATTTCGTATTCGCATATCTGCGATCTCAGCCAGGTAAATCGAGCCGGCAAGACCAAAAGGCAATGCCAGCAATATGGCAAAAAAACTGACCACGAGGGTTCCCAGCAACAATGGAAGTGCACCAAAAACCGCTGAGGGTTTTGAAGTAGGAAACCACTCTCTGCCACTTAAAAAATGTACCAGCGTAATTTTTTCGGCAGTAATGTTTTTAAATCCTTTAGCATCTTTAAGCAATGACACCGGTAAGAAAAGTAGGGCCCCCGGCAAACTATCCAGAAGTTTGACTGCGAAGCGATGGGTAAACTCAAGGTCCTTCCCCAGCGCTTCCTTGCCATAAATGGATTCCAGATCCGACAATTCAAAATGGCTCAAAGGCAAATCTTCACCACCCATCACTTTCCAGTTGGTAATCTTACCGTCAAAAACATTTTTTATTTCCAGGTCTTTTAGTTCGCTGACCGGGTTATCCTCATGACCAATTAAGGTGTAGGAATGTTCTATTGGCGATTCCCCAAGAAAAGAAATTCCTTCTTTGAACAAAAAGACGACGATCAGCAAAACAATGATGGATGTAGTATATCCACTGGTCTTGATGAGTAATTCGACAAACTGTTCTATGAATCTCTTCACTGGAATTTTCAAATCTTATTGTACTGGAATATAACCTACTGTTTCAACTATTTTCATTCCTTCCGCAGACAAACAAAAATCAAGATAAGCTTTTACTTTGGCTTCTGACTTACTGTCGTAGATGTAAAACAAAGGTCTTGAAATTGGATAAGTTTTATCCTTGGCAGATTCCATACTCGGACCTGTAAAAGTTGCCCCCTGATCATAAGATACTTTTAAAGCTTTGGTATCTGCATTGAGATAAGCTAAACCTACATAACTGATGGCGCCCTTGGTCTGGCTCACTGATTGGACAATTGCTCCGGTGGCAGGCATGTTTAACACTGTGCTGGCATAATTCTTTTTATCCATTACATGTTCTTTAAAAAATTCATAAGTCCCTGAACTGTTTTCCCTGGAATACACCACAATTTCAGCATCCTCTCCTCCTACCTCTTTCCAGTTTTTAATTTCACCGGTAAAGATTTTTTCAATCTGCTCTCTGGTCAACTGATCTACTTTATTGTCCTTGTGTACAATAACTGCCAGTGCATCCACTGCAACAGATTTAACTACAGCATCTATCCCTTTTTCTTTCAATTTCAATTTTTCTTCTCCCTTTAGATCTCTGGAACACATGGCTATATCCGTGTTGCCATCTATGAGGGCGGTCACACCGGTACCACTTCCACCTCCGACTACAGAAATGGAAACTCCGGGATTGGTTTTCATAAACTGCTCAAGAGTGGCTTGTCCAAGCGGAAGAACGGTATCGCTTCCTTTGAGTGAAAGGTTATTTGATTTGCTTTCCTGGCTACCCTTTTGGCCACCATTACAGGCAAATAGTAAAGACAATGCAAATAATGAAACGATGATTTTTTTCATGATTAGGTATTTAATTTTTTTTATTGACGGGGTACTTTGCTTGGATGAGTTGATGGTTCATTCAAAAAAAATGAAATTATGGCAAAGTATAAATCCAGCATAGAAGCCCCTATCGGGAATTCTGTTTCCTGAATACAAGTTTTTGACATTTCTAACACTTTTCACTGCAAAGTTACGCTCATATTGGCCCGTAGTGGGACGGCGTATATTACCAAATTATTAATTCTGAATCACTATTGGACGATTTACTTAAAATTAACTTAATCCCGGTAACCTGTCAATCAATACCGCTATCACCAGTCCCATTACTGCCCCGTAATAATGTGCATCATGATCAATTCCATCTCTTGATTGCTTGGCAGCCCACCAGGAATAAACCAGATACAAAATACCCATGGCAAATGCCGGCAACGGAATGATACCGTACAAACTTAGAATGGCGTTGGGAAAATGATAGATGTATATAAACAGAATTCCTGAAATTGCTCCTGAAGCACCAATACTGGCATAGGAGGAGTTGTTCTTATGCTTGATGTAAGTCGGCACACAAGATAAGATAAGGATCAGCAAGTAAGCACTCAGATAGATTGACATTCCGGGGACCGATCCAAACTTGGCTATGTACATTTTCTCAATCACAAATCCAAATTGCCATAATACGAAGGCATTTAAGATAAGATGTATGTAACTTCCATGGACAAAACCACAACTCAGCCAACGGTAATAGGATTTGTCGCGGTGTTCCTGATATGGGTAATGGCGCATGTACTCTATGACAGAATAATTGCTAAAACCTGATACGGAAATGACACCGATCGTGCACAAGAGAAAGATGGTAATATAAGGAATGGATTCAATCATGATGATAAGGCAAATGATTAATGATGGTATAGGCTCTGTACAGTTGTTCTGCAAATATGAGCCGAATCAATTGGTGGGAAAAAGTAAATTTGGAAAACGACAGGAGTTGATTGGCTCTTTTCTTAAAATTATCGCTGAACCCATAAGCCCCGCCAATGATAAATATTATTCTGGAGTGCCCTCCATGTAAAAGTTGTTCCACAAAATGAGCAAACGCCACAGATTCATATTGTTTGCCATGCTCATCCAGTAAAATGACATAGTCAGCAGCACGCAAATTTTTAATCAATTGTATTTCTTCCAGGGTCTGTATCCTTTGACTGTCTTTAACACCTTTTGGACTCTGATATTCTACCACTTTAAATTTACAGAAATGGCTCAGCCGCTGAACATAATCTGCCAATCCGTCTTTGATGTAATCGAAATGATTCTTACCGGTCCACCACAATTGTATTTCCACTTTTACTTAATATTTGTAAGTACAAGGTATTGGTAAGGACCTAAGGTCAAAGTAGTGTTTTTTGGAAAGTTGACTAATGCGTGTGTAAAAAATTCAGTGTAATAATTATAATCTTTGTGTATGGAATAAGTGCGTGTGGAATCAGTCAGATTAGCCATCAGTACAATGGAGGTATTGCCTTGTTTTCGTTCAATGGCAAGGACTTCCTCAGAGTCAGAAATGATTTCCGGCAAGTTGTCTGTTAGAGAATGCAAGGCAGGATGATCAAATCTGTGCAAGGCAAGTCCTCTGTAAAAATCACGGTTGTAATTATAAACGTGACCAATAGTCTTTTCTGTTCGGACATTGATCGGTTCAAACATAGGTTCCTCCTGCCCATTCAACATCAAGGGTACTCCACCCAACAGGTAAGTGATTACAGAACATAGTTTGTAGCAACCATAACACCGTTGAGTCTCGCCTCCAAATTTAATGTTCGTGATTGCATTTTGGTTGTACATAATGGATGCACTTTTGTATTTGGATTTTACATTCTCCTCGAGAATCGATTTAAAATCGGCCACTCTACATTCATTTTTTGAAATTTTATCAAATACTTTATATAAATCCTCATTTAAGTAAGCATCGTAGATCCCTTCATTTGCCCACTCCGGTGCCTGAGATCCGCCTATCAAAACTTTGCCTTCTCCTCTTACAAGTTCACTTAATTTTAGGACGAATTCTTTAGGCAATTCGTGAGAATTCACCAGCATAATTCCATCAATGTCAAATTTAGTACACCAGTACTTAACTGCTTTTGTTAGTTTTTTCCTCAGTGAAGGATTGCTTAAGTCAAAACGAACATAATCCTTGTTGTAATCCATTCCTGACTTTTCCTCAGAAGATAAATAAAAATCAGGATGCTCTTTTCTCCATTCATGAGCCGGACCGGAATAACTTAAATTCATTTCCAGGAAGACTTTCATTTTTTTAAGATGTGCCGAGTCAATCAAAAATTTGAAATCTTTTTCAGTTCCCAACGACGTATCTATGGACTGGAAATCAATTGTTGCATAAGGATCTCCGGGATTGTAATGGTTGTCAACATCCTGTACCTTCATCACCGGCAAAATAGAAAGTGCTGTGACAAATTGAGCCCTGAGTCTATTGAGATCACGGGTTACTCCTGAGAGATTTCGGCTCGGGCTGTAATGCTTAGGCATTACCTCATAAATGGTAAGTGTCTTAAACCACTCAGGCGGCCCCTGACTGACCAATTTATGTTTTCCACAAGAGAGGAGTAAAGCGAAAACGATCACAAGTGATTTATAAATTTTCATAGAAGAGTATTAACTGTTTTTTTTTGATGGGTGACCAGAGAAATTCGTTCCGGAAAAAGTTTTTCTACTTTTTCAGTAAATGTTTTGAGCAATTCTTTAGCTCTAAAATTCCCCAGGTGCGTTCTGATTTTCTGCACATAGTCATAAGCCTGCCCTCCTCCGTATTCATTTAAATAATCCTGGGTCAAAAGCACATAAGTATCGAGCAAGGACAATCGGTTATCCGGTGACAAAACTTTGTCATACTGAATCAATAAATCAACATCCCCTCTTTCTTTTAATTCTGCCAGTAAAAGTTCCTGCGCATCACTCTTTGCAAGAAAATCAAGTATAAAATGCTGGTCGCTAACATGTGCCGACTTAAATTCTTGAATGTATTTGACCAATTCTGATTCATCTGGTGCAGAGCTGTCGTACCACACATTTGCAAATCTTGACTCTTTGAATTTTATAGAAAAATCCCTGGAGGCCTTAGCAAGTTCATCAGAAAGTCCTTCACGAATCATAAATTCAAGTATTTGACCTGCTGAAGCAACAGCCAACTCACGGTAAGGACTCTTTTCAACCAAAAACTCCAGAATCATTCTACTCCTTGTAAAATCATGCTGTTCTTTAAAATAACCTATAAGCATCAACCAATAAGTGGAGGAAATCTCCTGGAATAAATGATGACGCTTGATCAGTTCAATAAATATTTTTGGGCTGTGTGTGTTCAATAAAAACACAAGGCCTTCAAGTGGTTTGTAAAAAAATGTTTTGGTTTCTTTTATTTTGGCAGAAATCAATTCTTCCGTACGGGATGATTTATTTTTTTCTTCTTTAAAGGAGTACAGGATGTGGTACAAATTTTCTTCTCGATGGATCAGATAATATGGACCTTCGGAAATTCTATCCATCATTAAATCAAATATAGAAGTACGCAGCGCCGGTGCTTTGATGCTTTTTAAAATTTGATGCAAAGCCTGATGCATTTTGACCAATTGTTGCACCCACTTTTCCTGATTGATGTCGGCAAATGTGTCAAACCATTGAGATGACTTAACCAAGGAGGCCAATAATAAATGAACCGCTTGCTCCAAATTTCCTCTCAAATACAAACTCAATGAATGATCGTAAATCTGATCAAGCAGCAGCAATTGGTGTCTGAAATCTTTTAGAAACTTTGAAGAGGAACCCTTGGTGATTTGGGGATCAAAACCAGAAAGAGCCTCCATATAATTTTCATAGGCCAATTCCGGCGAATAAGGCTGCATCAATAATAAATTAGCCCAGGCGTTCAGGCCGGGATTCAATCGCAGA
This sequence comes from Candidatus Vicinibacter affinis, assembly GCA_016714365.1. Classification (NCBI taxonomy): domain Bacteria; kingdom Pseudomonadati; phylum Bacteroidota; class Saprospiria; order Saprospirales; family Saprospiraceae; genus Candidatus Vicinibacter; species Candidatus Vicinibacter affinis. The sequence goes on along the minus strand of JADJNH010000005.1, from coordinate 1,819,381 downwards.
CTCAACTGAATAAAATCAGTCAATTCTTTTTCCTGGTAAATCCCATCCTGAAATTCAAACTTTTTTCGTGGTGCCAATTTCTTGGCGGCCTCTTTCTTTTGACGCACCACTTGTTGATGATGCCAATACGCAAGAATCCAGGCATGCATGCATGGATTTTTGGCGGTGGATTTTCCACAGGCACATTGGATGGCACTCACCTGATTTTGGCCATATCGGATCTGACATTCCAGCAACGCATCGTCTGCTCGAAGCAAATAATGCCAGGTGTCTTTACTGATTTGACTCGCCTTCTTTATTTGTCCGGAAAAAGGGCTTTCCTCACCAAATCCATTTTGTCCTCTGGCAGGATAAAGTCTATACTGTCGAGTACAATTTTCATTTTTGTTAAAATGCTGGTTGATTTGGAATAAAACCCTAAATTTAGGTACATTTTTCGATCTGAAGCCGATGAAACATATTTTTCTTGTCCGACATGCCAAATCTTCCTGGGATCATCCGGGTCTTTCAGACCTTCAAAGACCGCTGAATGCCCGTGGCATAAAGGATGCCCCGGCCATGGCCAAAATTTTTGGTGGATTGATTCCGGAAAAAATTATATTGGTGTCAAGTCCTGCGGTGCGGGCATTTTCTACTGCTTCCATGTTCAGAGAACAATTAGGATCTGAAGTGCCGCTTGAACTTGAGACTTCTCTTTATCACGGGGACGAAACCGACTATTTAAGTTGTTTGCAGCAGCAGGAAGAATCTTTTCATGGTGCGGCGCTATTCGGGCATAACCCTATTCTGGAAAATTTTTGTGCCCAGCTGAATGATGCCTGGTCAGGCCCGGTTCCAACCTGTGCCATTCTACAATTTCAATCCAAGGTGACCAAATGGCAAGAGGTCAATTGGAACAATATCCTATATTTGAACCATTATTTTCCAAAAGAAGTCTGACATGTATAAGAGCCTGTTGCCATTATTGGTTTTGTTCTTCATTTGCTGCAAGGAGAACAAAGATTCCAAGCCACCAATTTCTCCTGAAGAAATGGCTGCCATACTTACAGACTTGTATTATATGGAGGCAAATTTTGAATCTCTTTCTGGTTATGTAAAAGACAGTCTGACGCAAACGCTCAAACAAGAAATACTGAACAAGCACCAAACCAACGATTCAATCTTCCTTCTGGCCGGCGATTATTACAACCTAAGACCTGAAATGCTTGAAAAAATTGAGCGAATGGTGATTGACAAAATTGAATCTCAATCAAAACCGGATTCTTCAACCATCCGAAATTAATAATTTGATAATCTGACATTATGGTATCGTAACTTTTTACCTACGTATCTTTGCAGCATCGATGAAGAATTCGACTAAAATCCTGATTGTTGATGATGAAGCAGATACGCTGGAGTTCATCAACTACCATCTAAGCTCTTTAGGATATGAAGTCAAAGTGGCTTTGAATGGTAAACTTGCGCTGGAAATTTTACAAACATTTGAACCGGAGCTGATTCTTGTAGATTATATGATGCCGGAAATGGATGGGCTGAGTTTCCTAAGACATTTAAAGTCTAAGTATCCCAACAATGAATACAAAATAGCCTTCCTTACCGCCAAGACCGATGACCAAACACAAATGAATGTCCTTGATTCAGGTGCGGATGATTTTATTACCAAGCCCATCAAACCCAATGTTCTTTCGAGCAGGATAAAGGCCATCCTAAGGCGCAATCAGAAAAATAAATTTGCAACAGAGGCTGTACTTAAATTCGGAGACCTCACCATAGATCCTGAGTCCTATAGAGTTATTGTGGGTGACACACCCCTTGATTTTCCCAGAAAAGAATTCCAATTGCTATATTTGTTGGCGGAAAAGCCGGGCAAGGTCTTCAAACGCGATGAAATCCTTCATAAAGTTTGGGGAAATGATGTACTTGTCGGCGAAAGAACCATAGATGTCCACATCAGAAAAATCAGAGAAAGGCTGGATGGACGGTACATAAAAACGATTAAAGGCATTGGCTATAAACTGGAATTCTAAAGTATTCAAGAATCTTAATCTCAATAAGGTAAGCCTGATTGCAGCAGGCATTTTGGGTGTTACTATATTTTGCATTACGACCATAATGGTTGGGATTGGTCTATTCAAAATGACTTTTGGTGCAATTTTTTTAGCTCATTAGCTAGCTTTGTATTTTCGGTCATTACTTTTAATATCCTTCTGCATGCTTCCGTCTACCGCAGATTAAAAGTAATTTACCGCCTCATCAACGATCAAAAAAAAGAAGACACCCAAAAGTTAACAAGTCTGATTACGGCTAATAATCTCTTCGACATGGTGGAGGCAGATGTCAATGCCTGGCTCGATAAAAAGAACAATGACATGATTGCTTTATCGAAGCTTGAAGATTACCGAAGGGAATACATCGGGAACGTTTCCCACGAATTAAAAACTCCTATTTTCAACATTCAAGGTTACATACAAACTTTGATCAATGGAGCGATCAACGACCATGAGGTTAACTCTAAATTTTTGGAAAAAGCATTGTCCAATGCTGAACGCCTGCAAACCATTGTGGAAGATCTTGAAGCCATTTCCAGGCTGGAATCCAGTCAGAGTGTATGGGATCTTCAATCGTTTGACATTCAGGAATTGGTTGAGGAGGTATTTGGCGATTTGGAAGAAACCGCCAAGCAAAAGAATATCAGCATGTCTTTTAAGTCTGGTGCGGATCAAAAATATCAGGTACAAGGTGAAAGGGAACAGATCCGCCTAGTCTTAAACAATCTGATTCAAAATTCAATAAAATACGGAGACACCAACGGTAAAACCAAAGTCAGTTTCTACGATATGGACACCAAGATCTTGATCGAAGTTTCCGATGATGGAATTGGAATACCGGAAGACCACCATAAATTTATATTTGACCGGTTTTACAGGGTTGACAAAAGCAGATCCAGAGAAATGGGCGGAAGTGGCCTGGGACTCTCCATAGTCAAACACATCCTGGAATACCACGGACAAACCATCAATGTGCGCAGCACGCCCGGAAAAGGCAGCACCTTTAGCTTTACTTTAAATAAGGTGAATTAGTTTATCGGCTCTTAGTTTTGATTTTGATAAGAGGGTGACCGACTACCGGAACATTTTTAAAATAAAGCCCCAAAAAAAATTAACTATCGAATTATACTTTCTGCAGCCAGTGGAAATACGACTCAATGATGATATTTATATTGGTTACTTCATGAATGATCACTGAATAAAAGTGTTGTTAATTAATTGCTAACAAGACGTAAAATTATTTTTAATTTATTGAATTGTTGCTAGATTCGATTACTGTTTACACTATCAGGCCTTATACCACACAGTGAATGAATTAACAATCCTTCGAAGACTTCCTTATTCACCAAGTAGGTGGTATTTCTTACACTTAAAACATTCTTTATGAAAATGATTACTTTCTCCATCGTCGCTATTTTCTTATCTAAAAGTTGCACAACCGACAAATTTGACCAATTAATTGAACAGGATTTAGGTCCAAATACTAATAAATCAAAATCAATGGATGAAACTCCGTTGCTGGTTCATTATCTAAAAAAAAAGACCCAACTTCAAAAAAGAGACTTTACAAGGAGGGTTGTCAAATATGAAATCCTGGACTTGGAGACAGGGAATAAAACAATCAGTTACAGTTGCTTACAACCAGGTTCAAATTGTGTTATCAGATCTGGATCAACTTCAAATTTTGAAAATGAAGTTTTGGATACTTTTATGCAAAGCTTTCCAAATATTGACATTCAAAACGCTGTTCGTGATAATAGGTACGCAATCTGTAAAAATGGTCTGGACTTTGAATTAAGGATATTTAACAGCGACCATGTTGTTAGCTCCCATCTCTAATTAAGCCCACAATTATAATATGAGAAAATTATTTTTTAACAACTGGTCAATTTATCAAATTGCCCTGTTGTTATCTACACTTACAGTACTATTTGCAACTTTGGGTTGTTTAAAAAAATCTAAATCTTATTTTAGATTAAAAACCAGGACTGAAAATTTTTCACAATTAAAAAATTTAACCAAGTCCATTGATTACTCTAAAGATATTTCCGTACTGTCAATTCATAACAGCGTATTTGTCTATTTCACAGATAAAAATAAAAAGCTTATAAAATACAGCTTGACTGAAAATCGAATAGATACTGTCCCTTTAAAAGTTGACTGTATGGAAGAAGACATGACCATTACAGTAATAGATCAAATTGTATATTTACGATGTGGCACACAAATGCATATTTTGGACCTTAAAACTCAAATGAGTAAAAAAATAAACTCTTGTCCATTTGAAAACTGCTACTTCATTCCTTGCATGCATGACAGATCCATATCAACTACTTTTGATCAATCATTCATCTATCAGGTTGGAAATTCAAACAATTTCAATTACATCGATTCCTTCATTTTTTTAAAATATGAAGATGCTGGAAAATTTAAAAAAATAGTTAAATATCAGGATTATTTTTCAAAAAAGTATGTTCATTACTTAAGCTTCATAAGAACTGTGGAAGATTCATTCCTTTATTACCTGAATGTTCTTGATAATAAAATATATAAATTAAATCATTGTTCCAATGAGCCAATTGGCATAAGTGAAATTTTTGGAAAAGACATAGTAGATTATGACACATCCAGGCTAACAGACATGATGTATTTAAAAAATTATTCCGAACAGGTACCGTTTAACATTCGATTAATTAAGCTGGAGAAATATCTTGTATTATTAAGACTACTTCCACACAAAAATAATTCGGAATATCGTTTATTGATTTTTAACAATGATTTAAAACTTTTATCCAATACGAGGATCAACCATCCTGTAAACAGCAGATTAATTTACAGTCTCCATAATAACCTTACTTTTCTTGACCCTCCAAATAATCTGGCGTATGAATATGTATTCGAAGACTAAAATTATTCTTCTTTACTACCTTTTATCAACCGGTTGTAAAGAAGCAGAACCTCACATCGTAATATTTTGTCAACATTGCAAAGGATGCGTTCAAAATGCCTTGCTTGACATTGAGGAAAATGAACTTGATAAAAAATTCAAAATTTATACTGATTCCAATTGTATAGATTCAAGAGATTTATTGCAAAAGATCCAATTCGTACAACTTGATGATGAGGAGCTCCACAAGAAATTTGGAGATTTTGTCAATATTGGTATCAGCTTATCCGACGAAGATTTAAAAATTTTGAAAACGAATGAACGTCTCACTGACTGTCTAACAAAATAAGTTTCAACAAAATTTCTAAAAACCAGCACCACGAATTTGCATGGAAAATCCAGTCAACTTACCAAATGTGCAAACAATTTATATTAAGAAAACCAGCAGAGAGCGCTTTTAAGATTTTCTAACCTGTCCTTCGTCTCGGTTGTACGCCGTGGTAACTTTAATCTGATTGAATCTTTTCATCAATTCATCCCGTTGAGCACCAAAATCAGGGAGAAGGTTGGATGGCATGGGCTCTCCGGATGGGAAATTCAACTTTCGGTGATCCACCTGGGTTCCATTTCTCCAAAACCTAAAGCACACGTGAGGACCTGTAGCCAGGCCTGTTGATCCCACATACCCAATTATTTGTCCCTGACTTACATGGGATCCGGCTCTAATACCGGCAGCAAATCTGGACATGTGGAGATATTGAGATTCATAAGTTTTGTCGTGTTTGATCTTCACAAATTTTCCATTACCACCAGAATAGGCAGCAGCGGACACAACTCCATTTCCTACGGCCATAATAGGCGTTCCGGTCGGGGCAGCATAATCTGTTCCAAAATGGGGTCTCGCATATTTTAACACAGGATGGAAGCGCCTCATGGTAAAACCGGAAGTAATTCTTGAAAATCGTACCGGCGCTTTTAAGAATGCAGCTTTCAATGGTCTGCCATTGTAATCGTAGTAACCGGATCTGTTGTTGACATCAAATTTAAAAGCATAGTGCTCCTTGTCGTTGGTGTTGAAATAGGCCGCCACTAAATCACCCATATTACTTGGCTGTCCTTCAATCCAATGCCGGTCAAAGACCAATTTAAAGGAATTGCCTTCCTGAAGGTGATGAAAGTCAACTGAGGTGGCCAATGCATCTTCCATCTGATCGATGATATTGATGGAGACACCCTGCTCCTGTAGTGCATTCCAAAGAGAGTTTTTGATATACCCTCCTACCTCTTCACGTTTAAGCTCATTTTGTTTGAATTCTACTCTGGGACAAGATTGACCTGATAGATCGCAAACTAAATACTTCATGGCATCAATCTCGTAGACAAAATAATCCGGGGCTTTGCACTCATTGCTGCAAATCATGGCATAAGAATTGCCTTGTCTGATGTTACGGAGGTTAAGGACCCCATCCATTGACCCAATCAAGCTGCTGATCTTAGTTTGGCTTAAGCCATAATCGGAAAATATTTTAGGCAACAATTGTCCTGATTTAACCTTTGACCGCGTAACCTGGAAGTGGTCTAAGGAAAATCCGAAATATTCTTGATCGCTGGTTAAACACTCTTTGGAAAGTACATCACAATCATTTTGAGTTTTGAACAACTCAAAATCCAACATAAAATGAAGTACGAAAGCATTGATAATTAATAAACCTAAGAAGCTGGTGATCTGCAATAGTCTCTGGATGGATTTTTGTAAATTCATTCCGATATGCTTGGTTTAATAGTTGAAAAGTTTGCAAAACTAAGCCTATTTATCTAAAAGCTCAAACAATTGATGGCTGTTAACTAAATTTTACAAATTATATTTTTCATATTACAATATTATTTAACTTATATATTTATGTATATCATGCAATTAATGATTAAATCTTGTATTTTAAGGGCCATTTTTGAGCCCGTTAAGGAACCGCTTTTAGACGGTGCCAAAGTCACAAAATGGCTCTTCCTAGGCTTTACCAGTGGTATTTAATCCTAAAAAAATGCCCTCTTGGTCCCCTTCCGGTCACTCCTTCCGCATTGGCGGTCAGCTAGCCTCCACATGGCTTAAAATGGCTTATTTTGAGTAACTTTGCAGCGTTTACTAAAAGCAATCACACCTTCCTGGAGGGACTTGTTTTTCGTGGCTTAAAGGATAATCCATTGACATCATCATCTATTTTTAACATTTCCGGACGACTGGTAAAGTTGGAGTACCCTGCCGTAATGAGCATAATTAATCTCAGCCCGGACTCCTTTTACAGCACCTCCTCCGTAACCGAAGAGGAACAAATAGAAATACGCATCCGTGAGATGATTGGCGAAGGGGTTGACATACTGGACATCGGAGCGGCTTCTTCCAAACCAGGAAGCAAAGCAATTCCTGTCGAACTGGAAACCGAACGCATTGCCAAAGCAGTCAAAATCGCCAGACAAATATCTCCGGAGGTTTTGATTTCAGTAGACACTTACAGAGCTTCCGTTGCAGCAAAAGCATTGGAACTGGGTGCATCCATGATCAACGACATTTCTGCAGGGCTTCTGGATGAGGCAATGGTTCCTTTGGTCCAAAGCGCAGGTGTACCCTATATCATCATGCACATGAGGGGAACGCCTGAAGACATGAACAATGCCCAAAATTTAATGTACAATGATTTGGCAGCCGATATCATCCGTTTTTTTGCAGAAAGAATTCATTTTCTTCATCAACATGGAATTCATCAATTGATCATCGATCCCGGATTTGGTTTTAGTAAAAACGTCCAACTGAATTTTGAATTGCTCCGAAAATTATCGTTGTTTCAAATTATTGAAACCCCAATATTAGTAGGACTTTCCAGAAAATCGATGATTTTTAAAACCCTGCATCTTGAGCCAGGTCTTGCACTCAATGGATCTACCGCAGCACACATGATCGCACTGATGAATGGAGCTGACATCCTGCGGGTTCACGACGTCGCTGAAGCCAGGGAGACGATTGCCATTTTTAAAGCTTATAAAAATCAGTCAACATAAATAATTGTTAATACATTCAATACATTAAAATCTAATTCCTCAGTAATCAGTTATCCATCAGATGCAGAAAAAAAAACAACATTGGTCTCGCAGGGCTTTCAGAAGATTCTGGAAGTTCCTCCTGGTGTTGCTGAGTACTGCAGGATTGTTTTTAACACTCTTCCTGATAGGTTTCTTTTTATTAGCCAGTTCGGCATTTACTGACTGGTCAAAAAACAGCATCATCAATTTTCTAAAAAACAAAGTAGAGAATCGTATTGAGTATGGTTCCTTTGAACTGAATGTTTTCAAGGGAGGTAAAATTACCGATCTGTTGATTTACGACCATCATGGAGATACCCTGATCTACAGCAAACTTCTGCATTTTCAATTAAGCAGGAGTCTGGGCTCTCTGTTGAAAAACGAAATTTCACTTAAAGAAGTAGACCTCGACGACGGGTTGTTGAAGGTCATTGGTTACGTCGGTGAAAATGACAACAGCCTGACCCATTTCATCAATCAATTTTCAAAATCCAAAAGTTCTACTAAAAAGAAATTCAAACTTGAATTATCCGACATCAAATTAAAAAACTTCAGACACTTCAGAGACAAACGTGAGACAGGAGTGCGAGAATATTATTATGTACAAGATGGTAGCGTTAAAGTGGAACAAATGAATTTCCCTGCTAATTACATTTTGTTGAATTCTGTTAACCTGAAAGGTCCCGCTGTTTTAATTTCACATGACCCCAATGTCATCCCTCCTGAGAGCAAAGCCATTTTAGATTCTGTGTACAGTTGCAACAATCCTTTTGTTATTTTTATAAAGAAGGCAAATCTGGAAAAGGGTTATTTTGCTTTTGACCGCACTGGAAATGTTGTTTTTGAAGAACAAGGTAAAGATCATGTCGATTTTAAACATTTCAGTGTAGATGAAATTGAAGGGAGCCTTAGCAATTTTTTTTACAGTGATTTTGAATCAAATGGAGTCTTGCATGAACTGAAGGCAAGACTCAATAATAAAATGAGAATTCAATCATTTAAGGCCGGAAAAATAGATGTAAGCAACAATAAAACCACCCTAGAAAATTTTACCCTTGAAACAGATCGTTCTTTCGTGGGAGACAGTCTGTATTTAACTTACGGCAGTTACAAAGATTTCAAAAATTTTAACAACAGGGTATTTCTTCAATTGGTGGCCAAATCCAATACTGTTAACCTCGATGAGGTAAAATATTTCTCACCCTCCCTGGCGAATAATGCGTTTTTTACACGAAACAAGGATGTCAATCTTGGATTTTCAGGAGACATAGCTGGAAAAGTGAACAGTCTCAAACTATTCAATTTCAAAGCACATATTCTTCATGACTTTGTTTTTGAGGGAGACATCAGCACCAGAAATCTTACCAAAAAAGGAAGTGAGTTGTTAAACATTAAATCCAGGAAGTTATCGACCTCCATGAACTTCCTGAGAAAACTTCTTCCGCAAATTAAACCCAATGCAGTCTATGATAAGTTGGGAGAATTTTCTTTTGTGGGTGGGTTTGACGGATACTTTGAGGACTTTGTGGCTGCAGGCAAACTTAATACAGGATTGGGACAGGTCCGAAGCGACGTCCGTCTGAATCTGAGACCCGGAAAAGATCACGCCACTTTTGCCGGCTCCCTTGATCTCATTGAATTTGACATTGGTGAACTGCTTAAAGTAAAGGATCTCGGTAAAACAAATCTCAAGGCATACATCCGAAATGGAGAAGGATTAAGTGCCAACAAAATAAATGCAGATCTTGAAGCCAATGTATCTTCTCTGAGTTTTAAAAATTATAATTATTCCAACATTAACTTCAATGGAAAACTCAGTAAGGATTATTTGGATGGTTCTGTAAAAGTAAAAGATAAAAATCTGGATCTGAATTTTGAAGGGCGCATTTCAGATATTAACACCAGTCCAAATTTTGTTTTCAAAGCCACCATCGCTAAAGCCGATCTGAAAGAACTGAACTTATCCAAAAGCAGTCTGATTGTTTCGGCTGACCTTATTTCCAACTTCAGAAACACGGATCTTAAAAAATTGGATGGTGACGTTCGTGTCGAAAAAACACTGATTTACAACTACGAAAAAAACAGGGTATTGGGTTTGGGTGAAATTTATTTTACACAAAAAAGAAATGCAGGACTTATGAACACTACCCTGCAATCTGATTTCCTCAATGCAGAAATGGTAGGAGATTATAGACTTAACAGTATCTACGACCAGTTGATAACCTTCTTCTATCAGCAGTATCCGGATCTTTTCAATGAATTTGAGATTGCTCACAATTTCAATGAGTCCGCATCATTTTTTGAAGCAAAATTAGAGGCTAAATCCCTGAACAGAATTTTTAATTTCTTTGACATTAACACCCGAATTGAAGAATTCCAGGGGGATATCAAATACAACTCCGCTCAACAGTTTTTGAATTTTGACTACACTATCCAATCTATTGTGTCCGGAGACTTTTCCATGAATTCATCTTCCGGATATTTAAAATGCACCCGAAATGAATTTGAATCTGACATCAATTTTCCTGATATTTCATGGAATAAAAGATTTAATCTCAGGGCTGTAAAATTCAATACTTATTTCAAAGACAACAAGTTGAAATTCTTCTTTTCCGGAAAAGACAGTTCGGGAACAAAACCATATTACGACATTGGAATAAACCTGGTCAGTGGACGAGGTCAGAAAAAATTCAGTTTTGATCATCCAGACCTGTTGTTTCAGGGAGAGCAATGGCAAATTCATCCACAAGCTGAACTGGAATTCAATAAAAAGAATTTCAGTCTGCGGAACATGGTTTTTAGCGACTCAGGCCGCAGCCTTCGTTTAGAAGACATATCCAACAGAGGGCTTAAAGTCATGATTCAAGGATTCAACCTTTCCTTTATCAATGATTTCTTGATCAACAAATCTGTCTACATGAGCGGAATTTTTGATGCTTATGCAACTGTAGACGATGTATACAATGTCAACAATTTAAATGGGAAAATTTCTGTCGGAAACTTCCGGATGAACAGTAATTCCTATGGAAGGTTGGTGGTGGATTTCGATCTTCCAGATCCTATGAGGCCTATGAACGTAGTGGTTTCAAACCAATACAAGGAAACCAGTATAGACGGCAAAGGAACTTTTAATTTACCTTTGAAATCCGGTTATAATTTGCCAAAATATGATTTCCTCCTTGATTTTAACGCCACTGCGTTTCCCATTTCATTTCTAGAAAATTTCATGACCAGCATCGGTGATACAAAAGGTACATTGGATGGAAAGTTTACCCTGGAAATGATCAATAAAAATATTTATGGTTCAGGAAGTCTACTGGCGTTGAATGGCACCACTCTGATAAAGTACTTAAACACAAGATATTTCTTTGACAAACAAACTATCCGCTTTGATAAAAACAAAATTGTATTTAATGAAGTCAATATCAAAGATGAATTAGGCAATCCGATAAAAGTTGATGGCAACATAAGGCATGAGAATTTTGCCCGGTATTTTATGGATGTTACAGTTAATTCTGACAAGGCTTTAGTCCTTGATACTAAAAAAGGCAATAATCTATATTATTATGGATATGGGCTTTTTGATTTTATTGCAACATTCAAGGGACCTACCTCGAGCATGGAAATGGATATTTCAGGAAGATCAGTTAAAGGCACTAAACTTGTTATTCCTGTGCGGTCTGATCGTGAAGCCACCGATACCAAGTTTGTCCGATTCAGATCGAAAGATACTTCTGTAGTTATTGCAAAACCAGCCCAAACAACCATTAAAGGAATGAATGTGCGGATGAATCTCGAGATTAATGAAGAAGCTGAAGTGTCCATTATTTTTGATGAACAAACCGGGGACATCCTCACAGGAACAGGCAGGGGAAACTTACAGATTGCTTCCCTTAGAGACAACACTTTTAGTATTAAAGGTAGTTATGAAGTGGACCGCGGAGAATACCTCTTCACTCTATTCAATTTTGTCAACAAGCCATTCAAAATCAAGAAAGGAGGAACCATCGTCTGGACCGGAGATCCATTTGGCGCCACAATTAAAATTGAGGCTTCCTATGAAGGACTTACTGCGAGCCCAAGTAATTTGCTCCAGGAATTTATTGTGAACAATGAGGAGCTTAAACAAGCTGCAAAGGCGCGCACCCCGGTAGATCTGACCATGATTTTGACAGGTTCGCTTCTTAAACCCGACATCAACTTCACACTCTCCTTCCCTGAACTCACCGGATCACTTAAAACCATCAGTGATAATAAAATAAGGTTCCTTGAACAAAATCCGGATCAATTAAATCAACAGGTGGCTGCACTGATTGCCTTCAGAACTTTCATTGGGACTAACTCAAACCTTGGATTGGTAGCCGGAATAGGCAATACTACCATTAACACCATGAGCGAATTTCTGTCCAGTCAGCTTTCCATTTTTGTAACCAATCTTTTATCTGAAGCATTCGAAGATGTAGATTTCATTTCGGGAGTGGATTTTAACATCAATTACGATGTAGACAAAAACCAATTGGGCCAAACCAGATTAAATGAAGGCGCTGTAGTTTTTAGCTTGAAACACCGCCTTTGGAATGACCAATGGGCAGTAACCCTTGGAGGAAATTATGTTTCTAACTCAACAATTTACGGAAATACTTATTTTAATCCGGAGAGTGTCATTGAATGGAATACACCGGTCCCCGGTCTGAAGATGAGAATTTACTACAAAGGAGTAGATTCCATTGAAGGAGTCAGGCATCGTGTAGGAGCTGGGGTAACATACAGAAAAGAATTTGACACTTTATTTGACTTTAAGAAAGGGATAAAAGAACAGAAAAAAGGTGAACCAAAAGACGATAAAAGCATCAACTGATAATTTGGCGCTGCTCAAGCCAACTGCAATCCTAAAAGACCTGGACTTTGATAAAATTTTAAGCAAATGTGCAGAGTTTGCTCTTTCAGCGGATGCTAAACAGGCTATTCTGGATAGCGAAATTTATACAGACAAAAAGTGGATCAAAGAAGCGCTTCAGCGAGGTCATGAAATGAAAGAGTTTTGTGCCCGCGAACCACTGAATCTAATTGAATATTATACCATTCTCAAAGAGCTTAAAAGCCTTCGAATTCAGAATTACACCTTGGGCATTGAGGATATTGTAAAGATTAAAGTCATCCTGCAGAATTTAAGACTCATCAGCACTTCACTTGGGCATCTGGCATGGCAACACCTTGAGTTGTTGCGCGGCGACCTGAATATGATACCGGATTTGAAATTTATCACCGATCGGATTGATAAAATTTTTGCGGCTGACGGTAAGGTAAAGGATGATGCGTCTCCATCATTGAAAATTATCCGGGATCAATTACGCAATAAACAAAATGAAATTTACAGATCTTTCAAAAAACAAGTAGCACAGTTTCGCAACTCCGGATTCCTGGCAGAAGGTGAAGAAAGCATCCGGAACGGTAGGCTGGTGTTGAGGGTTTTGGTGGAGCACCGACGTAAAATAAAGGGTATCATTCACGATGAATCTGACTCTGGCAAAACAGTCTTTCTTGAACCTCAGGAACTCGTGGAATTGAATAATGATATATTCGAATTGGAGTCTGAAGAAAGAAAAGAGATTTTTCGCATTCTTGCTGATTTGTGCAACCTCATGCGCCCCTTTGTGGAGGACCTTGAACAAAGCTATCTGCTATTGGTAGAGTGGGATATCCTGTTGGCAAAAACACGACTTGCCATAGCCCTTGATGCAGTGCGACCTTCCCTGTCTGACTCAGATCAGATGAATTTGAAAAATGCAAGACATCCACTTCTGTTTTTAAAGTTGAAAGAATCACAAAAAAAACTGGTGCCTGCAAGTCTTAGCCTTCATGCTAAAAACCGCATCCTGCTCATTTCAGGTCCAAATGCCGGTGGTAAATCCATCATTCTCAAGACTGTAGGATTGCTGCAATGCATGACGCAAGCCGGTTTTCTGGTACCGGTGGACAAACATTCTGAATTCAAAATTTTTAAGAAAATATTTGCGGACATTGGTGATCACCAAAGTCTTGATGACGCGCTGAGTACTTATTCCGCCAGATTATCCTACATGCGAGATTTTGAAGCAGCTGCTGATGGCGAAACTTTGATCTTGTTGGATGAGTTTGGAAGCGGAACAGAGCCTCAGATCGGCGGGGCCATCGCAGAAGCACTTTTACAAGCTTTGAACAGGCGAAAAGTTTATGGAATATTCAATACCCATTATGCAAATCTGAAAGCATTTGCTCATCAAAACGAAGGTCTGATCAACGGGGCCATGCTGTTTGATGAAAAAAATCTAAGTCCAACTTACCAATTACAAACCGGCAGACCCGGCTCTTCTTATGCGTTGGAAATTGCAGAAAAAATCCAGCTGCCATTGCATCTGATCGATTATGCCAAGAAAAAAGTAGGAAAGCAGGCAGTAAGTTTTGAAAGTCTTTTGGCCAATCTGGATAAGGAAAACAGTAAATTGCTTAGGGAAATTGAAGAATACAAAAAGAAAAAAAACGAACTCGACAAACTGATCCGAAATTATCAGGATCTACAAAAGCAATTTGAATATAAAAAACTCAAATTAAAACTGGAACAAAAACAAACTGAGATTCAATCTAAAAGTTCCAAACACCGGGAACTCGAAAATTATGTAAAAGAACTTAGAAAAGAAAAAGATCTTGAATTGGCCAAAACAAAAGCCGATCAAGAAAAAATCAGATTGCAAAAAGAACACGAGGAATTGCTGAACATCAACACGGAATATCAAAAACTTTCCGGCCATGATGTAAATGCTCCCCTAAAACCAGGGGATGCGGTAAAACTTGTTATCAATGGAATGATCGGGCAAGTTGAAAAAATCGAAAAAGACCAGATTACTGTCGTAACGGAACACATGACTTTTAAACTTAAAAGGAAGGAACTGATCAAATTAAAATCTAATGTGGAAGTCCGTCTGCATAAATCTGTAAAATCAGATTTGGAGCGGAACACTGCAGTTTTCAATCCGGTGCTTGATTTGAGGGGAATGCATCTACAGGAGGCGCAATCAATGCTGGAAGTTTACATTGACAAAGCCTTACTGGCCAATGTAAATCTGGTGCACATCGTACATGGAAAAGGCAGTGGGATACTTCGTCAGACAGTTAGCAAAACACTTAGAGGACAACGCTACGTAAAATCCATAGGACATCCTGCGGAAGAATCAGGAGGTGATTCAATAACCGTGGTAGAATTTAAATGACCATTTAGCAATAGGTACCAGACTCCTATCGAAGGCAAAGCAAACCTTCTAACGTCCTAAAACATAAATGACTTATAGTTAATAATTGATCAAACGCTATTTTGAATTGGTAACAAACTTATACCAAAATAAAAGGGGTGAATAAATATATTCACCCCTTCATTATACTAGGAAGTATTACCGTAAAATTTTATTTATGTCCTAAAAGATAGAAAACGCCTACTTGAATCACTCGATTGGTCGAGTTTACATTTCCTTCATCATTTATATTTGTCAATCCGACATTGTATCTTGCATCCACACCAAATCCGGTAGGAGGATGTACATAACTTACACCTGCGCTTATTGCAAAATCAATGACAGCTAGGTCATCTTTAACATCTATACTGACATCATTACTTTTTACTTTTGCATTTACAAGGATACCTACTTGCGGCCCTGCCTGAATTCTAAAGCCGTTGTCAAACATGTATTGCAATAAAACCGGTACATTTATATATCCAAGATTTAATTTGCTTTCGACACCGGAGGATTTAAAAATAGCACCCTGATCAGAATAACTTATCTCTGGCTGCAAGGCAAAATTGTTCTTCAGGTGAATATGACCGATGACACCCACATTCAGACCAGGTTTCAGAGACGTCTCAGAATTGTCATCGCTCGCTACATCAGCAAGATTTAAACCAACCTTAAATCCAAAATTTACATGTTGGGCGTTCATCGTCCCAATTGTAACAACTGTAATGAATGCAAGGATTAAATAATTTTTCATAATCTTAAATTTTGTTTGAAATCACATGATTTCATTTTGTGAAATATATACTTTGAAACATTCAAGGTATGATATAAGTTTATACTTTTCTGCCATTTAAAATAAATTAGAGTCAATTCTTGATTAATGTGTGAATTATGTAATCTTTCTCCTATCATTGTGTAAATAAATTTAATTTACAAGAGAAAAATGTTTGAAATGTGTTGAATGGAAAAAAATAAATTATGCTTCCAATTTAATTATTTTTTTAATATTGAATTAAATTTAAATCGCATTGATCACCAAGCACCAATAATTAAAAAATCTTAGCAATGATACCTCGCATAGAATTAATGACCAATAAATCATTCATAGGAATACGACGCATTATGTCATTAAAAGAAAACGAAACCCACCTGTTGTGGAAAACATTTATGCCCTTGCGCAAGGAAATAAAAAATGTCCTTGATTCAAATTTATATTCCATTCAAATTTATGGATCGCAGTATTTTCAGCATTTCAATCCGAATAATCAATTTGAGAAATGGGCTGCAGTAGAGGTCAGTGATTTGAATTCCATCCCGATAAACCTCGAATCACTCACCATACCTGGCGGAATGTATGCCGTATTTCATTACAAAGGTCTAAGTACAGACACCGCCATTTTTGAATATATATTTAATACCTGGTTGCCAAATTCTGAATACGGACTTGACGATCGTCCATATTTTGAAATTTTGGGAGAACGTTACAAGAACAACGACCCGGATTCAGAAGAAGAAATCTGGATCCCCATAAAAAATAAATGATTGCTTAAAATTTAACACCCTATAATTTTACTTGTATAATGATATCTGTCGTTTTAATTAAAATTATAGCAGCTAATTAACTATTTTTACATCCGGAACAACCACCATTTATTCTACCAGATCATCCAAATAAAAGTGACTAAAACAAATATCAAAGAAGATCATGAAGGTGTAAGTGCACTCATTCAAAATCTGGATTCTTCAGTTGCTGAAGCTGTTTCTGAAATCAGACAAATTTTTTTAAGTACCGATCAGGAAATCGGCGAACAAATCAAATGGAACTCTCCAAGTTTCTTTTATAAAGGTACAATGAAAGATTTTAATCCTAAGGAATATAAACGCGACATCGCGGTCATCAATCTGAGAAAAGGCATACTTTTGATTTTTCCAACCGGCGCTTCCATCCATGATTCTACCGGTTTGTTGGAAGGAAATTATTCAGATGGAAGAAGGATGATTGGTTTCAAAGACAAGACGGATGTAATATTGAAAAAAGAAGGTCTGCGAAAAATAATCAATGAATGGTTGCTTAATGTTGAAAAATGTTAACTGCATGATCACCGCATCTAAATTAACTTTGAAATCATTTGAGCGCTCATTGATTTGTTTAATATTTTCAAATCTTTTACACCCTTTAATTTGTTGCTTTCTGTAGAAATCCATCAGATGGCAAATCAAAAAAAATCACTCAGAATAAAATCCAAGCATGAACACCGGAAAAAATAAATCCTCCAGGCTGCTGAAATTTTGGAAATTACTTGGACCTGGTTTGGTCACTGGTGCCAGTGATGATGATCCTTCAGGAATTGCCACCTATTCTCAGGCAGGTGCTGCATATGGCCTCTCTACTCTATGGACTGCAATACTTGCTTTTCCACTGATGGCGGCTATCCAACAAATGTGCGCGCGCATTGGCTTGGTCACCAGTCAGGGATTAACCGGCACGCTTAAAAAACATTATCCAAAGCCTGTCTTGTATTTGATGGTTTTATTTAGTTTTCCGGCGATTGTAATGAATATTGGTGCTGACATCGCCGGTATGGGGGCCGTCGGGAATATGTTGTTTCCACAGATTGATGCAACCTACTTTAGTGTGGTGTTTACGCTCTGTCTACTTGGTTTGATCATTTATTTACCCTATGGCAAAATAGCCTCCACCTTGAAATATTTGTGTATTGCCATGTTGGTTTACTTTATTGTACCCTTTCTATATAAGCAAGACTTTTCTCAAATACTTAAAGCCACGTTTATCCCCACTATAAAATTTGACAAAGAATTTGTTGCCATTCTTGTGGGAATCCTGGGCACCACTATTTCCCCATATCTGTTTTTCTGGCAGGCCTCTGTGGAAGTAGAGGAAATGAAAACCAGAAAAAAACATCTGGTGGTGAATAAAAAAATTATTCATGACATGAAGCAAGATGTTGATTTTGGAATGACATTTTCCGGCCTTGTCATGTACTTCATAATATTAACCACTGGCACAGTTCTTTTTCAAGGCGGTGTCCACCAAATCGACACGGTCGAACAAGCGGCTTTGGCTCTTAAACCACTTGCAGGTAATATGGCCTATTTGCTTTTTGCAATTGGTGTTATCGGTACAGGTCTCATTGCCATTCCGGTATTGAGTGGCTCTCTGTCTTACATATTTGCTGAAACATTTGGTTGGGAACAAGGCCTTGATAAAAAATTTCACGAAGCAAAAGCATTTTATCTAATCATTGCCTTGTCTCTTATCCTTGGACTGTCCTTAAATTACATTGGAATTTCCCCTATCAAGGCACTGATCTATACCGCCATTTTATACGGACTCACAGCGCCGGTATTAATCGCCATTATCTTGCATATTTCTAATAATAAGCAGATCATGGGGGTTTATGTAAATGGACGCACAACCAATATTTTAGGATTTACTGCATTGATCATCATGACCCTTGCCGCAGGACTATTGATCTACTTACAAATAACCGGAGTCTAACATTGTGTGGTAAAATAACTTTGATCACAAAAAGAGATTCAGACTCAATTATTGATACAGCTTTTATCGTATTACCTTAATGACTTTTACCGGACAATGAATGGCGGTTTCCTCAGACAAATCCACTTCCTTGATTCCAATTTCCAATACATAGGTTTGATTCTTTAATACCCCGTTCACTAAAGTAGCTTTGCCATCCTTTCTCGAAAGTCGCCAATATTCTGGTTGCATTTCAAAGCAAATATTGCAGCCTATGCATTTATCTCTGTAATGTATAATCTTAGGCATTTTCACTTACCACTTTGTATAATTTGTCTTGCGTCCTGATCTTTCTTTCAAAATAGAAGGTAATCTTATCGCCCCGATTTGCCTTGTTGTTGCGCACTCCATTTACCATCAATGGGTCTAAAACCACCTTATCGGCGCCTGTGTCCCGACCGATGATCATAACTGTTTCTCCCTCTTCAATGCTGCCTGATTCCAACATGAATTCGGCTACATGGATTTTTGGATAATACCTGGTAGCTTTGGCAACATAAACTTTTTTTTCAGTGGCAGCAGATCCAGGATTCTTAGTCCAGACTCCAAGTTTTCTTCCCAGATAATACCCTTCCCAAAATCCCCGATTGTACACTGCGTCTAATTCCTTTCGCCAACATTCTATGCGCTCCTCTTTGTATGTTCCTTCCAAAACCGAATCAATCGCTTCCCGGTAACATTTTGTAGTGGTGTATACATAATCTGCAGATTTTGTTCTACCCTCGATTTTAAATACATCAATTCCTGCACCAATGAGTTCGTCCATAAAATCAATGGTACATAAATCTTTTGGAGACATAATGTATTTATTGTCTATCAACAATTCATTACCGGTCTCCAGATCTGTAACTAAATAGGGTCGTCTGCAATTCTGTACGCAAGCTCCTCTATTTGCAGAGGCATTCATTTCGTGCAGACTTAAATAACATTTACCTGAAACTGCCATGCACAGTGCACCATGAATGAAAGTTTCTATTTTCATCAATTCTCCGGATTTCCCTTTAATTCCTCTCCGTTTAATTTCTTTTGTGATGCCTTCAATTTGTTTCAGGGTCAATTCTCTTGCCAAAACTATTACATCCGCCATTTGTGAAAAAAAAGCCACTGAATCAATGTTGCTGACATTTGCCTGGGTACTGATGTGCAGTGGCATTCCCTCTTCCCTGCAAATTTCGAACACTGCAAAATCTGAAGCAATGACCGCATCGATCCCTTCCTGAACGCAAGTTTTTACAATCTTTCTGGCCAATTGCATGTCATAATCATAGATCACCGTATTTAGGGTAAGATTGGCTTTTATTTGAGCAGCCTTGCAAACAGCAGCCACCTCTTTGATGTCGTCTATGGTAAAAGGAGGAATAGATTTGGTGCGCATGTTGAGTTGTTCTACACCAAAATAAATCGCATCTGCTCCTCCCCGTATAGCGGCATGCAAAGACTCAAAAGATCCAGCAGGTGAAAGTAACTCTGGTTTTTTGGGGTTTGTCATGAATCAGTTTTTGTAAAATCGAACTGCAAAATTAGTCCTAAATTATAAGCACTTTTTGGAAATTTTAATTTAAAATGAAGAATATGGGATACTGCACTTTTTCCTTTCAAACTAAGTTGTTTCTATATTTTTTTTTTACAATGATATCCGTTCATGTTCCAATAGGCATCCTTGCCAGCGGTTCGATATCGTCCTCCGCAAATAAACCTTTCTTCCACTTTTGAAATCCACCCATCGCAATCATGGCGGCATTGTCGGTACAATATTCCATCTTTGGCATAAACACCTCCCAGCTGTGTTTTTGTGCAAGTGCATGAAGCTTTTCACGTAGACCGCTGTTGGCAGAAACTCCTCCTGCGATTCCAATTCTTTTTATACCGTTTTGTTCGGATGCCTTTACCAATTGATGACAAAGAATTTCTACAATGGTATACTGGATGGAGGCGCACAAATCATTTAGATGGTCCGTAATAAAATGTGGGTCTTCCTTCAGTCTATCCTTTAAGAAGTACAACACCGAAGTTTTTAATCCTGAAAAACTGTAGTCAAGACCTTTCATCTTAGAAATTGGAAATTTAAAAATTGGTTTCCCTATACGGGCCAGTTTATCCATCTCCGGACCTGCCGGATAACCCAGACCAAGCAACTTTCCCGTTTTGTCAAAGGCCTCTCCTGCCGCATCATCCAAAGTGTGGCCGATTACTTCCAATCGGTCGTAATCACGGACGATCACCAACTGTGTATGTCCCCCGGATACCGTCAAACATAAAAAAGGAAATTCAGGTTTGGGCTCCTCTATCAGAAGTGAGAGCACATGAGCCTCCAAATGATTGACAAGCATCAAGGGAATATCCAGGCTGTAAGACAATCCCTTGGCAAAACACAGACCTACCACCAAAGACCCCATTAAACCTGGCCCTCGGGTTACGGCAATTCCATCCAAATCCTGAAGGCTACATTTTGCAGTCAACAAGGCTTCTTCCATCACCGGCACCACAGCTTCCATGTGTTTTCTGGAGGCCCATTCAGGAATTACGCCTCCATATTTCGCATGAATAGTTTGGTTGTAAGTAACATTGGATGCCACCTTTCCGTCCACTAAAACTGCCATGGAAGTGTCGTCACAGGAACTCTCGATACCCAGTAAAATGACTGCTTTCTTTTCCAAAATTTGATCTACCTTGCGCAAAATTAGTCATTAAGACACAGCATTTATAGCGCATATTCTCTTCGCATGTTAGGACTTGTCAATCAGGATAGTATATATTTAGTTTCTAAACTTGGGTCCATCCAACTTAAGCCCGTGGATAAAGAAGAACTCATCGAATCTAAAAAATGGGTTTCGGCTATATCCATCAGCAGAAAATTTATGCTTAGACCAGCCGGCTTCGCGCAGGAACTTGTGTCTCTTCCATTTCCTGTTTTTCCCTCTGAACAATTGGAATCTCAGGATGATAAACCATTGCCATACGCAACGGATTTTACCCTAAAAAATCGATTCAAACCGGCATTCCTGGACATACGTCATATTTCGGGCTACCTGAATGAAATCTCTTTGGATGCTCAATGTACTGACAGGACCTGTACCTTTATTGCCATCCTCGCCAATACAGCGGTGGTAATTGTAAAACGGCTGGAAGATTTTCTGTATTTCAATATTTTTGAATTTGAGGAGTCCCCGGAACTGTTGTATTACATTGCCGCTGTTTTTGAGCAATTAAATCTGGACCGAGAAAATGCCAGATTGGTCATGATGGGTGAAATCAGAGAAGGTTCTCAACTGTACAACCAATTTAAAATTTATTTCAGAAACCTGCATGTGGACGAATCCAATTTCTTTTCCCGTTTTTCTTCCAATTAATCAAAAATGAGAATTTCCGGCGGCAGCCTGAGAGGTAGAACCTTTTATCCACCGGCCAACAACTGGCCTACAAGGCCCACTACTGATATTTCAAGAACAGCCCTGTTCAACATATTGAACAATCTCATAGACTTTGAAGAAGTCCGGATGCTGGACCTTTTCGGAGGCACCGGTGCCCATTCCTATGAAATGGTTTCTCGTGGATGCAAGGATGTGACTTATGTCGATAAATTTATTCCGGCAACAAAATTTGTTCAGCAAAAAATTAAAGATTTTAAAATTGAAGGTCTTATCAAAATCGTTCACAGTGATTATCTGATTTATATTAGAACCAGCACGCTCCAATATGATTATATATTTGCGGGACCTCCTTATGGGCTGGAAAAATTAAATCAGATTCCGGATCAAATATTTGCTTCAAACATCCTTGCCACCGATGGCTTATTCATTTTGGAACACAATCCTGAACACGACTTTACAAAGCATCCTCGATTTTGGCAACAAAGAAATTATGGTCAGACGATTTTCAGTTTCTTCAGGTTTGATTTAATAAAGGAAGAGGAAGAATAATCCACAGTAGATATCGAATTTGAGTTCATCATAAATTTTATAGAGAATCCATAAATTTATTTGATTTATTTCCTCACTTCAATTATTTTTGTTCCAACATTAAGAGAAAATTTCTGATTACGCTATGATCAGAGCCCTGTTAGCACAACCTTTTCTGTATGTGACGGTATGGCTTGCCATTTGTCTGCAGATTCCGATGGAGTATGTACCCATGTTCCTGCTGTCCGTGTTATTGGCATTTTCAGGAATATACTGGTATGTCAGAATAAAATCAGGGACTGCCTTGAATGGCTATTTGTTTTTAATTCCACTGAGCCTGGTCTTTGCATTAAGAACCTATACACACCAGTTAGAAGACCATCCGGATGATGTACCTAAAAGTCTTACCCTGGAAAATCAACCGGGATTGATTGAGGGAATCGAAACTTCAGACAGTGTGATTCATCTTAATTTAAATTTCATCCAATCCAACAAAAAATATCATGCAAGAATTAAAATTGCATCCGACCAATACCCCTATCCGCTGCTTCCCGGAGACAGTATTTATTTTTCTGGACAATTAGTACGACCTTCTCCTGCATTTGAATTTGATCCATTTGACTATGCAGAATACCTGGAACAAAAACACATTCAGTTCCTCAATAGAAATGAAGTTAAAATTCATGGTCAAAATAGATCATCCAATTTCAACATCCGGAAGTTGGCACATCAGGCAAAAACGAAAATCTGTCATTCACTGTTGAGCAATGTTGAACAAAAAGAATACGGCGGTTTGTTGATAGCCATTCTGGTGGGCGATAAAGGATTGGTCAGCGACCGAATAAAAAATCAATTCATTGCCACAGGGACCGCTCACATTCTGGCAGTGTCCGGAATGCATCTGGGGATGCTTTATGCAATGCTTACATTTTTGATGTCAATCATTTCAACACATTTTTTGCTCGCCAAAAAATCACAAACTTTCATCATACTCATTTTAATTTGGTTTTTTGCAATCATCACAGGACTCAGCCCTGCAATCTTAAGAGCCGCTGTGATGTTCAGTCTGTTGGAATTCGGGATTTATCTAAGACGTAAATCTCATGGGATCAACATACTTTTCGGGACCGCTTTTTTGATGATCTTCCATAATCCCTGCATTTTAAAAGATATAGGATTTCAATTATCATTCATGGCCGTTCTCAGCATCATGCTCTTCCAAGCGCCGATCAATAAACTCATGCGTAACTCAAATAAAATTTTGAATTACCTCTCAGAAATTATTGCGGTGAGTCTGGCCGTACAATTTCTCATTACACCCATCAGCAGTTTTTATTTTGGAAGCTTCCCTACTTACTTTTTATTGACCAACCTGGTTTGGGTACCTCTCTCATTTATTCTCATGATATTGGGGATAATAGTCCTGATCACCTGTTCCTTTTATTTACCTCTGAGCCATTTGATGGGTAGTTGTTGTGCCTGGAGTATACAAGCAGGATTACATTTCTTTGATCAAGTTGAAAAATGGCCCATTTATAAAATTGACCAATTGATGATTTATCCGGAACAACTGGTATTTATTTATTCAGCTTTCTTTTGCATTTTCCTTTGGCTGAAATTTAATTACAGATCCATGATGTTTGCCGCCCTCCTTTTTTTACTATCTTTTGCAATAGTCTATCCCATGAGAATATGGAAATTCAGCAAGGAATCTGAGCTGGTACTTTATTCGAAAAACAAGGAAAGTGTAATGGATATCAGAACCGGACTCAAGGTCTTTTCCTTCGTCCAAGAAAATCAATCAATTCCGGTCTTAAATTATTATCATCAGTATCATCAGATCAAGGAAAGAGAAATCATAAGAATGGATGAAAATATGGCTTATCACTTCAAGACCTTAGATCTGAATTCAGACAGCATTTCATGGTGCATAAATCTAAATGGCTTCAATGATGGTTTAGAAAAATGTACAAAAAAAATGTTACTGGTAAGAAATTTAATAAAATTAGACAGCTGCATGATTTTAGATCATCAACCGGACTTGGTTGTATTGTGCAAACAAAATCGAACAGCAATAATTAATCAGCTTACCCACTTCTTATCCAATGAAAACATACCATTTGTGGATATGAGAACTGGAACTCAGTTAATAAAATTTTAAAGATGAGAAAACCATCTTCAGCAAATCTCTACCTCTCCCAAAAAGAAAGACTTGGGCTTTCCTTACTGATGCTTACTTTGGTTGTTTTTATCATGGTGCCCTACCTCTGGCGCCCAAAAATAAATTTTGCTGAACTCAGCAGCTTACCAAAAGTAGCTCCCATAATAAAAAAATCTTTTACAAAGAATTCGCATCCTCCGGAATCAAAACCCGAAAAGCCTTCTCCTGGTGAGTTGAAATCAAAAAATAAAATCACTTCAGAGGTAATTGAACTTTTTTATTTTGATCCAAATAATTTAAATGAATCAGCGTCAAAAAAATTGGGAATTTCCCCAAAAGCATATAACAATTTACAAAAATATCTGAAGGCTGGAGGAAAGATTAAAAAGGCAGATGATCTCCAAAAAATTTACGGGATGGATGCTGAACTCCTTCAAAAATTAAGACCCTACCTCAAAATCCCGGAAACCAAAACAAGATCAGGTGAAGAAGGCCATCCCACAACAAATTCACTCCCTTTCACTAAAAAAATTGAACCATTTGAAATCAATAAAGCAACCTGCGAAGAATGGAAATCGCTTCCCGGCATTGGGGATAAATTATCTGCGCGCATTCTAAAATATAAATCTGCATTAGGGGGATTTATACATAAAAGTCAAGTATGTGAAGTCTATGGAATCGACGACAGTCTGTGTACAGCGATCTCCAGATATCTGGATTGCTCACCTTCTTTGGTCAAAATAAAAATCAATTCTGTGGACTTGGATGAACTTGAAATTCATCCATATTTAAATCACAAACAAGCAGAATTTATCATTAATTACCGAAGGCAACATCAGAAAATTAAAGATTTAAAAGAATTGGAGTCTACTGGTTTTTTCAAAAAAGATGAACTCAATAAAATTGAACCTTATCTCGACTTCCAATAAAAAAGTCTACAAAAAAAAAACGGGTGTATCTAAGTGTAAAAAAAGTTAAACGCTATCTCAGCTATTATAATTTCTCCAAAACTTCTTGAACATTTTTGGGAGATCCTATAATAATGGAACTTCTTTGATGCAGTTCATGAACTGGAATTTCCATAATTCTTTGCTTTTCCTCATTTACACTAACGCCGCCTGCTTGCTCTACCACATAACTCAATGGATTGCATTCATACAATATTCTTAATTTGCCCTGAGGATTTTTCTTGGTCAAAGGATATAAGAAAACGCCACCCAAACAAATGGTACGATGAACATCTGCGACCATTGATCCTATGTACCTCAGCATATAATTTTTTTCAGCGCAGTCGTCGAGATAGGCCTTAATTCCGGAATTAAACTGTTTATAGTAACCCTGATTGATGGAATATTGTGTGCCGTAATCCGGAATTTTCATTTGAGGGTGGCTGAGACAAAACTCACCTACACCACGATCGTACGTAAACCCATTCACTCCATCACCATACGTGTAGACCATCATGGTGGAAGTGCCATATAGTACATATCCGGAAGCTACCAGCTCTGTGCCCTTCTGACAAAAATCACCTAGAATTAAAGGACCTCTTTCGTTGGTTACCCTCCTGTAAATACCAAAAATAGTCCCAACCGATATATTCACATCAATATTGGAGGAGCCATCCAAAGGATCAATGACCACCACATAATTGGATGAACCCGGCCTGACGTTGTCAAAAGATATAAAGTCTTCCAACTCTTCCGAAGCAACTCCTGCACAAATGCCGGAATTTCGAAGATATTCTATCATCAGATCATTGGCAAACACATCTAATTTTTGGACGGCATCGCCTGAGGTATTAATGTTGCCCTCTACACCCAAGATATCCATCAATCCGGCTTTATTGACAACCCTGTTGACAATCTTTGCAGCAATCCCAAGATGACGCAGCAATCCTGAAAACTCTCCACTCGAATCAGAAAAATTTTGTTGACTCTGAACGATAAATTCATCCAGGGTATTTCGCCTAAACATACTGATGTTATTCACTTTGATCGCAATTTTGATGCAAAGATAGCAGAAGCAGCCAAGTCTTGCAGCCCAATTTTATAGGAACTCATAACCTTAAGTTCCAACCGGATGTTAAATTGAAGGGTAACCGGATTAACAAAGTATCACTCATTATCAGGAAGTTAGATCCTTCCTTATTTTCACGACTTACATAGAGGAGTTGCTTACCTTTACCTCCTAATTGCTTCCATATTGAAACATCTTTTTACACTCAATAAGCTGATACTAAAATATAAAAGCAAGCTCCTATCAGGCATTCTGTTTATTTCACTTTCCAATATTTTTAGAATTTTTCAACCCCAAGCCATACGGGAGGCGCTGGATGAAATTGTTACTTTTGTCAAACTCAATCCTGACCAACGAAATGGTGAAGAATTGGTCAACAACCTCATGTTTTTTGGCCTGATAGTTCTTGGCTGTGCACTCATGATGGGCATTTTTATGTATTTCATGCGGCAGACCATCATTGTGATGTCCCGCCTGATAGAATACGATCAGCGCAAAGAGATTTTTGAACACTATCTATCTTTAGATGCGGGTTTTTACAAGCAATTCAAAATCGGAGACGTGATGTCCAGAATCAGTGAGGACGTGAACAAAGTAAGGATGTATCTGGGGCCTGCTTTCTTGTATGGATTCAATCTGATTACCCTTTTCATCATTGTAATTTTTACGATGTTCAAAGTCAACTTCTGGCTTTCTGTTTACACCTTATTGCCTTTACCATTGCTCAGTTTCATCATTTACAAAGTCAGCAATTTGATCAATAAAAGATCGGAAAAAATCCAGAAACAATTGGCCCGATTGACCAGTATGGCTCAGGAAGCATTCAGCGGTATCAGAATAATAAAATCATTTCACCGGGAAGAAAACTGGACACAAAAATTTGAACGTGAAAGCAATCGTTATAAAGATTTGTCTTTAGAATTAAACCGGGTGGAGTCCTTGTTCTTTCCCTCCATGTTCCTGTTGATTGGGCTCAGTACTTTAATCACCATTTACGTGGGAGGACTCGATGTATTTAAGGGAACCGTAACCCCCGGCAACATTGCAGAATTCGTCATTTACATCAACATGCTCACCTGGCCGGTTTCCGCAATCGGTTGGTGCGCTTCCATCATCCAGCAAGCAGAAGCCTCCCAAAAAAGAATAAATGAATTTTTAAATGTTGCACCGGAAATACATTCCAATTCAGAACCGGATGAATTTCCGGATAAATTTGATATCAGTTTTGACCATGTTTCATTTCATTATCCGGAGAATGAAGTGGATGCGCTCAAAGAAATTAATTTTAAGCTTCCACAAGGAAAACATGTGGCCATTATCGGCAAAACTGCCTCAGGAAAATCGACGATTGCAGAATTATTGCTCAGGATGTATGATCCAAACTCCGGTTCCATCAGCATTGGTGGAATAGATATCAAAAACCTGGACTTGTACCAATTAAGAAAATCCATTGCTTACGTCCCACAAGATGTTTTTCTTTTTTCTGATACCATTGCTGCAAATATTCTTTTTGGCGAAGAAGGAGAACCTGATACCAGATCGGGTAGAGTGCAAAGAGTCAGTGAAGCAGCTGCCATCAAAAATGAAATCGAGAGCTTCCCCGAGCAATACCAGACCATCATGGGGGAAAGAGGCGTCACTCTTTCAGGAGGTCAGAAACAAAGAATAAGTCTTGCCAGAGCTTTGATGAAACCTGCGTCTATCTTCATTCTGGATGATTGTTTGTCAGCAGTTGATGCGCATACAGAGGAACACATTCTTAAAGAACTGCATCAAGAACTTCAAAACAAAAGTCTTCTCCTCATTACCCATCGCTTAAGTCAAACCAAAGAAATGGATGAAATCCTGGTAATGGATCACCATAGAATTGTGGAAAGGGGAAGTTTTGATCAGCTAATTGAGTCGAAAGGGCTGTTCTGGAAAATGTATCAGACAGAAATTGCCGGAAGAAATGAAGACTATTTGCTGTCCGTACGATAATCGCTATTAAAAAGTTAAATAATTAATTTAAAGACACATATACATTAAATTAATGTTATATATAATGAATTATTGAAAGCAGATTATTCCAATTAATTCCGCACAATTCCTGTTCAGATAAAAAACAGATTAGGATTTTAGGATTTTGTGTTTAAATTTATGACCAAATAAATAAAGAGCCGTGGAAAAAGATCGACAACAGGACATTGTCTACTCAAACAAAATGCGAGCAGGTAAGAGGAGGACTTATTTTTTTGACATCCGCAAAACTAAAGGGGAAGACTTTTATGTGTCCATCACAGAAAGTACCAAGAAGTTCAATGGAGACGGCTTTGAGCGTCACAAGATTTTTATTTACAAGGAAGACTTTAACAGATTTGTGCAATCCCTGCAAGACACTGTAAATGAAATAAAAACCAAATACCTTCCGGATTTTGATTACGATTCTTTTGCAAAGAGAGAGGAAGAAAACGGTGAAGGTTTTACAGAAAAAAAAGAGGACGATCTGAGCTGGTAAGTTCTCATGTAGATTTTAGGGATGCTGGCCCTATCTAATTAATCTCTTTTAAATTAAATCTTTCCTTAGCGATCCAGTTGATCACAGATTTTAATTTATCAACAGATGATCTGATTGATTTCGCCTGCCACTTCAAGTCCTGCATTTCTTCCGTTGTCATGCAGTATTACCAATTTACTTTTCTTTTCAGTAATCTTCACTTCAAGTATTGACGTCATGCTTTCTTCAATTCTACCATCCATCATACCTTGGATGGGAGACGCAAGTATAGTTGCTTCACCACGAGTCGCCAAGAGTTCAAAAATGTACTTCCGACTGTGTAGCACCATCTCCAATTTTTTTTCTGATATAGCCAACTTAACCAACGCAGATCCATTATAAGTTGTAAATCTGATCAGTCTGTCACCAAGCCATACACCTGCAATAAATCCGACAAAAGAATTGCGAATCCATGGAATATTTGCCACCGAAGCTTTTACCGATATTCCCGGAGTGGAAAAGTGATTGGATTGCATCCACACATAAGCACTCGGAAAAGACCTTCCCCAATCTTTTTCAATGTATCCCCTGCCTCCATTAAAATCAATTATTTTATCCCCTACGTGCAAGACCCCCTCTATCGAATGATCCATGCTCACTATTCCATGATAACATTCCATAAATGGAACAAAAGCATAAGGCCCCATAATTCCTGGAGAATAAATTGGTTTTGGCCAGGCTACCCTGTTTTCAAATCGCAATTCTCCGTTTATACCTGGTAATTTTAAAATAATCCTTTGATCGGAAAATATATTTTCTCCAATCGCAATTTTAAATTCTTTTGAAGAAGGTATAAATTCTTCAATGGCAAAACGGTGATAAGTGGAACTGTGATTTTTTCCATCCAGCACTTGTATAAAGGCATGACCATTGCCCTCTTCATCCATGGCAATTCCCGGAATGATCGCAAAAGCAAATCGTTCAGTAGCATCGACCACTTTAAAGTACCAGCCTTCAAAATACTTTTTATCTTTTCCCCAACCCTGAAAACGCTCCGGATTAAAAAAGCATTGAATTTTTTTAATCAACATTTATTTTAATTCTCCATCATGATGAATCCTCTTATCAGGCACAAATTAATAATTTATAAGCGCTCTCAGGGGATTATTATAATTCATTTTACAAAAGTAGCGCAATCATAAAATGAGCGTTCGTTGGTAAATAATTATAACATACATTTATTTTCCTGCATTTTTCTGTGTAAGATTAATATCTCAATAAATTAGAACAGGTTTTGAGCGGAAGCATTTATCACATGTGTAAAACGATGTCATATAATGGCGATTCAGTAAATTTAAAAAAAAGCCCCAATCTGAATCAATGTCGTGTTTGATAATGATCCCGTATTTTATCAATAAAAGCTTTAACTTCGGGGATTGAGATAAGTATGGATCATAACGGTTTAAACACTTCTGCCGCCAGAGAAAATCTAATTCGGCATGGATATAATGAGTTGCCCTCCGCAAAGCCTAAGAGCTTATGGCTTATTGCACTTGAAGTTATGAAGGAGCCTATGTTTGCTCTTTTAATTGGGTGCGGGATCTTGTATATGATTTTGGGTGATTACCGGGAAGGAATTATCTTGTTATCGTCCATCTTAATTATCATTTTCATCACTTTCTACCAATATCAGAAGACTGAGAAAGCATTGGAAGCCTTGAAAAGTCTGGCTTCTCCGAGAGCCCTGGTCATCCGTGACGGACAAAGAATCAGAATTCCGGGGAGAGAAGTGGTTCCCGGCGACTTATTAGTCCTCAACGAGGGAGACAGGATCGCAGCTGATGCAAACCTAATAGAAGAAAACAATCTGCATGCCGATGAATCACTTCTTACAGGAGAGTCTATACCTGTCCGCAAAACGATACAATCCGAAAAAAATAACCATGAGGGGGTTGTATTCAGTGGAAGCCTGGTCGTAAGGGGGACTGCGATTGTGGAAGTGTTTGCAACCGGGCCAAACACTTCGTTTGGTAAAATTGGATCTGCCCTAACAGGAATTGTGCAAGAACAAACCAGGCTTCAGAAAGAAATGAAAGCTCTGATTCGCACTCTCTTTTTCGTAGGAGGAATTATTAGTCTGGCTGTGATCATTGCTTATTATTTCACGAAGGGAGATTTGATTTACGCGTTGCTTACAGGTCTTGCTTCTGCAATGGCCATTCTGCCCGAAGAATTTCCGGTCGTTATGACCATTTTTTTAGCCTTGGGCGCCTGGAGACTTTCCCAAAAAAAAGTCTTAACCCGAAATCCTTCTGCCATCGAATCTCTGGGATCTGCAACCGTCCTGTGCAGCGATAAGACCGGGACCATCACCCAGAATAAAATGGAAGTCACCGCTATTTATGACGGTAACAGGATCATGCATAAAAATATTTTTCACGACAACCATTTACAACTAAGAGAATTACTTTACTCAGGCTTCAAAGCATCCATTCCTGATTCTATTGACCCTACCGAATTTGCCATCATCAATGTTTTTAAGGAAATAAATAAGGAACCACCACAAGAACTTACCTTGATTAAAGAATATCCGTTTAGCAGAAACTTGATGGCAACCACCAGAGTGATGAAAGATGAATCAGGTCATGTCAGCATTTCTGTAAAAGGAGCACCGGAAACAGTCCTCGACTTATGCAAAATTTCTGCTCAGGATAAAACAAAACATTTAAATGCTTTACACCAACTTGCAGCACAAGGATATCGGGTACTTGCAATAGCACACCTTAAAAATGCTTCCCCGGATCTTCCGGAAACTCAGATGGGATTTCATTTTCATTTTCTTGGATTCCTTGGATTGGAAGATCCTGTGAGACCGGAAGTTCGTCAGGCAATACAAGAAAGCTACGCAGCTGGTGTCAAGGTCATAATGATCACCGGTGATTATCCGGTTACTGCAAAAAGTATTGGTAAACAAATCGGTTTACACAAGGATGGTAAAATAATGACCGGAGAAGAACTTGGTCAAATGAATGACGAAAAGCTTAAAGAAAAAATTGAAGAAGTCAACATTTTTGCCAGGGTGATCCCGGAACAAAAATTGCGCATTGTAAAAGCACTTCAGCAA
Organism: Candidatus Vicinibacter affinis; assembly: GCA_016714365.1. Lineage (NCBI taxonomy): Bacteria > Pseudomonadati > Bacteroidota > Saprospiria > Saprospirales > Saprospiraceae > Candidatus Vicinibacter > Candidatus Vicinibacter affinis. Next base: position 1,786,874 of record JADJNH010000005.1, on the reverse strand, counting down.
AACCATGAGATTGTTGCAATGACAGGAGACGGCGTGAATGATGCCCCTGCCTTGAAAGCTGCCAATATAGGTATCGCCATGGGTGGGAAAGGCACAGACGTAGCAAGGGAAGCCTCTTCTCTGGTTTTATTGGATGACAACTTTGCCTCGATTGTTGCGGCGATACGTTCCGGCAGAAGGATATTTGATAATTTACAAAAAGCTATGTCTTACATCATTGCCATTCACATCCCCATTATAGGGTTAAGCCTGATCCCTGCATTCATATCTTCCATTCCTACCATTTTGATGCCCCTGCATATCGTATTTATGGAATTGATCATTGATCCGGTTTGTTCCATAGCATTCGAATCCGAGGCAGAAGAAAAAGAAATCATGCACCGGCCTCCCAGAAAAACCAATAAAAAATTCTTCGGTACGAGCCAGATGATGTTCAGCATTCTTCAGGGACTCATCTTACTGGCGATGGTGCTGGTGATTTATTTTATGTCTGTTGAAGAGGGACACTCTCAAGGTGAAGTAAGAGCCATTACTTTCTCCGCTTTAATTGTGGGAAACATTTTCCTTATTCTCAACAACCTTTCCAAAACACGAAGTTTCCTATCTGTTTTCATCAACCAAAACAAAGCAGCCATTTTCATTCTGCTTGCCGCTGTCTCTCTATTGATGCTCACCATAACCGTTCCTTACCTACAGACACTTTTTGGTTTTGAATTTCCTGGTTATGCCCACTTCAAAACTTCCATCATAGCCTCTCTAATCATGTTGGCAATATTGGAAGCCATTAAGTTTATCAGAATTTGGACAAGAAGCGTCAGTGAACTCCCTTTTCAGAATAAAACTATCTGATGATTGATTGGCACTTTAAAAAGCAAATACCAAACCCAGCCTAATTTTACAGAAGACTCAACAATTGTTTAATGCAAATTATTAACTACAGTACTTTCCCGCCTTGAATTACTCGTAGGATGATTGCAATTAAAGCTATCACCAATAAAATATGCAACAATCCGCCTGCATGGAAAACAAAAAATCCCAAGGCCCAGCCAATAATTAATATTACTGCTATTAGATAAAGTAAATTTCCCATTTTTTTAAAGTTTAGGTTTACAAATTAAGAATGTTGTGAATGTACCTAATTTTTATGAAAAAATCAATATTATTCCATCAATATCCAAAAATATTACAACATCCTGACAGAAAGATGTAACATATTGGATTTATCCCTTCATATTCACTACAACTGCAGCAATTGATTTGTTAACCCTTTAATAAATCGTTTCATCCATCAGCTCTTCATGAAATTTTTGCAGAGGACCCAATGCCAAAAAAATTAGGTTGACTTTGAATTATTGTTGGACACACCGATGAAGTAAAACAAAAATTTCAATAAACAGCATAAAAAAAACTTTTTCGGCTTAATGCATTAACTTAGCCATTCTAATAAAGTTAAATTTAACTTGAATGCGAATGAAAAAATTTCAATTCCTGCCTTTCCTTATTATTAGTTGGATGGTAGTATACAATGTATTTTCCCAGACAACAATTGCCTCCTTAAAGGGATCTGTTACCGGAACTTCGCAAGAAAAATTACCTTATGCCACCATAGCTGTAAAAGGAACTACACAAGGTACGTTGACTGACGAATTGGGTAATTTCACTTTGGAAGTTGAGCTTCCCTGCGTATTAAAAATCAGCATGACCGGTTACCTTACCCTGGAAAAAGAAATCCGCGAAACCGGAACCTATGATTTTAATCTTGTAGAGGATTCGAAATTATTAGAACAAGTGGTCGTCATAGGATATGGAACTACAAAAAAATCTGATCTCACAGGGTCTTCTTCCACCATCAAGGCAGCTGACATTCGAAACATTCCGGCATTGACTGCAACTCAGGCCATACAAGGAAAAGTTGCTGGTGTAAGTATTATCAATTCGGGTGCACCCGGTTCCAGTCCAAAAGTAAGAATTCGTGGAGTGGGTTCGATTCTGGGAGGTGCGGATCCACTTTATGTTGTGGATGGCGTAATTACTACAGACATTCGAAATATCAATTCAAATGACATTGCAACCATAGATGTCTTAAAAGATGCATCTTCTACTGCCTCATACTCACCTTCTGCATAATTTCCCAGCAATGGAATTACGCTCAGAGAAAAACATATTGCAATCCTCTGAACCTGGATTACGGATACACCCCCATTCCTAATTTTACCAATTGGGGAAAACATCGTGCTACGGCAGACCCCGTGATCGTTAATTACAAGGGAACTTATTTTTTATTCAGTACCAATCAATGGGGCTATTGGTGGAGTGATGATCTTGCGAAATGGAATTTTTTATCAAGAAAATTTCTGCGCCCCTGGAATCAATCCTACGATGAACTTTGTGCACCCGGAGTAGGAATCATAGGTGACACGATGATTGTTTTTGGTTCAACCTATAACAGCAATTTCACTCTTTGGATGAGCACCGATCCCAAGAAAAATGAATGGAAACCTTTAGTGGATAGTTTTGAAATCGGAGGATGGGATCCAGCTTTTTTTACAGATGACGACGGTAGATTTTACATGTACAATGGAAGCAGCAACCGATGGCCTTTATATGGCATTGAATTGGACCGCAAAACTTTTAAACCAGTGGGCACCAGAAAAGAATTATACTTTTTGGAGTCCTGGAGATATGGCTGGCAAAGATTTGGAGAACATCAGGACAATACATTTTTGGATCCATTCATAGAGGGAGCTTTCATCACCAAACACAACGGCAAATATTATCTCCAGTATGGTGCACCGGGAACTGAATTCAGCGGATACGCAGATGGAGTTGCCGTGGGCAATGAACCATTAGGTTGGTTTGCCAGCCAATCTGACCCTCTGAGTATGAAATCAGGCGGTTTTACAAGAGGTGCGGGACACGGTGCAACTTTTAAAGATAATTTCAATAATTACTGGCATACATCCACCATTGCCATCGCTGTTAAAAATAATTTTGAACGCCGTATCGGACTATGGCCGGCAGGTTTTGATCAGGATGATGTCATGTTTTGCAACACATCTTTCGGAGACTATCCTCATTACATACCCTCATACGAAAGTCAAAATCGGGATGATCTTTTTACCGGTTGGATGTTGCTTAATTACCAGAAACCTGTTCAGGTCTCGAGCACCTTGGGTGCACACTATTCTAATTTTGCGGTTGATGAAAATATAAAAACGTATTGGAGTGCCAGAACTGATCAACCAGGAGAATGGATCAGTTCAGACCTTAGTTCTGTATCTGAAATTTTCGCCATCCAAATAAACTATGCTGATCAGGATGCAGAATATCTTGGAAAATCATCCGGAGTTTTTCATCAATACATCATTTATGGTTCTATCGATGGTAAAAAGTGGGAAATCATGGCAGACAAAAGAAATAATCATGAAGATGTTCCGCACGATTATATCCCACTCTCCCTCCCAAAAAAATACCGCTATGTAAAACTTGAAAATATTAAAATGCCCACCGGTAAATTTGCCATCAGCGGATTCAGAATTTTTGGACATGGTGGGATGGATAAACCTGATCCAGTTAAGAATTTTATGGTCTTAAGAACAGAAAAGGACAAACGCTCCGCATGGTTAAAATGGAATCCGGTAAACAATGCATACGCATACCAAATTTATTACGGTACTGCTCCTGATAAAAAATACAGTTCCATTATGGTCTACGATCAAAATGAATATTGGCTTAAAACACTGGATGCACTTAAAACTTATTACTTCAGCATTGAAGCCATAAATGAATCCGGGACATCTCAGCAGCACCCGGTGGTTAAATCTGAATAAATAAATGCACCCATTATTTTTTAACCATCCATTTAATAGAACGACTCTGCATTTCATACAAACAATCGATTCAAAAAAAATAATGACTTCTCAGGAGAATTACTCTTTCAATTAAAATTTATGATTCAAGATCTCATGTCAAGCTTAAGATTTTTCCCAATAACGATGCGTTCATTTATTATTTGCTTTTTCCTGATTGGCATTGTGCACATGCATGCACAAACAGATACCAAAAAAAAGGAAATGTTCGTCCGCAAGCTGTTAAAAAAAATGACCCTGGATGAAAAGATCGGACAATTGAATCTACTCACTCCGGGCTCGGAAATACTTACCGGGTCCGTAGTGAGTAAGGATGTGGAATTAAAAATTATTCAGGGAAATGTGGGTGCGCTGTTTGGCATTCATGGCCCTGAAAAAATACGCAAAGCTCAGGAACTGGCGGTCAATAAATCCAGACTTGGAATTCCATTGTTTTTTGGATCTGATGTTATTCATGGATACCAGACTGTTTTCCCGATTCCTCTTGGCATGGCCTCTTGTTGGGATATGGAATGGATAGAGAAAAGTGCAAGAATGGCAGCACAGGAAGCCTCCGCTAATGGAATTAACTGGACCTTTTCGCCAATGGTGGACATTTGCAGAGATCCCAGATGGGGAAGAATTGCTGAAGGGTCAGGGGAAGATGCTTTTTATGGCAGTCAGGTTGCAAAAGCCATGGTTCGCGGATATCAGGGTAATGATCTTTCCAAGAACAACACCATCCTTTCTTGTGTCAAACATTTTGCACTCTATGGCGCTTCAGAGGGCGGAAGAGACTACAATACCACTGACATGAGTAAGATCAGAATGTATCAAGATTATCTACCACCTTATAAAGCTGCCATTGATGCCGGAGTTTCCAGCGTAATGACTTCATTTAATGATGTAGATGGAATACCGGCCACAGGCAACAGATGGTTATTAACCGATGTTCTGCGCAATCAATGGGGATTTAAAGGATTTGTGGTAAGTGATTACACTGCCTTGAATGAAATGTCGGAACATGGTATGGGAGACTTGAAAAATGTGTCGGCCTTAGCCTTAAATGCAGGACTGGATATGGATATGGTTGGTGAAGGTTTTTTAATACATCTTAAAAATTTACTTGCCGAAAAAATAATAACCAAACAACAAATTGAAAAGGCGTGCAAAAGAATTTTAGAAGCTAAATATTCATTGGGATTATTTGAGGACCCATTCCGCTACATTGATGAAGCCCGCGCCGCAAAGGAATTAATGACAACTGAAAATCGAAAATTTGCAAGAGAGCTCGCTGCCAGATCTTGTGTCCTCCTAAAAAATGAAAACAATTTCTTGCCCCTGAACAGAAAAGATAAAATAGCTTTGATAGGTCCATTGGCAAACAATAAAAATAATATGCTAGGTACCTGGGCTGTTTCGGGAGACCCTCAACAATCCATTACAGTTTTGGAAGGATTGAAGCAATACTGTTCAGCAGGAATGATTTCTTATGCAAAAGGAGCCAATATTTCTGACGACACCACCTTCGCTAAAAATGTAAACTTTAATGGTGTTCGCATTGATATTGATTCGAAAAGTCCCGAAAAGTTGTTGGAAGAAGCACTTACACTCGCAGCTGGTGCAGATAAGATTGTTGCCATAATAGGTGAAGCTTCTGAAATGAGTGGAGAATCTGCCAGCCGAACAAACTTAGAAATTCCTGAAAGTCAGAAAAAATTAATTCGTGCTTTAAAAAAAATCGGAAAACCGCTCATTCTTGTTTTAATGAATGGTCGCCCACTGGTACTCAAAGAAGAAAATGAATTGGCGGATGCCTTAGTGGTGAGCTGGCATGCAGGAACGGAAGCGGGGAATGCAATCGCTGATGTGCTGTATGGCCATTATAACCCTTCGGGTAAATTAACCATCAGTTTCCCCCGAAATGTAGGACAAATACCGGTATACTACAATTATAAAAATACAGGAAGACCCGCAACAAAAATTGATTTTGAAAAATTCAAATCTCACTACCTGGATGAATCCAATTTGCCACTTTTTTCTTTTGGATTCGGGCTCAGTTACACTAAATTCGATTATGGAGAACTCAAGTTAAGTCAGAAAGTGCTTACTCAATCTAAAAACATAATCGTATCTTGTACAATAAGCAACGTCGGCAATTACGATGGTGAAGAAATCATTCAACTCTACCTGCGAGACCCTGTTGCATCTGTATCCAGACCCGTAAAAGAGCTTAAAGGTTTTCAAAAAATACATTTAAAGAAAGGCGAATCCAGGGATGTGACCTTCACTATAACCACCGAGGATCTAAAATTTTTTAACACCCAGCTGGAATACCTTGCGGAGTATGGTGAGTTCATAGTTTTCGTAGGCCCAAATTCTGAATCCTACCGCGAAGCAAAATTTATATTTGGACCAAATGACTAGATAGAGCTATTTACAATTGTAATTAATATCAGGGTCCAAGATTACCGGTATTTAAGTCATATCCTCTTCGCCAAATTTACTATTTGATGAGTATTAATTGACTGTTAATTATTGCTTCGACCCAATGTTTTACAAACGGTTCAATGTTAATATAATCACCTGACATAAGAGATTCTTTTACCCCTTGCTCGTTCTCAAAAACCACCTTGCCTTCCATGCAAATAAGACACGCAGGAGTCTTGGTGATGTGCTCCTTTAATTTTTCACCTTGTAAAATTTGTAATGCAGTTGCATTGCCCAAATCACTTTTGAAAAGTGAAGCTGCAGAAACTGTTTTATCCTGTGCATGTAACTCTTTAATGTTCATTGGAAGTATTGATTAAATGTTTCGAAAGAATTTTTTATGTTTTCAAATTGCTTCATGGCAGTAGACTCGTCCTTAGTCTCCACAAGTTCTGCTACCATGTCAATGTAAGGCAATAACCATTTATGGAGCTCGTCATGTGCTTTACCTTCCATAGTACAATTTGAAGTAAGCAAATCAATATTATTTTGAAGTTTTTCACCCAGCAAGTTGTAATTTTTTGGGTCTGTTGTGTTGAAATTTTGAACCTCCTTTTCCATGTTGCGGATATGGACCAACATATGATCATGTACTTTCCATTTTTCACCATGATTAAGTTCAATGCTCTGCAAATCATTGTGGGAGGAATGTTCTTCCTTCACAACGGATTCGTCTTCAATTTTTGATTTATCGGCACCCTTGTCACTACAACTAAAAATGGATATACCAACAAGCATCAGTAAAATCAATTTTGTTTTCATATTTTCTTCTTTGAAATGGTGATATAAGCAATCATTGCAAAAACTATGGTTACAGAAATTCTAAAGATCAAAGCCCCCATGGTTTTTGATTCATAAATCCCACCTGAATTGGCGTGAATCCTTAACCCTATAAAAGCTGCCACTAAAATAATTGTTGAGATTCCCATTAACGAGGCCGTCCACTTCTTACTTTTTACAAAACCATAGGCAGCAAAAAGGTAGAGTAAGCTACAAATGAAATTTGACCAAACAACAAACAACACATAATTGCCTTCTTTGGCCCTGATTCCAAATAAATCAAAAATTACAGAGGTGCTTAAAAATAGAGTAAGCATTGCAAACCCTGCCAGGATTGTTGCCAATAAATAGGATGGTAGATTTTTCATTTGGATTTTTCTTTTATCAGTTTTAAAACAGAATTTATCATATCGTCACCCGATTTGCCGATATCGAATTGAAAGTTTGCAACCCGCCATTTAAACATTTGCAAACGGAAGGTTCCCATCACGACATTCATTAATTCCTCAGAGTTAATAGTATTTGTAAACACATGCTTTTGCTGCCCTTCTAAAATTATGGGTCCCAAATGCTTCATCTTTACCCCCATTATTTTCAAGATGGTTTCATTAATGCGTTGACTCTCTTCCAATAGTCCATCAGAAAAAACAGCCACGACAAAATGAGGGTTTATTTTAAAAAATGCGAACTGATTTTGAAATAAGGTGATGAATTTTTCCTCGGGTGATTGGGCTCTTGAAATCGCTTGAGTATATCTTTCATCCATACTCGTTGCAAGATATTCAAGCAAGGCAATAATAATTTCCTCCTTACTTGTAAAATGCCTGTAAATAGCACTTTCGGAAAATTTCATTTCTCTTGCAAGGTTTTTAATGGTCAGACCACTTACCCCCGACGAGGTAAGTATTTTTCCTGCTGCTTCGATAATTTCAAGCTGTCTATTTGAAATTGCTTTTAACATTCGATACTTTTATTCGCTGATAGATTTCATTTTATAAAAGGAAAAGCCCAACCAGATCACAGAAGTCGTCATCGCAATTGCACCAACTAAAACCAATGCAGGAGGCAAACCAAAATATACTTCTGATAAAATGCCTAATGGCATGAATAAGCCGGTCAAAGCCAACCAGGATATAGTTTTCACATTTGGGAGCTGGTCTTTAAAATGCAAAAGAAGATAGCCAATTAATATATTAAGAAAAGCGAACAAATTCCCATGAACATGAGCCAATCTGCTCTCAAAGTGTTTTCCAATGCTGTATGAGTTGGCCCATTCTTCTTTACCCGGAGCAAAATCACGGAGATAGATTAGTAAAAATCCGTAGGCCATAAAAAAACCCATGGTTAAAAAACCAATTGCAATGTTGCGCTTGCCGTCCATTTTATTTGAATTTACAATGTGAGTGAATATTCACTTACAAATTTAATTTAATTTTACCAAGAGGACAGGATTTATTCAATAATTTTCAAAATAAATCAAAAACCCTCCCAAAGGTCAGGAAGACAGCTCTTTGAGTGGAATCATTTCATAGACTGGTGTCAAACCGAATCAACTTCTTGAAGAACTGTAAATCCTAAAAATCAATCTCCTACGGGTGTTTGAAATCCATTAATGCATGCCTTCACCAAGGTTAAAATTACACCGGGTATGTCTGCTTCTTGATCTTGTAATTTGATTATTAACTGTTGTTTTTGTAAAATCATATCAAAATACTTCACCGGTAAATTATCAGACACCCCTATGATCATCTTCACACATATACATGAATAATTGCCAATATTTATGGAGCTATAAATCCAAAATGAAAGATTGACATTTTTAAACCCAGCACCTAATTGATTTAGTCCATCTATTAAAATATAGTTAAAATAAATCCAAGCCACACCCTATGTTTGGTCCAGAAAGACCCATTATTACTTGGTACAACTGATAAAATACAACCTAATGGATTTGTGACAATGGCATTGGGAAGGCGAAGAGCAATTTTTGCTTTAAAAGTTTTGTACCTTGAGCCGATTTCGCATAAAATTTATGAATTTCAATTTCATCAACTTCTAAATTTAAAATAATGAAACTTATTCTGAACTTATTATTATTTATTTGCAGCACCTTCGCTGTATCTACCTTAAATGCTCAGCAAGACTGGGATTTTGAATGGACTCAACACAACATCGTATTTACATTGGCCGAAGACTTCAAAGTTGTAAGCAATTCTGCAGATGAATTTACTGCAAAGGGCGATGGTATGGATTTTGGAATTTTTCCATTTGACGACAATACTGTAGACCAAACAGATATGATCACCTATACACTTGCAATTGCCAAATCACTGAGTATGGAACAATTGGACGACGTGGATGTCATTGAAATGAATGGACTAAAAGGTTCTTATGTAGAAGGCTACAAAGATGGGCAAAGAATTATTACCCTTGGTTTTATAGATCCGGAGTCCGGAACCAACTTTTTTGCTTTTATAACATTTGCAGATAATGATAAAGTGGCAGAAGATGAAGCAGTACGAATGATTACCAGCTTAAGAAAAAAATAATTTAAGTCAGATTAAATGCCTGCATTTTAGAGTCCAGTGTGGAATTTAACTTGCAGGCATTTATTTTTTGGTCAATACTTTAAATGATTTTATTTTTTCAATTTACTTGTGCAATCACTCAATCTGAACAATTGATCACGAGTATAAAAGTTCATTCATCACCCGCTCATTAAAATTACATTTATTTCTGGTCCTATCAGATCGCCATACAACTCAATCGCTTCATTAATTCAATTTAATAAAGTCATCCGTTACTGACAGGTGTCAAAATATTTTTTAAAGAACGAGCATCCTGAATACACACAAACTTAACTTAGAATTTTTTGTCACCTGAACTTCAATGCATTCACAGGCTTTATTCTCGCGACTAAGTAGGATGGAATCAACAAGCTTGAGCTGATTACCACAAAGAAAATTACATTCACTATCAGCCACGTCCAGGGGTTGAGACTTACCGGCGCATGATCCAGATAATAATCCGCTTCACTGAGTTTGATAAATTTATATTTCCACTGGATCAGACAAAGACCTATCCCAATTATATTACCGTACAACATTCCCCGAGTCAGAATTCTTACGCCATAGCGGACAAAAACCTTGCGCTGATCCCAACTCCGCATTCCCAAAGCACTGAGTAAACCAATCATGTGTGTGCGCTCCAGAATCAGTATCAATAAGGTAGTAGACATATTGATGATGCAAACCAATAAAATCAACCCGATTATAAAACGCTTGTTGATGTCTTGCAAGGAGAGCCACTCAAAAATATTTGGAAATTTCTCGCGTATGGTTTCTGAATATAAATTCGAAGGAAGGACTTCTTCATAGAGAAAATTGTTCAGTTCAGAAACAAGTTGGATGTCTTTTGCAAAAACTTCGATCCCGGTTACTTCCTCAGGCCCCCATTGCAATACTTGTTGCAACATTCGGATGTCTACCAATGCAAATTTACGGTCATACTCTTCCAGGCCTGTGCGATAGGTTCCACAAACTTTTAGCTTGCGTTTTATTTGTTTGCCATCTATTACAAAATTGGCAATGAGGCTTTGTTCCGGTTGGAGAGACAACTTGAGTGCGGTTTGTTCCGACACCAGAATATCTCTCGAAAAAACGCTGTCTGACAATTCAGGCAACCTGCCCGATTTAAGAAATTGTCCTAAAAATTCCCAATCAAAATCTGATGCAATCCCTTTTAAAAACAAGCCTTCATATTGCGCATCCATCCCCACAATGGCGGGGAGCACCACAAACGATTCCAGCTTTCTGATCACATCAGTCGGCAAGTTCACCGGACTAAAGTCTGCATGGCTTATAAGATATTTGATGCTGTCGCTGTGCTGAATTGCATAGGGCTCAATGCTCCTGTTTACCTGCATATCCGTAATGTGAATATGTCCCCAGAAACCAAATACCTTCTGTGCAATCAGCTTCTGGAATCCCTCAAAAACGGAAGAGGATACAATTACGACAGACAGGCTGAGCGCCGTAGAGATGACTGCAATCCGAATGATGTTTCGGATCAGGGATTGATTGAAGGCCGAATAAGTCCTGGAGGCTAAAAATCTGCTCAGATTCATAGGGCAAACCCGAATGAAGTTAGGAAAAATGCCCTCGACAGGCGGTCGGCTATAAGTCTTATTTCGATCAAAACAAGGTTGTATCTTTGCTGCTTAACACAAGTTTAGCGGAGATTATATGCAAAGGAAAGATTTTTTGGAGGAATTACGATGGAGAAATATGTTGCAGGACCATACTCCGGGTTTGGAGGAGTATCTGGCTTCCGGAATGGCCACCGCTTACATTGGCTTTGACCCTACGGCTGCCTCTCTGGGACTTGGGAATTATGTACAGATCATGTTGCTGAGCCTTTTTCAACAATCAGGCCATCAACCCATTGTTGTAATGGGTGGGGCAACAGGCCGCATCGGTGATCCCTCAGGTAAAGACAAAGAGCGTGAACTTAAAACGGAAGATGAACTTGATCGCAACATTGCCACCCAAAAGGAACAGTTTATGAAAATGTTAAACTTTACGGAAGGGACCAATAAAGCCATCATGGTCAACAATTATGACTTTTATAAAAACATGAACATTTTGGAATTTCTCAGAAAAGTCGGTAAAAATTCCACCATTAACTACATGCTTGCCAAAGAATCCGTAAAACGCAGATTGGAGACCGGAATTTCATATACTGAATTTACCTACCAGCTCCTTCAGGCTTACGATTATCACTGCTTGTATAAAGAATATGATTGCCGTCTTCAAATGGGGGGCTCTGATCAATGGGGGAATATCACGGCCGGCACAGATTATATACACAAAACCATCAGGGACTCCAAGGCTTTCGCGGTGACCACTCCGCTCCTTACAAAATCGGATGGTAAAAAATTTGGCAAATCAGAAGAAGGCAATATTTGGTTGGATGCCAACATGACCAGTCCCTATAAATTCTATCAGTTCTGGCTCAATTCAGACGATGCAGATATTTCAAAATTACTCCGGTATTTCAGTTTTAAAACCAAAGAAGAAATTGAAAATCTTGAAACCAATCATCGTGAGGATCCAAGAATATTAAAACAAAGTCTTGCTGAAGAAATCACCATCCGCATTCATGGCAAAGATGTTTTTCAGCGTGTGCTTCGGGTATCAGAATTGTTGTTCGGCAGAGACAGTAATGCAGCTTTTTTAAAGTCCATGACTTCTGAAGAGTTAACTGATGTGAGCAGAGAAATTCCACGATTTGAATTGGTTCGGGATTCATTAAATGGTGGCATAAACATAGTCAATCTCCTTACCGAATCTTGTCCGGTGTTCACGTCCAAGAGCGAAGCCAGACGGGCGCTACAGAACAATGCAATCAATCTTAATAAAGAAAAAATTACAGATTCCGATACCATCATACAAAGCCACCACTTGTTAAATGAAAAATTCCTGATGGTCGAAAACGGCAAGAAAAATAAATTCATCATCGAATGCATGTAGTATGAATTTCTTATCCGCTTCATCCCGGCAAAAAGAAATCTATGTAAATGGTTCGGTAGGCATTAAGCCTGGAATTCCTGTGGATTTCCAAAGTTTAGAACATCTTGCAGAAAAAAAATTAAAACCTGAGGCCTTTGGGTACATTGCAACCGGCGCAGGTTCAGAAAAAGGAATCAAAAATAATGCAGACGCTTTTTCGAAATATTCGATTATCCCAAAGATGGCACATGGTGGAGTCACTCCCGATTTGTCCATTGACTTATTTGGAACAAAGAGTGAGGCCCCTGTCCTGTTTGCCCCCATTGGCGTATTGAGTTTGGCTCATCCAAACGGTGATCTTGAGCTGGCAGAGGCTTCGGCTGCATCAGGAGTTCCCATGATATTTTCCAATCAGGCTTCACATAGTATGGAAGCTTGTGCATCCAGACTATCCGGAAATAATTATTGGTTTCAGCTTTATTTCAGCAAGTCTAACGAATTGGTGGAAAGTTTTGTTTCCCGGGCGGAAAACTGTGGATGCAAGGCCATCGTACTTACCTTGGACACTACCACTCTTGGGTGGCGCCAAAGGGATTTAAACAATGCCTATCTTCCTTTCATTAAGGGACTGGGAATTGCTCAATACACCTCCGACCCGGTTTTTAAAAGACTTATGCAAAATGCAGATCTCACACCCAACACAAAAACTCCGTTTAATTTATCAAAGTTACTTTTGGCCCATCAGTTGATGAGAAATTACCCTGAACCCTATTTCACAAACTGGAAAACGAAAAACCCGATCAAAGCAGTTAAAACATTTATTGATCTATACTCAAGACCCAATCTGAATTGGGAGGACATTAAATGGCTGCGTTCCATCACAAAATTACCCATCTTACTCAAAGGCATTCTTCATCCGTCAGATGCCATGCGGACCATCGACACCGGAATTGATGGAATCATCATCTCCAATCACGGGGGCCGACAAATAGATCAGGTCATTTCGTCTTTGGATGCCTTAAAAGAAATCAAAAAAACGGTACCGGCCAATTATCCGTTGTTGTTGGACAGTGGAGTTCGTACCGGAACAGATATTTTTACAGCCCTCGCACTGGGAGCAAAAGGAATCTTGTTGGGCAGACCTTATGTTTATGCGCTTGCACTCCAAGGAAAGCATGGTGTTTTAGAATATTGTCGCAACCTACTTGCTGAATTTGAAATCACCATGAGCTTGGCAGGAAGCAAAAGTCTGCAAGAGTTAAATACAGATTTTCTGACAACTAAATAATGCTCTTCCAAACTTGATTTTTTGAATCCGGTGAATCATATTCATGATTTTACTATATTTGGTCTTGGTTGACTCGTATAATCAAATTTTATAATGTATTGATATTGAATGGGTCAGCTAAATTCATGTATTCATTTTCGGAATACCGGAACGATTTGGCATATTATTAATGGTACTTATTGCATCTCAAAGTCTTAAAACTCTTATGAAGTCAACAATTTTTATTTTTCTTCTTTTTGGTTTGATACAATTTTCTGTTCAAGCTCAGATTTGTGCAGATGCAGGTAAAGACAGCACCGTTTGTGGATATACTTATGATCTATTTGGGGCTCCTGCAGGAGGATATTGGACGGCAATTTGCAATAAAGATGGGCAGCTTGTCAAAATGGACAGCATCTTTCCCGGCACCTCAAGAGTTACCGTTACAGGTTGTGGAACCTACCAATTTGTGTATCACGTAGATTTTCCACCATGCATTTCAACTGATACGGTTTCCTTAAATTTTGAAAACCGATCTTTCAAATTACAAGAAGTAGAATACAATATCAGCCTTCAATACCCAAACATGAGTTGCCATCCAAGTCCGGACGATTCATGCGGAAACATACGTACCCTCAATGGATTAATTGCACCTTCTCCGATCTGGAAAATTAACATGACCGGAAGATGTGAATTATTTGAAGTAAGACAAACACTCGGAGGTATTGATTCAAGTAATTGTACCATACAGTCGGTCAGTCAGGATGTTAAAATCACCAGAGATACTTCTAAACTGAATTGGTCCACCAATCAACAAGCTTTCCTAACATTGGATGCCAATGGTAAAGTTACCAGCAACAGATTCAACGCTTTTTTAAGTTTGATTACTCAGGCTTTAATTGATGACATGAATCAGAAATGCAAATTAGAAAAATGTTTTGTTGACAATAGTTTGTGCAAAGACACTTTTACCATTGATACCATCAGGACCTTGATTCCTGTACACAATGGTGGAAATTGGTATTTTAAAAATGGAAATAATTTTATCAGATTGGGTAATTCAAATCTGATCACGCTGAATCAAAATGAATTTTACCTGAACATTACGCCAGATGCCAAATATTACGGAACTGATAAAATTTCATTTGAATTATTGAGTGTCAATGGAAATGGGGATCCAATTGATTTGCAGACACGGGAAAGAATGATCGTGCAGTGGAGAGAAGAATGGACATATGATACAGTAGATGTTTACGTATACCGGGAAATTAGCGAAGACAATTGTGCTTGTAACGGTACAACAACCTATTCCGGAGATATCATCCTCCCGGTGGTCCCAACCTTTTCCTGCCCGGAAATAAAAATGGTCTTTGCGCCTACTTTAAAAGTAAAAATTCAGGGAAAAGATTATTTCTGTCAGGGAGACATCACGGATCTGGACGGAGGTCTTGGATATAAAACCTATCAATGGAACAATGGTATAACAGAACATGCCACGAGTTATCAGAGATCCGGTCCGGCTATATTGACAGTCAGTGATTCATTTAATTGTTTCGCCTCCGACACGCTCAACCTGAGAGAAATCCCTGCACCCTCTTTCACCATCTCTGCCGCAAGAAATGTACTTTGCAGAGGCGAATGCACTGAACTAAAACTAACCGTTGACTCTACTTATTTGGTTATTTGGAATCAACAGGATACTGCAAGAGATTTGATCGTTTGTCCGAATGTTACCAAGAAATACACCGCTACCATTGTTTCCCCGGAAGGCTGCCGAACCGATACCTTTTTAAACATCCAAGTATTCAATGCTCCGGATCCTCGTTTAGGATTGGATCAAAAACTCACTTGTAGTATGAACAGCATCACTCTTGATCCTGCAAGACCAGATGTGGGTGACAAACGAGGTTTTTATTGGGAAGGGCCTGGCATTACATTTCTAAACAAGACCAGTTTAAATCCGGTAATTTCTTTCCCGGGCATGTACATTTTTACTGTTTTTGATTCTCTGAGTGGTTGTGTAGGCCGTGACACCATGGAAGTGTTCGATGATCGTATCCTACCTATTGCAAAAGCCGGAAATGATATGATTCTGAATTGCCTTAATACCATGGTTCAATTAATGGGCGATTCCTCCCAGACCGGTGTGGGGTATAATTTTGAATGGTCCGGGCCAAGCATCACTCCTTTGAAAAAATTTCAGATTAACCCATTCGTTGATTTACCCGGAACTTATGTAATTAAAATTACCAACATACTCAACGATTGCTTCACTCTTGATACTGTAATTGTAACACAAAACATATTATATCCGGTGGCAGATGCCGGATTGGACCGAGTGATTCCTTGTGATTCCTTGGGTCTCACATTAGGGGGAAAAACTACTTCTGTTGGCAGTGTTATAGATCTAGTATGGACCGGACCAGGAATTGATTCTTTAATGAAGAATTCGAGATTTCCATTTGTGAAGCTCCCGGGTAAATATCAAATCATTGTTACCAATAATGTATCTCATTGTCAGGATACCGATGAGGTCATAATCAGTCTTCCGGACAGTTTACCAAAATTAAGTTTAATTAAATCTTCAGATCTGGATTGCGAGCATGACACGGTGTTGATTGATGCAGGCAAATCCACGGGAAAAAATCTAAAATATTTCTGGTCAGGTCCCGGAGTAAACAACGATAACAGAAATAAAAAATCCATCACTACTGATTTGGAAGGCAAGTATTATGTTTTGATACGTGATACATTGTACAATTGTGAAGCGTTTGATTCCATTGAAGTTTTTAACAATGGTGGTCGCCCGTTGGTCAATGCTGGATTGAATAAAAACATTACCTGTGATTTTACGACCGTTACGCTAGACGGCAGTTACGCCTTGGCTGATTCTGTTTCCAGTTTCACCTGGCGAGGTCCGGGTATCAATGCATCCAATGAAAATAATAAAAAACCAACTGTCTCCATTGATGGGGTTTACATTCTTAAAGTAAAGGATCTACGGACTGGCTGCGTGGCAGAAGATTCCGTATTGGTAAATAAATTGTTTGTGAAACCTGTGCCTTTTTTAGGTCCTGATAGAACGCTCAATTGCAGAAAAGATACTTTGGACATTACCGCCCAACTTACCAATATGAAAACCGCCTACTCATTTGTATGGACCGGGCCCAATATCAATGCCGGCAATGAACGAAATGTGAGGCAGATCATCAGAGCGCCCGGCATTTATAATGGATTTATCACCACACCAAATCCTGAATGCAATACATCTGACACATTGGTCATTAGCATTGATACTATGCGTTACAACATCAATGCACCGGATACCGCTTATTTCAGTTGCAACAATAGAATTTACAACTTCTCTGTCAACGATTTCAGTCCTTTTGATTCAATCGTTTGGGCGGATGTATTTAACCGTAGAGTTCCATCGCCTGATTTGGGACGTTCCGTCAGTTTTCTTTTCGAGGGCGAATATCGTTACCTGACCTATCAAAAAAATGGTTGCTTTACCAGTGGAATGGTCATCGTTAAACCATACACCACGATTGTAGTGGATAAAATTGAAGTAAAAGCATCCTGTCCGTCTGACCCTACAGGCAGTATCAGAGTTTTTATCAAACAGGGAGATAAACCGGTTACCTTCAGCATCGAAGGAAGTGCAAGAGATACGACTTCTTATTTTAGCCCCCTTCCTCCTGCTCCTTATATGATCAGAATTTATGACAGGTACAATTGCTTCCTGGACACTGTGGTGGGAGTCCCAGAACTGCAAGGATTGCCGACTTTTTTGAATAACGGAATGGAAGAATTTTTGATTTGTAAGGATACCACCATAGACATCAGAGATACGCTGATTGCCAATAAATTTCCTCCTGACCAGGCCTCGTATGAGTGGCGGCGCGGAAGCACTAAAATCAGCGATCAACCGGTCATAACCATTGACGCTCCGGATGTTTATTCCGTATTGATCATCAATAAAAATGGTTGTGACTCTATTCTAATACGTTACGACATTAATCAGGATGAAAGTTTGGCAGAAAAAAAGGTTCAGTTGCCCAATGTGTTTACGCCAAATGGAGACAATGAAAATGACAAATTCCGTCCGGTTTTTGATCCAAAAACGGAATTTGAAATGGATGGATATTCTTTAAAAATATTCAATCGCTGGGGACATATTGTGTTTGAATCTGCTGACCCTCAGGAAAGTTGGGACGGCACTTACAAAGGCGATCAGGCTCCGGTCGAAACTTATATAGTGGTGTTCTCGGGTAGATTAGATTTATGTGGATCGATGAGAGAAGTAAGTCTTAAGTCAACCTTAAATCTTATCCGGTAACCAAATTTATATTTTTTGCGTTATATGTTCTAAAACCAGGAATGTGGAATAAATCGGGCATGATTATTGCTTAAACATATCTTGGTTTTGTTTTATATGTAACAAGTTTATGATCAGACAAGTAATAATTTTAGTTCTTTGCACCGCACTGGTTACCGCCTTTCTTACTTTGGGAGCTCATCATTTGATGTACCACCGAAAAGACGATGTCCTGCTCAAGGAATGGAAATCTCAGAGAGTTAACCAGAGTCAATTGGAAAAATTGATCAAATCAGATCGTCTTCACAGCAATTTGCTGTCCAGTGTGCCGACTGACTTCATCACTGCTGCAAAGGTCAGTACCCCTGCAGTTGTATTTATTGAAAGCATTCAGGAAGATGGAGACCGGATGAGCATCACCAATAAAGGTCTGGCCACCGGTTCCGGGGTAATCATTTCCCCGGATGGCTACATTGTGACCAACAATCACGTAGTAGAACATGCCGAAAAAATTCAGGTACTATTAAACGACAACCGGGAATATGAAGCGACTGTGATTGGAACCGATCCCACCACTGACATCGCCTTGATTAAAATAGAGGATTCAGGCTTACCTTATTTATTGTTTGGTAATTCAGATTCAACCGCCATTGGAGAATGGGTTCTGGCGGTCGGCAACCCTTTTAAATTGCAATCTACCGTTACTGCGGGCATCGTCTCTGCGAAAGCAAGAAATATCAACATTCTGAACAACCAACAATACCGCATAGAGTCATTTATTCAAACAGATGCCGCTGTAAATCCGGGTAATTCTGGTGGTGCTTTGGTCAATACTGCCGGTGAGCTCATCGGCATCAATACGGCCATCATGACCTATACCGGAAGGTATGAAGGTTATTCTTTTTCCATCCCTTCCAACCTGGTGAGAAAAGTCATCGGTGACTTACAGGAATTTGGTGTGGTACAAAGAGGACTCCTGGGAGTAACCATTGAAAATGTGGACAATGCCAAAGCCAAACAATACGGATTGGACCGTGTGGCGGGTATTTTTATTTCAAACACTACAAAGTCAGGTGCTGCAGAAGAGGCTGGTCTTAGACCGGAGGACATTATTTTGGAAGTCAATGGTTATAAAGTTGCCACTGTTTCTGAATTACAGGAAATTATAGGCAGATTCCGGCCGGGTGCTGAAGTATCCTTGTCTTTTTGGAGAAATAAAGCCATGTTTACTGCAAAAGCCATACTTAAAAATCAAATCAATTCCACAGAACTTATTGCCACTCGCAGAGATCCTGTATTGGTAAAACTAGGTTTTGAAGTGAGGGATCTGAGTGAAGCAGAAATTAGCGAATTAAAAACAGACGGAGTCAAAGTGCTCAACATTTACAGAGATGGAATCATTTTCGGGACCAACATGGCACCAAGCTATATCATCACCACTGTAAATGGTAAAAAAATTCAGTCCGTGGATGACCTGGTGGACTTAATCAACAGCGCTTCAGATAAAGTGAGCTTCGATGGTTTTTATCAAAATTATAAAGGTCGCTACCCGTATAGTTTTTATAAAGAATAAACAGTTTTAAATTAAAATTTACTTTCCATCCTTTTCGATAAATAAGTTTGAAAGAATTAAAGTGAAAAGTCACTTCCAATAGGACCAACTCACGCTCGGTAATTTTTAAATTTATACTTTTGTATATCTCTTGAATGTGTTTTAATTATTTAAAACATGGGAGACCCTTTAAACCTTAGCTAAACTTTATTCTCTGGGATCAAGAAATTCGATAACACAATACTTTAAGACATGACAAAATTTCAAATGCACCTGCTTGGATTCATCAGTATCCTAATTCTGTGGACTAATTGTGCCTCCGTAACTGGTTTTCAGGATGGAAGAACCCTTGGCAAAGAAAAGATAGAGCTCAGCAGTTCCATCAATTTTTCCAGAAGTCCAAAACTTGCAAACACAGACAATGGGAATTGGGATGATCTTGAAAATATCTTTTGGCCAAACGTTGAAGTAGGTGGGAGATACGGGGTTTTGGAAGATCTTGACATTAATTTTAGGTTTAATACTTCTGCCAACATAAGCGCAGGTGTAAAATACCAATTTTATGGAGGCAAGGATTCGCCAATTGCTTTGTCAGTAGGTGGAGAAGTAGGTTCCATAGGATTTCTTGCGTTGTGGAATGTTCAGGTGCCTGCATATTTTTCGTATCACCCTTCAGAAAAAATTGCCTTGTATTTAAGCCCAAGATACATTTACCAATTCAGTTCCTATGTAGGCTCAGGGTATGGAATTAATTATCTTGGATTCAATACCGGTTTTTTGGTAGGCAATCGGAATAAATTTGGTTTAGATATTGGCTATTATAGTCTTGGTAATCGTTCTGCATCAACCTGGATCGACCTCCTTCAAATTGGATTCGGCGGCCGTTTTTTGCTGTTTGACAAAAAAAAATAATCCAACATTTCTTTTAAAATCTAGCACACTACTTTCTATTTTTTAATTGAAAATTATGAAGATCCCTCTTCACTGAATAAAATATAAAATTTTATTGTGTAATTCTCTTGCAGTGCATGTTTATTAAAAAATCGATGAATTTTTTATAAAAAATGCCCAATCGATTTTCATATTCCACGAAGAAATCGATCCCAAAAAATATACACCCTTATTTAATACCTTTGTCCCCGGTATTAATTTTCCCTTAAAAGCCCTCAAATAACAGTAAACATGGATCCAAATTTCTATATCAACGAAGACGAAATGAAGCTGAACATCTCCAGAATGAACAAAGATCTGGAGAAAATTTATTTGGGAGGGGGGGTGAAAAAACTGGAGGCACAGCGTGCCCAGGGAAAAATGACGGCACGGGAACGAATTGCATACCTGGTAGATAAAGAAACTGAGGTCCTGGAGATAGGTGCCTTTACAGGATATGAAATGTATGAAGAGCATGGCGGATGCCCTGCTGGTGGCGTGGTCGTAGTACTCGGTTATGTACAGAAAAGATTGTGCGTAATTATCGCCAACGATGCCTCCGTAAAAGCAGGCGCATGGTTCCCGATCACCGGCAAAAAGAATCTGCGTGCCCAGGAGATAGCCATGGAAAACCGTTTACCGCTCATATACCTGGTGGACAGTGCCGGTGTCTATCTACCCATGCAGGATGAAATATTTCCCGACAAAGAACATTTCGGCCGGATTTTTAGAAACAACGCCATCATCTCCAGTCGCGGAATTCCTCAAATTGCCGCGGTGATGGGAAGCTGTGTAGCGGGTGGCGCCTATTTACCAATTATGTCTGATGAATGCCTGATCGTTGAAAACACAGGGTCGATCTTTCTGGCAGGACCCTATCTGGTAAAAGCTGCCATTGGTGAAGAAACCGACAACGAAACACTCGGTGGTGCTAAAACACACAACGAGATATCCGGCGTAACTGATTACAAAATGAAAGATGACGTTGAATGTCTGGATACCATCAAAAAACTGGTTGACAAGATGGGTCATTTTCCAAGAACCGGATTTGACCGTAAAGAGGCTACTCCTCCTGTAAAGGATCCCATGGAAATCCTGGGCCATTATCCTGTAGGTGGCCTGAAGCCATACGACATGCGCAAAATACTGGAATGCATCGTAGATGGTTCCGAACTTACTGAATACAAGGAACATTACGGCAAGACGATCATTTGCGCATACGCAAGAATCAATGGCTGGGCAGTGGGCATCGTGGCAAACGACCGTCAGGTTTTTAAGTCAGGCAAGGGAGAAATGCAAATGGGCGGTGTCATTTATTCAGATTCAGCTGACAAGGCCGCAAGATTTGTGATGAATTGTAATCAAAAGAGAATTCCCCTGGTGTTTGTGCAGGATGTAACAGGTTTTATGGTCGGCACCCGATCTGAGCATGGAGGCATAATTAAAGATGGAGCAAAAATGGTCAATGCGGTCGCCAACAGCACGGTGCCTAAATTCACCATAGTCATTGGAAACTCCTACGGAGCGGGTAACTACGCCATGTGCGGCAAAGCCTACGACCCAAGGCTGATTGTGGCATGGCCAAGTGCTAAAATCGCTGTCATGGGTGGTGCCCAGGCTGCAAAAGTCCTTACACAAATACAGGTTTCCGCCTTAAAGAGCAAGGGACATCCACCGGATGCAGAGGAAGAAAAAAGACTTTTTGAAACGACCAGCAAAAGCTACGAAAAACAAACGACTGCCTATTATGCAGCAGCCCGGCTATGGGTAGACGCCATCATTGATCCAAGAAAGACACGGGAATGGATTTCTATGGGTATTGAAGCGGCAGATCATGCTCCGGTCGAAAAATATAATGTGGGCGTCATACAAACTTAATTTGATTGAAATTTCAAATTGACTTGAACAAAAAGCAGTGATATTCATTAGTTATCGACAATTGTTTATCCATGAATGACAAATACAAATCGATGCTAAAAAGATTTGGGCTGGTGGGTTTCCTGTTTTTTCTTTTGAAAGGGCTTGCCTGGCTTTTCCTAGGTGGAAGTCTGGTGAATTGGATGTGCAACAATTCCGGACAATGAAAGCAATGTTAGTTCCTGCCATCGTTTGTTGTCTCATACATCTTGGAGGAACCTTAAAAGCTCAAATACAAAACCCCTCACTACTTCCGTTTTCTTCCAAATTTGTACTTCCTTCTTTCACGCATTCACAAGACACTTTTACTTTATCATGCCTTTCTGTCAGTTGCCTGCTTCAAAAAAAATCGATGCCCTTCTTCTGCAGACTTGAACACCGCTTTTTTACCCAAACCAATGTGAAGCTTAGTTTCAGACTGGGCAGTCTGGACTACAGCAATCAACTGGAATATGGTGCGGACAGGTTTAGATCCCTCAGGTAAAAAATCGCTTTTACCCAAAATTGTCATTGGAATTCTATTAAAAACCAAAATAGCTTTGTTGCTCTTTTGCCTCTCACTACGAACTCTCATGACAATTGTGGGTTTAATAGAGGCTTTTTGATACCTTGTCGAAAAAATAATTTTCTCTTCTTTTCTGCCTTTAAATTCGCCCCAACATGCTTATTACTTTCAATTTCATGGCAAAAAAATGTCTGCAAGTGTTGATTCTCATGGCTTTCATTTCTATAGTGAATGCACAGGATTCAAATCCCCCATCCCGACTGCAAGCCTTGCAGCAACGTCAAAAAATATCTGCGACCTCTCTTTCCCATCAAATTCCTATCCGCAACATCGGGCCCACAGTATTCGGAGGTAGAGTGGTAGACATTGAAGCCAATCCTGATCGCCCTGAGGAATTTTATGTGGCATTTGCCTCGGGAGGCCTTTGGCACACCAACAACAATGGAGCAAGCTTTAGTCCGCTCTTTGATCATGAGGCTGTGATGACCATTGGAGACCTCGCTATTGACTGGCCAAGAAAAATCATTTATCTGGGCACCGGAGAGAACAACTCCAGTCGTTCCTCGTATGCAGGCTGCGGCATTTATAAATCTTATGATTTGGGTAAAACCTGGATTCACCTTGGTCTGGAAGAAACACAACACATTGGAAAAATCATACTTGACCCCGGCGATACAAACAGGGTTTATGTTGCAGCACTTGGACATCTGTATTCCGAAAATCCTGATCGGGGTTTGTATACAAGTTCCGATGCTGGGAGAACCTGGAAGAGAAACCTTTTCATAAACGACAGTACCGGCATCATTGACCTGGTAATGGATCCTCTTGATCCTTCCATTTTGTATGCTTCCAGCTGGACACGCACCAGAAGAGCCTGGAATTTGAATGAGTCCGGCCAGGGATCAGGAATCTACAAAACCAATGATTACGGCTTGCATTGGAAATTACTTACTGATTCTTCCTCCGGTTTTCCACATGGAGCTTTTGTGGGTAGGATTGGACTCAGCATTTATCATGCAGGTACCCAACAAATTATTTATGCTTTGCTGGACAATCATGAACGAAGACCTGCAGATTCCGAAAAAAAAATCGGATTGCACAAGGATGTTTTTAAAAAAATGACCAAAGAAGAATTTCTTAAAATTAAAGATGATTCACTTGAAATTTTTCTTCGGGATAAAAATTTTGATGCTGACTATACAGCTGCTTCTGTAAAAAAATTAATTCGCCAGGACAAAATACTTCCTGCTCATCTTGCCGAGTATCTTGAAGACGGAAATTCACGTTTATTTGATACCCCCATAAAAGGCGGTGAACTTTATGCTTCTACAGATGCCGGAAAAACTTGGCATAAAACGCATGAAGGATTTTTGGATGGAATTTATTTTACCTACGGATATTATTTTGGTCAGGTCAGGCTCAACCCAAAAAATCCGCAACATGTTATTTTGTTGGGTTATCCATTGATCAGTTCTGCGGATGGTGGAAAAACTTTTCATTCGATTGAGAATGACAATCAGCATGTGGACCACCATGCGCTCTGGATAAATCCCGCAAATCCTTTTCACATGATCAATGGAAATGACGGTGGCATCAACATTACTTATGACGGTGGAAACAATTGGCTACGATGCACGCATCCTCCGGTGGGACAATTTTATTCCATAAATTATGACCTCGAAGAAGATTATCATGTCTATGGAGGTGCCCAAGACAATGGGGTTTGGAAAGGTCCTTCCGGAAATAAAATTTCCAATGGCTGGCAACTTTATGGCAAATATCCTCATGAAGTTTTGCTGGGTGGTGACGGCATGCAAACTGAAGTAGACCCGACCGACAGCAAAATAATTTACACGGGTTTTCAATTTGGCAATTATTTCAGAATTGATAAAAATTTTGGCACAACCAGCAGAATTACGCCTAAACACAAACTGGGTGAAAGGCCCTATCGGTGGAATTGGCAGACGCCTATACTTTTGTCTTCGCACAACAGCGACATACTGTACATGGGTTCAAATTTTTTGCACCGATCTATGAATCAAGGCAGAAAATTTGAAATCATTTCACCTGATCTCACCAAAGGAAACACCCAAGGTGATGTGCCGTTCGGGACCATTACCACCATCTCTGAGTCAAAATTAAAATTTGGCTTACTCTATACCGGCAGTGACGATGGTGAAGTTTATGTAAGCAAAGATGGGGGAGATAATTGGAATAAAATAAATGAAGGAATACCACAGGATAAATACGTGTCCAAAATTCTTGCCTCCACACATGTCAAACAAAAAGTTTATCTCTGTCTCAACAATTATCGCCGGGATGATTTCGAATCCATGTTGTATGTATCTGAAAATTATGGTGCAAATTGGAAGCGAATTGGAATGAATCTTCCTGCTGAACCATTGAATGTAGTTTGCGAAGACCCCGAGCATCCGAACTTACTCTACGCAGGCAGTGATCATGGTGTTTATTATTCATTGGACAATGGAATTAATTTTTCATTATTGAGTGAGCAACTTCCATTTGTTCCCATTCATGATCTGAAAGTTCATCCAAAAGCGAAAGAGTTGATCATAGGTACACATGGGCGTTCTGTATTTATTGCAGATGTAAGTGTTCTGCAACAATTATCTGACAGCAATTTGCAGAAAGAAATTATGCTGTTTGAACCTGATGAAATAAAATTTAACAACGATTGGGGAAAAAAGAAAAATGTGTATACTCCTGCAGACAGTCTTCAAATCCCCCTTAGTGTGTATTCCAAATCATCAGGAGAGGCGGAAGTAAAAATAATGTTCCAAAATATTACGCTCAATAAGAAAAAATGGATGTTGACCAGGGGAATAAATCAACTACAGTTGGATGGTCATATAGAATCTTCTTCAATTGCCAACTTCTTAAAAGAATATAAAAAAGAAAACAAAGAATACCGATTCCCAGAAACCGATGACAAAAAAAATTATCTTCCAAAAGGCCTGTACAAAATTAAAATTAACAAAGCCGGTATTTCGGAAGAAAAAAACTTAAAAATAAAATAATGCAGGACAGTTTACTCTCCATTCAAAACCTTTCCAAATCTTATGGGAAGATAAAAGCCTTAAAAGGTCTTGACATCGAAATCAAACCGGGTAAGGTTTATGGTTTGCTGGGACCCAATGGAAGCGGAAAATCTACCACCCTGGGAATTGTACTGGACATCATAGAATCAGATCAGGGGCAATTCAATTGGTTTAAAAATAAATATGGACAGCAATACCGAAAACATATTGGTGCCACGCTGGAAACGCCCAATTTTTTTCCCTACCTGGATGCAATGGACAATCTTGAAATAGTTGCCCACATCAAACAAATTGAAAGTCCTGATTATACATCTGCCTTGAAACTCGTGAATCTTTACGAACGAAGAAATTCTCCCTTCAAGACGTACTCCTTTGGAATGAGACAACGTCTTGCCATTGCTGCGGCACTGTTGGGAGATCCGGAAGTGGTCATTTTTGATGAACCCACCAATGGTCTTGACCCACAGGGCATCGCGGAGATCCGTGACATCCTCATTAAAATAAGTAGGACCGGTAAAACCATTTTTATGGCCAGTCATATTTTGGATGAGGTAGAAAAAATTTGTTCTGATGTCATCATACTCAACAAAGGACAATTACTGGCTCAGGGAACTGTTGGCTCTGTGATGGATACCAATTTGATCATTGAAATTTCCTGTGACGACCTTGAAAAAGCGCAATCCATCCTGCTGCACATGCCCGGAATAAAATCTGCGGAAATAGCCGGACAGAATTTAATACTGAGTTGTGAACAGGACATCAAAACTTCCATGATTAATAAATACGCTTTTGAACAGGGAATTTTACTCAGCAGCCTGAACATTAAAAAGACCAGGCTGGAAGATGAATTTCTGGAAATTGTAAAAGAGCACAACAGCTAAAATTCAAATGTCTTTCAAAAGAAAATTAAAGCAACTATAATATGGGATATCTCTTAAAACTGGAATGGTTAAAAAATCGTAAGAATACCGTTTTCATCCTGATTTGTTTCAGCTATCTTGTAATGTTGCCAGGCACCATGATGATCGGCAAAAGTGTAAACCCTATGCCGCCTGTATTGCCGGGAAATTTTATCTTCTTTGAGTTTCCAACCAACTGGGATTTCTTTGCCTATGCAGGATCCTGGCTTGCATTCTTTATGTTTGGTTTTTTTGCAGTGTATACCGTAACTTCAGAATACAGTTTCAAAACACTGCGACAATCCATCATCAACGGTCTCCAACGCAATCAGTTCGTGTCAGCAAAATTGCTCTTCATACTCATGATGTGTGTGGGTGCTACTCTGTATTATATCCTATGCGTACTTGCCTGCGGTTACATCCATGAACCACACACCAAACTGGATTTCGCATTTGATCAGCCACTGATCATCCTGAAATTTTTCCTGATGAATATTTCATACGGAGTTTTTGGTTTGCTGTTGGGATTTTTACTGCGACGTTCAGGGTTGGCACTTTTCACCTACATGAT
Organism: Candidatus Vicinibacter affinis; assembly: GCA_016714365.1. Lineage (NCBI taxonomy): Bacteria > Pseudomonadati > Bacteroidota > Saprospiria > Saprospirales > Saprospiraceae > Candidatus Vicinibacter > Candidatus Vicinibacter affinis. The sequence continues at coordinate 1,759,228 of JADJNH010000005.1, read as the reverse complement.
TTACATCATGATGTTGGAGCCCTTCATCAGATGGGTCCTGGTACAAAAATACATACACAAGTCTGCGCACATTTATTTCCCCATGAATGTTTTTGAAGATCTCACCCCCCTACCCTTTTACAGAATGATGCCAGAACAGTTCAAGACTGCCGGTGGAGCCATGGCCCTTGTGCCGGATCATATTTCAATACCTTTGAGCATTGGGTATATTTTTGTTTTTATTTGGGGCATGTATTATCTAATCAATAAACGAGATCTTTAGTAGCAAATTGCCAACCAACAGCCATCTGGAAATATTATCAAAATTGCCCCACTTTATTAATGTTCTATTGGTTTATATTTAGTTGTCTAAAAAGTAAACTGGTTGAAATATCGTAGTTGCTGATGGTAATGTAATACAAATTTTATTCTGGTCAAGCCAATAATTTGGAGAAAAACCTGTTTTGAGGACTTCGTTATTCACTAAAGTTGTACTAAATTCCATCTGATTATCCTTGTTCTTTTTTGTCTCTTAAGTAACTACATTTCAACTATCTGTAAACCAAGGTTTTTAGCTTGTCGTTTTAACTTCTTAATTTGATTTTCTTTAAACCCATCCATATATTTTTCGATTGGTATTGGGTTAAATTTAACCCTTTCTTTTACCATTTTATAAAAAATAGCCGCAATTTTTCTTGCAGTCGCAACAATTGCTTTTGGCGCCCCATTTTTGCTTTTATACGATTATAAAACATCGCTAACCAATTTTTGCTACGCTGTATGGCAAACGCCGCCATTCTAAATATTTGACCTGCGTGGTTTTTCTTTTTGGAATCCGGCTACTTAATACTTTCCCTCCTGATATTTTATTATTCGGCGCTAAGTTTAACCATGATGTAAAGTGTTTTACCGTTGGCCATTTACTCATATCTAATCCGACTTCGCTTATAATTTCTATAGCATTTGTTTCCGTAATCCCAAAAATTTCTGCTAAATCCGTCCCCGTTAGTTCGTACAACATTTCCTTTCCGTTAAAATTCAAATTATTTTTATTACTCTTTTCTTTTTTTTGGGGCTCCACAAATGTATCTACTCCGGATTTTTCACGAAGATGCTCTTCTATTTTAGCATCGCATTCCTTTTAGCTTAAGCATGATAGAATTGATATATTGAATAACTTTGCTCTAGTTCAAAAACGTTTCTCTTTCCAAACCCCCGTTAAGGATTTTATAATACCCTCTTTTTATGGGCTCTAATTCTACTATCGCAACAAGATGCTAATATCTCTGCGTTTCGTTCACCAGCTATGATGGATTTTACAATCTCTTGTCCAGATTTACCTGTAATATCCGCAATAACATGTTGTATTTTAATATTCATTTGTTCTAAAGCTTTATGCATCATGCGAATATGTGTAGCTGACATTTCAATTAAATTTTTTCGATGACGCATATATGCTCTTAATTTACGAGTAAACTTATCGGGTTGAAAACTTGCAGATAATAATCCGCAACTGTGTAATTGACGTATCCAATCAGCATCGCTAACATCTGTTTTCTTCCTCTTACATTTTTTACATGTTTAGCTGTAACTAATACAACATCAAAACCCGCATCTTCTAATACTAAAAATAAACTTACCCAGTAAATACCGGTAGCTTCCATAGCAACTGTATCTACTTTGCATTCTTTTAAAAACACAACTAGGGCGTGTAAGTCTTCAGTAAAGGCGCCAAAGGCTCTTATTGGTTTTTCAGTGGATTCAGGATTAACTGCTACATAATGTTCTTTGCTTGATATATCTATACCTGCCGCGTTAGGATAAATAATCGGAAATGCTTTTGTTTTTTTTTTTTTTCATTTTCTTAAAATTTTAAAGTGAATAAAACGAAAGCAGTGTTAAGGTTCTGAGTAATTATCGTATAAGCTCTTAAACGGGGTTTCGCCAAAGGCGAACCACCAAAATGGATTGTCATTCAAAGAACACTACCAAACTTGATAAGGGGCTGAGAGCACCATAACACAAAACGGTTTTTGTAAACACTGCTTTACATCTCGCAAGTTACTTTAAAGGATTGAGAGCGGAGCCGCTGTTATAAACTTGATACAAAAAAGAACCAAAAAAAATCAAGGCTGTTTTCATTTCTTAACGCAAAAACTGATCTAAAAAGCTAAACAAAATAAACTCGCCATAAGCAGCAATAATAGCTCTAGGCCTTACTGTTATAAATTCATTGGCTTATCTGCAGGCGAGCTCAAACAGTATTTTGTTTTGAACGCCTTTTAAATCAGTTTTAGCTAAAATGAAAAAGGCCGAGCTAAATTTCTCATTCTATAACTATTTGATGAGGTATCAGAATCTGTATAATCTGACTATTTTAGATATTTAATATCTACTTAATCCCCATAAAATTTACCCGACTATTTTATTCGACGGTCAATGCCCTACATACAGTTACTCGATTTTACAATGTATCCAACATTTATAAATCGTGGTTGAAAATTAACTGGAATAATTACATACATTTGAAGCGTGTTAATATTATTTCTATTCCAGTTAATTCTGTCTGCATGTTTCCAAACCCACTTTTAAAAGCTTTTCTCTTGACCATGGCCCTGGTTTCCTTTACCATTATTGGTTGGGAATTGTATTTGCGACAGCAAGGGATAGACCTGTCATACGACGATGAAGAAAGTCTTTGGGCTGATAAGAGGGATCGTGCTATAAGCATGCAGGAGGAGGCCACGGTGTTTGTTGGTTCGTCCCGAAATAAATATGATGTTGACATCAATACCTGGAAATCACTTACCGGAGAAAATTTGATTCAATTATCATGTGTAGGAAGTTCGCCATTGCTCATCCTTCAGGATTTAGCCAATGACAAGCAATTTTCCGGCAAGGTTGTAATCGATGTAACGGAACCCTTATTTTTTTCCATGTCGCCAAGAAATCAAGAAAGACCCTCCAAAAATATAAAGTGGCGAAAAGACAGAACTCCGGCACAGGCATTTAGTTTTCATGTCAACCACTTATTGGAATCCCAATTTGTTTTTCTCGACAAAGACTACTTTTCACTAAATGCATTAATAGATAAAATAAAATTACCCAACAGACCCGGTGTTTTTGTTTTTCCGGAATTTCCTTTTGGATTTGAGCGGGTAAGTTTTGACCGTCAAAATTACATGTCTGCAAACTTTGTACAGGATACCCACAAGCACCAACAAGTAAGAGATGTGTGGACCTTTGTAAAAAAGATCAGTAAAGATCCACCTGTTCAAGGACCTAAACTCGATTCTATTTTAAATCAGGTTAAAGAAAATGTGTCCCAAATATTATCCAGAGGCGGACAAGTAATTTTCATTCGCACTCCTTCCAGCGGAATCATGTTGGAAAGTGAGTATAAAAATTATCCAAGACAAGAATATTGGGAAAAATTATTGAGTACCACAAAATGTCAAGGAATCCATTTTGCTGATTATCCTCCCATTGCACATTTCATTTGTCCGGAATGGTCTCACCTTACTCCGGAGGATGCTTTGGTTTACACAAAAAACTTAGTGCATATTTTAAAAAATGAAAAGGGCTGGAGATTTAAAAACGATTCCGCAATAATTAATTAAGTTCTCACCACCAACTTAGACGACATGGTTTTTAATTCATATACTTTTATTGTTTTCTTTCTGGTTATGTTGTTATTGCATAATCTGCCTTTCAGCTGGAAAGTCAAAAAAATAAATTTACTGATCGCCAGCTACCTCTTTTATGCTGCCTGGAATCCACCTTTCATTTTATTGCTGTGGCTGTCTACCGTGGTAGATTTTTATGTAGGCAAGGCATTGTTTACGCAGGAAAATAAATACAAGAAAAAATTATTGTTGGTCATCAGTCTCATTGGAAATCTTGGCATGTTGTGCTTTTTTAAATACGGCACTTTCATTTTAGAAAATTTCACCTTGCTGGTGAACCTGGTTGGTTTCGATTTTCATCCGGCCAAACCGAACATCATACTCCCAGCCGGAATTTCATTCTATACGTTTACCACCTTGTGTTACACCATTGATATGTACTACAAAAAAAGTGAACCGGTAAAATCGATGCTGGACTTTTCATTATTTGTTACTTTTTTTCCACATCTGGTTGCCGGACCAATTGTCCGTCCACCCCAACTCGTTCCACAATTTGAACATCCAAAACAAGCAACCATGCAACAACTTATGCAAGGGCTGCTGTTGCTGAGTTTGGGATTATTTATGAAGGTCGTTCTCGCAGACAGTATGCTGGCAGAATCCGCCAACAAAGTTTTTGATTCGAAAGATGTCTTAAGTACATTAGATGCATGGATGGGTGTCTTGGCCTTTAGTGGTCAGATCTTTTGTGATTTTGCAGGATATTCTACCTGCGCCATTGGCGTGGCGGCTTGTCTGGGATTCATACTTCCCCATAATTTTCTATATCCATACGCGGCGATTGGTTTCTCTGATTTTTGGCGGCGATGGCACATTACTTTATCTGCCTGGCTCAGAGATTATCTTTACATTCCGCTGGGTGGAAATCGGAGTGGCCTATTCAGATCCTACCTGAACATTATGATCACCATGTTGCTGGGCGGTCTGTGGCACGGAGCAAATTGGACATTTGTGGTATGGGGGGCTTTGCATGGATTGTATTTATGGGGTGAGAAGACCATCCTGTATTTTAGAAATAAAAAAGTTCCTACAGCGGATGCTGAGGTAGTCATTTCTGAGAAGTCCGGTTCCGGAGAAAAGGTCATGCGGAAAACGTTTCGAAATTTTATGCTTGCAATGGTCACCTTTTTCTTTATAAACGTTACCTGGGTATTTTTTCGGGCGCAGGATTTTAGCACCGCCTGGCGACTACTGACCTCTATGTTTTATCAAGCTCCGGACGCAAAGACGCTGCTTCATACCATGAGCATGGTAAAAATTTGCATCATCACAACAGGACTGATTAGTTTCCATTGGATGATGCGCAATACATTGGTGCTGCAAGTCGTGGAAAAAATGTCATGGTGGTTATTGGCATTCTTTTGGTCACTGATTCTGATCCTTTTAATACTGAGTCAGGAGAGCAGCAGTTCATTTATTTATTTTCAATTTTAAACCTCTTTGAAATAAATTTTCGCTTAAAAAAAATGGATGAAAAATAAGTTGTGCTATTCATACTCAAAATCTGGTGGTAAGTTAAACTTACAGTATACATTGATTAAGGTATTGCTATCCAATATATAATCATACACATTACAGATTGCCCCTTGGTGTTAAAGGACAAGCTTTAAGTTTTATCAAATAATCAGTTTTATAATCTTCAAGCTTTTGTATTTATCAAGTTCGATTCGAAATTCGATATAATTAATTAAATTTGTACCGAGTCCAAGTTGCAAGACCCATTAATGAAAAAAATAATGCATGTGGTGGCGTTTATCTAGCAATTGATTTGGGAGTGCAAATTTCCATGTGAATAAATTTTTATTAAATGAAAATAATTTATATTAAAACGTAATATGTTTTGTAACTCAACTTAATAATACACTATGGTAACAGCTATGTAGCAAATTGTTATGACTTCAAAGAAGCTTTAAGGTAAGCGTGATCAAATTATAATCAATTTTTTATGGTGCTAAGAACCCTGATAAAGACCATCTCATACAAGTGATATAGCTCCAAAGTTTGTAAAATGGATACATGGAATCCAGTGAATGCTTAAAACATCTTGGGTCCAACAAATTCTTTAGTGTCAAATTGCGTTCAGTTAGCAGAAAAATGGCAAAACAAAGCAAAGTCGTAAAAAGACAAATTTAAGTGTTATATTTGTCTAAAGAATAATTATGTTTAAACACCTTTCTCTTTCTTTCTTATTAATTAATTTCAACCTAATTCAACTGCAAGCACAGGGGGACACGCTTATAGAATATTTCACCTACGATTCTGATGAGCTTGTCAATAAATCTGGATTAATGAATCACTTATAATCCATTGTTATGAGAATTAAACTAACAATCATTTCATTATTCATCACACTCCTTTCCTGTCACAAAGAAATACCCATTCAAGAGGAGCCCTGTATTGAAACAGAGCAGATTATCGATTCGACAACTAAAGTTTTTACTAGCAAAAACTGGAAGTATGAAAACCATGCTTATGCACTTAAAATAAATGATACTTCACATTTTAAATCAGATGGCTTCAGGTATGATAACGGTAAATCTTTAGGAATTGGTCTTACCGGCCGAAGTGAAGATAGTTTAATTTATGAAATAATAATTACATATAACATACCTTTTGAGATTGGCTGCTATAATATAGCCTACCCTCATATTAACCAAACATTGGGTATAGGCAGTGAATATTCCACCAACGATGATGATGTCATCATTGATGCATATTACACGGATACAGCCGCTTTGAATAACCGGATCGAGATCACAACACTAGATACGATCAATAAAATCGTGGAAGGTTATTTTGCTATAAGTTATATCTACGCCAACAAGAGGCCCAAGCGCAACCCAAATGAGCCTTATCGTATACGATTTTTCAACGGTTATTTCAAAGGAGTTTATTATGAATAATCCATGGAATCATATACTACAGCAGAAGTTAATCTCCTAGAATATGAATTTTCGAATCCAAAAATCAATTCTACTAATAGTTATTCTGGCTAGCTTCAATTGTCACAAAGAAGTTCTAATCCAGAAGGAACCCTGTATTAAGTCAGAAGCAATTACTGATTCTATTACTAAAGTATTGGTATTTGAAAAGAAAGAGTGGCCAGAGGGATATGGAAATGCAATAAAAATTAACAAATTAGGCTGGTTTAAAAGTTCAGGTAGGTTATATGAGGATAGAAAAAAATTTGGTTTTTTTTAAAAAGTTATGATACAAGAAATGTATTTGTAGAGTCAATAAGTATTACCAATATTGAATTCGAATTGGGTTGTTATGACATACTTTCTAATGACTACAATAATAAAAAAATTATCTATTCTGACTTTTGCACCCATGATAATGACGTGATTATCGATGAATATAAATTGGATACAACTGCTATTAATAAGTTAGAAATATTGCAAATTGATACCATCAACTAGATCATAGAAGGAAAATTTGCAATTAGTTTTGTATATGCCAATAATAGGCCAAAACGCAATCAATTTGAACCCGACAAAATAAGATTCTTTAATGGGTATTTCAAGGGACTATATTTTGATTAAATCAAAGTTTAATTTATTGGATTGAATGCAGTCTTCAAGATTACAATTTGTCAACCATTCTATTCATTGTAACCATTTTGCAATCTCTTAACATGTCTGGGGCAATTAATATACTTTATCTCTTTGATATTCAAATTAAATTAAAAAGTCAGCATTTATTAAAGCATTTTAAATAAATGAAATCTGAATTTGCTAAAATCTAATTAATTAATTCAGTAAAATCGTCCCCCCCTCACTTTACACAATCCACAACACCGTTTTTATATTAACAACCAAACTACTTTTACCCTCCTGTTCCCTTAACTAATTTTAAAATCTTTTTCTTTCCATCCATGCCTGTGTAGCACACCATGTAAATTCCGGAATGTACGATTACTGACGTACCGAGATCGATGGTATAGAATAAGGAATTGCTTTCGGGAATTTGGTGGGACCACAATTTTAGACCGGTCAGATCAAAGACCTCAATTTGTCCACCTGCCTGTTGATCAAATCTTAAAAGCAACTGTGCCTGTTCTTTGAATGGATTGGGTTGAATGGAAAAATGAATTAGATTTTCAGATTGCGTTCTTTCCTTGGTATTCAAAGTTGAAAAACAATCATTGTTGTTTCGGGTAGAACGGGTGACAAGATTTTCAGCTGAAAATGAAAATTTATATTCTTTACAACTTCTGATGTACCTGCCATACCAGACACAATCTCCTTTCCTGACTTCTACACTTAGATTGTCGTAATAAGGGCCCATGAGCATCACATAAGATCCGGTTGCGCCATTGGACCATTTGATTTGATATTGGGTAGGATCAATCAGTTGTCCGTTTAATTCAAAAAGTGCAATGGTGTAATTGCATTCATTTTTACAAATCGACTGACAAATCGCAGGTGGAAAATTCAAATTGTATTTTTTATCATAATCATCTTCGCAGGAGGAGAGTACCAGATTAAAATCCTTGCACGGACCGGTGCAATTCAAGTTAATGGTATCCGTAATTCTGCGTTGACAGATGAGTGCATATTCGATGGATTTCGGGACTCCCTTTGGCCAGGAATATATTTTGGAGGTGAGACTCATTATTCTGCCATCCTGAACGACAATCGGATTTCGATTGATGATGGAATAAGCCGATTGTGTTGCATTGGCTTTGATGTCCCAAAACAACTCAAAACTACGTGCACCGGCTTGCACAGGTACTCCCAGATGGTTCAGGGCGGTAATTTCTACGGAACCTCCCGGAAGACATTTGCGGATCAAACTGACCGCACAACTGTCCAGTATACAGGACTTAACCTGAACCGTTACCTTGTCGGAGCGTGAACAAGCAGTATCCATGCTCATCAAATAGTAGGTGGTCGTAACAGAAGGAAAAGCTGTCGGATTAGGACATGTGTTGCAAGATAAGCCGGTCGAAGGTGTCCATTCATAATTTACACCCGGTCTTGGATTTTTCAATAGCTGTATGGAGTCGCCCCTGCAAATCAAAAATGAATCTGCAAAAAATGCAGGTTTAAGATTGTTGAAAGTAATTGGTTTGATTAAAGTATCCTGACAACCCTCCTTGGAACGGATAACCAGTCGGATGGTTCCTGTACCGCTGTCCGGTAGATTAAAAACCGGATTCCGCAAGGTTGAGTTTTGAATCGTTGGGCCTGCGGAGACTCTCCAATTCCAACTTACAATGTTAGAAAACGCATCCGTGGATCGATCGGTAAGTTCGAGATGCACGGGATCCTGACAGTTGAACAATTTAACATCAAATTCTGCGACCGGCACGGACATGCAATTGCGCACATTTATCTGGAATTCTCTTTGAAGCTCTGAGATCAATACTCCATCCCGATATTCCTTCACACAGTATGCCACCAGGTATTGTGCAATGGTATTCACAGCGAATCCGGTCATCCTCCCTGTCCTTGCGTCCATTTTTAATACAGGATTTCCCCCAATCATGTCTACAAGACTGTAAGGGGCTTTGAATATTACCGGGTCGTATGGAGGTGAAGAAGGGGTGGATGGTCTGGGATTCATTTGATTGGCTCCTGTCAGTGGATTGCACAAACTGTATACCAGCGAGTCCCCCTCAGGATCTGTGGCCTTTAGGTTAAAATCAATGGGCGTCCCTCCACAAATATAGGTGGGCGGATAATTATTCAATATTGGGCTACTGTTACACAAGCTCAGCGCTTCCTCCCTGATCCTAAGTGAAAAAGTAGATCCTACTGTAAGCGGATCGACAATGTTCACAATGGTATAATTCCGGCAACAGCGCTGATAAGCCAGTATATATCCTTCATCCCTGAATGGCAGGGTGACGATTTCCTTGTAGGTAGTGGTATGAACACAAACATCTCCTCCATTTAATCCACATCGGGTATCCAGGATATCATTCAAAGTATCGTCGAGTCTCAAATTCATTTCCAGGACTCCAAAATTGGCCACCTGGCTAACCAAAAATCCCCTGGAATCGAATATACCTACTGCAGCAGGGTCATCAAACTGAGCCCCGGGATTCCCGTTCAGGCAATCTCGCCGGACCGTCAAAGAAATTTCATATTGGTTATTTCCCAGGCAACGATAAGTCATGTCCCCTCCTACAATGTGTGTGGCCTCCAGATGATTCATCCAAGCTAAAATGCAAGCGAGTGCGTAAATCCAATTCTTCATTCCATTCTTATTTATACCAAACTTAATTGTTTGGATTTGCCGGTAAAACTTGTTTATTTGTTCAGCAAAAAAATCTTTTCTTGCGCAACCATTTTACCTGCCTCATTATAGACCCTGATGAGGTGCAATCCTGATGCTTGACCCAAGAGATTTATTTGCATGAATTGATTATTACCACTTTGGTCAATTTTTATTTGCCGCCCCAATAAATCGGTAAGGGTGATTTTTGAAATCACCTCGTCAACCAATGATTCTATATTCAGGATGTCACTTGCCGGATTAGGAAATATTTTAATTCCGGATGATTCTGCTGCAATTGTTCCGGTCGGACCGGAATTCCAGCTCACTAAATTTTTTCTTTTAGTCTCCAGCGTATTTCTCATGAAGGCAGCCTGATCGGGTGTAAAGAGCACCTGGCATCTTTCTTCTGAGTAATCCATATAATTTTCCCACATATCGGGCAGGTCAGGATTGTTTTCATTACAGGTATTCTTTTCCGGATCACAACCGTCGGTCTGGGAGTTTCCGCCACAATAGGGGGTGTCTTCCATTCCGTCATCTTCCGGAATGCCCTGAGCATTTGTGCAGGATGGAGTCCCCAGCAAAGGGTTTCCTTTGTCTGCCCAGATATGTCTCAATCCCAAATAATGTCCAGTCTCATGTACCAGTGCACGACCTCTGTTCGCAAATGAAAATTCAACAGGCAATGACTTTAAAGTTTCATTGTTGTCGCCAATAAACTGGTATTGCATCACCACCCCATCTGCCCCTACTCCATCGAGGGCATTGGAAGGCCAGTTGGGTAAATCAGCCGGTGGAGTTGCAAAGCCAAGCACTGCAATTTGTTCCTGACCAAAAAAACTCAAAGGCATGTTCACGACCCATACATTCATGTATTTTTCAGTTGGCCATGGATCGGAACCGCCTTTTGCCGCTGATTTCATATCAATGTTGATTCCTCCGGTCAAAGGATTAATGGTAAATTTTTTGGAGGTGGACTTGCGTACGATCCCATTGCTTGCATTGCCATCCGGATCTATGTCAGCGAGGTAAAATTCAATTTCCGAGTCGGCAGCACTTATGCCAAACTGAGATCTTAGTTGATCCTTGTCCTTATTGGTTGCGCGGAATGACTCGTTTAGAATTTCCACTTGTCTGAGGATAACGGAGTCCGGAATGTTCTGAATCTGAACTAAATTGTTCCAAAGCACATGGAACACCATCGGAATCCTCCGAACATCACCAGTCCTTTGATGCAGAGCGGATTTGGTGGAATTAAAGGCTGTTTGCACCGCGTGTTGGTATCCCGGATGGGACTTTTCTGCCTGAGACATCAACTGCACATGTCCGCAACGTTCCATTGGAATTTGAGCCTCTAAACTGATTTGGCAGCCAATTAAAAGAATTGCTGATCTTAGAAATCTTCTCATATTGATTTTTGTTACAATATTAAAGATAAAATATGAAATGCCCGTTATTTAACAATTCACTGAATTCTTCTGTTAGTGAATCAATAAAATGGGTATTCAAGGCTTAGTTTTTAACAATTTCCCGGGTGATGATTAACATTTGCCTAAGGTTGTTTAGACTTGGATCAAGGCTGATTGATTAGATTCGTCATAAAAGTTTAATTTTGTATCATGAAAAGATCGTTTATTATTGGTTTGATTCTTATCGGAGTGGCCATTGCTGTTTTAGTTTCTGCCTCCAAGGACATCACCAGTTATGCCAGTTTTAAAGATGCGAGGTCCACAGGACGTTTGGTGAAAATTGTAGGCCAATTGGCAAAAGAAAAGGACATGGTCTACGATCCGGTAAAAGACCCTAATCATTTTAGTTTCTATGTAACCGATAAATCAGGAGAAACCTTGAAAGTTATCCTCAATGCTGCCAAACCTCAGGATTTTGAATTATCTGAGCAAATTGTGGTAACCGGAAAAATGCAGGATGGTGTTTTTATGGCAAAGGATGTTTTGTTAAAATGTCCATCCAAGTACAAAGACGAAGAAGTCTATATCAAAAGCGAAAGTTAATCACACATGACGGAGGTTCAATATGTGGGAGAGCATCTTTGGGTGCAACATCTGGGTCATTTATTTATACTCACCAGTTTTTACTCAGCCCTTTACCTGGTTTTGATGGCGTACCTATACTATCAGGAAAAAAAGGACAACAAACCTGTTTGGATGCGTTGGATCAAAATCGGGCTGATTGTCCACAGCACGGCACTTCTAGGCATCATTGGAACTATGCTTTTTATGATGTCCAATCATTATTATGAATTTCATTATGTATGGGAACACGTTTCTGACGAACTGCCCATGAGATATATCCTTTCTGCCTTTTGGGAGGGTCAGGAAGGTTCTTTTCTGTTGTGGATGTTTTGGAATGCGGTGATGGCCTGGCTTCTGTTGCGTAAAAAGAATGCATTTACCGTGAGCAATCTCGGAATTTTATTTGCGGTCCAGGCGATACTCATGAGCATGATTTTGGGTGTCTATTTCTTTGGTGCAAGAATTGGTTCCAATCCATTTTTGTTGCTGCGCGAAACCATGGATATTCCTTTGTTTAAAAAAGCAGACTATGTCTCTCTAATCAAAGGCAACGGTATGAATCCATTGCTTCAAAACTACTGGATGCTGATTCACCCGCCTACCTTGTTTTTTGGTTTCGCTTCGACGGTAATTCCATTTTGCTATGCGTTATCTTCTCTATTTTTAAAAAAATATGAGCAATGGCTCAGACCATGTCTGCCCTGGAGTCAACTCTCCGGAGCGGTATTGGGTTTAGGAATTTTGATGGGTGGTGCCTGGGCTTATGAGGCTTTAAGTTTTGGCGGTTACTGGGCATGGGATCCTGTAGAAAACATGTCTCTGGTACCCTGGCTGGTGTTGGTAGGAGGAATACATACTCACCTGATAGCCCTGAATACACGCTATTCAATTAAAGCAACGCTGGTCTTTTATTTTCTGTCCTTTGGGCTGGTAATTTATTCCACTTACCTTACGCGCAGTGGGGTGTTGGGAGATACCTCTGTGCACGCATTTACTGGCTTAGGTTTGGGATGGCAGTTGGTTTTCTTTATTTTTATCAGCATCGTCCTACCCTTCTACTTTTTCTTCAAGCAAAAAAAAGAGATTCACAGTTTTGAAGTGGAAGAAAAAGTTTCCTCCCGTGAATTTTGGATGTTCATTGGTGCTTTAACTTTTTTATTCAGTGCCGGATTAATTTGTTTCTCCACATCTATCCCTGTTTACAATAAAGTATTAGACTTCTTTGGATCCATGAGTGGCCTTGACGTGGCTGCTTATCACAAGAGTGCGCCGGTTGATGTGGTCGCTCATCATAATAGATTTCAATTATGGATCGGATTGCTGATTGGTCTGTTATCAGGATTTTCTATATTTTTAAAATACTTAGGCATACAACGAGACGGGCTCAGGAAAAATTTCTGGATTCAATTGACAATTGGAATTGGGATCAGTGGGATTCTTACTTATGTTATTTTAAATCAACTATCCAATCAATCTTACCCAATTGCCGCTTTACTTTTTGCATCCTGGTTCTGTCTGATCAGTTCTCTACAGTATTTAATATTTGTACTAGGCAAGCAGCTTAAGGCTTATACACCTTTAATTTCTCATATGGGATTTGGTTTGTTGTTGATGGGTATTTTATTTACGGGTCTCAACAGACGAAATATTGCGCCGGACGAATTTTTTCAAGAGGATATGATGCTGAACGGGATGGATTCCGAAGCAAACAAGCACTATCTTCTGATCAAAGACCAGGAGAAATATGCTAAACCTTACTGGATCAATTACCAGGAGGACACCATGAGAGGTGCCATTCGGGAATACAAATTAAAATTTGTACAAACAGATAGTTCCGGATCCAGACTGGATTCATTTCAAGTATATCCAGAGATACAATACGACAATAAACTCACCAAAGTGGCGGCATCCAATCCGTCTATTAAGCGATATTTTTCAAAAGATATATTTACACTGATTGCCCAAATTCCTGCTGTACAAATGGATGCAGAAGCTGCACGAAAGGCAGAAGACAGTCTTCAATACATAAAGCATTGGTTAAAAGTGGGCGACACCGTTTTTGGTAAAAGTCATTATTTTGTTTTGAGTGAATTGAATTTTGATTTCAACCCCAAAGGATTTGAAACGAAAGAAGGTGATTTAAAAATTGGTGCGAAACTCACCGTTGGAGGTACTGATTCTTCAGACAGAAAAGCGTTGGAAACCGGTATCCTCTTCAGAGAAAATATGGTCTATCGTTTTCCGGCCAATTCGGATGGCGGTGGTGTGAGAATTCAGATTCCTGACTCTGCGTATGAAGTTTATTTTCCGGATTTAAGTCTATTGAAATTTCAACATCTCGAACTCAAAGAAGGCGAAAGTAAAAATATCGGAGAAGGTTATGTTTTTAGTTTGGAAGGATTTGACAAATCGCCTACCAGCCCTTTGTTTGAGGCAAAAGAAAATGACATTGCCGTTGCAGCCAAAATTAAATTGACCAAAGAAAATTCTTCCATCCAATTAAACCCGATCTACCTGATCAGAGAAAATGCGATTATTCCCATCCCGGATCGAAAAGCAAATCCCGGAGTGAGTGTACAATTTTCTAAAATCAATCCCGAGACCGGTGTGATGAGTTTTGAAATTGCCTTTCACCCATTAGCAAATGCTTTTCCATTGGAAATAACAGAGCAAGGACCTCGAACAGACTACATCGTGATGGAAACTATTGAGTTTCCCGGTATTAATCTGGTATGGTTGGGCAGTTTGATGATGGTTGCAGGTCTGGCAGTCGGAGCCTGGCAAAGAAAACAAAAACCCAATGCCTGATGATCCGTAATGTGGTCATGATCGGTACCGGAAAATTAGCCCAGGCATTGAGCCCTGTATTGTTGGAAAATGGAATTCACATTATGCAATTTTTTTCCAGAGAACTTACACACGCTCAAAATCTTGCCGATCAATTTAATACTGATTATACAAATAATTGGAATGAGCTCAATCGGGTGGCAGATTTATACATCATCTGTGTAAAGGACGATGCGATATCCGAAGTTAGTGAAGCCATAAGCAAGCAATTGGATCACACCGCAAATATCTGTCATACTTCCGGCTCAAGAGGAATAGAGGCCATTTCAACTTATTTTACACACAGAGCATGCATGTGGCCAATGCAGAGCTTTACATTTCAATCAAAAATAATCTGGCCCGAAGTACCAATATTTCTAAGCGGCACTGATTCAATACTGAATGAAATTGAAGTTGTGTGTAAAAAGTTTAGCAAAAAAGTTTTCCGCATTGATGAGGAGAAAAAAAAGTGGGTGCATGTGGCTGCTGTATTTGCAAATAATTTCAGCAATTACAATTTAAGCATCACTGAAAAAATACTGGATTCCTGTGGAGTTCCGCTGGAGGTGATGGAACCGATGATGCAGAACATGATCCGGAATGTATTCACCATCGGACCCGGGAATACTCAGTCAGGACCTGCCAACCGCGGCGACCGGAAAACCCTGGAAATGCAACAAAAAATGTTGGCAGACAAATTTCCTGAATATGAAAATTTGTATCAACTTTATTCAGAAATAATTTCTCAAAAAAAATAATTGCATGAGGTTACTTGGACAGATTGCTCATCCCACCTTACTTATCAGCGTATTCAAAAGTGCCGGGAAAATTATTTTGAAATTTGAAATAGGCCCATTTGAGCAAACGTACAAATTTCTTGAAACTGAAAAATTACATGATTCAGTGAGCGCAGAAAAAATTGTGGATGAAGATTTACTTGGCAAAGTATTTAAAATTTTCGACCAGATGAATGCAGAATATCAGCAGTTGTGTACTAAAATATGATTATGATCATTTTCAATTCCGACAATCATTAAAATTAAAGCATGAGATTTTTATCAAAATACTATCTGGCAGCGATGCTGCTTGCATCTGCATTGATGCTCCACTCTTGTTTGGAAGATCTTGGTGGAGATCCGGCAGGCACCGAAATAAATATTACATTTGATCAGGGTCCCAAAGCCGGGCAAACGATTTCTCTATTAAGCAATAACAGCGGAGACGATTTACAATTTTACCTAAACCAAAATAAAACAAAAGTATTTTGTCAACCGCTGGTAGAAAACAACAGCACCAATCTGGCCACTTCGAGTTCCATCAATTGGGCTTTTGAGGGAAGTCCGGGATCAGGTAGTTTTCAGGCTATTTTCTTTTCCAACAGCAGTGCCGCGGTGGCCGGAGATATTGATCTTTCTTATACAAATGGAGAATACATCAATTGTACCATTCCTAAAGGCGCCCTGATAAATATCTCTGAATATGGAGAGGTTGATGCAAGAGTGATCGGAACCATGTCCTTCACAGGAGTGATGGATTATGAAGTCGGCGGTGTCACTCAAAGATTAAATTCAGGAGTTCAGATTGAATTTAAAATTAAACGTGGAAAGGATGTGAATTAATTGCTTGCTTCCTGTGTCTGGGCATTAAGCACACATACATGTTGAACCCGATTTTTAAACTTGCCTTTTGAAAGTATCGAAAGCTTTAAGCTGGGAAGCTCAAAGCAACCGAGTATCGAAAGCTTTAAGCTGGGAAGCTCAAAGCAACCGTCCTAATGCCAATGGTCCATCTAAAGGAAACTTATGTTAAGCGCATTCTGTTGAACTTAATAGTGGATGTGCTTTACATATAACTGCATCAATTCTAAATTATTCATCATGAACAATAAAATCAACTGGTTAAGACTTGTGTTTATCCTGGGTTTGATAGCTGTCATCGCAGGTGCTTTGGATCCCCTTGAAGGTTCCGTTGTGATTGCTGTGGGTAGTGTCTTAATTGCCTTGTCTTCTAATCTTACCAAAGACCGTCACGAGAAGATATTTTTGTATGCAGCTTTGCTGATCGTGGTGGGCGTGGCATCTCTTTTTTACATTTCTTCGCTGGGTGGATTTGGTGGAACGTCTACACTTTCCTGGTGGTGGGGCTTGTTGATTGTTCCATATCCATTGGGTTGGTTGATTACCATAGGAACTTTGTTGTACAGAGCATTTAAGAAAAAGGCCGCATCGGAACCGATGGTGTAGGGATTGGTTGTTTGATGCTTCCCAGCGTCAAACATTATTGATCATAGCATTTGCAATGCGGCCTGTTGGATATAAATTTTTATTCCTTGTTATTACGTAAAAAGTTAAAAACTTTGGATCGTATGGTGTCGCGGTTGCAAACCGCGACAATCCACATTTGTTTTTTATTGCTCGTCTTATTGTTCGTCGCAGTTTGAAACTGCGATGCCATACGATTGCAGCATTTTCAATGCGGCCTGCTAACTATCCATTTTTTTTAGTATGATAATTACATTTCCAATTTCTTAGTAATTATAAACTAATGTATCCGATATCAGGGCCAATGTCCAATACTTCAATATCAATCAATCCACTATGACCTAAATATTGTCTTGCACTGCTGTACCTGTATGCCTCCGGAACATCTACCAACCCATTTTTAACAGGATTAAGGTGTATGTATTTTATTTTTTGCATGACCCATCCGGGACTTTCCAACTCCATAGGCTTATTGTACTGTGTCCAAAATTGGTAATTCAAATTATCACTATTAAATTTAGCATGAAACTTAAACAACCGTAACAACCACTCTCTTCTGCTTTCAGATTTATTGGTTTCTATTTCTTTGATGATTCTTTTTGAAGTAAACTTTTTGAAATCCCTGATGGTATTTGATAATAAATTCGGTGCTTTAGTATAACAAATTAAATGCAAATGATTGGACATCAATACATAGGAATTTACGACCAGTCCCTTTTCCTTTTGACAATAAATCAAGCTGTCGAGAACAATATCTCTGTACACCGGTCTGCTGAAAACATCGGCCCAGCTTACAACGGTAAGCGTAATAAAATGCAAAGCATTTTGATTAACAATCTTGTGTCCATTCATAGTATAGTGTTACAGTTACAAACTTATAAAAATGTTGTTTACCTACAAAAATTTTTATTTCTTGATATTACGTAAAAAGTTAAAAACTTTGGATCGTATGGTGTCGCGGTTGCAAACCGCGACAATCATCTTTTGTTTTTTTATTGTTCCGATGATATATGATCATAGCATTTGCAATGCGGCCCTCTAGTCCAGAATTTTCATGACTCAATATCCCTCTCTTCTTGCAGCAAAAAGTTAAAAAATTTACATCTTATAGTGTTGACCAATTTAAAAATACAATATGTATAAATGCTTAAAGATGCTCAATTTCACTTTTTTCTCCTTTAAAAGTCGTAATTTTGGTTTAACATACCTTAAATGTTCTCCTAAAGACCAATGGCATTTTTCGACAACATATTCAAATCAGTTACCCCTATCCTTCAGGAAGTAGGAGAGATGTCCTATTTCGCAGGGCGTTTTTTTAAAGAATGTTTTAACAGGCCGTTTGAATGGAAGGAGTTTATCCGCCAGTGTTACAACATGGGGAACAAATCCTTTTTACTGGTGAGCGTAACCGGATTTATCATAGGCTTGGTATTTACCTTACAATCGCGTCCGACCTTACAGGAATTTGGCGCCGTCTCCTGGATGCCATTGATGGTAGGAGTCTCTATAGTGCGGGAGATAGGGCCGATTATTACTGCCCTGATATGTGCCGGGCGAATTGGATCCGGAATAGGTGCAGAATTAGGTTCTATGAGGGTGACAGAGCAGATTGATGCCATGGAGGTCTCCGGAACCAATCCTTTCAAATATCTTGTGGTTACCAGAATTCTTGCCACAACTTTGATGCTCCCTCTATTGGTCATCCTCAGTGACGGCATTGCACTTTATGGATCATTCATCGTTGAAAACGTGAAAGGCAATGTTTCTTTTACCCTGTATTTCAACTCCATGTTTCAAAGTTTGGAATTCAGTGACTTGATGCCTGCCACCATTAAATCTTTCTTCTTTGGATTTGCCATAGGGTTGGTGGGTTGCTACATGGGTTACAATTGCAAGAACGGAACGGCAGGGGTTGGAGTGGCTGCCAATTCAGCGGTGGTGTATACCTCCTTATTATTGTTTATCATTGATTTTGTGGTGGTGTTGGTCACCGGTATTTTTGACGATCTGAAGTAGTATGAATAAATTTCAGCTGGCCGGAAAAAAAGTGGTAGAGATCAGAGACCTCAAAAAATCATATGGGAATAACCATGTGATGAATGGGTTTAACATGGATTTGTACGAAGGGGAAAATCTCGTGATCATGGGGAAGTCGGGATCCGGAAAATCCGTAATGATAAAATGCCTTATTGGGCTTGAGGAACACGACAGCGGCACCATCCAGGTGATGGGTCAGAACATTGAAGAACTGGATCAGGAGGAATTCAACGAGTTACGGACAGAAGTGGGGTTTTTATTTCAGGGAAGTGCCTTGTATGATTCCATGACCGTTCGGGAAAATCTGGAATTTCCACTGAGAAGACACACCAAAAAATTCGGGGAATTAAAAGACACCACCCCCTTGGTCACGGAGGCGTTAAAAAGTGTAGGTTTGGAACATACCATGCGACTCATGCCCAACGAACTCTCCGGTGGTATGAAAAGAAGAATCGCCCTGGCCCGCACGCTGATACTCAGACCAAAGATCATTCTGTATGATGAACCTACAACCGGATTGGACCCCATCACCTCGAAAGAAATTGTCCTGCTGATGAAATCCATTCAAACGGAATACAACACCTCCTCCATCATCATCACCCATGATGTGGATTGTGCCAGAGTAATATCTGACCGGATGATTTTGCTGGTGGATGGTATTAATTATGCTGAAGGTACTTTTGAAGAATTGTACGTTTCAGAAGATCCTAAGGTGAAAGCCTTTTTCAAATAGTTTCAAATGGAAAAAACAATTAGACAAAATATTCGCTTGGGAATTCTGGTCATCGCCGGAACAGCCCTATTTATACTGACCGTTTACCTGATTGGCAACCGACAGCGGTTGTTTGGTAACACTTTAACCATCAGTGCTTACTTCAAAAATATCAATGGACTGATTCTGGGTAACTCTGTCCGTTATTCCGGTGTCGATGCCGGTACCGTGAATGCCATTGAGATGATGCAGGACAAATCCATCCGGGTGGAAATGGCCATCGATAAAAACATCATGAAGTTTATTACTAAAGATGCAGTAGCCACTATCGGATCCGATGGATTGGTGGGAAATATGATCGTCAACATCATTCCGGGCAAGGATACCGAACCTCCGGTAGTTTCGGGAGACACCATTACTACGTTCAGCCGCACCAGTACAGATGATTTGCTGAATACCTTCAATGTGACCAATGACAATGCTGCAAAACTATCAGCCAACCTGTTGAAAATTACCGAAGAAATCCTGAACGGAGAAGGTGTGTTAGGTACCTTGTTGAAAGATCCCAAAATAACCAGCGACTTAAAAGAAACACTCAATAATCTAAAGACCACCAGTCGCATGACCACTGAATCCATGACGACCTTTAACAATCTGCTGCATTCCCTTCAAAAAAAGAATTCTGTGGTGGGAGTTCTGCAGGACAGTTTGGTGGCAAGTCAGATCAAAGGAACCGTATCACAAGTTCAAAGCTCCGTCAGCAAACTTGACCAGGTATTGGAAAATCTGAATGCCACTATATTAAACCTTAAGGACGGCAAGGGAAGTATCAACTACTTATCCAATGACCCTAAATTGGTGAACAAAATCGACCGCGCGGTTACCAATTTGGATTCCACCTTGCGGCAAACTCATAAAGCAGGAAAGCTATTGAATGAAAATCTCGAAGCGCTCAAACACAACATTTTCTTCAGAGGCTACTTCAAGAAGCAGGAAAAAGCGGAGGAGAAGGAAAAATAGTTGTTGAGTCTTAATTAACCAAGATTTACCCAACTGCTCGTCGCAGTTTGAAACTGCGATGACATATGATTGCAGCATTTTTAATGCGGCCTGCTAGTCAAATATTTCCATGAATCAATCTCCCTCCCTACATACATCAAAAAGTTAAAAACTTTGGATCGTATGGTGTCGCGGTTGCAAACCGCGACAATCTACTTTTTTTGTGATGTTCGTTGCAGTTTGAAACTGTGATGTCATTTGATCATAGCATTTGTAATGCGTCCTGCTAGTCTAATATTTCCATGAATCAATCTCCCTCCCTGCATGCATCAAAAAGTTAAAAACTTTAGATCGTATGGTGTCGCGGTTGCAAACCGCGACAATCTACTTTTTTTGTGACGCTCGTCGCAGTTTGAAACTGCGATGCCATTTGATCATAGCATTTGCAATGCGGCCTGCTAGTCAAATATTTCCATGAATCAAACTCCCTCTATACATGCATCAAAAAGTTAAAAACTTTGGATCGTATTGTGATCATAGATGCAGTAAAAATCCTGAAGGTTCTATTATAACTAATTGAAAGATCTATTGCCACAACCAGTAAATTATTAATGAATAAAAGTAAATAATTTTTTCTATTATATTTGAAGGCAGTTTCACCAAAATAAAATAGCCATGCATAAAATAAAATTCTTACTTGTAGCTCTCACCTTGATGTATTCCTGTGTGGGTTTTGGGCAACCCTTTGCAGGCAAAATTGGGGTGGGACTGGATGGAATTGGAGGGATTGCGCTGGAATTTCCCAATGTAACATTGACCGCCACTGCCTGGCAGAGTGTAGCGACCGGAAGCAATGCGAGGACCGATGCAGCCGGCTGGCCGCTGGAAGATTTTAGGGTCGTGTTCTTTGATCACCGCCCTACCAATGCCTGGAACAATGCGCCGGACGATCCTCAGAAATATGTGGTGGACCAAAGTGGTACCTATACACTTAGCTTTACCGGGCAAGCCAACTTAACTTCCTGGAGTGATGCGCCCATCCAGTTTTTGAATAAAACTTATAATGCTGTTACCAATACCACCAACGTGGACATTGTTTTTCCACCAGGCGGCGGACCTAATGTAAACACGCTGGGCAATTACGGATTTCTGATGGTCAACTTTCTCCAGACGAATCATTCCACAGGAGTAGCCGGTGTAAAAAATATCCGACTGATGCGTCCCGGTTATCCGCACCACAGTCCTCAGATCTTCCGAACCGCCTATCTGAATGCCTTGAGTCCGTTCAGCACGCTTAGGTTTATGGACTTTCTTAAAACCAACAACAGCGACCGCAACTATCCCAACATGCAGACCTGGTCTCAGAGACAAAACCTTAATGCACCTCGCTATGTAAAGGGCGCACCCTGGGAAGTCATCATCGCCCTGGCAAACTACACGGCCAAAGACATCTGGATCAATATTCCGGTGGACGCTGACAGTGTGTATGTGGTCGAACTTGCAAGGTTGATGAAGAATACCTTGCGACCTGAACTCAATATTTATCTGGAATACAGCAATGAAGTATGGAATGGCAGTTTTTCGCAATACCAATACAATTTCAATGCAGTGCTCCAATCCGCCGAAGATGCTGACATCAGAGCCAGCACCCCCTGGGATGACCGCAGGCGAGCCAGAAGGGTTGCCAAACAGGTGATCAAATTTGGAAAAATATTTGAAAACGTCATGGGGGTAACCGTAGCCTCCAGAACCAAAATCCGTCCGGTATTTGCCTGGCAGGTGGGCGGTTGGCTTCCCTGGTATGACGATGTGTTGAACTGGATCAACCAAAGCTACGGTCCACCCAAAAACTTTATTTACGGGATCGCATCTGCACCCTATTTTAATGAGGGATCTGCAGCTGCCAATGCAAGCCCGCAACAGATTATAACCGCCATGAATGCCAACAGTGACGGCAATGTGGCAAGCATTCAGACCCTGGCACAGTTTGCCGACCAATGGAAAATCAAACATCTCCAATACGAAGGAGGACCGGACAATGGTGGCGGGAGCACCGTCAATGTGGGAAACCGGATTCTGGCCAACCGCCTTCCTGAGATGAAAACAGCCGTCCTTCATCATTATCGGGACAATTGGTTTTCTGCCAGGGCCAACGGAACCGCCCCTGTAGGAACCAATGATGTGGTCAATTATTTTGTCATGAGTGCCGGCGTAAGCCGCTACGGCTGCTGGGGTGCAACCGAGGACCTTGCTTACCTCAAAAATTTATCAAAAGCCCCCAAGTACGATGCCCTCTGTGTGCTATCCGGTATTTGTGGCAATGAGCCGGAGACTTCACTCCTTACTCCTGCAAACAACGCAAGGGTTCCTGCAAATCTTCCCTTGGACATTTCTGCAACCGCGACCGACCCGGATGGTCGAATCCAAAAGGTTGAATTTTTTGTAGGTTCTGTTTTAGTGGGGACAGACAGTACTTTTCCATATGCGGTGTCATGGACGCCTTCAGAATTGGGCTTGCATGCAGTATTGGCCAAGTCCATTGACAATGATGGTAAATTTACCTTTGACGACCCACATGTTATTGAAGTTGTTCCCAACACAACCGCTGTTGAAAACCACGAAAGCCCTCTTCAAATCAGCCTGTTTCCTAATCCGATTCAGGATGAATTAAAACTCAGCTTTTCTGCCATCCCCATTTCAGGAGGCCGCATTGAATTAAGAGATGCCCTGGGAAAATTGTGGAAATCTTTAGCGATTAAAGAACAGCACATGCAAATTGACCTTAGCGAACTTGGGAATGGCATATACATTGTCACCGTAATTTTAAATCATCAAAAACTGACGAAAAAAATTATTAAATCTAAAAATTAATACGATCACTTTTAATTGCTATTTATTTCATTTGAAAGATAAACTACCAGTTTGAAAGTGTTTTCAGAAAATGAACAATGGAGATGTTTTACTGGTACTGCTTACCCATTCATAATCTTTCAACAGACCTTCCATAAATATTCATTAGGAGTCAGGTAAATTTAAACGGGATTAAAAAGAAATTAAACGTTTTAATAGTAGGATTAAATAGATTCCATTTTTACATCATAAAGTTATCGAATGAGAAATTCAGATCGGCCTTTTTCATTTTAGCTAAAACTGATTTTAAAAGCGTTAAAAACAAAATACTGTTTGAGCTCGCTTGGCTGATAAGTTGATAAAATAATGACAGTAAGTCCGAGAGCTATAATGGCTGATTAAGGCGAGTTTATTTTGTTTAGCTTTTTAAATCAGTTTTAGCGTTAAGAAATGAAAACAGCCTTGATTTTTTTTGGTTCTTTTTTGTATTAAGACAAAAAAGAACAATGATCATAAACCGGAATTTAGGACAACTTTAGCGAATGACGGGGTCCACCAAAGCGGTTTCGTCCCAAATTTTTGACTTGACCATTTATATGGCTTCAAAAAAAAATCGCAAATCTTATCCTCAGTAAGATTTGCGATTTTCCTGTTTTTATGTGAAATATAAAATTTATTGCACTACCCAGATTTTCACATTAGCCATACCAAATGAAACAGCTGAAAAAGATGGATTAAAAATTGCAATTCTAATGGTATTTTGTGCGGAGACGTATGCCGAAATAAAACATCCCTTTAAATCCGTATCCAGAGAAGCGACGATAATATTTCCAAGACTTACACCCGGGACTGTAATCGGTGGTGATAAAAAGCTTTGACCAGTACTGATAATGCCAATATTCATCGCACCGGTAGAAGTTCCGCCTGTCGCAATTTCTATACTCCCGGGACCATTGGTCACAATGACACCTTTACCGGCTGTAATATTAGCCAGTACAGGACCAGATCCTGTTGCACCAATTGGAATTTGACCATTTGTAGCCTGACCTAAAGCTTGAACAGGATTGGTGCCTTTGCCAAGAAGCAGACTATTATTGGTTAAGGTAGCATCTCCTGTTCCACCATTTTTGACAGGAAGTACATTGGTCACTTTACTTGTAAGATCAATGGTTCCATTCGCTATGTCCTGATTCTGTATCGTGAGATCCAATATTTTGTTGGTCGTAATGGCATCATCGGCTATATCGTCTGTATAAAATGCATAAGGAACAGACATAAATTGTTGATTACTTACCAGTTTGTAAATACTGTCATTTTTAGTGGAAATTTCTACTTTTAAAAATTGATCCGCATCAATCCAAGGAATGTCAAGTAATCTGGTAAACAAGCTACTTGCACTGCGATTTCCTTTACCGATAATCAAAGTGAATAAACCATATTTGTCCGTGTTGGTAATGTGGGTTTCTTCCCACTGAACAGCACCATTTAATCCTTTGGTAATGGAAAAACGGACCCCAATAGTTTTATTATATAGTGGTTTGCCTTCAATGTCCATGCCTACGATTTCCTTTCCGTTTTCATCAATGGCTACGGCTTGATAATAAATTCCGTTCAGGTCTCCGATTTGTTGGGCAATGCTTTTTTCAACTAATCCCAAAAGGAGAAACGTGCTGATATAAATGAATTGAAATATCTTTTTCATAAGACAGTAATTTATAAATGTTATTTAGAAATTGAAAATGAAAGCCCAAGTGTAAGACCAAGAGCCGTATTGCTTGATTTCTGATCGGTATCTTTTTCAAGATTTGAAAGTCCAAGCAGATAGTTAAATTCTATATTGGTAGATATGCGATCATGGAGTACTATATCCACGCCGGGTGAAAAATTGAGCCCAAAATCTGAACGCTTAAGTTGCTCAGATTCTATAATATTGAAGTGTTCATTATTTAGAATTTGGGATCCCTGCACTAAATATCCAAAATAGCCAAACACCATAAGATATGGGCTTATTTTGTTTATTTTGTACAAGTAACCTATCCCTAATTTCGGTTCAAAATATTTTAACCGCCAGGAATATTCACTATCATCATAATTCAGATTAGCACCACCATTTCTCATGCTTAATCCCAAGCGAAACAGCAGGCCATTGTTTAAATCATATCGATACCCCACACCATAAGAATTGGTAAAAATACCTGTATACTCTTTGTTCAGTTTTATTTTATCGCTGTCCTTAAATTTGAATTTGGTAATGAGTTGAGCGGCTTCTATGGTAATGGAAGATTGGGCTGTTGAAACCAACTGAACACCAAAAAAGCAAATTAGTATAATTATATTTTTCATTTGATGTAATTTTTATTGTTTAGCAATCATTAGTTTGAATGTTTGAATATTTTGATGTGCATCCAGGATTTTAATCAAATAAATGCCCTGAGGCCATTTATCACATGGAATAACATGAGACTTTAACCCATTTAGCAATTCTGAATAATAAATATTTCCGGTCAGATTCATAATTTGTATAAGTGTTGGTCCAACTTCGTTTTCTGAACTTAAGGAGATGGAATAACTGGCTGGATTAGGAAAGACTTTTATGGCAGTCTTCGCTAAATCCGGTGACCCAAAATGCTGAATATAAACCGATGCCGATTGCTGAAACCCTTGACATAAAACAAAATGCTCGTCAAAATGATTTGTCGTATTGAAACATTGACCAGCTGTCTGTTGGATGGTTTGAAAGTCACTATGACTTATCGATCCATAACTTGAGACACATTGCCGCCGAACAGACTGTGTCCAAGCGTCTTGACTGAACGTAGAAATTAGTAAAATCAAAGACAAGAAATAATGAGTGTAGCGTAATTGTTTTGTTTTCATCATTTGCAGATTATTAATGTGGCTCCGTTTTTTTTTAAAGTGGGATCTGGACTCCACTGATTTTATTTAAGCAATTGTAAGGGGGTAGGCCTTCTATGGGTTACCATTCAGAATTTATCGTTAAATATTGCATGGATAGCTATTATAAAAGCTGAATTGAAATGAATATCAGGGAAACACATGAGATGTGTTTGAGCAAATATATACAGATTTAATTTTTAATCCAAACTAAATTTACTAATAATTTTAAAAATTTTGACACCCATGCCAAAATGAAAAAGGACAACCAGTCTGTGCCCAAATTCATCCTATTAGCTAAAGAACACGAAACTTGGTGAGCATGCTTAATTTTTAATGAGCCGTCCCCAAAAAACAGACATTAGATAAGTTACTTTGTTTTGGCAAACCACTACTTTAAGCCATTCATAAACTTCTAAAACAATTTACCAAAAAGAAGGCCCCCTCAGAACTTATCTACAACAAAAACGCCTTTCCAAATGTTTCTCTCAGTCCCCAATATTGGGATTGGTCTACTTCACACTTTAAGAATTTGTTTAAAGCAATCAGTCGTAATGAAGAAATAGAAGATCGTGAGTTCGACATGATGTTCCCAAAACAAATTCAGGCCGACTCGGAATTTCATTTCACCCCAATCAAAATTGCCAAACTTGCTGCAACCTACCTTGCAGACCACCAAGAAACTAAAATACTGGACATTGGTTCGGGTGCAGGAAAATTTTGTATGATCGGATCTGCCTGCACCGATGCTTTTTATATTGGTGTGGAACAAAGGAGTCATCTGAATAACATTGCCATCCGGCTAGCCAAAAAACATGATTTAACAAAAATTGATTTTATCCACTCCAACATCACATCCATTTCATTTGGTGACTATGATGCCTTTTATTTTTTTAATTCATTTCATGAGCATCTCGATCACACAGGCAGAATGGATGACAGTCAGGCATGGAGTAAAAAACTTTATGAAGAATATTCCCTTTATGTGAAAACAGAATTGGATAAAATGCCCGCGGGTACCAAATTAGTGACTTACTTCAGTTATTTGGATGAAGTTCCTGACAGCTACGAACTGCAGTATTCGTATGAAGAATACAAACTGAAAATGTGGCAAAAGAAATTATGATAAAATTATTTTCTGAATATTTTCTAAGATAAAATATTGCCTTAATTAATTATTCTCTGCAGGCAGCAATTCTTCTTCGAATCAGGTCTGTATTAAATAGACCGATCTAATCTAATTTTCCCTGAACTGTCTAAATAGTATTCAAAGTCTGTATATTCGGCTTTAATCCGGATTATTTATTATTTTCCATTCATGCATCAAACAAATAAATGAAAACAATACAACTGATTTTCTCCGTACTTCTATTTTCACTCCTCGGATTGAATATTCATGCACAGCCTAAAAGTTTTGCACCACGAGGCATAGGGGGCGGTGGAGCTCTTTTCTTTCCGACAATTAATCCGGCAAATGACAACGAGTTTTATGTGAGCTGTGATCTGAGCACACTTTTTCACAGCACAGATTTTGGAAGACACTATGACCAAATTGATTTTACCAAACTGCAGGTGTTCAATACCTCCACTTATGAATTTACCAAAGATCCTAAAATTGCCTACAGCAATTTTAACGATGGAAACAGCGGATTTCCGGTTAAAACTACCGATGGTGGAAATACCTGGCTACCCATCAGCGCATACAATGTGAACACTTATGGCAATGTCTATACCATGAAAGCAAATTACCAAAATCCACAACAAGTCCTCATTGGTGCCTATGGTGATATTTTAATCACCAACGATGGCGGAAGCACTCTGAAGCTGGTAAGACATGCAGCCAGCAATGGAGCAGGCCTGATCATGGGTGGTGTATTTTTTGACGGTCTGAATATTTACATCGGAACCAACGAAGGCATTGTGTTTTCTACAAATGGCGGAACCAGCTTTGGCCTCATGCCCAACAAAGGATTGCCTAACGGTCAATTGATCTGGTCATTTGCAGGAGGTAAGGAAGCAGGCACAACCAGGTTCGTATGCATCACAGCGAGTTCAGGAGATGTGTACAACGGGGTAATGCCCTGGGATTATTCAGGATTTGGGAAAGGAGTTTACACCATGGAAAATGCGAGTGGAACCTGGACAGCAAAATCAACCGGAATTAATTTCTCCAACGACTATCTTATGTATGCGGCCATGGCATCAAATGATGTGGATACGATTTATCTGGGTGGTCATGACAATGCTTTGGGCGTTCCACTGGTATTCCAATCCACCAATGGCGGATCCAACTGGTCAAAAAAATTCAACACCACCAATAATGCAAACATCGTCACCGGATGGGAAGGTTTTGGAGGCGATAAAAACTGGAGCTGGAGTGAAACCTGTTTCGGCATTACTGTAGCGCCTTTCAATTCAGGAAAAGTGATGTTTACCAATTACAGCAACGTACAACTCAGCAGCGATGGAGGTAATAATTGGCGTCAAGCATACGTACATGCGGCAGATGAACATCCTGCAGGAAGTTCTACCCCCAAAAATAAAGCCTACCACAGCATCGGTCTGGAAAACACCACCTGCTGGCAGGTGAGCTGGCAAGATGAGAATAATATGATCGCATGCTTTAGCGACATTGGTGGTATCAGAAGTACCAATGCGGGAAACAGTTGGGGATATCAGTACAGCGGTTTTTCAGTCAACTCACTTTACCGTCTGGAAGAATCAGCAGATGGCATATTGTTTGGTGCTTGCTCCAACATCCATGACATGTATCAAAGTACCCGACTTGCTGATGCACAGCTCGATGCAAATGATGCCAATGGAAAAATTATTTATTCCATGGATCGTGGTGTAAGCTGGAACAATCTTCGGGTATTTAATCATCCTGTGTTTTGGTTGGCTAAAGATCCGAACAACAAAAACAGAATGTATGCTTCCGTCATCCATTACGGAGGAACACCAGGCAATCAGCAGGGTGGCATTTACATGACCAACAATCTGAATAATCTGGTTGCGTCCACCTGGACCAAACTTCCCAACCCAGCACGCACTGAAGGGCATCCTGCAGCAATTGCCGTACTTAAAGATGGCAAAATGGTATGCACCTTTTCCGGAAGGAGAAATTCATCAGGCGCATTTACTGCAAGCTCCGGAGTATTCTTGTACGACCCTATGACAAATACCTGGAAAGATGTGGGCAATGCTTCCATGAATTATTGGACAAAAGACATTGTGATAGACCCCAATGATCCTGACCAAAACACCTGGTATGTCTGCGTTTTCAGCGGATGGGGCGGTGCGCCGAACGGCCTGGGAGGATTGTACAAAACAAAAGACAGGGGGGCAAATTGGACCAAACTAACCGGCATACAATTTGATCGTGTGACTTCCATTACTTTCAATCCCAAAAAACTTACACAGGCTTATCTGACTACAGAAACGCAGGGGCTCTGGGTCAATGATGACATGAATAATGATTTACCCAATTGGAGGTTGGTTACTTCCTACCCTTTCAGACAACCTGAACGAGTGTTTTTCAATCCGTATAAACTAAATGAAATGTGGGTCAGCAGTTTTGGAAATGGAATGAAGGTAGGAGAAATAGAAACCACAGGTACGATAGAATTTAATTCACCTGCAGATCAGCTGGTAATCACCCCCAACCCGAATAATGGGAACTTCAATATAGAAATCCCTTCAAGAGGAATTTATGCTCAATTGGAAATTTATGATGCAATGGGCAAAATGGTTTATTCAGAAAAAATAAATTCAGGCTTCGGTACCAAACAAATATCATTGGAAAGGACGAATCTAAAAAGTGGATTGTATTCAGTGATGCTTTATGGAAAAGAGAAAATTAGCTGTGGAAAGTTTTTGGTCAACTAATTAATTACTTTCATTCCCAACCTATATATGATCAATTCAAACGGAGATTGATGTCTAGATTATACAAGTAAATTGATTCAATTACTTAAATAATTGTACTTTGTGGAAGTGTAGATCGAAGCGCATTCTTATGTGGTGGTAACTTTTGTCATTCCTTGAATAAAAAAAGACCATGAATCTATTTTCTAAATCACTTATTTTGTTGGTTGTGCTGATTTCATTCCAGCACATTTTTGCTCAGACTTATCCACAACTGGCAGGCACGTGGTATATAAATGGACAAGCAGATGCTCCCTGCTTAATTACGCAAAACCAACAATATTTAAATTTTAGTTATTCAGGTAACCAGTCAAAAGGATATTTTACTCAATCCGGTCAAATTTATGCATCTGACTGGAATGCCTATGCAAATTTGTCTGCTGACGGAAACACCATCACCTGGAATAACCAAAACTGGACACGCAATCCCACCATGAATTATGGTGACATCAGTGGCACTTGGTATGTCAACAGCGATCAGGCAAATGTTGCAAGTATTAGTCAAACAGGAAAAAATCTGGAGTTCAAATTTTCAAACGGAAGTTCTTCCGGATATTGGTATTCTTCCGGTCAGATATTCGCAACAGCCTGGAATACTTATGCAAACGTTTCTTCCGACCTGCAAACCATCACATGGGGAAATCAAACTTGGACAAGGAAACCCAACAACTCAGGCCCATCAAATAGAACTCACGAAAATAAACTGTATTGCAGATTTGAACTATCCACATTCTATTACGCCAGTCAACTTCTGGGGTCTGCATGGGGAAGAAGCGCTACAGAGCCAGCCTTTCCTACAGCAATTGGGATATCAGCCATGCAAGCACATTTACGGACAGCGTTGGATGTTTTTAAAGATTATGAAAACTGTTTAAACTATGACCTCTTCAAACTCAGAAAACTTGAAAGTGAATTAAGAACCATGTCCTCTGCAACGATCAGCAGGGAAATAGAAATTATTATAAAAGAATTACAAACCGCAATAAGTCGTGCTCCATTTAAATGTGACAATGGTGTTCAACCAATTGCTTTATTTGTTGCAGGAGTACATCTTGGCGCAGCGCAAGCATGGGCTTCCGCTCAGCAGTGCATGCCTGTTCCCATGCCCGCTGCCGTGGCCTCTGTAATTTCAGCACATTTGAATACAGCATCCACTGCACTGGCCCCTTATGCCCCTTGTCTGGACGCAACAAGAGCAGATAAGTCAAAAGTTGCGGCATTCAATTTTAACAATTTCAGTAATGTACCTTTAACTTCGTTGAATTCAATTGAAGCACATACTTTCATCGTCGGTACTGAAACACAACTATTATGGGCGATTGCCTTATCAGATTGTTGTTGTTCGTGCGCTACCGGAAATTCGAGCAATAATACCGGTTCCGCTTGCGATGCCACCTGCCAGGAATATTGTAAACAAAGAGGATATCGGGAAGGAAAATTCAATGGCAAAACAGTGTGTTTGCTTGGTGTAGTTTCAGATGGCAATGATCGTGGTTGCGATTGTAAATAAACAGATATTCAAGCCTAAAAATTTATTACTTAAAAATGGTTGTATATTGGAATACAAAATCTCCTCTTCTGGCTTAACTTTTTTTGACTATTAGTCAAGGTGTTTGACAATTATTAGTTATTACAAATTACATAATCTTCAAATTAATTTGTTAAGCCCAAAAGAATTAAAAATTGTAAGGCGTAACAATAAATTCAATAAATTCCACGATTAATTCAAAGTGAGTATAATTTTGTATATTTGCCTAGTGAAAAGAATATTGATCTACATCTTCAGTTTTTATCTTATGGCATTATCAATTATGCCATGCGCTGATGATATAGAGGGAAGATTTATTTCTACTGACACCTCGTTTCTTCCAACTTCTGATCATTCTGACCACAATAGCTCTTCAGACCACTGCACACCATTTTGCATTTGTGCATGTTGTGGACATTTCGTTGACTTCCAATTCCATAGTTATTTTTTATTACCCAGGGTTCAAGAAGATAATAAAGTCTTTTCATTTTATCCCACCAACTTCATTCCGGAGGTATATATATCAATCTGGCAACCTCCCAAAATCAGTTAATGGATTTCCATTGTTGTGCTTAGGCATGACAATAAATACTACTTACGTTGTTCATTCAGCGAAAGTTATTTTGTAATTATTCATTAAACTGGTCAAACAAATGTTAGATAATATAATTGCGTTCAGCATAAAAAATAAGTTTATCATCTCTTTAATGACACTTTCTCTTATAATCTGGGGAGTGTGGAGTGCAACAAAACTGCCTATCGATGCAGTTCCCGACATCACCAACAATCAGGTGCAAATCATTACAGTTTGCCCCACCCTTGCTGGACAAGAGGTAGAACAGTTGGTAACTTACCCCATTGAGCAAAGTATTGCCAACATACCCGATTTGGAAGAACTTAGGAGCATTTCTCGTTTTGGGCTGTCGGTAATTACTGTCGTATTTGATGACAAAGTAGACATTTATTTTGCTCGCCAATTGATAAATGAAAGACTCAAGGAAGCGGAAAGTAAAATACCTAAAGGGGTTGGAACACCCGAATTAGCACCAGTTAGCACAGGTTTGGGTGAAGTTTATCAATATATCATTCACCCAATAAAAAATAGTGAAAGCAAATACACAGCTATGGATTTGCGGACAATGCAAGATTGGATTGTTGCCCGCCAACTTTATGGAACTCCGGGAATTGCAGAGGTAAACAGTTTTGGCGGACAAATGAAACAATATGAAGTTGCCATAAACCCAGATCGTTTAGTTGCAATGGGTATAACCATTCCCGAAATTTTTAAAGCTTTAGAAAAAAATAACGAAAATACAGGCGGGGCCTACATTGACAAAAAACCTAATGCTTATTTTATTCGTGGTGTGGGTTTGATTGGTTCATTTGACGACATTAAAAACATTTTGGTAAAATCAAATCCAAATGGAATACCCATTTTAATAAAAGATGTTGCAGAAGTACATTTAGGAAGCGCTGTAAGATATGGTGCAATGACATACAACGGTGAGGTGGATGCAGTAGGTGGAGTGGTAATGATGCTAAAAGGCGCAAATAGTGCTGATGTGGTTGGTCGAATTAAGGATAAAATGGTAAACATTCAAAAATCATTACCAAAAGACATAGTTATAGAACCATATTTAGATAGAACAGATTTGGTAAACCGTGCCATTTCAACAGTAGAAAAAAACCTGATTGAAGGGGCTTTGATTGTAATTTTTGTTCTCGTTTTGTTTCTTGGAAATCTTCGTGCAGGTCTGATTGTTGCTTCCGCCATTCCATTATCAATGCTGTTTGCCTTGGGAATGATGAATGTGTTTGATGTAAGTGCAAATCTGATGAGCTTGGGAGCAATTGACTTTGGTTTGATTGTGGATGGCGCAGTAATAATAGTAGAAGCAACTTTACACCATTTAGGAATGCGAAATGCAATTGGCAAACTTTCTCAAACGGAAATGGACAATGAAGTTTTTATTTCTGCTTCGAAAATCCGTAGCAGTGCTGCGTTTGGTGAGATAATTATTCTAATTGTTTACATCCCCATACTTACTTTAGTCGGAATTGAGGGTAAAATGTTTAGCCCAATGGCTCAAACTGTATCTTTCGCAATTGTTGGAGCTTTGATTTTATCACTTACCTATATTCCAATGATGTGTGCAGCGTTTCTTTCTAAAAACATTTCGCACAAGCAAACATTGAGTGATAGAATGATGAACTTTTTGCAGCACCTTTATACACCTCTATTAGAAAAAGCAATCTTTTTCAAAAAAGTTATTGTAATAGCTACCGTTGGTGTATTCACATTTTCCGTATTTCTATTTTCAAGAATGGGAGGTGAATTTATTCCTACTTTACAGGAAGGTGATTTTGCATTTCATTGTATTTTGCCGCAAGGCACATCACTTTCACAAAGTTTAGAAACTTCTATGCAAGCATCCCGAATAATAAAAGAATTTGATGAAGTAAAAATGGTAGTTGGAAAAACAGGAGCAGCCGAAGTTCCAACTGACCCAATGCCGCCTGAAGCCACGGACATGATGATAATTCTAAAACCACAAAGCGAATGGAAACTCGATATTTCGTATGATGCGCTGGCAGAAGAAATTGAAGAAAAACTCAACACAATTCCTGGCGTTTTCTTTGAAAAAAATCAACCTATACAAATGAGGTTCAACGAACTAATGACAGGTATTCGACAAGATGTTGCCGTTAAAATCTTCGGTGAAAATATGGACACACTTTTAAGCTATGCCAATATGGTAAATGCAGTTGTACAAAGTGTGGATGGCGCAACAGAACCAAGCGTTGAAAGGGTTGCAGGTTTACCACAAATCGTAATCAAATACAACCGTTCGCAAATTGCCAATTATGGATTAAACATTGAGGACATCAATCACATTGTTTCTACTTCCTTCGCTGGAGGAAGTGCAGGTGTTGTGTATGAAAACGAACGAAAATTTGATTTGGTTGTTCGCTTAGACAGCACTCACCGCAACAACATTGACGATGTGAGTCACTTGTATATTCCAACTATCAATGGAACACAAATACCATTATCTCAAGTTGCTGAAATCAAAATGGAATTGGGTCCCGCACAAATTAGTCGTGAAGATGGCAAACGAAGAATTGTAGTAGGCTTTAATATAAAAGGCAGAGATGTAGAGAGTGTTGTTACCAATATTCAAAAGGAACTTAATGCCAGAGTAAAACTTCCCGAGGGCTATTATTACACTTATGGAGGTACGTTTGAAAACTTACAAGCAGCAAGTAACCGCTTGATGATTGCATTACCAATCGCCTTGACTCTCATTTTTATGCTGCTCTATTTTACTTTTAGTTCTGTTAAACAAGCCACGTTAATATATACCGCAATACCAATGAGTGCTATAGGTGGTGTGTTCGCCTTACTAATTCGTGATATGCCATTCAGTATTTCAGCAGGTATAGGATTTATTGCTTTGTTTGGAGTAGCTGTACTAAACGGTATAGTGTTAATCGGAACTTTCAATCAATTGGAAAAAGACGGCATGACAGATGTTTTGGAAAGAATCAAGGAAGGAACAAAAATTCGTTTACGCCCCGTTTTAATGACGGCAACGGTTGCCTCACTTGGTTTTCTACCAATGGCTTTATCACACGGCGCAGGTGCAGAAGTGCAAAAACCACTGGCAACTGTTGTGATAGGAGGCTTGCTAACGGCTACTTTCTTAACGATGTTTGTATTGCCTTTGCTTTATTTGATCTTCTCAACAAAAAGGAAAGTCAATATCAAGATTTCGACTGTAAGCATCTTAATTTTTGTAATACTTTCTTTAAATACGGTAAATGGTCAAACACAGACTGCAAAAACCATTTCAATTGAAGAGGCAATCAGAATAGCATTGAGTAACAATTTGGAAATTCAAGCACAACAACTCAATGTACTGTCATCCACTACCGTGAAAAAATCGGTATTTGAATTACCTAAAACAAATGTCAATTTTCAGTTAGGGCAATACAACAGCATCAATCAAGACAGAGCATTTCAGATTTCGCAAACCATTCCATTCCCAACATATTATACTGCGAAATCAGGTTTGTATAAAGCTGAATTGCAAAGTAGCGAATTAAAACAGCAAGCAACCGTAAACGATATAAAAGCACAGGTGCAATACTGGTTTTATCATTTGCAATATTTACAGCAAATAAAAATTCACTTGCTATCTATAGACAAATTGTATGACGAATTTGTGAGTGCTTCTGCCTTGCGTTACAAATCAGGCGCAGCAAATTTGTTGGAGAAAACCACAGCAGAAACCAAACGGGAGCAATTTTTCTTGCTTATCAAACAAAACGAAACTGACTATGCAACAGCATATAATTCGCTCAAAATGCTGTTGAACAAAAGCGAAGAATTTACAATTAAAATTAGTGAAAATTTGCAACCACTACATTTAACTACTTCGATTGACACAACGCTCATTTCAAATAATCCATTGATTAAAGAATTGTTTCAACGAGCCATCATTGCGGAGCAAAACAAAAAAGTTGAAGTGGCAGCTACGTTGCCTGATTTTAATTTGGGTTATTTTAACCAATCCTTAATCGGCACTCAAACCTTACATGGCAGTGACGTTTACTTTAACGG
Organism: Candidatus Vicinibacter affinis; assembly: GCA_016714365.1. Classification (NCBI taxonomy): domain Bacteria; kingdom Pseudomonadati; phylum Bacteroidota; class Saprospiria; order Saprospirales; family Saprospiraceae; genus Candidatus Vicinibacter; species Candidatus Vicinibacter affinis. The sequence continues at coordinate 1,722,646 of JADJNH010000005.1, read as the reverse complement.
CAGTAAACGATTTCAGGGCTTGAACGTAGGCTTAAGTGTTCCACTTACCTTCTTTAGCAATGCCTCCAAAATAAAATCTCTTGAATACAAACAGCGGGCTTTACAATTGGAAGCTGATAACGGAAAGCTGATCTTACAAAATCAATTGCAAAGCGCATTTCTGCAATATAATCAAAATTTGTCTCAATACAATTACTTTAAATCAACCGCATTAACTAATGCCGAAATTATTATTAGCACCGCCAAAGTTAGTTTTAAAAGTGGCGAAATTGGTTATATTGAATACTTGCAAGCCCTTCAAACCGCCACCGATATACAATTAAATTATCTGCAATCGGTTAATCAATTAAACCAAACTATTATTAAAATCAATTTCTTAATCAATAAATAACTCTTCATAATGAAAAATATAAAATTTATAATATCGATTTTAACAAATGTTATAATTCTAACCTCCTGCCACACTCATTCTGAAAAAGATGGACATACACACGTTGGAGAAAAAGAATTTCATGACGAACACGAAAGCCCCAACAAAGCAATGCTTACAGCCGACCAAATGAAATCCATAAAAATTGAACTTGGTAGTATCGAAAAAAAGCAACTCACCGCTTCACTCAAAGCCAACGGAATTTTAAAAGTTCCAAATCAAAACAGGGCAAATGCAACAGCTTTTCTTGGCGGAATAATTAATTCAATTTTAGTACAAACAGGAAATTCAGTAAGAAAAGGACAGGTAATTGCTACCATATCCAACAATACATTTATTACCATGCAAGAAGAATTCTTAAGCATATCTTCAAAAGCAGAATTGGCGCAATTAGAATTTGCCCGACAAAAAGAAATGCAACAGGGCAATGCTGGAGCTTTGAAAAATTTACAGTCAGCAGATGCAGAATTAAAAACAATTAAAGCCAGAAAAGCAAGTTTGCAAAAACAATTACAGTTAATTGGCATAAATACCAACTCGCTGACAAGCGAAAACATTAAAACTACAGTAAGCATTGTAAGCCCAATAAATGGAAGTATAAGTAATGTGAAGGTAAACATCGGAAGCTATGTTGATGGTAATAATCCCATTGTGGAAATTGTGGACAACAGCCAACTACATCTTGATTTGTATGTATATGAAAAGGATTTACAAAAAATAAAAGTCGGACAAATCATACATTTTACACTCACTAATAACCCCGGCAAAGAATACGATGCCGAGGTTTATGCAATCAGCAATACTTTTGAGCTAAACACCAAGGCTATTTCGGTTCATGCAATGGTAAAAGGAAACAAACAAGGATTGATTGACGGAATGAGCATAACTGCATTGGTAAGTTTAGAGAATGCCACCGTAGATGCAGTGCCAACCAACGCCATTGTAAGCCACGAGGGGCAGGACTATATTTTTATTGTTACAGATGCTCACAAGGAAGAAGAACACCATAGCGAAACTGAAACAGCCGAACACAAACACGATGAACATGAACATGGAGAGAAAGAAAGTCAGCATAAAGAAGGCGAACACAACAAAGAAGAAGGAACAACTTTCGAAAAAATCCCTGTTCGTAAAGGAAAATCCGATGTAGGTTATAGCGAAATTAACTTGCTCAAAGAAATTCCAATCAAAAGCAAAGTTGTAGTCAATGGAGCATTTTTTATTTTGGCTAAAATGAACAACAAAGGCGAAGCGCATGCACATTGAAATTTCTAACAATGAAATTTAGCGCTTCAGTAACTTTTGAGTTAACAAAGATTTATAAAAAAGCTCCAATAGAAGCTCTAATTGTTAATTCCAAAGTTCGCTTGCAGCTTTTTTGGCAAATTTTAAAATGTTTTTACATACTTGGGCAACCATACCTATTTACAAATTCTTATTTGTACTGGAAAAAGTTGCCCTTCGGTATAAAAATAATTAACATTCTAGAAATCATCGGACATATTTATCAGATATCTAGTTGTAATTTTAAAATCTCTTAAACAAATATTTCCTGTTGTTAATAGTAGCGATGTACAATTTTCTCCATTTAAACAAATTAACAAATCTGAAGATATATTGGCCATTATTAAAATCCATTGAAAAAATGAACTTACCGTTAAAAGATAAAAAATTCCTCATTCTTCTTTCTACAATTGCTATAGTAGTTACGTTAGAAATCCTCTCCATTCTCGGCATAAACATACCAATGCCATATGCACCTTTAGTCTTTGCTGCTTTTATTCTCAGCATTGGCAAAAATGTTTTGTGGAACGGAGTAAAAGCAATCTTCAAACTCCAATTCAGTAGTATCAATTTACTAATGACCATTGCAGTTATCGGAGCATTTTATTTAGGCGAATATCCCGAAGCAGCAGTTGTAATAGTGTTGTATGTTTTAGGTGAACGCTTAGAAGATATTGGAATAGAAAATTCAAAATCGTCATTAGATGAATTGGTGAGCAAAGCACCCAAAACTGCATTTGTAAAAGCACAGAATGATTTTTTTTCAATTGATAAAATTTCAGTCGGAACAATCATTCAAATAAAACCAGGTGAAATGATACCCCTTGACGGAAAAATAATTTCAGGCGAAACCAGTGTTGATGAAGCAGCCATTACAGGCGAACCCATTCCAAAAGACAAACACAAAGGCGATAATCTTTTTGCAGGAACACTAAACAAAAATGGTTTCATAGAATTAGAAACAACAAAGCTTTCTATTGACACTACTTTTTCAAAAATCATTCGCCTCACCTTTGAAGCATCAGCCAACAAAAGCGAAACACAAAAATTCATTCAGAAATTTTCAAAGTATTACACACCTTCCATTATTGCAATGGCAATTTTGGTTTTCGTAATTCCTGTATTTGCAATGCAATTAGATTTTAACCATTGGTTGCAACAAGCAATTACACTTTTAGTAATCGCTTGTCCCTGTGCATTGGTTATCTCTACCCCTGTAGCAATCTATGCAGCAATCGGAAATGCATCAGCAAAAGGAGCATTGGTAAAAGGTGGAAAATACATTGAAGCCCTTGCAAACATCAAAGCAATTGCGTTAGACAAAACACGAACCATCACTTTTGGCAACCCGATTGTTTCAGATATTTTTCCGTTGAACGGAACAAGCCGAGAAGAACTTTTGGCATGCACCTCAGGAGCAGAAATTTTCAGTGAACATCCATTAGCACAAGCTATTGTTGATGCAAGTAAAAAGGAAGGATTTGAACCACACAAAACCGAAGCATTTAAAAGTGTATTGGGCAAAGGAGCAACAGCAAAATGTTTGGTATGTGAGGACAAAACAATTTATGTGGGCAAGTTGGAATTTATAAAAGAACATCAATACAGCGACAACGAAGCTGAAAAAATTGTAGAGCAACTTGCATCACAAGGTAAGACAAGTGTGGTGGTGAGTTTTGGTAAAGGTGTGGCAGGAATTATTGGATTGATGGACGAAATTAAACCTGATAGTGCGGCAGCATTAAAAGAAATTAGAACATTGAATATTGAACCAGTAATGCTCACGGGCGACCACAGCAACGCAGCAAAATTTGTAGCAGAACAAGTAGGAATCAAAAAAATATTCGGAAATATGTTACCCGAAAACAAAGCCGACAAAATCAAAGAACTTTTATTGCAGTATAAATTCGTAGCAATGGTAGGCGATGGCATAAACGATGCACCAGCTTTAGCACAATCCACCGTAGGCATAGCAATGGGAGCAGCAGGTAGCGACACAGCAATAGAAACCGCGAACATAGCATTGATGAACGACAAGCTTTCACTCATTCCATTTCTCATTCGTTTAAGTAAAAAAACATTGAAAAGAATAAAATTCAACACCATCGGGGCAATAGCGGTTAAATTGATTTTTATAGCAATGGCTTTTACTGGATATAGTAATTTGGTTTTTGCAATTTCAGCTGATGTAGGAGTAACAATTCTTGTTATTCTTACAAGCTTAAAACTCCTTGATTTTGAAAAATGAATTACCATTATCTAAATTCATAAATACCACATAAAATTGGATTTAAATGCATTAAAATTAAACCCGATTTTTTACTAACAAAAAAAATAATACCTGACTTATATTAAATTAAATAAAAAAATATAATAAATATTAAATTAAAATATTTTAATATTGAAAATTGTAGTATAAAAATATTAATTTTGTCGCTTAATATTTTGTTTTAACCCTATTTTAGAATTATAAATCTTTGTAATATATTAATTCATGAATATCCAAAATTCACTTTTAGTCTCCATAATAACAATGACTTTAGGTATTAACTCATTTGGCCAATTGAAACCTGTGAAATATAAAGATGAAAAGCAAACACTAAACGGCCTTTCATCCCGTCCAAAAAAACAAAGCAAACAAAAAGCAGGAATCCTAATTCTTCCCGCCTGGATGGGAATAGATAAACATGCCAAAGAAACTGCCCTCAAAATAAGCGACATGGGTTACTATTGCTTTATTGCAGATATTTATGGAGAGGGTAATTATCCAAAAAACAGAAGCGAGGCAATTACCAATGCAACTTTTTACAAGACCAATACAGATGCCTACAATCGTCGGATAAAACTGGCATTGGAACAATTGATAAAATCCGGTGCTGACCCATCAAAAATTGTGGTAATGGGATATTGTTTTGGAGGAACCGGTGCCTTAAATGCAGCCAGAGAAAATATGAACATCAAAGGTGTGGTCAGTTTTCATGGAGGCCTTGGAAGAGATACCACCAGAAAAATACAGCAGATTAATCCGAAAGTATTGGTTTGTCATGGCGCCAATGATTTTTACATACCGGATGCAGATATTGCCGCCTTCCAGAACGAAATGAAGCAAGCCAAAGCTGACTGGCAAATGATTTATTACGCCGATGCGGTGCATGCCTTCACTGATCCTTCCGCTGGAAATGACCCCACAGGAGGTGCTGCCTACAATGAAAAGGCCGATAAAAGAAGTTGGAAGCACATGATCCAGTTTCTCAATGAAGTATTTTAATAGACGCCTCGAGAAATAACCACTATATTTTTTCGGTACCAATTAAAATTACAGCAGGATTAGCATTCAAAATTTCACTCCGCTGCTAACCTCACTACTGGTAATTTTTTCTAAATAAATATTTTATAAAAAGAGATTGTCTCAATGTACGAAATTATTCGTAGATTTGTACCATTGTATTAAACGGTATCCATTTGAATACTTTCCAACTTTAAAAATCACACAATTTCATTTAAAATGAAACACATTCTTTTAACCTGCATCCTTACATCATTTTTGTCCTGCGGACCTAAGGAAAAACAAAATGACACTCCTGCCCTACCCTTCAAGGATCTTGTGGCGCAATATCATCAGGACCAGCATCATTTCTTTCCGATGGAGGCTACTATCCAGGGAGCAGAGGGTTTTAATGATTTGCTTACGTTGGATGTTACAGAAGGATTTCGCAGAGAGCTCAAGAATTATTTTGTTGGCCTGAAGAAAAAATTGGCCGGTTATGATCCTGAAAAAATGGATGCCAATGATCGCATCAGTTACGATATACTCAATTGGGAATGTGACATCAGATTATCAGGTCTTGAATTTCCCGATCATTACATGCCGGTCAATCAATTCTGGAGCTTACCATTGACTTTCGGCCAGTTTGGTTCCGGCAGCGGCACGCAACCGTTTAAAACCGTCAAAGATTATGACAACTGGTTGCACCGGATCGATAGATTCGTAATGTGGTGCGATTCTGCCCTTGTTTCTACCCGCACAGGAATGGAGAAAGGTTATGTCCTGCCAAAATCTCTGATCCTTAAAATCATCCCTCAGTTTAAAGAACTTGTGGTAACGGACCCTGAGAAAAGTCTTTATTACGGTCCTGTTAAAAATATGCCTTCCTCTTTTACTGCAGAAGAACAGACCAGAATTAAGGAAGACTTTAAGAAAGCCATCATGGAAAAATTAGTCCCGGCATTCAGTAAAATGGCTGATTTCTACGAGAAAGAATACTTACCAAAAGGTAGAAGCTCTTACGGTTATTCAGAAATTCCGGGAGGAAAAGAACGTTACCAGCAACTGATTAAATATTGGACTACGACGGATATGACTGCGGAGGAGATTTTTTCCTTGGGTGAAAAGGAGGTAGCCCGGATTCGCAGTGAAATGGAAAAAGTAAAAACGGCAGTTGGGTTTAAAGGTGACTTGAATGGGTTCTTTGATTTTATGCGGACGGATAAAAAGTTTATGCCTTTCCAAAAACCGGAGGAAGTGATTTCGTGGTATGCGGGATTGGAAAAAGTGATGCAACCACAACTCAAAAAAATGTTTGATCTGGTTCCAAAATCCAGATTTGAAATCAGACGTACGGAAGCTTTCAGAGAAGCATCAGCCAGCGCAGAATATCAGCAGGGCACTGCCGATGGCAGCAGACCCGGTATATTTTATGTACCTATTCCGAATGTAGCCACTTACAATGTTTTAGGAGGAGAAGCTCTTTTTCTACACGAGGCTATTCCAGGACATCACTATCAGATATCACTTCAGCAAGAAAATTCACTGCTCCCTGATTTTAGAAAATTTTCCTGGTATGGTGTGTATGGAGAAGGCTGGGCATTGTATTGCGAAAGTCTGGGAAAGGAACTTGGACTGTACACGGATCCTTACCAATATTTCGGTATGCTGAGCAGCGAGATGCATCGTGCCATTCGCTTGGTGGTGGATGTTGGAATACACGTCAAAGGTTGGACCAGAGAGCAAGCCATAGAATATTCCAAATCCAATGAAGCAGAACCGGAAGAGAGCATCATTGCAGAGATTGAGCGCTACATGGCCATTCCGGGACAGGCCCTTTCCTATAAAATAGGCCAACTTAAGATCATAGAACTTAGAGAAAAAGCTCAGAAAGAGTTGGGAAATAATTTTGATTTCAAAAGTTTCCACAATCAGATTCTGGAAGCTGGTTGTCTGCCGATCAAAGTTTTGGAAAATAAAGTGAACCGATGGATAGCTATTCAGAAGAAAGAATAATTCTTTGCCTCTTGAGCCTGGATTAGTACCTATTGAAATCGAATCTGAAATACTTCCATTTAGGAAGATCCTACCTCTTATCTCAAAACCAGTTGGTTGAATTACAAAAGAGCAGGTTGAGCCGTAATTCTAACTTTAGATTGTTTTTCATAAAAAAACCTGACATGGCGTAAATGTATTAATTTTACATGCCATGAACAAAAGCCTCTATTTTAGCTTCCTCCTCTGCGTCTTCTGGCTTAAACTCTCAGGCCAGATTTCAATCAGCATGTCGCTGCCACTCAATACAGAGCAATGCCAGGGCCTCCCGGTAGAAATTCGCATTACCAATGAAGGCAAAACACCCGTAAGGAATGCAGATATTCAATTTTTTGCAAATAATCATTTTACTTTTCGCCCTAACAGTTTAAGTGGAAATCAGGTCTCGCTCAAAAATGCCCAACATCCATCGGGTCCACAATTTCAATTGTCCTTTCTAGACATTTGTGAGACGACCAGTTTTCAATTTTGGATGGATCATGTCTGTTCCGCAAAAAGTCATGCAGATAGCTTTTACACACAATTCATTTGGAATGGAATTAATTTAGCAACCAACAAACAGCTTACCCAGATTTACAGTCCACAAATCAGCATTGCAAACCTTGGATTGTATTACGATGAAGTCGACAAAAAATTTAAGAAGAAATACTCCATTGTGAACATAGGTCAGGTGGCCCTGGATTCCTTCACCATTTTTGTGGTAGGAAATGACAAAATGACCATTTTGAATTCAAATCTTGGTCAACTAAGTTCCTCGGGCGATACCTTGTTTTTTAATCCGTCTGATTTTACACAAATTGGAAATTTCAATGAATTTTTTGAACGGGGAGAATCGATGGTGATCATTCAGGAAGTAAATCTCAATGCCTGTGAAACAGAATTCAAAATCAATCATAAATTTTTAGTTTCCTGTGGCAAATTGAAATGCGAATTTTCTGTACAGGAAAATGTCAACTTATTGGTCCCGGTCGGAACGCCGACCTTGGTTGTCGTTCAGGATACACAAAAATTTGCAACCCCTTGCAAACGGGGTGAATCAAATCTCCGTATATCCAACTATTCCAACAAAGGTTCTTTTGAATTGGGAAATAGTATGTTTGATCTATATATTAATCTGGGCTGGTCACTGATTCAAAATGGTCAATACACCGCTCCGCTTAAAGATGATTGTCTCAAAATTACTGAAATAAGAATTTCGGGAAAACTGATCCCCATCACACAAATTGGATTCACCGGATACGGACTGGATTTCAGAAGACTTACTACAGATCCAGATGGTCCCGGCGGATTAGATGATCTGGACGGCGATGGATATTACGATGATCTAAGACCAAATGATACTCTGGATTTTAAAATAAAATATTCCTTAGATCCCTCATGCCTGAATTTTGATTGTGACGGTCAGGTTTTTGATCGACGCACCATGAAATTAGAAGCAGGGTTTAACAACTACTGTGACAAACCCGGAACCTATGAAGGATATGTGTACAATCAAAGTTATTACTGGTATCAACCCAGTGTTTCGACTTTAAGATTTCAGAGTGTTTATGTGGATGAAGAGAAGGACACCATCCAATTTTATCTTTATAAAAATCAATATCATTTTTTAGATGAATGTACACGGGACAGTGCAAGCGTGAGGATTACACTTCCTCCATCCGTAGAATTATTACCCGGAACCATCATCACCATTAATGGAAACCCTACCCCTTATAGAAAAAATGCGAATGTCATTTATTTAACTGCAGACACGAGTAATTTTATAGTCGGTATTCCTTTGAAATTCCATTGTGATCCTTCCTCAGGTTCGGGTGGCGTAAATACCAATTGTACTTTTTGTTTGGGAAGCGGTGGACCCAGATACAACATTCGCATTGAAGCAGATTATTTTTGTGGAGACGGTTGCTATCAGAAAATACCGCTGTATTGTGGATCCACACCAGCTTTCCCGGTCGTCTGTGACACTACTGTCATTGGCGTAAATTCTCCCGGACAATTGGTTATTGGAGACATCACTTTTAAAAGATTGACTGTAGGCTTTACTGATTCAACTAAAACCATAAAAGTCAATCCTAATTTTGACTCACTCAATCATAATTACTTCTTCACCCAAGATACTTTTCTTATGTACATCCCGGTGGAAGTATTATGCAATGCCAATTTTTCAAATATACTTTTCAAATTAGCTATTGCCCCATTGATTTATTACATCAATGGAAAATACGATACTATAAAGCAGGTTACCTGGCTTACAGATACCTTAAAATATTTTGATGGCGAAACCAACCGTTGGTCCACATGCATCAATCCACTTGGTGCGGATTTTTATAGCCAGGCCACCAATAATTATTATCATTATTTTTTAAGACAGCTTAATTTATCCGCATTATTCGGAACTTGTCTGAATGGTAGTTTAAGCACCAGGGATTCCATCGTATTTGTGCTGAAGGGTGTGATCAATCCATTTGAAATTACACAATGGTTAAAATCAACCGTCTATGCAGACCTTACTTATGCACAGGATGGATGCAACATGCAGGTACAAAAACCGGTCACCATCAATACATTTTCCGGCAAACCATCTGTGGGCAGCACTTTTCTTCGACAAGATTACTACAAAGATCCAAATTTCAGAGGCAGTTCGCCATACTTATCTGTCTGTGGTAATTTCCGCTTAGAAACTTCTCTGGATACATATGGAAATTATCCTGAAAATCCGGACCCATTCATCAATGAGTTCAGGAATACTTATCTCATTGATCAGGTTAAAATTGTGATCCCTCCATTTTTCAAATTCCTAAACAATGCACCTAATTATGCAAAGGTATTCCGCGTTCCCTCGCCATTGAATCTAGCCTATGACACCAGTTATTTAGCACCATTTGTATGGGACAGTGCGGGCTATACTATGATCCAGTTTGATCAATTTAATTTGAATCAGGACTTTGAATTGTTTCAGCACCAACTGTGGTTTGATTTACAACCGGAATGTTATGTTTCTCTTACAGACACCATCCGGGTTTTTAAAAAATTCAAATACAATCTCCATCTTCCTGATCAGAACCTGCACAAGGATTTATACAATGAAACCAAGTATGCCATTAATGTTTCAGGAGTTGAGCCTGCGTTTACAGAAATTCGTAAACAAATACTAAAAGACACCCTGATCATTTGGCCTTTCAACCTAAGTTCAAAAACCACTACAGCGAAACCATCCAATTATTTTACTTATAAAAACCTCTGGCTGTTGGCAGAAAATTCTTCCGGCCAAATTTTAGTAGACAGTTTGATAGAATACGACAGTCTGGGTATGGCGACCAGACATATTCCGCTTGTTCTTAATCCACAGAATATGGTATTCAAACTAGATACCATTTACAGTTCGCGGAATTTTAAATTATTTACCAGATTCAACGATTGCCATGCAGATTCTTTGATCATATATTCAGGAAATTCCTGTGCAGGCTATCCAAATGACTTTTTGAATATTTCCGGAACCTGCAAAGAATATGTGCACCGTTCTGTGCTCAATTATGAACCCGAAGATGCCAGTATCAGATTGGAATTAATTAAACAACCTCTCGATACGTTTTCGCAGGCTTGCGACAGTTTTAATTATTCTGTGTTGGTGTACAATTCGGGATTGGGGCATAGTTTTAACAATCGATTTCATTTTACAAAACCGAATGGACTGAATTTGCAACAAGCATATCTTGAATATCCTAAGGACAGTTTCCGTTTGCTTCCACCGCCACTGACGACAGCCAATCCAAATGAATATTACTGGGAAATGTCCGATAAATTATTTCCTCTAGGATTTCCGGGTTTTTATCGCATCAACCAAAATCAATACCTCGTGCATTTGGATTTTACCGGTGATTGTGCTTTGGAAGATGGACAATCTTTGAGCTTCTACAGTTTTCACACCAATGTCTGTAATGAGTACAATAAATCACCGGTAGTGAGTTCCACACCCTTCCGCTTCAATCCGCAAGGACAGACGCTGCAAGACTTGTATGATGCGAGCATCAGCTTTGACGCGGACAGCGCCTGTGGAGACAAATTTAAAACCAGGGTGGTGTTGTATTCGAAAGATGCAATCGTCAATTCCCTTCCACAAAAAGTATACTTCGTTTATGCAAAAGAATTGAGTTTTCTTCCGGGTAGTTTTAAAGCCATCCGCCATGTGCCAACTACCGGTGCAGGATTTTATTATCTCGATGGAATGGAATCAGTAGAAGTGCCTGTACAAGGTCCTGTGGCAAAAGGAGATTCTGTGGTGTTTGAACTGGAACTGGAACGAACTTGCATCGAACACTGCAAGACTACTGATTTCAAATTAATACTCAATTCACCAAAGAAGGTAAGCTGCTCACAGGCATCCGGTGGTGAGTGCGACCAGTTGCTGCATGTTCAGGAATGGGATTACAAAGACATTCCGCTCAGTCCTATTTTATACATTTTGCAATCAGATGTGCGTGCTCAATTTCTACCTGGAGGAAACGAACAATTGGAAGTGGATTATCTCATTCAGAATAAATCACCTTTCACCGGAAAAATTGACTACCTGATTAAATTCTATTTTGATCAAAACAACAACGGGGTATTGGATTCAACCGATGTATTCATCTCTTCTGATAAAATTCCCGGAGCCCGCATCACTTCCAGCGACAGCATTTGGATTCATTGGAAATATGAAGTGCCGGGTAATTATTCATGCAGAATGATCGCCGCCATTCATCCACTTGACAATCCATGTCTGTGCAATGGAGACACCATCCTGTTAAGTCCTGCCAAAATTTTTGGTGAAAGCCAGATCCATAGAATATGCTTTGACCGAAACATACAAATTGGTTTTGATTCCATTGGCTCTTACAAATATCAATGGTTGCATCCTGATAGGTTGTCTTCTTTGAATTCATCCTATTCACAATATCAATTTCCCGGAAATGTCACCACAGGTATGACTGTTTGGGATACACTGTTGCTCAAAGTTGAAAAATATCAGTCCTGTGAATTTTATGATACCGTATTTGTGGAATTGTATCGACTGGATGCAGATTTAAAGATGCTGGACAGCATCAAATGTCATGGAGACGCCAATGCCTCCATTGAAGCCATTGGAATTGGCTCAGCAGCTTCCTGGTCTTATCGTTGGCAAAATTTTGCAGATACCAGTGCAAGATTAACAGGACTTGGCATTGGAACTTATTGGGTGCAACTCAGTGATCCATTTGGATGCGTAGCAACGGACAGCATTGTAATTACCCAGCCGGATTCATTGTCTTCTCTGGCTTCCATTATCTTAGATTACAACGGCTACGCGGTCAGTTGTTTCGGTGCCAAAGATGGCGCAGTTAAAATTGAAGTAAAGGGAGGCACGCCTGCTTACTCATACTTTTGGAAAAATGGTGCAACCGGTGACACCGCACAGAGTCTTGGTAAAGGTTGGATAAAAGTTGAAGTACGGGATAAAAATAATTGTCCGATAGTAGATTCTATATTTCTCAATGAACCACCTCCAATGCTGATTGATGGTGGTGCCACTCCTGCGGGTTGTGATGACCTGCATGGTGGAGTTGCATTTGGTAGTTCCGCCGGTGGAGTCAGACCCTATCGTTTTATATGGGATAATGGACAATCATCTGATACCATTCGCGCACTAAAAAGTGGCTTGTACAAATTGAGAATTTTGGATGCAAACAATTGTTGGATAGATACTATTTTGCAGGTAGACCAATTACCGGATCCTGACATTAATCTGAACATTACAGACTCTACGATTTTATATGGCAGCTCTGTTCGATTGTCGGCATCGACGAATGCTGCCAATCCTAAATTCTTGTGGAGTCCGGCGCAATATATTTCCTGTGATTCCTGCAGTGCAGTGGTTGTTTCACCAAAAGAAAACACACGGTATGAAGTAATGGTTATTGATGAATTCGGATGTACGCGCACAGCCTACATCAACATAAATATCCGAATTGAAAAAAAGGTATGGGTGCCAAATGTGTTTTCGCCCAATGGAGATGGTATCAATGATAAATTTACCATTTATGGAAATCCTGCCCTCGAAGAAATTGAAGTTTTACAAATTTATGATCGATGGGGTGAATTGGTTTTTGAAGGCCACGACTTTCCACCAAATAATCCCGCACATGGATGGGACGGCACTTTCCGTAACAATGAATTGAATCCTGCGGTGTTTGTCTATGTGGCTACTGTGCGTTTTGTAGATGGAGAATTAAAACAGCTTTATGGTGATGTGACATTGGTCAAATAATGGACATGACTTTTATTCAGAATTTACTTTAATGGAAATAAGGAACCCGCAGTAATCATCAAAAACTGATTTGCGTTTTTTAAGCTCTAAAATTTTTGCAATGAAAATTAAGGCAACATTTTTATTTCTCTTATATCCTCTGCTCGCAAGCCTTCAACCAAAGTGTGATGCAATTTCAACAGGATACATTCCCATCAATGATTTGGGTACTGAAATTTCTCCACTTACCGGAAAAATGGGAGGCTTGTACCTCAATGGCTCCAATGACATGCCGGCTGAACATCTTAAAGCAGGTTTGGAATTATCTTCCCAGATTCAATGTCTGGACATATCGGGAAATCCGGATGCAACCAATGGAAAAATCGTATGGCTCAGTATAGGCATGTCCAATTGTACACAAGAGACCCAACAATTTATCAGACAGGCAAATGCCTCCCCATCGAAAAATCCAAAACTGGTATTGGTGGATGGTGCTCAAGGTGGTCAAACTGCCAATGTGATATCCACCCCTACCCACAACAATTATTTAACTTTCTGGAACACCGTGAACACCAGACTTGCAAATGCAGGTGTAGGTAAAAATCAGGTGCAGGTCATTTGGTTTAAAGAAGCCAATCCTGCGGGGAGCACTCCTCCGGGTGTTCATTATGATTCATTGGTCGTGCAGTTTCGCAGGTGTATGAATGAAATCAAAACCAGATTTCCCAATGTAAAACTCTGCTACATGGCCAGCAGGATTTCCGGTCGCTATGCAAGTTCCAATTTAAATCCAGAGCCATATGCATACCTCACTGGATGGGCTGTAAAACAAACAATAGAAGATCAAATAATGGGTTTACCCCAAGTGGCTTTTAAGGGGAGTGAAGCAAAATCCCCCTGGCTTTCATGGGGAATGTACATGTGGTCAGACGGAGATAACCCACAGAAAAACAATCCTGACGTATTCTATACCTGTCCCGCTGATTTTCAAAATGATGGTACGCATCCTTCTACTTTGGGAGCGCAAAAAGTAGGCGCATTGCTCTTGAAATTTTTCTCCAACGACAAAACTGCTTCCCCATGGTTTCTAGGCAGTGGATGTACAACAACTGTTAACAGTGCAGATCAGATCATCTCCGATCTGGTAAAAATTTATCCAAATCCCGGGAATGGTCTTTTTAATTTAGAATCGGATAAAGAAATTGAATCATTGGAATTGTTTAATCTATATGGGTTAAAACTAAATTATAAAATCACCTCTGCTGTAAAGTCCACACAAATTGATTTAAGCGATTTGAAGAAAGGAGTTTATTTGTTGCATGTAAAATGTTCAAATTCTTCCCAAACAAAAAAAGTCGTCATTCAATGAAGTTTAAAAATTATATATAATTTCAGAATGCAAGGCTGATTGTTTTTAATGATTTTTTTTGAAAATTGAAAAATTACTCAATAAGGTGATGGTTAAATTTTGATACCTTTATTCTTGAAATAACTATTGTATTTTTATAATTTGGTCCAAACCTATTTATAATAATACATTGGTTAATGCCGATGGGTGCAATTTAATGGTCCAAATGAACGAAGTGATAATTGGACTTTATTATTTGGCCGGTTGATTTTAAAATAAATTTTTGAAAAATTTTGGGGATCATGATTAAAACTATTTTCATACTCATACTAACTTTAATAGTAGTGCCCATAATTTCTTACAGGTTTGGTTCACCCTTAAGTCCATTGCAACATGAAGTGCTGTGGAACTGTATCTACCTCTGTCTTTTTACAGCTTTGGCCTGTTTTACTTTGAGTGAACTAACGGGCAACTGCAGTCAGGTGGACAAGATCTGGAGCATTGTTCCATTGGTTTATGCCTGGTACATTGCGTATGCAGGAGGATGTACCACTCGATTGATCCTGATGGCTGTATTGGTCAGTATATGGGGCATACGACTCACTTATAATTTTTCACGGCGAGGAGCTTACAGTTGGAAATTCTGGGATGGAGAAGAGGATTATCGGTGGGCGGTATTAAGAAAAAAACCGGAGCTTTCCGGAAAATTAAAATGGACTTTATTCAACTTATTTTTTATTTCTCTTTATCAGAATGGATTGATTTTACTATTCACCTTGCCCATTCTGGTTGCCATGTATGATCAGGTTCAGTCACTTGGTATGATCGATTATGTATTAGCGACTATTTTTATTGGATTTGTAGTTTTAGAAACCATAGCAGACCAACAGCAGTGGAATTTTCAAAAAGAAAAACATCGCCAAATGAATTTAACCGGAAAGGTAGATGGCATTTATACCAAAGGATTTACTCATACGGGACTTTGGAAATACATGCGACATCCAAATTATCTTGCAGAACAGGCCATTTGGATTTCTTTCTATTTATTGGGGGCGAATGCAAGTGGAGAATGGATCAATTGGTCTGTTGCAGGATGTATGTTGTTGTTGGTGCTCTTTCAGGGAAGTTCCGATTTTAGTGAAGCAATTTCAGCCGAAAAATATCCCGCCTACGAAGCATACCAAAAAAACACAGGGCGATTTCTGCCAAAATTGAACAGTTAGTATGTTGAAGAAATTTAATTAACTCTTACCCGAAGGAGATTACCTTAGGTCAATACTGAATGTTCAGATACCATGATAATTCATTTGCATTGCTGCTTTATGAAATGTTCAATGGTGGTAAGTTTGATGGGGAATTTTTGAAGGGTGCGGGTAGGATCAAAAGTCTGATCCGTTTCGTCCAGCACTTCACCAAGTGCCATCACCCTGGAAATCCCCTGATGAAATGGTTTGAATAATTTAGACATGATATTCAAAAATCCAATACTGAGATACGTGCATTTAACTTGCCTCCCGGAATACTTTTCGTAGAGTGAAACAATTTCATTTCTGCTTAAATTATCAGGACCTCCGATTTCTATAATTGAATTCAATGCCTCGGGTTGCTCCAATGATTTAAGTATGATTTGTGCAACATCCACCACTGAAACAAAATTTAATGGATTATTACCTTTCCCCATGATCATCGCCTTCCCGTTTTTAAGAATTCCTTTACCCATTAATTCATGGATATGGGTTTCCATAAAGGCCGTAGATCTGATGATGATAAAATTCAATCCACTCTTTTGGAGATATTGTTCTACTTCAAATTTATTGCGCCAAAAATCAATGGACTGATCAGGGCCGGCACCGACCAGTGAAATATAAACCATGCATTTTACGCCTGCTCGCTTTGTGAGGTCAATGAGCGATTTGTGCCCTTCTACATCTACTTTCATGGAACCATATCGACCTGTCCCCAGAATAGAGTGCGCCATCGCGATGACAACATCCCTGCCTTCACAAGCAATCTCCAAAGAGGATGGATCGATCAAATCTCCCTTGACAATTTCAACATCGGAACTTTGTGTCAAACTTATTTTCTCAGGATGACGTGTCATCAGTCTGATTTGATATCCTGCTTGCCTCAACAAGGGGGCAGTAACTTTTCCCAAAGTTCCCGAACCACCTACCAAAAGAATTTTTGAAAACTGAGTGATCACTTAATTCAAATTTACAAAAGAAAATTGTCTACTTAATATAATTTTAAAATCCAAATAATAACAGTCACCGAAACGAATGCATACAATTCAAAACATCTTTGTAAATATTCTCTCGGAAAATAAATTTACATTGAAAAGTTTAGAAAGTTTCTTTTTAGAACAACCAAAATTTCCTTACTCCATTATGCCCACCCCGCACAACAGAAAATATCAATTCACTTTATGGTAAAATTAGCGTACGCTTTACATTCCCCCAAATCAGTGACCGTCACACTGTAGGTGCCTGATCCGGTAACCGTAATTTCTGAAAGGTCATTTACCCCGGTGGACCATTTATAGAAAAACGGAGGGTCTCCACCATCGGTTACTACTGTAAGTTTGTTTGCCTGTTGATTCCAATTTATGGACGCTTTAAAATGGTGGCAAATCTCATTTGACGAGGTAAGCAAATGGCAGGATTGTGACAAAAATAGAAGGAGGGTTAGAGGCAGGAAAATTTTAATTTTTTTCATGACCATTAATTTTGATTAAAGTTAATAAATGTTTATTAGTTCGCTTAAATCTATTTTGAAATCCCGTTTTTACACCACACAAGTCTGATTGCAGCTTAGGTAGGTTAATTTATCACCTTCCCTATGCAGTGCACAAAAAGAGAAGGTGTTATTTCTTTTCTGTCTACTTTTGAATTTCAATTCCAACACCAATGCCACACAAAATATTCAGTCCACCCCAAATTAAAGCCATTGAAGAACTCACCATGGTGAAGCAGGATATAGCCTCTCACGAACTGATGGAACGCGCTGGATCCGTCTTTACAGAATGGTTCACGGCAGAACTCAAACCGGCCTCACCATCAGTGTTTATCCTATGCGGGCAAGGCAATAATGGTGGAGATGGGCTGGTCATCGCCAGATTACTCAGCCAGCAGTTTTATAAAGTAAAAATCGGATTTTTTCCCTGGAACCAATCGTCCTCCGAAGATTTTTTCCTCAACAAAAGCCACCTGCCATCAGACAAGGGAATTGAAACTTATCAAATCAAAGAACCAAAAGATTTGGACATTATTGAATCCCGAGATACCATTATTGATGCCATTTTGGGAACAGGCACTAACCGTCCCGTAAGTGATGCGTGGGCCTTGCTTTTTAAAAAAATCAACAGTCTTGAGAATTTAGTAGTATCTGTGGATATCCCTTCAGGAATGATTTGTCATGGGATTACCGAGGGCGAAGTAATTCGTGCCGATGAAGTTTTGAGTTTCGAATTTGTAAAGCTCGCTTTTCTGCTTCCGGAAAATAAATTCCGGATTAAAAACTGGACCCTAAAATCCATCGGATTAGATCAGGAAGCCATCAAAAAAGAAAATACCCCTTTTTACCTCAACACCAAAGAGGACATCAGTTCTATCCTGCGGGAAAGAAATCGGTTTTCCTATAAAAATTCATATGGTCACGCACTGGTCATCGCAGGTAATCAGGAGATGTGCGGTGCCGGGCTTTTAACAGCCACCGCCTGCCTGAGATCGGGGGCAGGATTGGTAAGCCTGATGACCGCTACTTCCTGTTTTACCGCTGTTCATTCAAGTCGACCCGAAATCATTTGTAGAAAACAAGAAGATCTCAACTCCGTTGAATGGAAAAAATTTCAAGCTGTAGCCATTGGCCCTGGTCTGGGACCAAAGTTTTCCTATGAAATTCTGTTCTCATTTCCTCTTTCAAATCCCATGATTTTGGATGCGGATGCGCTGAATTTTTTGGCGACCAAACCTGACTACTTAAATCTGATTCCTAAAAATTCCATACTGACTCCACATCGTGGAGAATTTTCCAGATTGGCAGGTGGCTCCGGAAATGAATTGGAGCTGATAGAAAAAGGAATTCGATTTTCGAAGGAACACAAAATTCACCTGGTTATCAAAGGATCTTACACAGCTTGTATCAGTCCTGATGGTAAAGTTTACTTCAACCCTACCGGAAACACCGGCATGGCCACCGCAGGCAGCGGGGACGTCCTCACTGGCATTCTCACCGGTCTGCTTGCACAAGGCTACCTTCCGCTTGATGCAGCCAGATTAGGCGTTTGGGTTCATGGTCTCGCAGGAGATTTAAGTTTGAATTTTGAATCTGAAGAAAGTCTTTTGGCAGGAGACATCATTGACACCCTTGGCGAAGCCTTTAAAGAAATCAAAGGAGATTAATTCTCCGTCTTTCCATTTTCTCTCCTTATTAGCCCTTCCCTTTCAAGGGAAGGGTTGGGATGGGTTAGGAAGGGTTGGGATGGGTATAGCCCTTCACTTCAAACGCATGTTTCAAGAAAGGTAGCCCTTCCCTTTCAAGGGAAGGGTTGGGATGGGTGTTGCCCTTCCCTTTCAAGGGAAGGGTTGGGATGGGTTAGGTCAGGCTAACGCCTCCCTTGCACCGTCCACTTCCTTGGCTGCATTTCCAATAAATATTTTCTTGCCTACTACAATTACAGGCCTCTTCAAAAAGGTGTATTCACTTAAAATCAGTTTTCGGAAATCTTTTTCGGTCAGTTTTTTATCCTTCAAACCAAGGGTCTTGTACTTGATGGCCTTTCTCGAAAAAAGTGCTTCGTAAGATCCTGCCATTGCTGCCATATCATCCAATTCTTTCTCCGAAATCGCATTTTGTTTGATATCTTGCAGCTCACAAACTTCTGTATTGAGGCTGCCCAGAATTTTTTGACAGGTACCACAATTCGTGAGGTGGTAAATTTTATTTTTCTTTTTCATTTGTATCATTTTGAAAGCAAACTGGATTACCAATCAAGACGGTTCTATCTACCATCTGCATCTTTTGCCGGAACAAATTGCCCCCCTGATCATTACGGTAGGAGACCCATCCAGAGTGGCATTGATCAGCGATCTATTGGATACAATTGAATGTAAAATTAGTTCACGTGAATTCGTATGCCACACCGGCCGACTCGGCACCAAAAGAATAAGCATCCTCTCCACCGGAATTGGCACGGACAACATCGACATCGTACTCAATGAAATTGATGCACTTTTTAACGTGAATCTGTTATCCGGAAAACCAAAAGAAAAAATCACTTCCTGTACGATCATCCGTCTTGGCACTTCAGGTGCCATACAAGAAGACATTCCGATGAACAGTCTCCTGATTACAGAGTGGAGCATAGGAACCGATGCACTGATGAATTACTATCAACACGAAGAATATTTAGTTTTGGAAGAGGTCAGAACTGCATTTAAAACTGCGGGACTGGAGTCCTTAAATTTTCATTTGAGCTGTTGCGATGACGCTCTACTCGATCATTTCAAAGGAAGCGATTTTCTGGTTGGAAACACCCTAACCGCGCCTGGATTCTATGGACCTCAAGGACGTACTACGAGGATTCCCAACAGCGTGCCGGATCTGATAGATAAATTAAAAAATGTTCATTTCAAAAACATTGGCAGACTCACCAACATCGAGATGGAGACAAGTGGAATATACCATTTGGGTAAAGGCCTTGGTCACAGATGTCTTTCAGTTAATGCTATACTTGCAAATCGAATCAACAACTCTTTCTCAGAACATCCGGAGAAAATTATCATGCACATGATTGAAAAATCCATGAGTCTTATGGAAAATTTACCACAGTAAGCTACCAATTTTTAGTAGCCACCGATGCAAAATTAAATTTTAATAAACTTAAAATTTAAACCTTAATAATCATTAAGCACCATCCTAGCTTTTATATCTTCTATTTAATTAATCCTTAGTTATGGATTTAAAAAATAAACAACAGTTATTCCTTTTTCAACATTGCATAAAATAAAAAAGGCGGAATAAATTCCGCCTTTTCCTTGTTCAATATATCCCGTCTGATGTTATCTCGCTAGTGCTAATTGCACATCTAATGTAAATTCGTTATCAATTGCTTTATC
The DNA here is from genome assembly GCA_016714365.1 of Candidatus Vicinibacter affinis. Lineage (NCBI taxonomy): Bacteria > Pseudomonadati > Bacteroidota > Saprospiria > Saprospirales > Saprospiraceae > Candidatus Vicinibacter > Candidatus Vicinibacter affinis. The sequence continues at coordinate 1,701,886 of JADJNH010000005.1, read as the reverse complement.
GCCCAGGTTGTCAAAGAAACTTCCTGAACCATATTTAATGTCAAATTGGGTACGGTCTACCATAATTTTAGCTGTAGCCATTGTTCCGTTCACCACCGCTTCAAAACTAATTGGTTGAGAAATACCTTTGATGTTCAAATTTGCATCAACCAGGTAAGTGTTTGCTGCGCTGGATCGACCAACTTTAGTGATGTCCAATTTTGCAACCGGAAATCTGCTTGAGCTAAAAAAATCATCGGATTTCAAATGGCCTACTAATTTACCTGCATACTCTCCCTGAAGGTCGGTACATTCTATAGAGTTCATATCAATTTCAAAACTTCCACCGGATAATGCACCTTTGTTCATTTTAAGGTTTCCGGATTTTACTTTGATCACTCCTGTGTGTTGTCCTGTAACTTTTTTAGCCAACCAGGTAACTTTACTTTTGGATGCATCCACTTTAACAACCGTGTCTCCAATGAAGGCAGAATTCAAAACGAGTAATGCCGCTAGGCTTAGGATAGAGAATAATTTCATGTTTTTTAATTTTTTAGTTCAATGGTTATAAACTCCAATCCAGGGATTATGTTTCATCACAATACAATATTTAAGCTTTTCTTAATATAGGTTAATAAGAACACGAGGTGAATCAACTGGCTTTTCTCAAACACTGCACTAATTACTTCAGCTTCCACCACAAAGCCACATTTTTTTTGCAAATTTGCATATAATTATAACCCAATGGCCAGCAACAAACCTCCTGAATACATTCACGGTTTTACAGCAGAAGAACAAGTCAGACTGATTTACCAGAATCAGGTGTTGAGTCCAATGATCTATGCCCACACAGATCTTTCAAAATGTAAACGGGTCTTGGAAATTGGTTGCGGGGTGGGTGCACAAATGATTGAAATCCTTAAGCTGTATCCGGGTATACATGTCACTGGCCTGGATATTTCTGAAATACAAATAGCAAAAGCAAAAGAAAATCTCGCTGCATCGGGGTTTGATGAGGCACAATATGACTTATGGCTCGGCGAACCGGAAGCCATTCCGGAACCTGCCAAGAAGTTTGATGCGGTGATACTTGTTTGGGTGTTGGAACATGTACCGGAACCCGGAAAATTACTGGAAGCCTGTAAAAAATACCTTAAAACCCATGCAAGAATCCATCTTACCGAGGTGTACAACCGTTCTTTTGACCTTTACCCTTCCAGACCCTCCATTCGGAATTTTTGGGAAAAAATGAATAATTTCCAAAGCCAATGCGGAGGTCAAGGCGACATAGGCCTACAATTGGGCAATTTATTAAAAGATGCGGGTTACCGCAACATCAGAACCATCTCATGCCCGCTGTTCTTTGACAAAACCAAAACCCAACAGCGCGGTAGATTCATGGAGTACTGGACTTCTCTGATGAAAAGTTGCACAGAGAATATGATCAAACAAGGAATGATCACACGCGAAGAATGGTCACAAGTAGAAAAAGACATGCTGGAGCTTTCAAAAAATCCGGACACCATCTTTTACTATTCCTGGATTCAGGCTTCTGCCGTAAAACTCTCCCCGCAAAACATTTTATAACATCAGATTTCAAGATCATTCATCTTGTCGGACCAGCAATACTTTTTGATCATCTAACAAGACATAGCCCTGGTCAAAACAAAAATAATAATGGTTGCCCGTTTTTGTCCTGAACTGGTGTGTCATGTATTTTAAGTCAAAACCTTTACGCAAGAGCAATTCCTTGCTGATGGTTCTCTTGCCTTCAGGATTTAGTTCCAAAAGTATTTCCCGGTTTAACTTTAGAATCTGCGTAATTTTTTTAATTACAAGGGGTAACTCCGGCTTGTTTTGTTGATGGTAAATTGCCCTGCATCCATCATTGCAAAATCTTTTATCTCTTCTGCCATGCAAGGGTGATTGACAAATTAGACAAAGACTGGTTGCTGTCTTTAACATAAATTTAGTTTTAGGTGCTCAATAAAATAATAGTGACTACTCTTTGGCCAATCAAAACAAATCAAGCAAGTGTTTAGGCTTAATGTGCTGTAAATTGCCCACAGTGTTTAAACAAAAATAAGCGCTTCTGACGAATTGAAAAAAGAAATCAAACAATTTTTTAAAAATAGCATTCTACGGAATAAAAACCCGAAGCGCCTTGAATTTATTTAACCCACCGGCCCCGGTCAAAATATAGGTTCCGGTCGACAGGTGCTTTAATTGCAAGCTTTCCCCGGGTTCAATTTCAGTTTCAAATATGGTTTGACCCAACAGGTTTAACACTTTTAATTTTTGCAAAACATCGGTTTGATTTAAAACCCTTGAACCGGATACTTTAAATACAAATTCTTCTTTTGGATCACTGACCGCTACACTACCCTTGATTGAAAAAACAAACTCTTCCACCATTTGACCATTTCTGAAATATCTGCAACGACAAGCATCACACGCACCCAATCCCGCCGTAGTCATGTAGGTCCAAAAATATTGATACCAATAATTTTTATCCGCCACATAATCATATTGAAATTTCTCTAGACCATTCTGATCCAACCACTCCACAGACAGCACATCCCCCCTTCGTACACCAAACTGCAAATTCCAATAACTCACCAATGCATCTTTATTCAATTTGAATTTGTCCAGATTAAATTGTTTGAAACGTAAAGAATCCAGCATTGCTTCACCCGGTATCAATCCACTTTTCCAAACATGAAAGCTGCTGTCGTAGAGAATAGGATCTGCCCAGAAATCAAACTGATTTCCACATGGTCCATCATAAGGATCCACCACTTGTGTACTGTCGTACCACAATTCGAAATGCAAATGTGGGTCGGTACAATTTCCACTGCAACCCACCGATGCAATTTTTTGTCCCGGGATTACTTTGTCCCCCGGTTTCACTTGCAAAGAATTTTTCTTGAGATGTGCATAATAAGAGTGCCAGTTTTCTCCATGCTGTATCACCACGTAATTACCCAGCTTTTTGGCGGTGTCCGCAACTGTTTCCTGATCAAATAACCCATCCCTTAAAGCAGTTACCACACCAGAATCCACTGAAAAAACATCCACCAATTTTTCCATATGCTCGAATCCACTTAAAGCATAATCTGTACCCTGATGACCATCATATGTTTTATCCAGACAGTACAAATCTTTGACATCGGACACGGACTGGTCGACATGATGTACAATGATGAAATCCTTACCATAAATTCCGTGTATAGGATTTTCAAAAAGATTCAATTCGTGAAACTCAAAAGCTCCGGGGTCGGGCCAAAATTCCATTTTTCTTGATTTGACATTGTGGTTCAAATCATATTCCCATTCAGGTTTCCATTCGGGATAATTGCGGAAATCAATTTTGGAATAATTGAGCGCCGGCGATTGAATCGTCAAATGATAATCGGATAATGCCTGATTATTGAATAAAAAATAATTTCTGGAAATATTCATCAGATTTCCCTGATCTAGAACATTTGTCGCAAGTCCATTGTATGGTTTGCCGGCACCTGCAAAAACATTGTTGAGAAGCACGAGTTTGTTGGTTTGATCCTTCAGGTTCACAAAATTTCCGCTTCCTTTTTCATTGACCAGGGTATTATGGGAAAGTATCATTTCATGGGGTCCCGGGTTGCTGAGACCTTCGAGACCAAATGAAATTAAAGTACTGTTCTGACTATTTGGCCCTTGACGTATGGTATTTCCAAGAATGAGTGCGGATCCGCCATTGGGTAAATCAATTTCATACGATCCGTCACCTGTACCAGTGTTTAACACATTGTAACGGATAATATTTTTATAGGCCCTGCTTTTTAGAAGATGTCCTACCTTGCTGTCATGGCTGTTGTTGAATTGAAAGGTGAGCAATTTGACATGATTGATGTACAGGTTATGAGATTGGCCATCGCCAAAACCATTTCTGGCAAATTCACAGTACTCTATCAAGACATGGCTGTTGACATTGTCTCCGGCAAGAATCCCATCTTCATTGTCATGAAAATAGCAGGAGCGCACCACCAGATGGGTGGCTTCCAGCCGAATGCCGGCACCGTTTTTATCCGGCACACTGCATTCAGAAAATTCGATGTTCTCCACTATGGTGGAATCTCCCTGTATCACCCAAATGGCTTTTTGTCCATAGGCTTTTCCTTCAGCCTTCAGATGTGCTTTTCCTCCCACTCCGGACAAGTACAGATGATGAGCCCTCCACAAACAAACGTCCTGACTGTAAATACCTGCATCGATCAATACCGTATCTCCATTTTTAACGAAGGCAGCGACGGCGCTTGGTTTTTTATGAAGTTTACCGGGGCCTACGGACCAGGTGGTGGCAGATGCTATTCCAGAATATCCTGTAATAAAAATAAATGCAAGAAAGACAGATTTCAACATGCAAGTTTTGAAGTAAATGTAATATTTATATCCTTAAACATCTTTGAAAACTGAGGTATTCACTCCAATTATGAATTATCATCAATGTTGAAATGAATTTTTCATGTTTTAAATAAAACTATTGATTGAATAACTTATCAAGTAAAATCATCCTGGATAATTTGGCTTCCTCTTTTTATAAATTTCAAAATTGTCTGGTCGAATTTTTAACATTAAAAGAATCAAATACACATTTACTCCTTGACTAATTCCCAAGTAGCCCTTTTCTTCCCTATTTTCGCACCATGGATCCGCACATTTTGAGTCTAACCGAAGAAAACTATCTGAAGGCAATTTATACCCTCAGCGAACAGAGTCCGGATTCCAGCACCAGCACGAATGAAGTGGCCCAATCCATCCAGTTCAAACCGGGGACAGTCACAGAGACTATAAAAAGGCTCAGCGATAAGGGCCTTATTGCCTATGAAAAATACCAACCCCTGAAGTTGACCATCATAGGGAAGAGTCTGGCCCTGCAGATCATCAGGAAGCAAAGACTCTGGAAAACCTATCTGGTCCGAAAGATGAACTTTGGCTGGGAGGAGATCGGAGAAATGGCCGAACAACTCGAACACATCCGGTCTGAAAAACTCATTGACAAGATTGATGAATTGCTGGGTTTCCCCTTGTTTGATCCACACGGTGACCCCATTCCTGACCGTAGGGGCAACATGCGTGGCCGATGTTTTATTTCCTTGGATAAGGCAATACCTAAAAAGGATTACCGCATCACAGCTGTCAACGACCACAGCGAGAAATTCATCCGTTATATGGATAAACTCGGAATAAGTCTTGGAGATCATATAGAAGTGGTTGAAGTGGAAGAATACGATGGCTCCATGTCGGTCATCATCAATGGCAATCGGGAATCTCTGATCAACAAGGCCGTGGCAGAAAACATCTTTACCACCTCGGAAATCCATTGCTGTGCCTTTGAAAAAAATTACCAAAACCCGCCTTGCCTGGCACATTGATTAGGGTTCCTGTTGCAGGACGCACACATTTAACAATTGCTTCGAAGAGAAATACCTAATTTTGCACTTTACTATACGCATGAAGTTATACTGGAGATTTTTCATTGTATTTGGCCTCTTAGGGACTCTGTCTGAACAATTGCTTGCAGCACACATCATTGGTGGAGAAATGTACTATGAATGTCAGGGCTATGGAAGCAACGGCCTGGACTCCACCAGAAGGACCTATAAAATCATCATCAAGCTCTATAGGGATTGTCGTCCACAGCAGAATTCTGCCGGTTTTGACCAACCTTTGGGCTTCACCATTTATCGAAAAAATGCCAATGGAAGCGGCTATACCAATGCGCTGGGCAACAACAGGGAATACAGTATTCCAAGACTCACCTTGGGACCAACTTTTATTGAACCGCCTGAATATCCTTGCCTCATCCTTCCTCCTGATATTTGTGTGGAAAGCGGGACCTATGAATATTTAGTAGATCTGCCCATTATTAATGAAGAATACGTCATCGTGTGGCAGAGGTGCTGTCGCAACAATACCATTACCAATATCCAAACTCCGGAATCTACCGGAGCCACTTTTACCATCTCCATCCATCCGGAAGCGCAAAGGACCTGTAACAACAGCCCCGTTTTCAACAACTTTCCGCCTACCGTCGTTTGTGTCAACAATCCACTGAAATTCGATCACTCTGCTTATGACAAAGAAGGCGATTTGCTGGTTTACAGTTTTTGTGAACCCCTTGCAGGTGGTGGCCGTGGAGGTGGTGGCGGCAATTGCAATTCCGTGACACCTACGCCTGATTGCCCTCCTCCTTTTACCCCGGTAGCGTTCAGAGCACCACAATACACTTATCTTTTTCCAATGGGCGGAAATCCTCCCGTGACCATTAACTCTCTCACCGGTCAAATTACAGGCGAGCCAAATACCATCGGACAATATGTAGTGAGTGTATGTGTATCCGAATACAGAAATGGTGTACTCTTATCCACTTTAAGAAGGGACTTCCAGTTTAATGTGGCCAGTTGCCAGGGAACCGTGGTGGCCAGATTGAACAATGGAGTCGAAGTACGCAAGAAAAATTATGAAATCCTCCTGTGCAACAGTACCCAATTGCAAATGAGCAATGGCAGCTATCAGCAACAATTTATCAACAATACCGTCTGGGAATATGAGAATGGTGGAATCATGGAAACGTACAACGGATGGCATCCATTGATTGACTTCAAAGAAGGTGGGCTTCACAATGGACGATTTATTCTAAACCCCGGAACCAATTGCAGTGATACCGTTCAATTTCAGGTAAATGTCATTCCTCCCATTCAGCCGGACTTCAGCGTATCGTTTGACAGTTGTAAGGCAGGGCCCGTTGAATTTAAAGACCTGAGTACTTCTGCATACAGCACCATCAACAATTGGAATTGGGATTTTGGCGATGGTTTCAAAGGATTTACAAAAGATTATACCTTGCAATACATCCATCCGGATAGATATACCATCTACCTGGAAATCACTGACAATTTTGGATGCAAAAACAAAACCCAAAAAGGAATTGTATGGCAACCCGCACCTGATGTAGTCATATTCGAACCAAGTATTCGGGAGGGATGTGTTCCACTAGAGGTGCAATTCAAAAATATTTCATTTCCTACAGACAACAGCTATTCCTTCAACTGGATTTTTAGCGACAGTACAAAAGCGAATGGCTTCTCAGTTAAAAAAGTATTTGACTCCATCGGCAGCTACAATCTAAAGCTTCAGGTAACCTCTCCACTGGGTTGTTTCAATGAAGCGACCTTCAACAATGTGGTAAATGTATTTCCGCCACCAATGGCAGATGGAAATATAGACAAAACCCTGCTGAACATTAAAAATCCGGTCCTTCGGATGGAAGACAAAACACAGAATACCGTTGGTAGATCTTGGATCATTGATGGTTCAAAATATTATTTTGACAAAGACCTTTCCTATACTTTTACAGACACGGAATGCACCACATCAGGTTGATCGTTAACGATCGGTTTTTATGTACAGACACCATGGATTTCGAACTGTTTATTTTCAGAGACTTTTCCTTGTTTATGCCCAATGCATTTACACCCAATGGAGATGGACTAAACGAAGAGTTCTTACCCATTGGTGAAATTCATTCTTTAGATTATTTCTCCCTCAAAATTTTTGATCGCTGGGGAGGATTATTATTCGAATCCAATGATCCAAACAAAGGCTGGAACGGAAAATACAACAACTCGGGAAAAGATATTCCTCCTGGAGCTTATGTCTACGAACTTAAATACAGGCAGAGCAGAAAGGAAGCCAGGATAGAGAAAAAGATGGTGACCCTGATCAGATAATAATATGTGCCGAAGGTGGGACTCGAACCCACACGCCCTTTCGGGCACACGCCCCTGAAACGTGCATGTCTACCAATTTCACCACTTCGGCAATCAAACGGTGGCTGCAAATATAATCGATTCAGTTAAAATGAACGGGTTGTCAGGACTTTTTAGTGATTCAGGTGAATTTTATGGGGATTAAGTAGAAATTAAGCCGCCTTAATAGCTAAATTAAATAGATTCCGACACCTCATATAGTTATCGAATGAGAATTTTCGATCGGCCTTTTTCATTTTAGCTAAAACTGATTTAAAAAGCGTTCAAAACAAAATACTGTTTGAGCTCGCATGCAGATGAGCTAATAAATGTATGACAGTAAGGCCTAGAGCCATTATTGCTGCTTACGGCGAGTTTATTTTGTTTAGCTTTTTAGATCAGTTTTAGCGTTAAGAAATGAAAACAGCCTTGATTTTTTTTGGTTCTTTTTTGTATTAAGTTTATAACAGCGGCTCCGCTCTCAATCCTTTAAAGTAACTTGCGAGACGTAAAGCAGTGTTTACAAAAACCGTTTTTTGTTATGGTGCTCGCAGCCCCTTATTAAGTTTGGTAGTGTTCTTTGAATGACAATCCATTTTGGTGGTTCGCCTTTGGCGAAACCCCGTTTAAGAGCTTATACGATAATTACTCAGAACCTTAACACTGCTTTCGTTTTATTCACTTTAAAATTTTAAGAAAATGAAAGAAAAAAAACAAAAGCATTTCCGATTATTTATCCTAACGCGGCAGGTATAGATATATCAAGCAAAGAACATTATGTAGCAGTTAATCCTGAATCCACTGAAAAACCAATAAGAGCCTTTGGCGCCTTTACTGAAGACTTACACGCCCTAGTTGTGTTTTTAAAAGAATGCAAAGTAGATACAGTTGCTATGGAGGCTACTGGTATTTACTGGGTAAGTTTATTTTTAGTATTAGAAGATGCGGGTTTTGATGTTGTATTAGTTACAGCTAAACATGTAAAAAATGTAAGAGGAAAGAAAACAGATGTTAGCGATGCTGATTGGATACGTCAATTACACAGTTGCGGATTATTATCTGCAAGTTTTCAACCCGATAAGTTTACTCGTAAATTAAGAGCATATATGCGTCATCGAAAAATTTAATTGAAATGTCAGCTACAAATATTCGCATGATGCATAAAGCTTTAGAACAAATGAATATTAAAATACAACATGTTATTGCGGATATTACAGGTAAATCTGGACAAGAGATCATAAAATCCATCATAGCTGGTGAACGAAACGCAGAGATATTAGCATCTTGTTGCGATAGTAGAATTAGAGCCCATAAAAAAGAGGGTATTATAAAATCCTTAACGGGGGTTTGGAAAGAAGAACACGTTTTTGAACTAGAGCAAAGTTATTCAATATATCAATTCTATCATGCTTTAAGCTAAAGGAATGCGATGCTAAAATAGAAGAGCATCTTCGTGAAAAATCCGGAGTAGATACATTTGTGGAGCCCCAAAAAAAGAAAAGAGTAATAAAAATAATTTGAATTTTAACGGAAAGGAAATGTTGTACGAACTAACGGGGACGGATTTAGCAGAAATTTTTGGGATTACGGAAACAAATGCTATAGAAATTATAAGCGAAGTCGGATTAGATATGAGTAAATGGCCAACGGTAAAACACTTTACATCATGGTTAAACTTAGCGCCGAATAATAAAATATCAGGAGGGAAAGTATTAAGTAGCCGGATTCCAAAAAGAAAAACCACGCAGGTCAAATATTTAGAATGGCGGCGTTTGCCATACAGCGTAGCAAAAATTGGTTAGCGATGTTTTATAATCGTATAAAAGCAAAAATGGGGCGCCAAAAGCAATTGTTGCGACTGCAAGAAAAATTGCGGCTATTTTTTATAAAATGGTAAAAGAAAGGGTTAAATTTAACCCAATACCAATCGAAAAATATATGGATGGGTTTAAAGAAAATCAAATTAAGAAGTTAAAACGACAAGCTAAAAACCTTGGTTTACAGATAGTTGAAATGTAGTTACTTAAGAGACAAAAAAGAACAATGATAAAAGGATGGAATTTGGGACAACTTTAGTGAATAACGGGGTCCGCAAAACTGGTTTCTCCCCAAATTTTTGACTTGACCCGTTTTAGCATGGTTTTCTTCAAAGCCAAAATGGGATTATAATTTTAGTGGAGGATAATTGTTTTTTCAATTAAAATATTTTTTGTATAATTGTCAACTAAACACCTTGGTATATGAACAACCCACTTTACAAATTTATCTTTCCTCTATTTTTACTGGCATATACACTGCAAGCTTGCGTGGACAATGAATATACCTGCCCACGCAATACCCCTACCCTTATTTTCCACGGCTATCCATCGACAGATGTAGACTCGATCGTATTTAATGGATTCACAAAAGGTTCCGGATTCCAGAAGCTTGAAAAAAAATTCAGCAGCCTTAACAAGGAAGTTTCTTCTTACCGAAACCATGATACCCTCTATGTGGAATTTTACGAATATCCAATGTCCGATAGTTTGGATTGGGAAATCAAATTAATTCCCGTCAGTCAGTCATTCCTATTTACAGATATTAAATATCATAAAAGCACTTGTGGCTGCAAAGGCTTGTTGGCTTGGGATTGTTACAACTTTGGCAATAGTTTATTCAGCGAAGCAAACATCGACGGTATCACATACCAATGGAAGAATCAACCAATAGATTACAAAATAAGTCTTTACCGAAAGTAATTTCAACTTTGCCTATTTGATCGATTGATTCCCTTTTTGATTTTATGACCTGTTGTCAAGGAAATTCACAGAAGAAAATGGATGAGAAAAAATTTTCTGCTTTAATGATAAATCCGCTATAAAATCAACTCCTGCAACTATTCTATGAAACCAAGCGTTTCCATCTATAGCAGGCTGATACATGGTCTGCTTAAAATCAATTTCAGATGAGTAAGGACAAAGGAACTAAAAACGTAAAAAAAGCCCCGGCGGATAAATCCAAAGGTAAATCTGTTTCCAGCTATAAGTCTGAAAGCAAAAGTTCGCAAACCAGTAATTCAGTTGTGAATGCGTTCAGCCCTAAAGCGGAAAAGAATACGACCGGGAAGAAGTAGAATTGATTTCAAAATTTTAGTCTGCAAGATTGGTGAGTTGTATAAAATTATATTTTTTTACAAGTCACTACAAGCACTTTCTAATATCATTACTTGCTGTTTGATTTAAGTCTTGTAATGTGTTAGGATCGTTTTAATAGAAAACCTTTCAAGATGGTGCTACCAATCGTACGCTGAAAAAAAGTTATGCATTTGGCTTCTCTGATTCCAAGGCGTAACTTTGCCCTATGAGTGGCCAATTATTTCAAGACCTCAAACAATCCTTCCTCGCTGCTGCAAACCCATCCAGAGCCAAAGGAATGGAGGCGTATATGCGACACCAGTTTGTTTATTACGGAATTGCCTCCCCTGTAAGGAAAGAAATTGAGCGAAAAGTATTTGCTCATTATGCGACGTACAATTTTTCCTTGGTGGAAGAATTTGTCCTGAATTGTTGGGCGGAAGACCAAAGAGAATGGAAGTACGCAGCCCTGGACTACACCCAAAAATTTCAAAATAAACTTGGATTAGAAGTTTTGCCACTTTTTGAAGAACTGATCGGGGATCAGTCCTGGTGGGATACTGTGGATTGTATAGCGCCCAACATCCTTGGCAAAATGTTGCTCAGGCATCCCACTGTGTTTCGTGAAAAATCTTTGGAATGGATTGAAAGCGATAATTTCTGGTATCAACGGGCAGCCATCATACTGCAATTGTTTTACAGAGACAAAACGGACTTTACTTTGATGCAGCGACTTATTCTAAAACGGGCGGACAGCAAAGAATTTTTTATACAAAAAGCCTCCGGCTGGGCCCTTCGGCAATATTCCAAAACCAATCCCCGGGCAGTCAGAAAATTTATTACATCCAATGATCTCCCATCGCTTACCAGAAGAGAAGGCCTGAGATTAATGGATAAATAAAACCACAAAATCTTTCGTTGAATCTACCAGGAGGCTTCAATTTATAAGCTATCATGTTAAAGTTCAGATTGAACTCTTACTTTTGGGCTCTATACCAAAAATATGAAACTGGAAAACAAAAAAGAACAGGTTATCAACATGCCAAATTTCTATTGGAGGCTTTGGCGATATAATTTGTTTGCAATGAGCTTAATCTCTTTTTCTATGGCGCTGGGAACAAGCGGTTACCATTTTATCTGCCAGCTTTCCTGGTTGGATGGTTTCCACATGTCTGCGATGATTCTGACAGGTATGGGCCCTGTTGCTGAAATGACAACCGTGGCAGCTAAACTGTTCTCTTCCTTTTTTGCTTTGTACAGTGGAGTCGCTTTCTTAAGTATTACTGCTGTATTTTTTGCCCCAATCATTCACAGGCTGCTGCACATATTACACGTAGAGAAAGATTAGAGTCAGATAAATTTTGTGGGGATCAAGTAGAAATTAAACATCTTTAATAGTTAAATTAAATAGATTCAGATACCTCATCATATATTTATCGAATGAGAAATTCAGACCGGCCTTTTTCATTTTAGCTAAAACTGATTTAAAAAGCGTTCAAAACAAAATACTGTTTGAGCTCGCATGAAGATAATCTAAAACATGTATGACAGTAAGGCCAAGAGTTATTATTACTGCTTAGGGCGAGTTTATTTTGTTTAGCTTTTTAAGTTAGTTTTGGCGTTAAGAAATGAAAACAGCCTTGATTTTTTTTGGTTCTTTTTTGTATTAAGTTTATAACAGCGGCTCCGCTCTCAATCCTTTAAAGTAACTTGCGAGACGTAAAGCAGTGTTTACAAAAACCGTTTTTTGTTATGGTGCTCGCAGCCCCTTATTAAGTTTGGTAGTGTTCTTTGAATGACAATCCATTTTGGTGGTTCGCCTTTGGCGAAACCCCGTTTAAGAGCTTATACGATAATTACTCAGAACCTTAACACTGCTTTCGTTTTATTCACTTTAAAATTTTAAGAAAATGAAAGAAAAAAAAACAAAAGCATTTCCGATTATTTATCCTAACGCGGCAGGTATAGATATATCAAGCAAAGAACATTATGTAGCAGTTAATCCTGAATCCACTGAAAAACCAATAAGAGCCTTTGGCGCCTTTACTGAAGACTTACACGCCCTAGTTGTGTTTTTTAAAAGAATGCAAAGTAGATACAGTTGCTATGGAGGCTACTGGTATTTACTGGGTAAGTTTATTTTTAGTATTAGAAGATGCGGGTTTTGATGTTGTATTAGTTACAGCTAAACATGTAAAAAATGTAAGAGGAAAGAAAACAGATGTTAGCGATGCTGATTGGATACGTCAATTACACAGTTGCGGATTATTATCTGCAAGTTTTCAACCCGATAAGTTTACTCGTAAATTAAGAGCATATATGCGTCATCGAAAAATTTAATTGAAATGTCAGCTACACATATTCGCATGATGCATAAAGCTTTAGAACAAATGAATATTAAAATACAACATGTTATTGCGGATATTACAGGTAAATCTGGACAAGAGATCATAAAATCCATCATAGCTGGTGAACGAAACGCAGAGATATTAGCATCTTGTTGCGATAGTAGAATTAGAGCCCATAAAAAAGAGGGTATTATAAAATCCTTAACGGGGGTTTGGAAAGAAGAACACGTTTTTGAACTAGAGCAAAGTTATTCAATATATCAATTCTATCATGCTAAGCTAAAGGAATGCGATGCTAAAATAGAAGAGCATCTTCGTGAAAAATCCGGAGTAGATACATTTGTGGAGCCCCAAAAAAAAAAAGAGTAATAAAAATAATTTGAATTTTAACGGAAAGGAAATGTTGTACGAACTAACGGGGACGGATTTAGCAGAAATTTTTGGGATTACGGAAACAAATGCTATAGAAATTATAAGCGAAGTCGGATTAGATATGAGTAAATGGCCAACGGTAAAACACTTTACATCATGGTTAAACTTAGCGCCGAATAATAAAATATCAGGAGGGAAAGTATTAAGTAGCCGGATTCCAAAAAGAAAAACCACGCAGGTCAAATATTTAGAATGGCGGCGTTTGCCATACAGCGTAGCAAAAATTGGTTAGCGATGTTTTATAATCGTATAAAAGCAAAAAATGGGGCGCCAAAAGCAATTGTTGCGACTGCAAGAAAAATTGCGGCTATTTTTATAAAATGGTAAAAGAAAGGGTTAAATTTAACCCAATACCAATCGAAAAATATATGGATGGGTTTAAAGAAAATCAAATTAAGAAGTTAAAACGACAAGCTAAAAACCTTGGTTTACAGATAGTTGAAATGTAGTTACTTAAGAGACAAAAAAGAACAATGATAAAAGGATGGGATTTAGGACAACTTTAGTGAATAACGGAGCCGCAAAAACTGTTTTCTCCCCATATTTTTGACTTGACCCAAAGATAAATTCTGTTTAGAACTGCATTAGCCTTAACAAAAAAAGCCCCGCAAGATTTGCAGGGCTTTTTTTATGATTTATATCATGCTAATCTTTGAGCAAGCTAAAATTTTTGGCATCATTGACTTTAAAAGTATAAGACCTTGTACACAATTCGTGCACATAAACATCATACCCTTCAATTACACCTGTTACCCTCAACCTTTTATTTTGTGCATCCTTAGCATTGGCATACACTTCAGGTGGAACACTTTCTCCAAATTCAATTTTCACAGTGTAGTCAAAATTGTCCGGATCTCTTACGAACAACGCTGCCCCACCCTGAAGAATATTGTTATTCCGCAATTCAACTTCAAGCGTCATGGTCTTTCCTTCACATGGCATGACTTTACCACAAGGGCCTTTGCAATCCGGACGAGTTGTAAGGTTGCTCACTCCCTTGATGGTGTTGTTGGTTCCACCACAGGCGATAAAAAGTAAAACAGAACTTAAGACGATGAATTTTTTCATATCAATTTTTGTATAAAATTATTTCCCCAATAATTCGTTGGTGAGTCTTTCGGCTCTGTAAATATATTTCAAAGCTGCTACCATCCCTCCTGCATGCACACACACAGCCCTGTTGGATGTTTCATCATAAATAAAACTACCAGGCAAAGATTCAATGTTACCATCGAATATCAATCCTACTGCTTCTTTATTTCTGTTGACAATTGGAGATCCTGAATTGCCACCTATGATGTCATTGGTAGAAACAAAATTCATCGGTGTCTTTAACAATTCCACCGGTGGATTTTGCCATTTAGATGGCAAGGCATATGGTGCTTGCTCATTGTAAGAATAATAGCGATCGTATAATCCATAAAAGGTGGTTTTGTAGGGCGCTATGGTACCATTGTATTTGTAACTGGATACCTTTCCATCAGAAAGCCTTAAGGTAAAAGTCGCATCAGGAGGAAGGTTAGTTCCTTTCACTCCGAAAACTGCATTTGCAATTTTAGCTTCCAATGATTTTCTCCGAGGGGTACTGGATTGAAAGGCAGTGACTGCATCATTGTATTTAGGAACAATAATTCTGGCTGCATCAAGAATCGGGTCATCAAACTTTTTAAACTTTGCGGGATCTTTTGACAGAATTTTTTCAATTTTTTCTGCATCCGTAAAATCGGTTTTCTTCAGAATCTTTTCCGCTCTGGCTTCCGGAGTTTTACCATCCAGAATTTTTTCTACAAATTTATTTTCAGGATGCTCGTACTTCTGCAATTCCATCAGGTAGGTTGCAAAGTATTCCCTTTCTTTTTCTGAATCCATTCCTTTGGCTAATTCCTTAATACCTTGTTTAATTTTATCCAAAGCAGCCGCATTATTTGGCATATCCAAAGTCTTTTCATATTTGCCCAGGGCAAAAAGTAGATTCACGATGTTGCCTTTCATCCCTCCGGGTCCGGCAAGAGTTACTACAGCAGAATGTTTTTTCAATCCTTCTACAGCCTTGCCCAGTTCATCCCAATAATCTTCACCTTTTAATTTTGTTTTCTTCCTGATTTCATCTTCCATTTTTTTCTTCCTGGCCATTAAGTCAGGATTTTTAAGTCCGCCGTAAATCCCCTGGAAAACTTTTTGGCTGTTTGCTAAACCAAAAATTTCATTTTTTAGTTCAACACTAGGCGTAACAGCATATTCCTTTTCAAGCAACTTGATACGATTGGTAAACATTTCGTATTGCAGATTGTAACGGTAATCTCTATCGTATTCCAATTGTTTGGTAGTTCTGTATCGTTCGGTAGTGCCCGGATTGCCAATCACAAAGACAGGCTCCCCTTCTTTTACACCATCTACATTGAATTTAAAATAGTTGGCACTTGAATTCACAGGGTTCCCATTCTCATCATAAGCCCTCCAAAAGGTACAATCAAGGGTATATCTTGGAAAAGTAAAATTGTCCGGATCGCCTCCAAAAAAACCCAGATCCGTCTCCGGAATCATCACCAACCGGATGTCATTATATCTCTTATATCCATAGATACTGAATTTACCTCCACTGTAAAAAGTTACCGTTTGAAGTCTCAATCCTTTCCAGCCATCCATTTGCTGGTACTCCCGGCTTACTTGCGCAAGGGCGCTGTCCTGGAAAATTTTTCGCTCAACATCATCTTTAGCCTTTTCCATTATTTTCAATACTTTATCTGAAATGTCTGCAGCCATGATCATCTGCTCAACAAACAAGCCTTCAGCTTTTCGCTCATCGGCCTGCGTTGCAGCATAAAAACCATTTTTATCAAAGTCTTCTCCCTCTTTCTGGAGTTGGGGAGCCACATCTCGGGAACAATGATGATTGGTCATGATCAAGCCGTTGGGTGAAACAAAAGATGCAGAACACCAGCTGGCAAATCTTAAGGAAGACTTGCGCACATCATCATACCATTTGTCATCCGGAGTAAAATTATACGCTTCTTTGAACCAATCTTTCGGCGGGTTCTCAAAAGTCCACATTTTTCCAAAATCAAATCGTTGTGGAACAGACATATCTTCCTGCCCACTCAGGTTAAAACTGAATACCAGGACTGCTAGCAGTGAATAAAAACTTTTCTTCATGACCAATATATTTTAAAAAATTTGTGCAAAGATAAACTAACGCCAGAAAAGCAAATTAAATTTTGGGGTACAGGACCTTTTCCTGGGTGCTGATGGTCAAAGGATGGTAAATTTTCTTGGATCGTTGAAAAATTTCCCTGGCTTGTTGCCCTAAACCCTGATCAACAAGAGCCTCATAGATCGGGGTAAGGAATTTTCTTCGCCCTACAGAACCTAAAAATCGCTCTATCTCCTTCATATACTTTGGCCCCATCCCGGAACGAACAATGTACAGCAACCAGGCATGCGCAATCTCTGAATTACCTGAAGCCGATAACTTAAAAGCCGCGTCCAAGGCTTTTATTCGGCCTTCACTTTTATCTATCGGCAACATCCTTATAAAATGCAACCACTCATGTGTGGACCAACTACCGGTACCAAGACTGGCAGGATCGTTGTTCTCTAAAAAAATGCGGAGCTTGTTTTCAACAGACTGGAAATTTCCATTGTCCCAGGTCGGTTTAAAAGAAATTAGACCGGGCTCGTAGACCCATTTTTGAACAGTGTCTCTTAATTCTGATGAAATGTCAGGAAAAGCCTGGTCAAAAAACTGTAGAAATCCCTCAGTGGTATTGGATTGAAATTGAAATGCTGCAAAATAAGATTTTAGAAAAGGATCCCATCGCTCACGTCCCAATCGCTCCTCCAAAAATCGCAAAAGCAACTTGCCTTTCTCATAGGCAATGTCACTCAAAGCTTCTTCCGGATCTACGTCTTTGAGATTCAATTTAAGTTGGGTAAAATGACTGGTGTCTCCCATTTCATGGATGGTTTTTTGAAGATCCTGATAACCAAGCAGACTCAACATATCGGCGTAGGGCTTCCCATACATGGATTCCATGATCCGGCTCTCAAAATAAGTGGTAAAACCTTCATTCAACCAAAAATCCTCCCAGGTGGCATTTGTCACCAGATTTCCTGACCAGGAATGCGCCAACTCATGTGCCAGTAAAGAGGTAAGGGACCTGTCTCCGGCTATGACGGTAGGAGTCAAAAAAGTAAGCCGAGGATTCTCCATACCCCCAAAAGGAAATCCAGTTGGCAATACAATGACGTCGTATCTGCCCCAGGGATATGGGCCGTACAGTTTTTCTGCGGATTCGACCATTTTCTCCAAATCTTCAAATTCATAGGCAGCTTTATGGATAATTTCTGCTTCTGCATACACGCCGGTCCGCTTACCTAAGGGTAAAAATTTAAAATCCCCTACAGCCAGGGCCATCAAATAGGCAGGCACCGGCTTATCCATTTTAAAGGAATAGATTCCATTGCTGTCAACATTCTGGCCATTTTCTGCACTCATTACGGCCATCATTCCTTTGGGAACTCTGACCTTTGCAGTATAGCTGAATCTGATACCCGGTCCATCCTGACACGGAATCCAGCTACGCGCATAGATGGATTGGCTTTGCGTAAACAGGAATGGAAACTTGTGTGAGGAAGTAAAGTTAGAATCAAGCCATTGAAGAGCCATGGCATCTTTGCTGGTCGAATAATGCAGATGTACTTTTCTGGTGTCGGGTCTTATGATGACTTCAATGGAGCTTCCAAGCAAGGTATCTGAATCCGGACTTGTAAATCCAATTTGTTGCTTCCTGCCCTGTTCATCTTCAATCTCCACCTTCCTGATGGTGAGCCCCAGATTATCAAAAATAATCCTGTGTGCATTTTGATGTGAAATGGTGTAGGAGGCCACCCCGATTATTTGTTGCAACTCAAAATCACACGCAATGTCCAAATCCAAATGAACAGTCCTGGCTTCATCTGGTCGGGAAAAACTATGTGGATCCGGTCTGGATGTGGAATCTTTGATTTTTGCCGTTTGTATCTCTTTGCAGCCCAAACACAAAAGCAAAATGAAAAATTGATACTTCATAACTGAGACTAAATATAATCAGAACAAAGCTACGACATCGGCAGCCGCAAGAGAAATCAGGAATCTTAAAGCTTGGTTAATAAATCAAGACCTCGTATACTTTCAAGATAGGAATAAGAATCGGGTCCCATGTGGAAAAGCAGATCCAACGCAGAACTTTGTGCAGGTATAGGATCGCTTCCCCAATAGGAAGGTAAATATTTTCCTTCGAATAAAGATGGTTTTAGCGCAGATCTTAAATCCAAAATCTCTTCCTTTGTTTCCTTTTCATAAGAATGCGTCTCTGACAAAGTAGTGTCTAGTTTAAGCATTTTAAACAACCATTTCAGACTTTTCAAATCAAAATCATACAAAGATTTTGGACCGTTTTGAATCAGTTCAAACAGCTCATCTTTATAAAAAATAAAATAAGGGCTCCTTCCATAAATACTCTGCAAAGTCTTGATGTGTTGTTCCCTCCAGGGTAATTCATCTGCAATTTCTACCAGTCGAATGGGCAATGATTCATTCTTCCCTTTTCGAAGCGGTATGCTCAGCATTTGGAGTACATTGCCGGAAGGTAAAAAAAAACGATTCCTAAAACTTCTTTTCTGATAATGCTCACAAGTTTCAATGAGGACATTTCTATCAAGACATTCTGCCAATAATACGATTGGTGTAAAAACAGTAATGGGAATCAACACAGAATGAACTTGCATAATTTCAAGAAATGACTGGCAAAGTTAGCGCAATAAATATTTAGCCTGCTAATATTTACTTCACAAAGATCAACCGTTAAAAACTACTCAGGTTGACCTTCATTCTTCCAAATTTTTAGGGACCAATTGCGTATCGGTATTTTTGACTGCTGCTTTATTCTCCATAAATCCAATCAGCATACATAAAAATAAAAATACTATAATAATAAAGTGGCTTTTTGAAAACCAATAAGTAGGTAAACCACGCATCAGATTATAAATGTAAATGATGACCAACCCCAAAAGCGTATTGCCTAAAAAATAAAGAATAAAACTGATAAAGAATAAATTCATTGTTATCTGGCCCTGGGATTTTCGATAGATAAAAGCAAACAACAGGGAAATTATTAATGTAATTCCCAAATTTAACATTCTGCTATTCATAAAACAACATAATTTTTAAAATCTTCATTTGGTGATGAATATCTAATGATTTATTTAATGTAAATTAAACTATTGACTTGCAATATATGTCATTTTTCTTGAAGTAGTGAGCCTTTATAGAATGGATACCAGAGGGGAACGACTGTCACACTCACAAAAGTGTAAAATGTGAATACGGTTAATACAACAAAATAAATTAATGATAATTTATACCCTGTTGGATCTGGTTGTTGCTAATTTCGCAATTTGATTTAGCTTCATTAAGCCTGATTTAACCTATCATTTTGAATTCCTATATATCTCAGAAAATTTTAAATCCTGCTTTGTTAAAGGTGAACCCGGACCCGGCACTGGATGTCATACTGGTAATTCCAGCCTTCTATGAAGATAATTTATTGCTTGCGCTGGACTCTTTAGTCCAGGCAAATACTTTAGGAATTAATGTAGAAGTATTACCGGTATTAAACTATCCTGAAAATAAGGGAGCACAATTTCAAGATTTTCATGAACAGCAGAGAGCACAACTTCTTCTCTATTCAGAAAAAAATAACCGGCCAGGATTCACAATCCATTGCCTGCCGATACAATTGCTTCCTCCTAAACATGCAGGTGTGGGACTGGCCAGAAAAACAGGAATGGATGAAGCAGTTCGGCGATTTCACCATATTAGAAAACCCAAAGGAATCATTCTAAATTTTGATGCAGATTGTATCTGTCATGAAAATTATTTTCAAAGCATTTTTAATTATTATCAAATGCCCGCTGCAAAACCGGCAGTGAGCATTGGATTTGCACACCCACTGGTCAATATTCCTGAAAAGCAACGTCAGGCCATCATTGATTACGAACTACATCTCCGCTATTACATCAACGCCCAGAAATATTTTAATTATCCATTTGCCATTCAGACCTTGGGTTCCTGTTTTGGCGTAACCGCTGAGTCCTATTGCGCACAAGGTGGCATGAATAAAAGACAGGCGGGTGAAGATTTTTACTTTCTTCATAAATTTTCTGTGTTGGATCAACTGGGTGAAATAAATGAAGCCTTGGTATATCCATCCTCTCGAAAATCTGATCGAGTACCATTTGGTACCGGTAAGGCAATAGGACAATATCTCGACCAAAATTTCCAGTTGAGCTATTCCCTGGAAGCCATTCATTTGTTTATGAATTTTTTTCATAAAATACATGAATTCCATACTTTAGACTCCATGGTGGCAGTGGACAAATTGAAGGAGATTTCGCCCACACTTGCAGAATCTCTAATGGATCAGGGATTATTGCAAGAGCTCGAATTGATTCAAAAAAACACCTCCGGAGAAAAAGCTTTTGTCAAAAGATTCAACAGATGGGCCAATCCTTTTAGACTGATGAAATTCCTTCACGAGGTCAGAGACAAGGGTTTTCCCGACGAAGAAGTTGGTATAGGTGCAGCAAGACTAATGTGTAAAATCAAGCCGGAAGAACTACACGAAGATAAATTATCCCTCTTGGAAGGATACCGCAAATTGGACGGAATCTTTTAAAAATCAAGCATCAATTCCTTACGATAAGAGGCATCTGCTTCGTGATTAAAATTCCAATAATCCAATAAAATTTTCTTCTTAAGTTTTGCCGTGGTCGTCATAGATGCTGAACCCTCCTGGTATGATTCCTCCCAGCCTAAAATTTCATAAGGTGCTACTGACGAAAATCGAATATTGAGTTTGCGTTGCAATGAAACAAAATCCAAAGCATAAACTTTTTCTGTTAATGAGGACTCCATTAGTGTAGCCTTTGCCTTTACAACTTCGTAGGGTTTATGTTTCAACCGAACATAAAACAAGCCAGGCAACATGTCAACATCTCCTGTCGGAAGTTGTGAAGGATTGATCCTGATCTGGTTAAAAATGGCATCTTCTGACCACACCAGATTGCAGGTGAATCGCTGATCGCCTTCTGTTTCAAAATATGAAAACTGTTGTACATCGTAATGACCCTCTTTTCTGTTGACCTGGGTAAATACATGACCACACCATTCCTGAACACTTACATTTAATTTAACCGGATATGGACTCACTGCAGATCCAACTTCCGTAAAACTACTTAACAACATGGAGTAGGGGTAAATTCCGGTATTGAATTTTTTAGAAAAGTTTAGCTTCAATACAGGTAATTTATCCTGACCCGCATTGGAGGGATCATCCAATTTAACTTGCTTGGATTTCGAAAAATCTTCCGCGACAAAAATCAATACTCCCTCACCTTTTCTTACTTCGCCATACCGTACCTGCTGCAAATCATAACTGCTCAACTCCGCTTTGCCTTGATACCAATAATCACTCAGACTTTGATCTTGTGTTTTGACAGCTTCTACAGACGGACTTGGAGGAGTAGAATGTTTGGAACCAACTGTACACGAGATGACCGTTGATAATAAAATTGCAGAAAAAACAACACCTGACGACCTATTCAACTTCATAAACATACTTTGTACATCAACAAGTATAGGTATCAGGAGTTCATTTAAAAATCATTATCTTTCAAGAGATCGGGTCGTCTGATGCGTGTTCTTTCCAGGGATTGTTCATGTCGCCACTCCTGAATTTTTGCTTCATGTCCACTCATCAATATTTCCGGTACCGCATAACCCATGTATTCAGCAGGTCGCGTGTAAACAGGTGGTGCGAGTAAATCATCCTGAAATGAATCGGTCAATGCAGAAGTTTCATCATTCAACACCCCGGGAATTAATCTTCCAAGCGTATCAACGAGAACAGCTGCCGCCAATTCACCGCCACTGAGTACGTAATCTCCGATTGAAATCTCTCTTGTGACCCAATGGTCTCTTACCCGTTGATCAATTCCCTTGTAATGCCCACAGATAATAATTAAATTCTCCTTCAAGCTTATGGAATTGGCCATCTTTTGATGGAGGGTCTCTCCATCGGGTGTCAAATAAATAATTTCGTCATATGGACGTTGAGACTTCAATAATTCGATGCACTGCACCAATGGCTCTATCATCATCACCATGCCAGCTCCACCTCCAAATGCATAATCATCTACTTGCTTGTAGGCTCCTATGCCGAAAGCTCTTAAATCATGCAGATGTACCTCAAGCAGACCCTTCTCTTTTGCACGCTTCAAAATAGAATGTTCAAAAGGACTCCTGAGCAATTCAGGCAGAACTGTAATGATGTCAATTCTCATCCTAAACTGTTTGGTTCTTTGGTATCCCTTCCATTCATGAAGGGTATTTATTTATTATTCTATCCCCAATAATTCTACTTCAAATATCAAAGCAGCAAAAGGCTTAATGTCCGCACCTGCTCCCTTTTCTCCGTAGGCCAGTGAATAGGGAATGAAAAACTTGAATTTAGATCCCACAGGCATCAATTGTAGTCCTTCAGTCCAACCTTTGATCACCTGGTTTAATGGAAAAGAAATGGGTTCGTTACGTAGTACCGAACTGTCAAATACTTTTCCATTAATAAGCGTTCCGTGATAATGTGTATTCACTTTATCTGTAGCCTTTGGCTTAGGACCTTCTCCCATTTTGATCACCTCATATTGAAGGCCACTTGCGGTTGTGGTTACACCTTTTCTTTTACCATTTTCTGCCAGAAATTTCTCACCTTCCTCTTTGACCCCGCTGTTCGCTTTTTCTGCCATTTTTGACAATGCCTGACTGTAAATTTCTGAAGCTTCTTGCATGCTGATTTTAGTCTTAGCTCCGGACATAAATTCCTCCAGTGCTTCTACCACATCCGGTGCAGAAATTTTTTCAATGCCTTGTTGTTTCAAACTGTTACCAAATAACAAACCAATGCTGTAACTCAAAGAATCCATTTTATAATTGCTTTGTGCAGCAGACCTGTTGGTGAATGATAAGCTGCCGATGATAAAAAATAATATTCCTAAAGAACTTCCTTTCATACTATGATTGTTTAAAAGCTGCATAATTTTTGAAAAACATAGGGATGGTTTCGATGCCCTTGTAAAAGTTAGCAAGACCATAGTGCTCATTTGGTGAATGGATATTGTCTGAATCCAGTCCAAATCCCATCAGTACTGTTTTCAAGCCTAAAACTTTTTCGAACAAAGCAATAATCGGGATACTTCCTCCACCTCTTGTAGGTATTGGCTTCTTTCCAAAACTTTGCTCGATTGCCAATGCAGCAGCACGGTAGGCCTCACTGTCAGTTGGGGTTACCACCGGCTCTCCACCATGGTGTTCTGTCACCTTTACTTTTACGAAAGGAGGAGCTACTGATTCGAAGTATTTGGTAAAAAGTTGTGCAATGTCATGTGACTTTTGATTCGGCACCAGACGCATGGAAATTTTTGCGTTGGCCTTGGAAGGTAAAACAGTTTTAGCACCCTCTCCGATATAGCCACCCCAAATTCCATTCAACTCCAATGTAGGACGGATGCCCGTACGTTCTAGTGTGGTATAGCCTTTTTCGCCCCACACTTCAGCAACTTTGAGATCCGATTTATAATCTTCCAGACTAAAAGGAGCTTTATTCAACTCTTCCCTTTCAGCAGGCGTCATTTCCATCACCTGATCATAAAAACCCGGAATGGTAATATGGTTGTTTTCGTCATGCATGGAGGCAATCATCTTGGCCAGTATGGTTATTGGATTTGCCACTGCACCACCATACACTCCTGAATGCAAATCCCTGTTAGGACCTACCACCTCAACTTCCATGTAGGCAAGTCCTCTCAGACCTGTTTCTATGGACGGATTTTCCATGCTGATCATGGAAGTATCGCTCACCAGAACTATATCTGCCTTAAGTTTTTCTTTATTTGCTTCGAGAAAGGCTCCTAGATTCGATGAACCAACCTCTTCTTCCCCTTCAATAATAAATTTCACATTGCATGGAAGCGTATTGGTTTTAACCATGGCCTCTAAGGCTTTTACATGCATAAAAACCTGTCCTTTATCATCGCACGCCCCCCTTGCATAAATTTTACCACCCTTTACCACCGGCTCAAAAGGTCCACTAGTCCACAATTCAAGCGGATCAGGTGGCTGAACATCATAATGCCCATAGGTTAAGACAGTTGGAAGTTTGGGATCAATAATTTTTTCGCCAAAAACAATTGGGTGACCCCCGGTAGGACAGATTTCTGCTTTATCACATCCTGCTGCTAATAAAGACAGCTTCACAGCCTCCGCACAACGGGCAGTATCTGCATTATGGTTTGAATCTGCACTGACAGAAGGAATCTTCAACAATTCAAGTAACTCATCCAAAAACCTTTGTTTGTTTTGTTCGATATAATTAATATGCATACAATAAATTTTAAAGTGCTTTAACGAGAAAAAAGTATAATTATTTAATCAACATTTGAAATCATTAGGAGTTTTGAGAATTTGGATCTAATCTAACAATTTTTAGTTCTTGGGTAAATGTACGACCGGATTTACTTTCATGTTGTAAAACATAAAGCTGAGCATATCTGCGATCTCATCGATTTTTTTTCCGGTCGGTTTGCCGGCTCCATGGCCCGCAGCGACATCTACCCGAATGAGTACCGGGTTTTTACCTTGTTGCGCTGTCTGTAAAGCGGAGGCAAACTTAAAAGAATGTGCAGGAACTACACGGTCATCATGATCTGCAGTCGTAATCATGGTAGATGGGTATTCCGCAGGTCTGCAATTGTGCACAGGAGAGTATTTTTTTAAATAATTAAACCCCTCTTCTGTTTCGCTGGTCCCATAATCTGTTGCCCATGCCCAACCTATGGTAAACTTATGGTAACGAAGCATATCAAGGACGCCTACAATGGGAAAGGCCACTTTACATAAATCAGGTCTTTGGGTTATACAGGCGCCTACAAGTAGCCCCCCATTGGAACGGCCCTCGATGGCTAATTTTTCTCTGGAAGTGTATTTTTCTGAAACCAGATAATCAGCAGCTGCTATAAAATCAACAAATACATTTTGCTTTCGCTCCTTGGTCCCTGCTTCATGCCATTTTTTACCAAATTCACCTCCTCCTCGTATGTTGGCAACTGCAAAAATTCCACCACACTCCAGAATCGGAATTCTGCGCTCCGCAAAAGTAGGAAGATAAGAGATGTCAAATCCTCCGTAACCATACAACAGGGTTGGAGCTTGTCCATCTTTTTGCAGTCCTTTTCGATGAGTCAAAAACATGGGTATTTTCGTTCCGTCTTTGCTGTTGTACCACACTTGTTCTGTCGTGTATAGATCAGGATCAAAATTAAGTTTCGGTTCAAAGTATTTTTCAACTTCGAAGGAATTCAAATCAAGGCGAAAAATACTCGTGGGTCTGATGTAAGAAACAAACGAATAAAATGCTTCTGAATCATCCTGCTTTCCGCTAAACATTTCTACAGTTCCCAATTCAGGCAGTTGTATGTTTTTTTGCAAATTACCCTGAAGATCAAAAATCTTGATTTCGCTGGAAGCATTGTGCATATAGACGGTAACCAACTTGTGATTTAATAAATATACAAGTTGCAACACATCTCCCCCTTCCAATAAAACTTCCTGCCAATTTTTAGGTGAATATTTCAGCATATCAATGGAAACAACTTTCCAATTCGCCGCATCTGCATTCGTATGAATAAATATTTTATTTCCTTCATTCCCAATTACACTGTAGTCGCTCACAAAATCACTCACCAGCCAGGTCCAGTCTTTCTGATCCATGGTCAAATCTTTTATAGCAAGTGCGTTTCCACTGGTAGACTCAGAAATGGATAAAATTAAATACTGTTCATCCTGGGTAATGGATGCGCCAATATTCCGTAAAGGATGTTCCTTATCCTCATAAATGAGTTGATCTTCCTTTTGTGAAGTGCCAATTTTATGGTAATACACGGCATGATTTTCATTTTTACCGGATAAGGCAGATTGTCCTTTCGGCTCCGGATAGCGGCTGTAATAAAAACCGTCTTTATGCCAACTTATATTGGAAAATTTTATCCACTCCAGTGTATCTGAAAGAAAATTTCCGGTACCCAAATCCTTCACGAGAATTTTATTCCAATCTGAGCCTGCATCCGATAGTTGAAAGGCCAGAAAACGACCATCTTTTGAGATGGTGACTCCGCTGACGGAACTTGTACCTTCTTTGCTAAAAATATTTGGGTCCAAAACCAGTTTTGCGGCTTCATTGGGAGCAGACTTCCTAAAAAGGACATCCTGATTTTGCAGACCATCGTTTCTAAAGAAAAAATAAGAATTGGCTTCTTTAAATGGGGCTCCCTGCTTTTCATAATTCATCAGGTCTGTAATTCTGGTCTTTAGAGCCTGCCTGAAAGGAATATGCCCAAGGTAATCAAACGTCAGTTTATTTTGAGCCGACACCCAATCTTTGGTTTCTGAAGAATTATCATCTTCCAGCCAGCGGTAAGGATCCGGCACTTCATTTCCAAAATAATCATCTTTTACGCTGTCTTGTGCAACGGAGTCATAAGCCAAAGGTATGTCTGGAAAATCATTGGATCCGGCACCGGGGTCATTAGTCTTGCAGGATAAAAATGTCATAACAGAGGCAATAAGGCTTGAATATAAGATGTGTTTCATTATGATTGACTTGCCGAAAAAACAAAAGGCCGCCAAAAGTAAGAAAAAACCTTCTATTGGCTTATTTTTGTCCAATCTTAACTATGCCGGCCATTAAAATATTTATTCTGCTTGTTCTTACCTGGTTGTGCTCTTCGGAGGAATTGTATCCTCGTTATATTTCTGTTTTTGATCAAATTCCCATTGCCAAGATTGAAAATTATTCTGACACCTTAAACAAGTCCATCAACTTTATAGAAAAGAAAATCCAAACCCTGAAAGATACTTTGGTCATCCTGGAGGATCAGTTAGAGTATCTGAAATCTGAAAACACAAGATATCTTTCTCAAAAAAAAGAAAGGAAGAAAATTGAACATTTAATTCAAAATAAAAACACAGAAATTTCATTAATTGAATTTAAATTAAAAAGACATCATCTATTCCTTACTGAAGCCAGACAAATCATTTTCCAACCATTAGACAAGCAGGATAAAATTTTAAGCAGGCTCCTTGATAAAATCAATTTATTTGACCGGATAAAAATATCAAAGGCAGATCTTAAAAATGACCTTACATCTCCTGCACTCCCGACAAATAATTATCTTGAAAGTTTGCCACTTGATTGCGAAATTACCCTGTCGGAAGAATTGGGAATTCTGGCGACAAAGTTCGTCCCATTTTTTAGTTATACACCAGCCAATCTGGAAGCTCATTTTAAAGATCGGGAGTTTGTAGAATCAGAGATTCGATTGCTCCGCTCCAGCAAAAAATATTTTCTGGAAATTAGATTGACCATTAACACTGCCAAAGCACAAAAAACTTATGGTTTGTTTGAAGCTGGAAATCCGATTAAAATGATTATGCTGGACGGAACTTTTACTTACTTAAATGCAAACGCCGGCGCCAGTGGACAAGTAGATGAAAAAAATAACACCACTACCTACCAAATCCAGTGTCCACTCTCACATGATAAAATTAAACTACTCAAAAATAAAAATCCTGACCGAATTATATTCATCTGGGAAGGCGGTTTAGAAGACTATGAAATCTATCATATGGACGCTATCCAAAATCTGATCAAATGCATGGAGTAAGAGAAATTACAAAACTTGGTCTGCATCTACCTACCGATCCGCGATGGGTAAATCTTGCAAGCATGAAACTTGAAGACATACTCTCCGATCACGCATTCTGCGAACAAAAAGCTGCCAGCGCCTGCATCAGTTTGATACAATTATATCCGGAATATGACGAACTGGTCACCAATGTTGCCCCCGTTGTTACCGAAGAATGGGGACATTTCAGACAAGTAGTCGCAGAGTTAAAAAAACGTGGCCTTAAGTTAGGCTTCCAGCGAAAAGACGAATATGTTTCTGATCTTTTAAAATTTCACAAAAAAGGAGGCAGCAAAAAAGACAGGCTTTTAGATTTGCTGCTTACCTGTGCTTTGATTGAGGCCAGAAGTTGTGAGCGATTTCGATTACTGTCACTTGAATTAGAGGAAGAAGAACTCAGAAATTTTTATCACCAATTTATGGTCTCTGAGGCTGGGCATTACAGAATGTTTTTGGATCTGGCTAATCATTATTTTGATCATGACATCGTCCGCAACAGATGGAAAGAATACCTGGATTATGAAGCGGATATCATTGAAAAACTTGGACCGAGAGGAGACAGGATGCACTGAAAATGGAATGAGAAAATTTGAAAATGAGCTAATGAGTTAATTGAAAGACTGAACGAGCTCTGCCCCAAGTAGTGGATGTTTAGACTTTCTCATAAAAGTAGGCAGAAAGATAAGATAGAAAATTAATAAATTCACGAATCTTTTAATCTCGTAATCCGGTAAAATCTTCTGATCAGAAAGTAAGCCATAAAACTCAGACAAATGACAAATCCAATCCACACCCCAAATGCCTTTAATTCAAAATAGGTTGCTAAAATATAACCCGATGGAATCCCTATAAACCAATAAGAAATTGTAGTCAAAACTGTCGGTACGCGCACATCTTGCAATCCTCTTAAGAGCCCTATCCCTACTGCCTGCAAGGCATCTGATACTTGGAATGCCGCAGCA
Organism: Candidatus Vicinibacter affinis; assembly: GCA_016714365.1. Classification (NCBI taxonomy): domain Bacteria; kingdom Pseudomonadati; phylum Bacteroidota; class Saprospiria; order Saprospirales; family Saprospiraceae; genus Candidatus Vicinibacter; species Candidatus Vicinibacter affinis. Next base: position 1,672,427 of record JADJNH010000005.1, on the reverse strand, counting down.
AGCAACAGTAATTGACTGGCAAGAAAAACAACCTTTTCATTTTCGTTGAAAGCCAATGGAATTAACCCTCTGAAAAAAATAAAAATCATAGCAACGAGTATCCCATAAACTATTGCAATATTGACTATCATCCTGCCATAATGACGCGCAAGTGATAAATCTGCCTTGCCCAATGCTTCGCCTACTTTAATACTTGCCGACGTAGACAATCCCATAGAAAACATAAATGCAAATGCAGCTATTGAAATTGCAACATGATGTGCTGCAAGTTGGATTGCTCCAAACCAGCCCACAATAATTGCCAGTACGGCAAAAGCGCCAACCTCAGAAGCATACTGCCAGGCGGAAGGGATGGATAATTTGAGAAATTTTTGAATTAAATAAAAATTTATTTTTCTGAAATGCAAACCATAACCTGCAAAACTTCCTGAAAAAAATAAATGAATGATCAAAACCAACATGATAATTACTCTGGTAATGAAGGTAGCCATACCACTACCCTCCAACTCCAATCTTGGAAAACCAAAATTTCCAAATACAAGGATATAATTCAGTAATGCATTAATACCTATGGATAAAAATGATAAAATCATTGGCAACCTGGTTCGCTCCAATCCATCATAAAACTGTTTTACACTTAGAAAAATGATCATGGGAAAAATAGACCAACACATCCATTTAAAAAATGGGATCCCTAAAGTCACTACTTCAGGATCTTGATTCAGATGATAGACTACATTTCTAAAAATGAGCAACAATAATATGATCAGAAAAGTAACCACTGCCACCACAAGCTTGGTATTAAACAAGAGCATACCGGTTTCTCTGATTTTATTTTTTCCGCGGCACTCGGCTACCATTGGAGCAATTACGGTGGTAAGTCCTATGCAAGCCACAAAAGGTATGCTAAGTATGTTGTTCACAAGAGAAGAGGCGGCGAGTTCCTTATACCCCAGTCTTCCCACCATCATAGCATCAATGATGTTCAGCATCATTTGAGAAAGGTTCCCAATGATGATGGGTATGGCCAGTGAAAATATCTCTTTGTATTCCCTGAAAGGGATAAACTGTTTTTTCATGCAGGGCCTAAAATTAAAACAAAAAATGATATTATAAATTTAAATCAATTATAAACCATGGATAAATGATTGATTAAACAATTAAAATAAAATATGTAACGGAATGACTGTTGATAATCTGTATTGACGAATCATTTGGCACAGTTTTTTCAGTAAGATTCCTGAACACGAGACAAAGTACATCGGCAATCGTATAACGTTTCCGTGGCACCCTACAGTTATTTTGAATTCTACCTGCATCTGGGTAGATCATACATGGTGGTTCACCCTTATATCAATTTTTTTCATATTACATTTTAATGAGGGACTAAAATATGTTTCATCCTGAATGAAATCCTTTTAGGCATAATGAATTAAAATATTTAAAAAATATTTTGGCGGCTTCGAGTAAAAGCATCAACATTGCATCGTAACAGAAGCCGATGTACATCAACACCATGATGTATTTTAGATTCACTCTTGTCCTACCGACAATGGGTCTTCATCTGTTTTTGTTGCAAACCAAGTGAGCTGATTTAAGGTATTTAACCAACCTTCTTTTAGTGATCAAGGCAATAACCAAATGATAAGGGTAATTGGACCCTTAGTACTCGCAGTCTTCATATAACCAATTTAACTCAAACTCACAAAACTCATTTTCTCAACAAGTTTTTCCGCAAGGAAAGACCTGGGGGGAAAGTGTTTTATTCCGAAGCAAATTTTTTGTGATGTTAAATTTTTATAAATCAAATCTTAGTTGTATGAATGAACTACGCTTACGAAGCTTTCTCAGAAAGTCCCGAACAGGCTTTCTGTCCCTGCTTTTAAGTGCGATCGCCAGTTTGAGTTATGGCGGAGTCGTATTTAATGGCAGCCCAGGAACCGCAGCTCCTCCCAATACTTTGGGTGGTCTGCAAGTATTCCCGTTTCCTCTAGACCCAAGGACCTTGGGAGTAGATGAAACATTTGTTAACCCTGCTTTTGACTGTCCGAGCAGTCTGTTGTTTTCAGGACCTTTGAACCACAGAAGAATTGGTGCTGGTTGGGCAACCTGGAGTCATGGTTATAACGGAGATGTGTATGTATCTAATGGAACAACCATTACTCTTACACTTCCCGCCAATACCAGAGCATTTTACCTTTATGTGGAAGGAAACAATTTTGCACCAGCAAACATTACTGCTACTGCAAACGATGGTTCTTCTTCAGGACCTGTTCCTGTAGTTGGAAATGCCGGTGCCCGTTATTATGGTTTTTACACCAACAATTCTGCTTGCTTATTGACTACCATCAGAATTGATGTTGCAGTAAATGCCGCTGGATTTGCCATTGGCGAATTTGGTATCAGCATTGATGCAAACAATGGTGCTATTGCCTGTAACAACAACATCCAGATTTCCCTCGATGAAAACTGTCTGGCTACCATCAAACCTGATATGATCCTTGAAGGAGGTACAAATTCAGATTGCCCTGGTGACTATACTGTAGTTGCAAGAGATTGGAACACCAATCAAATCATAGATCTTGATGCCTTTGCACATTATCCACAGATTGGTGTTGCACAAATCGGTAAAAAATTGAAAATCACTGTTACGGATCCTTTCACCGGCAATAGTTGCTGGGGATCTGCAACGGTTGAAGATAAACTTGCACCGATCATGACTTGTCCACGAAGTTTGGAGATTTCTTGTACAGAATCCATTCTTCCTGTTAACACAGGTACGCCAATTGTAAGTGAATATTGCAGTGCATATAATCTCACTTACAAAGATGTCGTCTCTCTTGGCGGATGTCCTTTTGGTTATGATAAAATAATCACGCGCACATGGACTGCCATAGATGCATCTGGTAATAAAAGCACCTGCGTACAAACAATTACAGTTCTTTTAGGAGATTTGGGAGCAATACCAACTCCACCTGACTATACGGGACTTGCATTGCCAAATAATCTACCAGCACTATCTTGCGCTGACAGATATGATGCAGGCAAAGACATCTCTGCGCACATCAAACCTTATCCGGTTTGTGTGGATGATTATTTGGTAGATCAGGCTATCCTGCTTGGAACCGGATTACGTGTACCGAGGACGCTTGGTTGGAACGTTATCGAAAACGGTCCATACGCAGGTCACCCGAATCCGAAATCAGTTTATTATCCTGCTCATCCTGATGCAATAGGTTGCTATGGTGCCAACCAGGTAATCCAATGGCATGGAACAGGCGAGCCTGCTGCAGTAGGTTGTAACAATATTGCGGTTACTTTCAGGGATTTAAAAATTGACATTTCAAAACCAGGCTGCGATGCAGGTCCTGTGGGATGTTATAAATTATTAAGAACCTGGACCATGTTGGATTGGTGTACCGGCTCCATAAGAGAGCACAATCAAATTATTAAAGTTATTGATAATGAAGGACCACGTGTACTGTATCCTGATAGTCTTGTCGTAAGCTCCGACGCATGGAAATGTGAAGGCAGATGGGAAGTATCCCCGGCTTGGGTACAAGACAATTGTTCTAATGAAGTCCATTACACTGTAAGAGTGGAGAATGGCACTGTATTGGGAAATGAAAATACAGGTTATATCGTGGTAAATCTTCCTCTTGGTATCCAAAACGCTTATATTGTGGCTGAAGACTGTTGTGGTAATGTAACTGAAAAACTGCTTAAAATTAATGTACAGGACAATACTCCTCCTGTAGCTGTATGTGATCAAAAAACAGTTGTTACCATTACTGGTAATCTTTCTCCTGGAGAAAATTTAGCTAAAATATTTGCGGAAACATTCGATGACGGTTCATTTGACAATTGCGCTCAGCATTTGTACTACAAAGTAATCCGCATGGATGAATTGGATGGTACCAATAATGGAAGCACCAAAGAATCTACTGTTTGCAATAAAGCAAATGGAGATGATGATGCTTCAGTTGTAGGCTCTCAGACATACTTTGATGATCATGTAAAATTCTGTTGTGCAGATGCCAACAAAACCATCATGGTTGTATTCAGAGTGTTTGATGCAGATCCAGGAGCTGGACCAGTGCGTCCTGGACGTATGAATCCGGGAGGAAATCTCCTCGGACATTACACAGATTGCATGGTTGAAGTGGATGTACAAGACAAGAGCATTCCAACAGTAGTTGCGCCACCGGATATCGTAGTAAGCTGTATGTTCTGGTTTGACGTAACAAAAATTACAGATGCAACTGATGCTACTTTCGGAAAAGTAGTAAGTGATGTTGCCTGGAGAGCTAAAGTAAAGACTACTGATATAGTTTGTGAGCAATTCTGTGCACAAAACTTGATTACCGGATATCCTGGATTTATTTCCGGATTACCAGCTCATTTACAGCCTGCTTCCAACAAAGCTTGTGACTTTTACAACACTTTGTTCTCTCCGGCTCATCCGGACAACAAGTATGAATTGGTTTGGGGATTTGACGGGTATGTTCTTTCTTCATGCAGCGTAACTCCTGAAATCAAAGTGAGTGACTTGCGTGAGTGCGGACAGGGACGTATCCTAAGAACCATCAGCGCCAGAGGTCCTGGTGGAGTGTTGGTTTCTGCTACTCAAACTATCTGGGTGGTAGATTGTGATCCATTCTATATTGACAGAAGAGACTATTGCAGTACTTTGGATGATATAGCATGGCCTGATTGCCAAGGTTTGGGTACAACCGTAGAAGGTTGTGGTGCAGACACTGATCCTGAAATTATAGGAAAACCAAGAATCTTAAATGGTGCTGATGATAATTGTGCTTTGATTGCTATCCAGAATTTCGATGAAGTATTTACTATCGAACCGGATGCATGTTTTAAAATCCTTAGAAGATGGGTGGTAATCGATTGGTGTCAATATGATCCAAACATCAGTGCAACTGAAGGAAGATGGGAATTCACACAAGTGATCAAAGTATTCGACAAAAAGAAACCGGTTGTTACCTGCAATGTAGGTGCTTGCGAACCAGCAGTTATAAGCGCACAATTGGGTGTTTGTGTTGGACACATCAGTCTTACCGCAACTGCTTCGGATTCTTGTACTCCGGTAGATTGGTTGAATTATGAATATAAAATTGACGCATTCAACAATGGAACTATTGACTTCACAGTAGGATCTCTTACCAGAAGACAATATGCGGGTGGAGAAAAACCTGCAGTAAGAAACAATCCTTATGCAGACGATAACTCAAATCCATTTGATGCCAGTGGAGTTTACCCACTCGGTATTCACAAAATCACCTGGTATGTAGAAGATGGTTGTGGAAATGTTGGTCAGTGTGAAACACTCTTTGAAATCAAAGACTGTAAAGCACCAACACCATATTGCTTAACCGGAATCATTACTGTGCCAATGCCTTCATCCGGATGTGTAGACATTTGGGCAAAGGATTTGGATTTCAACAGTTATGACAACTGTACGTCTAAGAGTAAATTAAAATTCTACTTTGATGGCGATCGTAACAAAACTTTTATAAGAGTATGTTGCAGCGATTTTGTGAACAACAAAGTAAACGACGAACTTCGTGTTCCTGTCCAAATGTGGGTGGAAGATGAAGAAGGAAACAGAGACTACTGCTCCACTATTGTGATAGTTCAGGACAATCAAAACATTTGTCCTAACTCCTCTAATCTTGGAACCATCAGCGGTAACTTAAAAACTGAGAATGGAGACAATACGGCAGAAGTGACCGTAGATCTATACCATAACGGACAATTGGCTAATTCCAAACTTACTCAAAAGGATGGATTCTACGCCTTTAGAGATTTGGATTTCCCACAAAACTACTTGTTGAAATCTACCAGAAACGATAATCCGTTAAATGGTGTAACAACAGCTGACGTGGTAAAAATTCAAAAACACATTCTTGGAATTGAAGAATTGAGTTCTCCGTTCAAGGTGATTGCAGCTGACGTAAACAAAACAAACAGTGTTACGGCTTCAGATATGTCCGAGATCAGAAAACTGATTCTTGGTGTAACTACTCAATTCAGTAAATCTCCAAGCTGGCTTGTAATTCCTGATGGAATTAAGTTTGAAGATCCAAGAAATCCTTGGCAGTATGTAACTGAGAAAACAATGTCGCTTACCAAGTCTACAGACTACATGAATTTCCTTGCCATTAAAATGGGAGATGTAAACAACTCTGCCGCTGCAAATGCAAATGGAAAAGTTCAAAGTAGAACTGCTGGTGAATTAAGCTTTGTAATTGATGAAGCAAATCTTACTGCTGGAGAAAATTATAAATTACAAGTAAGATCTTCAGATTTCAAAAACATCAGTGGCTATCAGTTTACACTCAACTTTGATGCAAAATTGATGACCTATGAAGGTTTTGAATCCGGAGTACTCAACGTCAATGATGCAAATTTTGGAACAACATTCACTGAGAAGGGCTTGTTGACAACCAGTTGGAATGCTGATAAAGCAATCAGCTTTGGAAAAGAAGAAGTACTCTTTACTTTGGTTTTCAAAGCACTTAAAAATGGTTCCATCAACGGAGCAATTGACATCACAAGTGACGTTACGCTTGCTGAAGCTTATAATGAAAAATTAGAAGCAAAAGAAATGAAACTTGAGTTAAGAAGTAAAAATGGTCAAAATGCAGCCGGTGTGTTTGAGTTGTATCAAAATGCGCCAAACCCGTTTGACCAATTTACAGAAATTAACTTCCGCTTGCCAAATGCTTCTAAAGCCACTCTAACCGTTTATGATGTTACCGGAAAAGTTCACCGCATATTCAATCTGAATGCTCAGAAAGGTATGAATACTGTTAAAATTAACAGAGGAGAATTAAATGGTACAGGTATGTTCTATTATCAATTGGATGCAGATAACCAAACTGCTACTAAACGAATGATCATCCTGGAATAATCCTGGCTAAAATCCCATAAAATGGGAAAAGACATAAGATTATTATAGTATTGAAAAAGACCCTGCTTAACGAAGCGGGGTCTTTTTCTTTTATGCAGATTTCTTTTACAGGGTTATTGCCAAACAAAGTGGCAGACCCGGACTTGCTTGGAGGTAAAATTAAGTTTGCTCCAGGGTCATTTAAGCTAGATTAATTGGCTTGGTTTTTGTAACTTTGCCATAGCAGCTAATGCCATTATTATTATGATTCAATTACTTTCAGAAAACACAAAAGATGATCCGTTACTTTGGCATAAGCGATGGAGTTTTCCAGGAATTGGATTTGCTGAAAGAAGCCTCCTGGGTTAACCTTTCTCCACCTTATCAGGATGGAGAACTGGAGCAGTTGGCAACAACACTCAAGATTTCAACAGACTTTCTTACCGACCCACTGGATATTGAAGAACGTGCTCGCTATGAGAAATACGACGAAGCGCGAAGTATTATTTTTCATACACCAGTGGTCAATGAAACTGAGAAGGAAAACGATCCTATTTTCATTACCATACCTGTCGGCATTATCCTTTGTCAGGGTAAAATTATTACCGTATCAGCCTGGGACAATCCCGTTTTAGAGAAATTCTGCCATTTCAAGATTAAAGGATTTGATCCCAGAAATGAACGTTTATTCATTCTTCAGTTATTCGAGCAAACAGTTTTACTTTTCCTGGACTATCTCAAGAAATTAAATCTGCGAAGAAGCCTTATTGAAGAGGAATTATACCACTCCAGCCGAAGTGGGGAGTTAAAAAGTCTTTTGAGAATTGAAAAAAGTTTGGTTTATTTTGTCAACTCCCTGAATGCCAATGAACTGCTTAAAATTAAAATGAGAAGGACTGATTTCCTTGGCATTAAAGACAATGAAGACCTTTTAGATTTGTTTGAAGATATCATTGTAGACAACAATCAGGCGCGGGAGGTGGCACAACTTTATACCAATATCCTCAATGGTACTATGGAGGCATATGCATCTATTATATCCAACAATCTCAACAAATTTGTAAACAGACTTACAGTCATAACCATCATATTGATGGTGCCTACCTTGGTGGCAAGTTTTTTCGGAATGAACGTCCACCTACCTTTTTGGTTAGGGGACTCTGCCTACTCCTTTTACATCATCCTTTTTCTTTCCATCAGCTTCAGCTTAGGTCTTGCCTGGTTTTTTAAAGTCAAAGATGTTTTATAAGGTGAAACCGCACCAAAAGAGAAAAATTCACAATTTATATATTTTTTTTAACACATATCTAATTTACAGGGATTTGTATTTTTATACATAATGACCATTGCAAATGTGTTTTCCACAATTCTCATTTTTTTATTTTTTATAATTCACTAAACCTCTTCATCTTATTAAAGTTTTCCACAATATGTGGAAAAGTAATCGGGCATTTAGTACGGCATCAGATTATCTTTGACTCAAGATATAATAATAAATGTTAATATGTTTTTTTTAAGTTGATTTAAAGAAATTTAGCCTTCTAAATTCTAAAAATCAAAGTCTAACAAATATTAAAAAAAAATATATCTAATTTATTAATATATATTCAGGAGAGATTCGATAATTTTGAGCCCTCTTTTGAGAAAACAGTAAGAACCACATCAATTTCAGATCAAATGAACAACCATATAGAACCGCTACTCAAAGAAAATCCCAACCGATTTGTACTTTTCCCAATTGAACACGATGATATATGGAAATTTTACAAAAATGCAGAGGCCTGCTTTTGGACTCCGGAAGAGATTGACCTTCAGGCGGATCTTACAGATTGGGAAACTAAGCTGAACGACGACGAAAAACATTTCATCAAACATGTACTGGCCTTCTTTGCAGCAAGTGACGGAATCGTCAATGAAAATCTTGCAGAAAATATGGTCCGCACTGTACAATACACCGAGGCAAAATTCTTCTACGGGTTTCAGATCATGATGGAAAACATCCATTCTGAAACATATTCTCTTCTAATTGATACATACATTAAAGACAATAAAGAAAAAGATTTCCTCTTTCATGCCATTGACAATTTGGATTGTGTTCGCAAAAAAGCCGATTGGGCACTCCGATGGATCAGCCAGGGAAATTTTGTAGAACAATTAGTAGCCTTCGCCGCTGTTGAAGGTATCTTCTTCAGTGGATCATTCTGTTCAATTTTCTGGCTTAAAAAGAGAGGTTTAATGCCCGGTTTAAGCTTTTCCAATGAACTGATTTCCCGGGATGAAGGCATGCATTGTGATTTTGCTTGTCTTCTTTACAACCAACACATTGAAAATAAACTTCCTAAAGAGACCATCCGCACCATCATCACAGAAGCGGTGGAAATCGAAAAAATATTTGTAACCGATTCTATCCCTGTAGCACTCATCGGAATGAATGCTGAACTCATGTGCGAATACATTGAGTTTGTTGCAGACAGGCTACTGGTTTCATTAGGAAATGAAAAAGTATACTTTAAAGACAATCCATTCGCATGGATGGATTTAATTTCCATGCAAGGTAAAACCAATTTCTTTGAAAAGAGGGTGGGTGATTATCAAAAAGCCGGGGTAACCGCCGGGCACGAAAAAAAGGTATTCACCATTGACGAAGAGTTCTAAACGAATTTTTCACAGTAAAAACCTATTCTTTAACCTTTTCAACTCAAGCTCACTATGCAAGTAATTAAACGCAATGGCAAACGCGAAGACGTAAGTTTCGATAAGATCACCGCAAGAATTAAAAAACTATGTTACGGTCTTGATGCAAATTTTGTAGACGCCATTGAGATCTCCAAAAAAGTCATCCTCGGATTGTTCAATGGTGTAAGCACTTCCGAACTGGATAATCTCGCAGCCGAAACAGCTGCTTCTTTTGCTGCTGTGCATCCGGACTATGCCCTACTGGCCGCACGCATTGCCATCTCTAACCTACACAAGAACACCAACAAGTCCTTCTCGGAAACCATGGAGGCCTTGTACAATTATGTTGATCCAAATACCAACCAAAAAGCAGGTCTCATCAGTGATGAAACCATAGAGGTCATTCGCCAAAATGCCGATAAATTAGATTCTGCGATTATCTACGACCGTGACTACAGTTTTGATTATTTCGGGTTTAAAACACTCGAAAGATCATATCTCTTGCGCACGAATAAAAAAGTCGTAGAACGACCACAACATTTGCTCATGAGAGCTTCCATAGGAATTCATGGCCTGGCTGTCGACAAGGCCATTGAAACCTATAACCTGATGTCTGAAAAGTGGTTTGTGCATGCCACACCTACCCTTTTCAATGCAGGAACCCCAAAACCCCAACTTTCTTCTTGCTTTCTGCTGAGCATGACAGACGATTCCATAACAGGCATCTTCGAAACGCTTAGCCGATGTGCAAAAATCTCTCAATCTGCCGGAGGGATAGGAATTAGCATCCACAATGTACGAGCCAAAGGAAGCTACATCAAAGGCACAGGAGGAACTTCCAATGGAATCATCCCAATGTTAAAAGTTTTCAACGACACTGCACGATACGTGGATCAGGGCGGTGGTAAAAGAAAAGGCGCGTTTGCTGTATATCTTGAACCATGGCACGCAGACATTGAAGATTTCCTTGAATTAAAAAAGAACCATGGTAAAGAAGAACTCCGAGCCCGTGACCTCTTCTATGCCATGTGGATTCCTGATCTTTTCATGGAAAGAGTAAAAGAAGACAAGGAATGGTCTCTCTTCTGTCCAAATGAAGCGCCTGGTTTGTATGATACCTATGGAGGTGAGTTCGAAGCGCTTTATCATAAATATGAAAATGAAGGCCGCGCAAGGAAAGTCATCCGTGCTCAGGAACTTTGGTTCAACATACTTGAATCTCAAATTGAAACCGGAACACCTTACATCCTGTTTAAGGATGCCGCAAATAAAAAATCCAACCAAAAAAATCTGGGGACCATCAGATCCTCGAATCTTTGTACCGAAATCATTGAATATACTGCACCCGATGAAGTAGCGGTATGCAATCTTGCCTCCATCTCCCTTCCTAAGTTCATACAAAACAAAACTTTTGACTTTAAAAAGTTGGAAGAGGTTACCAGAGTCATCACCAGGAATCTTAATAGAATTATCGACATCAATTATTACCCCATTCCAGAAGCTCAAAACTCCAACTTCAGACATCGTCCAATTGGGATTGGCGTCCAGGGTCTTGCCGATGCCTTCATTCTGATGAGGTTTCCATTTGATTCAGATGGCGCTAAAAAGTTGAATAAACAAATTTTCGAAACCATCTATTATGCTGCTGTAAGCGAATCTTGCGAACTGGCAAAAGTGGATGGACCGTATCAGACATTTAAAGGTAGCCCGATTTCACAAGGCATCTTCCAATTTGACATGTGGGACGTAAACCCAACGCAGGAAAGATATGATTGGAATGGACTTAAAGCAGAGGTGATGAAACATGGTGTGCGAAATAGCCTTCTGCTCGCTCCTATGCCTACGGCCTCCACTTCACAAATTTTAGGAAATAACGAATGTTTTGAACCTTACACTTCCAACTTTTATACCAGACGTACTTTGAGTGGTGAATATATGGTGGTCAACAAACATCTACTTGAAGACCTTATCAAAATGGGACTTTGGAATTCAGAAATGAAAGAAACGCTGATGGCACATAATGGCTCCATTCAAAGAATTCCCGGAATTCCAGCGGAAATGAAAGAGCTTTATAAAACCGCTTGGGAAATAAGTCAAAGAGCAATTATTGACATGAGCGCAGACCGAGGAGCCTACATTTGCCAAAGTCAAAGTTTAAATCTGTTCCTCGAAAATGCTACCTTCGGAAAACTCTCTTCCATGCATTTTCACGCATGGCAGCAAGGATTAAAGACCGGTATGTACTACCTAAGGACCAAAGCAGCCGTAGACCCAATAAAATTTACCTTAGGCGAAAAACATCAGAGAAAATTTGTAGATGACGTAGTAGAAGAAGTCGTCACACTGGAAGAAACATCGGTCTCTGTATCTTCATCATACAATAAAGAAATCGTGGGATCCCTCATGGATTCTGTCAAGAGCATCAGCCAGGACGACATCGTGGAAGGACAAATCTGCACCATGGAAGACGGTTGTCTGCAATGCGGCAGTTAAGATAGTATCTAATCAAAATCATGAACCCCGGGGACTTTTAAATAAGATCTCGGGGTTTTTCTTTTTGCTCACTCCTGAATAACATCCTTTGCCAACAATTATTTTTAAAAAATGAAATAAAGAATTTCATTTTATTTTGAAAATATAAAAATAACTCTATATTTGAGACTTAATTATCTTAATTAAAAATAATACCTATTGAAAGTTCTTTCCAAAGCAACGATTTACAGCCTTAGGGCCCTCATATACATGGCCGGTAAAGAGTCAAAAGACACACCCGTAACCATTGGAGAAATTTCTGAGAATCTGGATATTTCATTCCATTTTCTGACCAAGTCTTTCCAGTTGCTGACTCAGAAAGGTATATTAGAATCCCTTAGAGGACCTTCCGGAGGAATTTTCTTAAATAAACCTGTGAATAAAGTATTCCTGATCGATGTCATAAACATTTTGGAGGGGGAAGATTTCTTTGATACTTGCATGCTGGGTCTGCCGGGGTGTGGAGAACGGGAACCCTGCCCTGTGCATATGTTTTGGAAAGATGTCAGGGGTAAAATGAAGATGGAATTTCAAAAAACAACTTTGGCTCACCTTGCGGAAAAAGTGCAGACAGGAAAAATGAGAATCTAGATAAAACCTTTTTTTGATGCTATTTAAGACTTTATTATCTTATTTAAAAAATGAACACGATACTGATGCGTGCGATGTTTTTCCACAAATGTTGAAAAGGCTCACCGCACAAAAAAAGAGTGGAAATAAAATATTCAATTTTTTATATAAAAATTAATCAGGATGTCTTCTTGGGTGATTAAAAGAAACGGACAGTACCAGCCTTTTGAGTTCTTCAAAATTGAAGATGCCATCTGCAAAGCATTTGATTCTTCTTCTGTAAAGTTGGAGAAAAACATACTTTCCCGAATTGCCCATAAATTGAAAGACAAGGAAGTTTGGGCCGTTGAAGAAATTCAGGATCTAATTGAGGAAAGTTTGCATCAGGCCGGACAATTCAAGGTGATGAAAGCATTTATGCTTTACCGCCATACCAGAAAAATGCAGCGTGAACACATCCACGGATTAAATGAAGATACGACCTATATAGATTGCAGTCTTTCCGTGAATGAATACATTGACAAATCTGACTGGAGAATCAATGCAAATGCGAACACCTCTTATTCCAGTGCAGGCTTGATCAACAACGTGGCAGGTAAAGTGATCGCGAACTATTGGCTGGACAGCGTATATTCCAAAGAGGAAGGATATGCCCACCGAAATGCGGACATTCATATACATGATCTTGATTGCCTGACAGGTTATTGTGCAGGATGGAGTTTGCGCATGCTGCTCAACGAGGGATTTAACGGTGTTCGTGGCAGGGTAGCCAGTAAGCCACCTTCTCATCTTAGAGAGGCCTTGGGACAAATGGCTAATTTTCTAGGGATTCTACAAAGTGAATGGGCAGGGGCACAAGCATTTAGCTCCTTCGATACCTATCTGGCACCTTATGTTTTCAAAGATGGGTTAACCTATGATGAGATCCTCAAAGCCATCAGAAGTTTTGTATACAACCTTAATGTCCCGGCAAGATGGGGGCAATCCCCATTCACAAATGTAACTCTTGACTGGGTGGTTCCTGAAGACCTCAAAGGGCAAATTCCTACCAAAAACGATGTTCATCTTTTCAGATCTATGAATCATCCTGATTTTCTTCAAAGAGTCAAGGAACGAGGAGTCAATCATCCGGAAGACATGTCCTACAAACATTTCCAACCTGAAATGGAATTGATCAACAAGGCATTCTATACCATTCTCACAGAGGGTGATGCAAATGGTCAGCCGTTTACTTTTCCAATTCCAACTGTGAATATTACAGAGGCTTTTGACTGGAATGGACCCAACACCGATGTATTGTTCGAAAATACTGCTAAAATAGGTTCATCCTATTTTCAAAACTTTATTGGTAGCCAATACATGTATGATGAAAACGGAAATAAAATAGAGAACCCGTATGCATACAAACCCAATGCGATCAGAAGCATGTGCTGCAGGTTGCAACTGGATTTAAGAGAATTATTAAAAAGAGGCAATGGACTTTTTGGGAGTGCCGAATTAACAGGAAGCATTGGCGTAGTAACCATTAACATGGCACGCCTGGGATATCTGTATAAAGAAAATGAAGCTGAATTAATGAACCAACTTGACAAATTGTTACAGATAGCGAAATCAAGTCTGGAAAAAAAGCGAGGATTTATTTCAGATCTGTTTGCCCGAGGTTTATACCCATATTCTAAAAGATACCTGAAAGGATTTCAAAACCATTTCTCAACTATTGGGGTGAATGGTATGAATGAAATGATCAGAAATTTTTCAAATGATCAAATGAACATTGCGGATGAAAATGGAAAAGACTTCGCGTTAAGAATATTGGAATTGATCAGAAATAAAATCACAAATTTTCAACAGGAAACAGGAAACCTTTATAATCTGGAAGCAACACCTGCAGAAGGAACCACGTACAGATTTGCAAAAGAAGATTTAAAAAGATTCCCTGACATCATCCAGGCAGGAAATGAAAAAAATATTTACTATACCAATAGTTCTCAGCTGCCGGCAAATTATACAGATGATCCTTTTGAAGCATTGTATCAACAAGACGAACTCCAAACCAAATACACAGGAGGCACTGTACTGCATCTTTACATGAGCGAAAAAATTAGTTCGCCTGAAGCATGTAAAAAACTTATCAAACGCACCATTTCACAATTTAGACTCCCGTATGTAACCATTACACCTGTCTTCAGTGTCTGCGAAAAACATGGATATCTAAATGGCGAGCACGAATATTGTCCCAAATGCGATGCGGATATTCTAATGGAAATAAAAAACAATTAAACTTTTATATCATGTTACCAGAACCGGAAATTTCAATTCTTGAAGCAAATCAAATGAGAAGAACCAAATGCCTTGTATTCACTAGAGTCATGGGGTATTTGAGACCTGTAGAAAGTTTCAACCTTGGCAAAAAGGGAGAACATAAAGAAAGAATTTATTTTGTCGAAAACACGAATGAATAAACCAATTTATCATATTACCCCTTTCAGTATGTTGGATTTTCCTGACATGCTTTCATGCATCATTTGGTTTGCAGGATGCAACATGAACTGTGGTTATTGTTACAATGTGGATGTGGTCAGGGGTAAAGGAAAGATAGATTTTAATGAAGCTCTTGATTTTCTTAAATCCAGAAACAATCTGTTGGATGGAGTAGTATTAAGTGGTGGAGAGTGTCTGATGCATCATAATTTAGAAAATTTTATTCAGGAAATAAAAGTATTAGGACTTAAGATCAAAGTGGATACCAATGGATCACAGCCAAAGCATTTAGAAAAATTACTTCAAAAAAATCTACTTGACTACGTTGCCATCGACTTCAAAGCTCCTGCAGATTTATTTTTAAAAGTGACCTCCATTAATAAGTTTGATGAATTTGTCCAATGTTTTAAGCTTTTGAAACAAGCAGGAATTCCGTTTGAAGTGAGGACTACTTACCATTCGGATTTATTGGAAATCGATTCAGTTCAGTTAATGGCTTCATTTCTGGAAGAACTAGGTTACTCAGGACCATTTTATATTCAAAATTTTTTCAACAATTGTAAAACATTAGGAAATCTAAGAAACAATTCCACCAAAATTAAAGCAAAAGATATACAGACTAAAAATCTACAGATTGAAATCAGAAATTAAAATAATCAATTAATAAATTCGGAAAAACAATTTTTAAATCATTATAATTATTTCATCATGAAAAATCTAATGCGCATTCTGCTCTTGGTATTTGTCCTGACATTAGGATTAAATACCGGATGTAACAAAACCGAAACCAACAACTCATCGTCGCTCACCTTGCAAAGTTATCCCTCGAGTGTGTACCATGAATGGACAAATATTTTTTTAGAGACAGATCGGTATGCTGCTTTTTACAGACCCGGTCCTGCACCAAGGGCACTTGCTTACATGGCGTTGAGTGCCTATGAAGCTTGCTTGGGTGGGATGCCGGATTATCAATCACTCAGATACAGACTTGTCATCAGCGGGTTACCGGAAATAAAAAAAGATTTGTATTGGCCGGAAGTAATTAATGCATCTTATGGCTATCTCATGCAGAAATTTTTTGAAAACGTAACTTTTAAAGATAAATCCGGAAACATTCTCAGTACTGTTGAGATTCTAAACAATATTGCCGCTAAAGAGTATGAATTACAGGCAACTTACGATCTTGAAGAAGAGGATGATTTAATCAAACGTTCCAAAGAACATGGAAAAGCAGTAGCTGAAGCAATCTGGATTTATTCTACCACGGATAAGGTAGGACATAACGGACATTTAAATCCATTTCCTAAAGCCGTGAATGCACAAGGCTGTGAGTGGATACCTACTGACCCTCAGGATGCTGACAAAGGATTGTATTCACAATGGGGTGAAGTAAGAAGATTTGGACTATCACGCTCAGATATGGATGCCTTGGTTGCGCCATACGGTTGTGATTCAGATAAAAATTCTTTGATCTACTCTCAGGCTTATGAAACATATGTCCTGACAAATCAAGCCAGAAATAATCCTAAAGGAGAAATGGAACACATTTCAGAATTCTGGTCAGATGACCGTGTTGGTTGGACTTTTAGCCCACCTGCCAGAATGATATCTGTGGCTGATCAAATCGTGGAAAAGGAAAGATTCAATTTGGAAAAAACCTGTGTATTATATGCTCAATTGAGTATGGCATTGAGTGATGCCGCGGTGATCGCCTGGTACAACAAATATAAGTTCAATGTGGAAAGACCCATCACCTACATCAGAAGAGTGATTGATCCTAACTTTACAATACCATGGCTTGGATTTACACCACCGTTTCCAGCTTACCCTTCAGGTCATTCTACCTTCGCCTTTTCAGGTATGGGTATAATTGAGGCTTTTGTTGGTTCCAGCTATCCGTTCACGGATTTCTGTCATCAGAACAGAACAGACTTCCTGGGTACTCCAAGATCTTTCAACTCTTTGCGTGATCTTGCAATAGAAAATGCTTTCAGTAGATTACCGCTTGGCGTACATTACAGAATGGATTTCGACAGTGGAAATTTCTGTGGAATTCTTTGTGCCCGAAAAGTATTGCAACTACCTTGGAAGAAATAAAAATTAAAATCCAATAGGCAACAATTTGTTGTAGTTCTTTATTCTAATTTGTTTAAGAAAGTGACTTGCTTAGGTGAGTCATTTTCTTTTAGTGAATGTAGGGAAAAATATTCGGTCTACCTTTCCAAAAAAAATATTCCTCAATAGATAACTCTATTCATTGGGTTGAAACATCCCATTTAGTATATCTAAGCACTAATTAATTAAATTTTTTTTTGAATAATCTCGATTTTTTATCCTTATTAGTATAAAATAAATTCCAATACCTCATCATATAGTTATCGAATTAGAAATTCAGATCGGCCTTTTTCATTTTAGCTAAAACCGATTTAAAAAGCGTTCAAAACAAAATACTGTTTGAGCTAGCATGCAGACATTCCAATGAATTTATAACAGTAAGGCCATGAGCTATGAATGCGGCCTAAGGCGAGTTTATTTTGTTTAGCTTTTTAAATTAGTTTTAGCGTTAAGAAATGAAAACAGCCTTGATTTTTTTTGGTTCTTTTTTGTATTAAGACAAAAAAGAACAATGATAATAGGATGGAATTTAGGACAACTTTAGTAAAAAACGGGTTCCGTAAAACTGGTTTCTCCTCAAATTTTTGATTTGACCCGCAATTCTTCCCAACAGCGAAAGTTATTAGCCCCCATTCTAAACACGGTCAAACACCAGGTCAATATAATATGCATTTTCAGTTATTTTACCTTGAGATAAAAATTCTATTGATAAAATTGGATTAAATAACCCATACTGAAAATTTAATAATAAACAATGTCGATATTTGCCCCGGATCATTATAAAATAGTCTAATGTTTTCAAAAGCCTGTGAATATGCCATTCGTTCTTCCATATACATTGCATCGCAATCTATACTGGGACATCGTGTAAATCTGCAAGAGGTTGCTAAAAAAATAGAATCGCCGGAGGCCTTTACTTCCAAAATTTTGCAAAAATTAGTTAAGGATAAGATTATTAAATCTGTTAAGGGTCCGGGTGGAGGTTTCGAAGTAGAGATAAATCAGATGGCCAAAATAAAACTGATCCGGATTGTTCAAGCTATCGATGGGGATGTACTCAACCGATGCAGCCTTGGATTAGACGAGTGTTCTGATCATCAGCCCTGCCCTTTTCACCACAAGTATAAACCTATAAAAAACAAGTTGTTGGATGTATTCGGAAAAACCAGCCTTCATGATCTGATTAAAGGGTTAAAAAATGGTGAAACCTATTTAAAACTTTAAAAAAAGTGTCACCGACTTTTCTCGATGACACTTTTGAGTGTTTAATTTTTAATGTTTATTCTAAAATACCATTTCTTTTTCCGGAACGGTTTGATATTTTTGAACAGCAACTTGCTGAGGATCCATCTCTTCAATGCTTAAAGCATTCGCCTTTAAGGATTTTACCCTCGAAACAATAAACCAAGTTAATGGAATGACACCCCCACCAAAAAAAACAGTAGCTCCAATCCCCCGTAGCCAGGTCAATGAATTAAAAATACCATAATCTATAAATTCAGATGAACGACCAAACCATAACCCACGCTCTACAACAGCCTTAAACTGGATAGATCCGGCTGGAAAGAGATCCAATACTACCATTAACATCAGTCCAACATTAATGGACCAGAAAGAAAATGTTACCACTTTGGTGTTCCAATTTTTATCCTTGATCAACAATCTCGAAGCAAATAATAGAGCAGCAATAGAAATATTTCCATACACACCCATTAAGGCAGCATGCGCATGGTTGACCGTCAGGTATGTTCCATGTTCGAAATAATTCATGATTGGCAAATTGATGATGATTCCTAAAACGCCGGCACCAAAAAAATTCCAAAAGTTGACCGCAATTAAAAATAAGAACACTTCAGGAAATCCAAAATTCCCTAGTTGCTTATGCTCAACATCACCGACTGCCAACTTTGGCATATTTTTAAATCGCCATGCCTCCACCGTAAGTAAAATAAGTGGTACAAATTGCAAAGTAGAAAATACACTTCCCAAAGCCATGGTGGCAACAGGTTTCGCATTCCAATAAAAGTTATGTGAGATTCCCAGCAATCCGGTTCCTAAAAATAATACCGTAGCAAAATAAACAACACGAATGGCCGCCTGCCTGCTTACTAAACCCATCAACACCATCAGGTAAGAAACAATAACCGTAATGAAAACTTCGAAAAATGCTTCGACCCACATATGTATTACCATCCATCTCCAAAAATCAGCGATCACAAAATTGGTCTCCGGCTTTGCAACAAATCCTGAAAGAAATAAAAGTGGAATTCCAATGACAGAATACAAGATCCAATTTGGCAGATTCCATGGTTGTCCCTTTATAAGAGCCGGCTTAATTCCACGGTACACAACAGTGCCCCACAATATAAATATTCCCATGAGCAACACCTGATATACTTTTCCAAAGTCTACAAATTCCCATCCCTGATGTCCTAACCAATACCACCACTCTCCCATCAATCCCAATGGCCCCAATACCATTCCTGTTAATGAACCGCCTACGAGCAGGAACAACAATACAAATAAGGTATTTACTAAGACCAATTGCCCTTTCACTTCCTTCTTAGACAGTATTGGTAAAATAAAAATTGAAGAAGCTATCCAACAAGTTGAAATCCAATAAAGCGATAGCATCAAATGCCAACTCCTCGAAATGGTCACAGGTACATCATCAGAAATATGAATACCTATGTAACTTAACCAATTGATAAAATCATTAATTGTGATGAGTCCACTGGAAACCTGTAGAAAGAAAAGCAGAATGGCCACAAAGAAAAATTTAAAACTGGCCTTTTGAGTGGGTGTTGGAGAAAACCTCGCCACCCTTTCCATTGAAAATAAATCTTTTGTGGATGGTTTAAAAAATTTATTAGGTAACTGATTGTATTGTCCAATAAAATAAAGCACAATTCCGCACATCAAAACAAAGGCCAATAAACCCAAAACGCTCCAAAGTATCACCGGAGACGTAGGGGTGTTCCCTGACCCCGGATCATAGGGCCAATTGTGTGTGTAACTATAAGTGGTTCCAGGTCGCTCCGTAACACATACCCAGGCGCCCCAAAAAAAGAAAGAACTCAAATCCTTTATTTCAACATCATCCGTAATATAATTGGTTGGAGGAAATCCCTTTTCCTTTTTTCCACCTTTATAAATCTCTAAATAATAATTCTGCAATTGTGCATGAGCATAATTTTGAGCCGGAGTAAGCATCACAATATCCTTAGCTTTGTTAAAGCGATTCACTTTAAGTTCCTGCTTGATGCGCTCATTGATTTGTTTCATCATAAATTCATCAGGTGCACTCCCCTTTGCCGCAGTAAATTCTTTAGCATAAAAGTCTGCCATAAAAACCGACATTTTGTGGAGTGCCTCTGCCGTAAAATCTGGACCTCGCTGTGCTCCATCGCCAAAAAAACTTCCGTACTCCATTAATGCATACTTATGAAACACCTCTTGTCCATGCTCAAGAGTCTTCTTATCTATAACAACATTCCCTTTATCGTCACTAAAACCAGACATTGGCGGAGCATCAATGTAGGTCTGATACCCAATCATACCGACACCCAATATGCTGATGATTAAAATAAATGTTAAAGGCCCCCACCAGTTTTTTGTATTCATTATATAACTGATGCTCTTCGAAGAAGTATTTTGATTTTCCATATCAACTAATTAAATTTTATAATAAATAAACTTTGATCCATAACCATATCTGCTTGAATGAGACACGCAGACCCATCCAGGTAAACTGAAAAATAAAAATCTCACTTTAACTTGTAAACGCTCCTCCGAAAAGTTAATTTCGGTATACAAAACACCTCCCGATGTAATAAATAATTACACGCTCAAATAATCTGATATTTTCTATTTATATACTTAGAATAACCAATAATTGTATTTCGGACAAATATATCCGTTATTATTTTGAAGTCCAAATATTTTATGTTTTTTTTTCAAAATTTTAATTACTTTTTAATTAATGTCGGATCTCATAATATGTATCGAATATTTATCAGGCCCCTAATTTTTCAATAAATAACCCAATTAATTTTGATGTGAATTCACGAAAAGAAAAATTAATCTTAGAACAAAAATGCTTTAAAATGGTATTCAAACCAACCTTAAGTTGTCAAGGTGAATATTCATCTGTATCAATTTAATGAAATTATCCTTAAATTTTCTCAACATCATAAGATAAACCGAGATTAGAAAACTTGCCCCTTCTAATAAATCAGCTTGGTCAAATATTTAATTTTACCCTTAACCTGATGTAATTAATTTTTAACACGGTAAGATTCCAGATGGTAACTTTTGAATAAATAAATTTTAAATCCTTGCCAGCAATAATGGTAAAGTAACCCAAACATAAATTGTGTTTTCTTATGCATACCATCCTTTGCCCCCTTCATATCCGCTTGAATACTCACTAATTGCCAAATATAAATTAAGTAATCCATGATTTCTTACTCAATTTCCATATTTTTGCTTTAAAATCAGGCAAATGGACTACAATCATAGGGAAGTTGAAAAAAAATGGAAGAAAAATTGGTTAGATAATCAAGTTTACAAAGTAGAAGATAATTTTTCAAAACCTAAGTATTACGTTCTGGACATGTTTCCGTATCCTTCCGGCTCGGGTTTGCATGTAGGTCACCCTTTGGGATATATTGCTTCTGACATTTTTGCCCGGCATAAGAAAATGTCCGGTTTTAATGTACTGCATCCTATGGGTTTTGACGCGTTTGGCTTGCCTGCTGAACAGTATGCAATTCAGACCGGTGTGCACCCAGCCAAATCAACCATGGATAACATACAGCGCTATCGGGATCAACTTTCAAATATTGGTTTGAATTATGACTGGAGCCGGGAAGTAATCACTTGCAATCCTTCTTACTACCGATGGACTCAGTGGATATTTTTAAAATTATTCAAACACTATTTCAACATTTCCATCAAACAAGCAAGGCCTATCGAAGAATTGATTCTACATTTTGAAACAAAGGGGTCTGCCAACTCACTGGCATTTGGTTTGGAAGAGCAAAATTTCAGTGCAGAGGAATGGCATGCTATGTCTGCATTTGAAAAATCCAGGATACTGATGAACTATCGTCTTGCCTATAGAAAGGAAAGTTTTGTGAATTGGTGTGAGGGATTGGGTACCGTACTTGCTAATGATGAAATTAAAGACGGAGTTTCCGAAAGAGGAGGTTTTCCTGTCGAAAAAAAACCAATGACCCAATGGGCATTAAGAATTTCGGCTTATGCAGAAAGATTGTTGAATGATTTGGATACCCTGGACTGGTCAGATGCATTAAAAACCATGCAAAAAAATTGGATTGGAAAATCCACGGGGGCACAGATTTATTTTAAAATTAAAGACAGCGAGCAAAAACTAGAAATATTTACAACCAGACCTGATACCATATTCGGTGTCAGTTTTATGGTCATAGCTCCAGAACATGAACTGGTTAACAAACTTACTACGGCTTCCAATAAAAATCAGGTAGAGGAATACCTTGAATATGTCAATAAAAGATCAGACCGGGAACGTCTTTCAGATATAAAAACGGTAACCGGTGTATTTACAGGATCCTATGCAATTAATCCAATTTCAGGAAAAACTATTCCAATATGGATATCAGAATATGTTTTGATTGAATATGGGACAGGTGCCATCATGGCTGTACCGGGACATGACTTGCGGGACCAGGCATTTGCAACAAAATTCAATCTTCCCATTTTATCGGTAGTTGATCAATCTGCTTTTCCTTCAGCAAGTCCGGAAGATAAATTAGGGAACATGATCAACTCAGATTTGCTGGATGGACTTTTAGTCAAAGACGCAATAGAAAAAATTATCCGAGAAATAGAAAGACTTGAAATCGGAAAAGAAAAAGTGCAATACAGGATGCGTGATGCCAATTTCAGTCGACAGAGATATTGGGGTGAACCCTTTCCTGTTTATTACGACAAAGAAGGAGTTTGTCATCCCATTGATGAATCTGAATTACCGCTCATCCTTCCTCATATTGATCAAATAAATGCAGGCATAGGTGGAAAATCCCCTTTAGCAGCCGCGGAAGATTGGGTTAATTTTTCAGACAACAAGACCAGAGAAACGGATACCATGCCTGGTTATGCGGGATCAAGTTGGTATTTTTTACGATACATGGATCCAACCAACTCCACTGAATTTGCCTCCAAAAATAATATGATCTACTGGCAAGATGT
Source organism: Candidatus Vicinibacter affinis (assembly GCA_016714365.1). Taxonomy (NCBI): domain Bacteria; kingdom Pseudomonadati; phylum Bacteroidota; class Saprospiria; order Saprospirales; family Saprospiraceae; genus Candidatus Vicinibacter; species Candidatus Vicinibacter affinis. The sequence goes on along the minus strand of JADJNH010000005.1, from coordinate 1,648,912 downwards.
AGATCTTTACATTGGTGGTACGGAACATGCAGTCGGACATCTGATGTATGCTCGCTTTTGGCATAAATTTTTAAATGATCTCGGTTATGTGCCTACTATAGAACCCTTTAAAAAATTAGTTAATCAGGGCATGATCCAGGGAATGATCGAAAGTCTCTGCCTGGTCAAAGAAACCCATCCTCCGCATTTTATATCAACTGAAATAGCTAAAAATTATCTTCCGGAAGAATTAGCCTTTATTCCTGTGCATAAAGATTTCGTAATGAATTATGGCAGTATCGAGGCTCATTTAAATTTGGATGGCATACAAAAGTTTTTGGATTGGAGATCCGATTATTCCAGTGCAATTTTTGAAAACGAAAATTTCAAAGGTTCCTATAAAGAATTGCCCACAGACTTTAGAATAAAAACCAAAACCGAGGTCGGAAAAATGTCCAAACGATATCATAATGTGGTCAATCCAGATGATGTGGTAGAAGAATACGGAGCTGATTGTTTTAGAATGTATGAAATGTTTCTGGGCCCTATTGAGGATTCTAAACCCTGGGATACCAAAGGAATAAGTGGGGTTGCTGGTTTTTTAAAAAAATATTACCAACTATTTTTTGGAGATAAAAATAATTTTAATTTAACAGACGAACTTCCAACAAGTGAAGAACTGAAAATACTACATACCTGTATTAAGAAAGTAAACAATGATGTGCAGGTTCTTTCATTCAATACTTCAGTGAGTGCATTTATGATTTGTGTAAATGAGTTACGTAAATTAAACTGCAATAAAAAAGAAATTTTACTGACATTAAACAAACTCCTTGCACCCTTCGCACCATTTATCACAGAAGAAATTCATTTTGCATCAGGCGGAAACGGTTCAGTTCATCATCAGGAAATGCCTCTTCATGATGAAAAACATCTTACTTCTGAAGAAATAAATTATCCGGTAAGTGTGAATGGTAAGAAACGATGCGAATGGCTTGTCCTAAAAACAAAACCGGATCACGAACTGATGGAAGAGGTTCTCTTGCTGGATGAAATAAAAAAATGGGTTGAAGGTCAGTCAATCAAAAAAATCATAATTGTACCCGGAAGAATGATTAATATTGTTTTATGATTTTAGATAACTATATTCAATATTAAGTTAGTTATTTAATCAGCGACAATTTAAAATTATTCTTCTACTATGTCAATTTTGGTTATAGAGTTCCCTTAAACCTTAACCATTAATTCTCCAGGCCATTCTTGCACTGATGTTCCTTGGAGCCTCCATCAATCCAGGTCTAAAAGTATAGGCTTCGTTAAATGCATTATTTAAATTTATTTGGAGTTCATATTTCTCAAATTGATAGCCTATTCTGAAATCATATATCCGGTATCCATAATTATGCTTTTTTCTAAATTCTTTCACTCCCGGAATAAATACATCCACTTCAAATAACCAATCTACTGCCGCCACATGACTTGCATAGTTGAAATTAAGCCCTGCAAAAAATTTCTTAAACTGATATTCTACATCCCATCTAAATAAATGCTTAGATCGATATTTAAGAACATTTAAAGAAGAAGTAGAGCTTGCTGCATTACGTTGGGCTTGCGTAGCCTTGTCCAAGGTGTTTATGGCAACATCTTTACCAGTAATATCCCACTCCTTAAATTTAGGATCTATATAGGTATATCCACCAGCCACCTGAATTTTATGTAGACCAAAATCGAAAACACCCTGTGCACCGATTTCAAATCCTTTGATGCGTGTATCACCAACATTTTGAGACTGAAATAAAAATCTGAAATCTTTAAAGAGTAAAGAAAATTCCATCATATTTTGATACCTCGAGAGAAATCCTGAAAAGTCAACCATCCCTTTAAATCTACCAATGATTAAACCTTGCTTGACTCCAATTTCGTAAGAATCACCATATTCTGATTTTAGATCAGGATTTGGCGTAACCATAATGCCACCTGCATTTGTAGTGATGTACTTCTCTGCAATCGTTGGAAAGCGAAATCCTTGCCCCCAACTTGCTCGTAAATAAGTTGCAGCCATGAGTCTGTAATTAGCCCCTAACCGAAATACCGGACGCTGATCTACCGATGGATTTTTAATGCTTTTTCCGGAAATTGAATTGGGTCCAGTTAAGCTAAAATACTCATATCTGATTCCGGCACTAAGATTGAGTCTGTCAAATAATTTTTGTTCAAATTGCACATAAGACGCCAAATTAAAACTATTAAAAATTGTATCAGAATAAAGCTTTGCATTGATGTAGGAAGTACTGCCCACGATCCCTGCATTAAAACTTAAGCCCAATGATTTAAATGTTTTTTGAATTTGGTATTCAGAATAAAAATTCTCACTCTTGTTGGACTGGTTATTGTCAACATTATTATTGACATGTAGCCATCTGGTCATGAGTTTATGTTTAAAATTTTTTGAAGTAAAATATTGAACAGATGGATCTAAAGAAAACCGCAATTTCTCTGAATTACTATAGGAAGTAGTGTCACCTGAAAAAGAACCTTCTCCGTTCCAATAAAAAAAACTCGAACTGTTTCCGGTATTTATATTGACTCCCAGGGTGGCAGCTAATTTTTCACTAAAATGATGGGCTATGTTTCCGTTGATTCGAAAATTCTGACTGTTATTGCCTTGATTAAACCCGGTTTTATTCCCATAATACCCACCAAGAACTAAGTCTGTAGATTGGAATCTCTTTCGGTGAACAAATGTGCTGATAAACTCACCTGGTTGGATGTTATTTGATTTTCCCCACCATTGATTTCCGGACTTTGGAGTAAGATATACCCGGGGAATAATGCTGATTCGTGTGAATGGCTCAAGGGATGGTTTTATATTGCGAAAATGAATGATGCCATTCATAGCCGCAGAACCATACAACGCTGAAGCCGCACCCTTGACAATTTCAATTTGCCCTACATTCTCTAAAGGCAAATCATCCCAATTGGGAAACCCGGCATCTGGTTGTAAGATGGGCAAGTCATCCATTATCAACATAACTCTGCTTCCTGCTCCATAGCTATAGCCAGACCCTCCTCGAATATTTGCCTGACCGTCTAAAATTTGAACACCGGGTACTCGATCTAAAACCTGTTGAACGGAAGTGGATGTTAACCTCTCAGGATATTCAGGCTTGATGAGTTCCATCGAAACAGGGGACTCACTGATTGGCCTCTCAAATCTTGAAGAACTAATTACAGCAGTTTGTAGCAAAACATTTTCTTCCTCCATCAATATTTCCAATAATCCTTGGATTTGCTCCAACTGATCAGGCTTTAATTCCAATTGCTTATAACTGAGATAACTAAAATTCAATTGCTTGAGCCCATTGGGATCCATAGTTATTTGAAAATATCCTTTATCATCGGTAACCGTGCCGGCAGACCCTGTCCTGACAATGACTCCCTGGAGTGGGTGATTTGTCCTTTTGTCCTTAACCACTCCTTCCACTTTATCCTGTGCCCTCAAAGGTGAAAAACTAGGTATAAAAGGAAGGATTAGAACCAAAATCGAAAAAATCCTAAAGATTTCCTTTCCACTAATATTGAATATCTGTAACTTGGCCATCAAATTTAAATTGGATTATGAAACAATTATACTGCTTTTTTACACTTTTACTTGTTTTGCAAAGTGGATTTTCTCAGGCCTGCCTACCTGACAGTACTGTAAAAGATTCTGCAGTAGGGGTTTACCCTAAACCAATTTCACCTGCAAATCCAAATGGAGGTATTAATAAACCGGCATGCATAAACAAACCTTTTGAATTTAACCTCACTGTTAAAATATCTGACACCGTTACAATTCCTGGTGTACCTATCCCTGTAAACCTCAACAATGCAAAAATTGCAACTAAGGATGCGATATCAGGCTTACCAAAAGGAATAACCTACGAATGCAACCCACCTGATTGCGTTTTTCCTAAAAACTCAATTGGTTGTCTCATTTTAAAAGGTACTCCAACTTCAGATAATCCACCGGGAATTTACCGACCTGTAATTAAAATTACCTTGTCTACCCTATTCGGTAATTTCGAACTTGAATATCCAGGACAGTTTTTTCCAGGGGAATACCTTTTAACTCTGTTGGATGAGCAATGCAATGTTTCAACAAGAAATCCCCTTCAATTTAAAAATCTTTGGTATCCTGCTATTTCATCCGGTATCCTGTTAAATCCAATGCACCAATCCGGGAAAGTGGATTTATTAAACTCATTTGGACAAAAAGTGTGGGGAACCCAATCTTTTTCTGGTCAACAATTTGAATTTCCTTCTAATTTATCTGACGGAATGTATTTAATCTGCTGGACTGAACAGGGGGTTCATTTTGCTCAGAAAGTTTTACTCCAAAGAGGATAGACTACCCAGTATTGATTACTGAGTAGCCTTTCCATAAGCTGATATGCTATTCCTCTAGATTAGGTATATCAGTCTTCTTTTGGCCTGTTGATTTTATAAACTTCATTGACCACAATTTCGGTAACATATTTTGTCTGTCCTGATTTATCCTCATAGGATCGTGACGAAAGCTTACCCTGTACCATCACCTCATTTCCTTTTACAAGGTGATTGCTCAGGTATTCTGCCTTCTTATCCCAGGCGATAAGATTTACCCATTGTGTGTTACTGGTCTTTTCACCTTTAGCAGATGTGTAATATTCATTAACTGCCATTGAAACTCTGGCTAACTTCTTTCCTTTGTCAAGATCAGTAACTTCAGGATCTTTACCTAAATGTCCAACTAACTGGACTGAATTGCGTAGTGTGTTCATAAATTATTATTTAAACGTGAAACAAAAAATTAATTACATATTGATAAATAAATCAAGCGACTTGATTTTTTTGCATTTTGAAGAAATCTGAAACAATGATTTCTGTAACAAGCTTTGGAATTCCGCTCTTATCTTCATAAGATCGTGTGACCAGTTTGCCTTTTATTAATACTGCAGTTCCTTTTTCTAAAATCCTGCTCATGTTCTCAGCCAAGCGCCCCCAGGCTACAAGATTATGCCAATGGGTGTTGGTAATGTGCTCTCCATTGTTTGAAGTATAGGTCTCATGAGTAGCTAAAGTTGCTTTAACCACTAACCTACCTTTTTCAAGTGTGATCAGTTCTGGTGTCTTTCCAAGGTGCCCAATCAATTGGACTGAATTACGTAGTGTGTTCATAAAAATAATTTAAACGTGAAACAAATTGTTAATAAAAAAAATTGACAAGGCAAAGTTGAGATGATTTCGATTTCACACTCGTAAATCATACGCTTATATCCGAATGTATCCGTAAGTAAACGTATAAAAACGAATACAAGCCCACACAGCGAGGGATCATCAAATTCAGTGAATTTTCATTTCATCTAAATTTTTGAAAAAAAATCATGTTTCAAAAAATTAAGTATGCAGTAGTGTTCCAACCTTAATAAAATATTTTCAATTAAATCATGAAACTTCAAGTCGACCTTGCAATTCTAAATACTATTTACTCCTGATGTACCTGATTAGATCCTTTAAAAAAATGAATAAAATGCATATCCATTGAAAATTAAATTCATTTTGAATTTCGGATAAATAATATTCTTGCTTGGCTTTAGGATGAAATCAAACAATACAAGTCAAATCATTAATAATACTTATAAACAAATAAACCTGAATCAAACTTTTTTGCTCTTAACCTTTTTGAAATGTCTATAATTCCATTTTCAGACTAAATTTAAGAACCAATACAGATGAATATTCTTTTAATTCGTTGACCCCGGTTTGCAACTCGTGCCCTTTAAGCCTTTGATGGCAAGACTCAAGCTTTGATTCAGACCAACATTCACTTCTTTTCAGGGTTCAGGAATATTCGGACCCCAAGAAAAGGCTGAGAATAACTATACTTGTAAGGTATCTTATTCAACGGAAAGTGGTTGATCAGCCCAGTCCATAAATAAAATGCTCGCGTTAATCGAAAGTCTGCACTCAATCCCAACACGCGGCTCGTGACCGGACGCTTCGTCGGTAAATAGATATCTGCGAAACTCAGATTCCCCTGACTGATGCCAAGTCGAGGATACAAAGCCGCATACTTGCTGAAAATCAGCTTATATTCTAACCATACACCCAATGCCACAAAAGGATTGGGTATTTCTGGTCCGGACATGATCATATAGGATATGTCCATCCCAACATAGGTTCCGCGGTAGAATTCCCTTCGGCCTGAAAGATTGATATAGTGTTCATATAAACTTACCGGTCGCAAATCTTTAGTAAAATTATCACTGGTGGGTACAAAACTGTAAAATGAAGCTATGTCCCACTGTGCAAATAATTTAGATCCATGGAAAATCCATGCAATAAAAATATAAGAAAACAAAATTACTTTTTTAATTACCATCATATCCTGAAGTTAAATTTGATCTGGGGAATATTCCGGAAGGGATAAGATTTGATAGATGGATAATACTCCATCTGATACAACATGATCAACTCAAAGAATCTGGTGGGTCGGAAGCCAATACCAGTACCTAAAGACCAATAGGGAAACCACTTGTTTGAAGATCGCACACTGCTATATTCATATCCTGATCGCAAATTAGTTAAACCGAACGAAATTACAGATTCAGGAATAATTCCATAATTAATTCTTCTGCCCCAAAAAGTGATCTTTTTCAAATCTGATGATTGAATCCACTTGTAATTATATTGAATACTTAATCCAGTCCCATTGTAATCTGAATATTCGTGAAATGGAAAATTATCAGACAATCTCCTGAAAAAATAATCATAACAAAAATGAAAATGGTGGTTTCCAACTAATCTAATACCCAATTGCAACCTAATGATTCCTTCATTAAATGAATAATGATTACTGTCAAGATGAGATACTTTCGTATCATTTTGACTTACTGCCCTTGGCGTTATTCCGAATTCCAGAATTGCCCTTTTTATTAGTTTATCCTGAATAATTTGTTCAGATGACTGATCTTGACCATGCACAAATGTCAAATTTGTGATAATCACCAATTGACAAATTAGAACTTTAATCAATTTTAAATTCGCTAAATACCTCCGTTTATCCAACTGCAAGCTTTATCATTGAGTAATTGATAAGGGCCACAAAATTGAATAGTCCCAGCACCCCAAGCCCAAAAGGTGGCCAATTTTTTTCGGTAAAAAGGTTTATCAAAGACAATATCAAATCCATAAAGACCAATAGGTATAAAACTTGAAACTTTATTACACCAACCAATAAACCATAAATTTGGGTTACCGGGCATTTGAAGCAACCACGAGCTGTTGGGATCCTCACTTGCACAACCTTGATATGTTCTTGTAAAATGATTGTGAATCACAGAATATGCGGTTCTTGTCGTAATTCTACCTGAATTAAAAGAATAAAGCTCTCTTGTATCTTCTTCCAAATCAAACCACCAGGAAGGAATAGTATCGGCATTTGCGCTGATCACACTATCCATATTGAGTGAATCTGCAAGAAACGATAGTCTATTGGCTATTAAATCCTGATTTCTTAATGGAAGTTCAATTGAATCCCCAAAAGCCCAATAACCGGAATCAGAACTGAATCTGTGAATTCTATCGATGAAAATATTGGAGCTATCGGTCGGTATTCTGGCTAGTATCAAATATCTGAATTCCTCAGATGTGTCTATACAAAAACTATCTGTCAACTCCATATCTTCATAATATTCAAATAATATTGTTTGATTACTTTCTTCTAATGACATAATCGTTTCTCCTTGTGCCTGATGGCCTTCTTTGGAACAGCTAAGAATAATTATACTTACGAACATACAAAACAAATGTAATTTCATAAACTTAAATTTTAAATGAAATACTATACCTCCTACCTTGTACATCAGGATGTGTTCGGTGGCAGTTGCTCAAATTTCTTAAGCAGACATTTAATTATTCACCCACTGATTTGGTGTTCAGGCCTGGATCAACTATTCAGTAAAATAAATTTAAAACTATTCCAGAAAAAAAAAAATACATCCACTTGAAAATAGAATGTTAATGTTATGTTAATCAAAGAATCGCAATATTTCTTCTGACTTAATTAGATGAGCAATGCAATGTTTCAACAAGAAATCCCCTTCAATTTAAAAATCTTTGGTATCCTGCCATTTCATCCGGCATCCTGCTAAATCCTATGCACCAATCCGGGAAAGTGGATTTATTAAATTCATTTGGACAAAAAGTGTGGGGGACCCAATCCTTTTCTGGTCAACAATTTGAATTTCCTTCCAATTTATCAGACGGAATGTATTTAATCTGCTGGACTGAACAGGGGGTTCACTTTGCTTAGAAAGTTTTACTCCAAAGAGGATAGACTACCCAGTATTGAGTACTGAGTAGCCTTTCCTTCATCTGATATTCTATTCCTCTTGAGTAGGTATATCAGTCTTCTTTAGGCCTGTTGATTTTATAAACTTCATTGACCACAATTTCGGTAACATATTTTGTCTGTCCTGTTTTATCTTCATAGGAGCGAGAAGAAAGCTTACCCTGTACCATCACCTCATTTCCTTTTACAAGGTGATTGCTCAGGTATTCCGCCTTCTTATCCCAGGCAATAAGATTTACCCATTGTGTGTTACTGGTCTTTTCACCTTTAGCAGATGTGTAAAATTCATTAACTGCCATTGAAACTCTGGCTAACTTCTTTCCTTTGTCAAGATCAGTAACTTCAGGATCTTTACCTAAATGTCCAACTAACTGGACTGAATTGCGTAGTGTGTTCATAAATTATTATTTAAACGTGAAACAAAAAATTAATTACTTATCGATCAATAAATCAAGCGACTTGATTTTTTTGCATTTTGAAGAAATCTGAAACAATGATCTCTGTTACAAGCTTTGGAATTCCGCTTTTATCTTCATAAGAACGTGTGACCAACTTACCCTTTATTAATACTGCAGTTCCTTTTTCTAAAATCCTGCTCATGTTCTCAGCCAAACGCCCCCAGGCTACAAGATTATGCCAATGGGTGTTGGTAATGTGCTCACCATTGTTTGAGGTATAGGTTTCATGCGTAGCTAAAGTTGCTTTGGCTACCAACCTGCCTTTTTCAAGGGTGATCAGTTCTGGTGTCTTTCCAAGGTGCCCAATCAATTGGACTGAATTACGTAGTGCGTTCATAAAAATAATTTAAACGTGAAACAAATTGTTACAAAAAATTGACAAGGCAAAGTTGAGATGATTTCGATTTCTCACTCGTAAATCATACGCTTATATCCGAATGTATCCGTAAGTAAACGTATAAAAACGGGTAAAGGCCCGCTGCGTAAAGACTTTCTCAAAACCATTAAAATGGAATTCTGTCCAACAAAATGAATATGATGCAATTAATTGACTGAAACAATTAAATAAGGAGTCAGGTAAATTTTATGCGGATTAAGTAGAAATTAAACATATTTAGTAACTATATTAATTAGTTATCATCGATTTATAAATACCAATCTATAAAAACTGAGATTCTACAAAAAACTCAACAAAGGCGGACAAAATCAAGATAGACGCTTAGAGTATTGAATCAAAGAAATTAGTACTTTTTTATTTAACTTATTGGTGAAATAGGAGAAATTCTCCAAACGGTGGGATCTGCCAATCAGCCAAGTAATCTAATAATTATGAAGAAAACGTTTTTCTTATTGCTTTATCTTATTGGAACATCGCAAATTAACTCTCAAATTGATTGCAATCTTCCAATTGATGTGACTATCAGCAACGGCCTTGTATCAAACTACTCAAGTAATTATTTTTCAAATAAAGTAATCAAAATTGTTGGTACATTTACAGTTGATCAGAATGTAACAATGAATAATTGCACTTTTATCATGGATGGTTCAGCTTCAATAGAGCTCACGAATGACAAAAGCATAATTATAAATTCTTGCAAATTTGGTTGTGGTATTTGGTATGGAATTTATGGAAGTGGATATTTCTATGCTTCTAATTCTTACTTTGAAAACTTTACAATTTGTTTTGATATGGTGGCTTCTGCATCTTATTTTACAAATAATACATTCCAATCCAACGGGACTGGAATAGCGATTAATTCGTATGCTGCTAGTGGACAAAATCTGTCTTCTCCTCCACCACTTGAAAATTTGTTTTCACATCAAAACAAATATCAACAATGCGATAAAGGTGTGGTTATTACAAATTGCCCTTCTTCTATTTTCATTGAAGATGATGAATTCATTACTTGCAATTTTGGAATCAATGCTGATAATTCAATCTTTAGTGTTTTTAACACCTCATTTTTATATTGCCTAAACGGAATAGGTTTAAAAAATAAGTCAGTATTAAATTGTATTGGCAATACTCTTGAAACAACATTTGGATTTTGTACTGTGGGAGTAAATATGAATAATTCAACTGCACTAATAAAAAATTGTAAATTTAATTTAACGGAATTAGGAATTTCATCATGCGGTGATAGTGATATTAAAGCTGAGAATTGTCTTTTCGACAACATTGATTTTAACAGTAGTATTTATTTTATATTGGCCACCAGCACTAAGCTAAGAGCCGAAAATAATATAATAAATATACCCAATACTGATGGTGGATCTGGTTTCTATATTGGGGGCGGTGCAAAATCTATAATAGGATCCAATATAGTGAGTGTCAATTCGGTAAATAGATTATTCTTTGCTTCAGATGCAGGTTCTACATTCAATTCCATTGATGAACTTCAAATTCTTAATAACAATCAATTCAATTCCAATATTTCAGTTTATGCATGTGGCAAGACTGGAATATTCGATAATACTTTTAACTATTTAGAGTCCGTGAGTGCTAAATTAAGCCAAACCCGAAAGAACTTACTATGTAATAATACATTCAATAACAAGATTAGTATATTATTCGAAAATGGTTGCGCTCCATCAAGTATTGGGACCTCACATTTTAACAATACAGCAGGAGGATTTATAACTGAAGACGGATATATTGCTACACAAAATCATAAGGGTAACGAATGGATCACCCCTACTAGTAGTGCCAATAATACGTCTTTAGACAATACTAAATTTTTTGTCAACCCTAATCCTTCAACAGGAGGAAATCCAACATTCCTCCCAAGCATAATTCTTCCGAACGGAGGTTGGTTTGGAAATCAAGATATGGTAACTAATAGTTGTTTGCGAGATTTTTCGATTTTTATGCTAGTAAATGATGACGATGGTGACGTTTTTAATGGAACATATACAGCAACACCATTGGTTGCTTGGTATCAGAAGCTTGAAACTTTTGAAAAATTATTAGAAAATCCATCCATTCTGAATGGAAATCCTAATGCTCAAGCTTTTTACTCTTCTTGTTTAGGAACAGATATTGAATATGTGGTCAAGACTAAGAAATATCTAAAAGAAAGCCAAGTCGAATCCACTCTCACTCCACAATTAGAAATAAACATTGGTCTAAGATCTAACTTATTATCTGAATTGCACCAACTTCATGTTCAGCTCAGTCAAAATTATCAAGAAGCTACAGTTTTATTGATTCAACAAAAGAATGCTGAAGTCAACTTTTTAAATTCTGAAATTATGCAATTAGAAGCTAGCTTACAAAGTCATAAAGCTAGTAAACTAGCATTAGCAGATCAATATAATAATTATATCCAAGGGACTTTAAATTCTTTTGTATTGCATGAAAAATTTATTAATGGCCTAGCTATTCAAAGAGCCTCCAACCCTCTATTTATCCTAAGCTCTACTGATCATGCATCTGTTCTTGTAATTGCTGGACTATGCCCTAAAATTTATGGCAATGCTGTATTTTTGGCAAGGACGTTTTTAAGCACTTCAGAAATTTTAACATTGGGGAGTTCTAACCCATGTTCAAGTCCTATTCTTTTAAACGCTAATACGAATTCTGATATTAGTTCTCTCTCATTAACTTCTACAATTGTAGATAATCAACTTAGAATTGAAGGAATAAATCATTCCAATGAATATCAGTTTGAAGTCATAAGTATTGGAGGATTAGGTACAAGAGTTAGAATTGAAAATGATCAAATAAACCTAGTAGAGATTCCTGCAGGACTTTATTATTTGGTTGTGAGAGATCAACAAGGAAGTAAGATATTCAGAAAATTTATAAAAATCTAATCAATAATTAAAATGAGAATTAGAATAAGTCTTCTTTATTTAAATATTTTTATTCTCATTCATGAGAATGTATCAGGGCAAAAATATGACAATATCTGGATGATGGGTTGTTGTTATACTCCTATATCAAGACTTAATGGAGGAATAAATCTTCGTTTTGATCTTGGAGGAGACCCTGATACTTTCTTTTTAAGTCGTGAAATTGATTTTATAGAAACTTCAATTTCTGTATCAGATCCAATTAGTGGAAATTTATTGTTCTATTCAAATGGCTGCCATATTTACAATAAAAATGACCAAATTATGGAACTTGGTAAGGACATTAATCCCGGTCTGACCCAAAAAATGGCTTGTGAAGAATACGCATATGACCTTTCACGAGGTGGAGTCATATTGCCAAATACTGAAAACAAAAATAAGTTTTATTTAATACATAGAGCATTAGATGACACAGGAAAAACAATTGATAGACTTTATTATTCGGAGGTAGATTTATCCTTCAATCAAGGTCTTGGGAGAGTCATAAAGAAAAATGTTCCTCTGCTTAAACAAAGACTTTATAAAAGTCATTTTGATGTAACCAAGCATGCTAACGGAAGAGATTACTGGATCTTTACCTATAATTATAGTTCAGATACCGTATTTAGATTCTTAGTACAGAGCAATGGTATAGAAGGGCCATTAGGCCAATATTTCCCAATCCCACGAGAAAGATTTGCACAAAGAGCTAATTCAACTATATCCCCAGATGGAAAAACAGCTGTCCGAATTGATCCTGTAAATGGATTGTTCCTAATGGATATTGACAGAGAAACTGGATTATTTTCAAATTTAAGGCAGTTTCCTTATTGGTCATCTGTTGACAGTAGTCCTGTTACTAGCGTTGCATTTTCTCAAAATGGCAAGATGCTTTACGTTAGTTCATTATTGCGATTATCTCAATTTGACTTAGAAGCAAGTAATTTTTTTGAATCGAGAATATTAATTGATACATTCGATTTATTTGAAGATCCATATTATACCACTTTTTATTTAATGCAGCTTGCTCCAAATGGGAAGATTTATATGAACTGTACGAATGGTGTCAGGTATCTTCATACTATTCATAAACCTAATGAGAGAGGAAAAGCCTGTGATTTCAGGCAACATGATTTTATACTTCCCACACAAAATGCTTTTACTATGCCATATTTTCCAAATTATAGATTAGGGCCAATTACTTCTATAGAACAGGATCTAAAAATTAATAAATCAGTGGTATATCCGAATCCAGTAAAGGATAAATTATTTATACTAAACAATAACAAGGAAAATTTGCATTATGAAATTATTGACATAATTGGACAAAATGTTTTAAATGGAATAGTGAATAATTTTATTGATGTAGAAAATTTAAAGAATGGATTTTATTTTTTAAAGCTTAAATCCACAACGGAATATAGACGCATTGCAAAATTTGAAAAAATAGAATAAACCGATGATAACAAAGTATTGACGAACATGCCACCAAAATGCTAACTTTTTCAGGCCTGACATAACGATAAAATATATTTCACTTTTGGCTTTAATCAGATGGTGGCACGTCGTCAATACAAACCGATTCCAATACCTCATCACATAGTTATCAAATGAGAAATTCAGATCGGCCTTTTTCATTTTAGCTAAAACTGATTTAAAAAGCGTTCAAAACAAAATACTGTTTGAGCTCGCCTGCAGATAAACAAATAAATTTATGACAATAAGACCAAGAGCTATTATGAATGATTAAGGTGAGTGAACGATTTTCGCAAAGCGAAATGGCTTGCGACAGCAAGACAAGTGAGGGAACAGCGAAAGCTGAAATTTTTTGACTTGGAATAGAAATTCTAATGCATAATATGGGTTAGATTAGTTTAGCGTTAAGAAATGAAAACAGCCTTGATTTTTTTTGGTTCTTTTTTGTATCAAAACAAAAAAGAACAAAGATACTAGGAAGGAATTTAGGAAAACTTTTGTGAATAACGGGGTCCGCAAAACTGGTTCCTCCCCAAATTTTTGACTCGACACTACAAATGCAGTAATCTTTGAAAAAAATGTACGACGTTCAAAGTCCCAAACTAAAATATAGAGAATAATCCAACCATAACCAAAGCATACATTATTGAAATAGTGGTGTTGATGATAAACTGAATTAAATCTTGCATTTGGCTCTGTTGGGGTAAAATTCTATAACCCTTGTGTTAAATTAATATAGGCCACATAAACCTGCCAAGGAAATATTTGTTCTAACACTCTACAATCATAAATTAATACCAGCTTTCTTCCCATTTTAGAAAAATCATCCATGAAAATTCTTTTGCATTATTTAAAGCCCCATAAATGGCTCGTCATATTTACGCTTTTGATGGCTGCCATCAATACAGGCTTTTCTTTAATTGACCCTATCCTGCTAGGTAAATTGGTTTCACTGGCTTCAGACCATCAATCCTCGAATGAGGGATTTAGTTTTACTGACTTTTTCTGGAAATTTGAATGGCTTACACGTAGAGATAAACCCTACCTTCAACTAGGTGTCTTTTACATTCTCATTTTTTCCATTTCTGTTGCCATGATTAGCCGCATTGCAAAGGCTTTCCAGGACTATTCATTAAACGTAATCATACAAAAATTTGGGGCAACCGTTTTTACCGATGGTTTGCAACATGCCATGAAACTTCCCTATCAGGAATTTGAAGATCAAAGAAGTGGAGAAACTCTTTCAATCTTAACTAAAGTCAGGGCAGATGTAGAAAAATTTATGGTCAGCTTCATCAACGTACTTTTTGGTATTCTCATTGGGGTTGTATTTGTTTTTACCTATGCGGCACTGTTCATCAACTGGCGTATTCCAATCGCATACTTGATTGGCATTGCCATACTGACCTTGATCACCAACAAACTCAGTAAAAAAATAAAATTCATTCAAAAAAACATCGTAGGACAAACAACCGCACTGGCTGGCTCAACTACAGAATCACTCAGGAATATTGAATTGGTTAAAAGCCTCGGGCTCACCCAACAGGAAGTAGAAAGACTGAATAAGAATACCTATAAAATACTTGGACTTGAACTTTCTAAAGTAAAAAGAATTCGAAGTATAAGCTTCATACAGGGGACCATGGTCAATACCCTCCGCCAGGTCATTCTTTATATTATCATGTGGCTTATTTTCAGAAACGAAATGGATGCCGGCCAATTGGTGACCATGCAAGTATTTTCATTTTTTATATTTGGTCCGTTACAGGAAATTGGAAACATACTTCTCTCCTATCGCGAAGCAGAAGCCTCGCTGAATAATTTTGACCAATTGATGAAAAAGGCACCTGAAAGTATTCCGGACGATCCTAAACACCTTGGAAATATCGAGGAATTATCCTTCCAAAATGTTTCCTTCAAACACCAGACTGCCATGCACAAGGCCATTGATAACATAAGCTTTAGTGTGCGATCCGGAGAAACGATTGCCTTCGTTGGTCCAAGCGGCAGCGGCAAGTCCACACTCATGAAATTATTGGTAGGTTTGTATCGCCCGTTGACCGGTAACATTTATTACAATGGTCTCAACGAAACCGAAATCCTTTATGATGATCTTCGGAATCAAATTGGATTTGTAACGCAAGACACCAATTTGTTCAGCGGCACCATTAAAGAAAATTTAATTTTTGTAAAACCTGAAGCCACTGATATTGAAATTACAGATGCTCTTCACAAAGCCTCCTGCACTTACCTTTTATCAAAAGCTGATAAAGGTCTTGATACCGTAATTGGAGAAGGTGGTTTGAAATTAAGCGGGGGTGAAAAGCAAAGACTGTCTATTGCCAGGGCTCTTCTTAGAAATCCCCATTTGTTGATTTTTGACGAAGCAACTTCTTCCCTTGACTCCATCACAGAAGAAGAAATTACTGATACCATTAGAAAAATTTCCTCCCTCAAATCCCAAATCACAATTCTTATTGCACACAGATTAAGTACCATCATGCATGCAGATAGGATTTTTGTCTTGGAAAAAGGTGAAGTTGTAGAGACCGGAACACACAATTCTTTACTAAATGAAAAAGGGCTTTACTATGCATTGTGGCGCCAACAAATCGGAGAAAGAAAAAAAATCGAGACAACTTAAAAATTGTGTTCAATTAAACAGGATTTGTTAAAAACAATTTCTGCTATAATGTATAAAAAATAAACCGAGGCACACTCCTTGCAAGTTTAAAACCGTAAATTGGATCTTAGGATTGGACTTGTAAAAAGTAAGATGCCCGCTCCGGATTCCATCTCATGTATGCATCATGAAATATTTTTTTAAGCCGGCTTTTCACCAATTTATTCAGAAAATTCGATTTTAAAAACATATTAAACTTTTAAAATGTAATAAACGATGCTTTAACCAAGGTTTGAAAGCCTCGGATATTAAATTAATACCAAAAATTTCCTTATTTTTACTCCCTATTTAAATAAAACAACATTTTATGTTTAATCAATTTCAGGCAGTTACTGCCACAATTCTGATGACCATGGTTTTTAACAATTGCACCTCAGGAAACGAAAAACAAGTCCAAACTCCTCCCCAAAATTCAAACCCAATTATACAAAAATGGGAAGGCCCACATAATGGAGTTCCTGCTTTTGACAAAATACAGGTAGCTGATTTTTTGCCGGCATTTGAAATCGGGATGAGAGAAAAGAGCAATGAAATATCTATAATTGCCAATAATCCGGAAGCTCCCAATTTCCAGAATACAATTGAAGCCCTTGAAAAATCAGGCAATACTCTTAAACGTGTCCAATCCATTTATTACGTATGGACTTCCAATATGAGTACTCCGGAAATGGAAAATGTTCAAACAACTATTGAACCCAAGTTGGCAGCTTTTGCGGATTCCATTACTCAAAATACTCCTTTGTTTCTAAGAATCGAATCAGTCTATAATTCACCTGAAAAAACAAAACTGAATCCGGAACAACAGAGACTCGTCTGGAGATATTACACCAATTATGTTTTAGCAGGCGCCAAGCTCGATTCAATAAGTAAAAAAAGAGTGGCTGAAATCAATCAGCAACTTGCTGGATTGTTTACCAAATTCAGTCAGCATCAGTTGGCCGATGAAGGAGACAAATTTTTAGAGCTGACCTCTGAGAAAGACCTTGATGGACTTCCAGAAGGCATTAAAACCGCCGCAGCCGAATCTGCTAATGCAAAAAACAAAAAAGGTTCCTGGATCATTGCAAATACAAGATCATCCATTGAACCCTTTCTCTCTTATTCAACCAATCGTGAATTAAGAGAAAAAGCATGGCGCATGTTCATCAACAGAGGTGACAATGGAGATGCAAATGACAACAACGCCATCATCACAGAAATTCTTCAACTCAGAGCAGAACGAGCTAAATTATTAGGCTACCCTACCCACGCGCATTGGCGATTGGCTGACAAAATGGCTCAAACACCTGAAAAGGCGATGGCATTATTGGAATCTGTCTGGCCGGCTGCAGTCGAAAGGGTTAAAGAAGAAGTAAAAGACATGCAGGCATTGGCTGATAAAGAAGGTGCGAAAATTAAAATCGAACCATGGGATTATCGCTTTTATTCAGAAAAAGTCAGAAAGTCAAAGTTTGATTTAGATCAGGACGAAGTCAAACAATATTTGCAACTGGAAAAACTCCGTGAAGGAATGTTCTATGTGGCCGGAGAGTTGTTCAATTTAGAATTTACACAAGTCAATGATGTCCCGGTTTTTCACCCTGACGTTAGAGTTTTTAAGGTTTCAGACAAAACAAATAAAAATCAAATAGGTCTTTGGTATTTTGACCCTTATGCACGCAAAGGAAAAAGATCAGGAGCCTGGATGACAGCTTATAGAGATCAGGAAAAACTCAATGGCAACATCACTACCATAGTATCTAATAATTGTAATTTTATAAAGGGCAAACCCGATGAACCTGTATTAATTTCTTGGGATGATGCAGAAACGCTGTTTCATGAATTCGGACATGCACTCCATGGTCTGAATTCCAATGTAACCTATCCTCTGTTGTCCGGAACCAGTGTTGCAACAGATTATGTCGAATTCCCTTCCCAAATCCTAGAGCGTTGGCTTTCTACTCCTGAAGTTTTACAGAAGTATGCACTCCATTTTAAAACCGGTGAAACGATCCCGGATAAACTATTGACAAAAATTAAAAATGCTGCTACTTTCAATCAAGGTTTTGCAACTGTGGAATATCTTTCCAGTGCATTAATTGATATGAAGTTACATCTCGCCGGTTCAACAAAAATAGATCCGGATGTCTTCGAAAAAGAAACACTTGCTACAATGAATATGCCTGCTGAAATAGTCATGCGACATCGCACACCTCAATTCGGTCATATCTTTGCCGATGATGGGTACTCCGCAGGATATTACAGCTACCTATGGTCAGATGTATTGAGCGCAGATGCATACGAGGCCTTTGTTGAAGGAAAAGGTCCTTATGACAAAGAGGTCGGAAAAAGATTGGTGGACAATATATTTAGTGTGGGTGGAACCATTGACGAAGCTACCGCATACAGAAATTTTAGGGGGCACGATCCAAATTCAAATGCGTTGATGAAAAATCGAGGATTTAAAGTGATGACAAACAAAAAGTGATTATCCAAGAGCTTAATTAAATAATTTTATTTTGGATTTGTAGCTAAAAAATAATTCCTTCTCTTGGAAGGTAGACTAAATTTTTGAATTTATTCCCAAAGAAGGATTTTTCTCAATCAAGATTATCTATAAGTTTCCTGTGATTAAATTACAGCATTCCGTGTTTAATATTTACAAACAAAACACGGAATGCTTTTAAAAATTAATCAAATCTCCTAACTGATTTCACCTTAGAATAAAATTCCTTATTGCAGAAACTTGCTGATTATAAAAATCACTCCAATGATCACTAACCAGCATAACCAGGAACCAAGTATATACACTAGACCCTGACCAAATTTTCCCTGCTGTTCTCCGACCTGGTACGCCTTGTACAATAAATAACAAACAAAAATAGAGCCTAAACCTAAAGCCTCTTTTATCTTTAAGAAGTTTTCATCCGGTCGTCTAATAAACAAAGCCTCCTTCATATAAAACAAGCTAAGCAACGCAGTTATTAGCAGCAAACAGTAATACAATAATTTCTGTAAAAAAATCATCTACTGCCAATGTAAAGGACCATTAAAAAAGAATAATCCAATAAAGACTACTAAAATGGACAGGACTATGGAAGCAATTAAAATACCGATTGCTGTTCCATATTGACCGGAATTGGTCATGTTGGTAAAAGCAAAATACAGGCCAACAACCTCAACCAATGTTGCACATAAAAAAATAATGGCCTCCGATTTTTTTCCACTACCTAAAGAAATAATGCTGTGAATAAGATTTACAGCATTGAAAAAATAAAAGATACCTAATAGTCCTCCTACCCCAAATAGAGCAAAGAAAACAGTCTTTGAAAAAAATGACATATGATAAAATTGTATTTCTTAAATAAAAAGTTGCATAATTATTAGATGATCGCTCGCAGTCAATTTACAAATCAATTCCACCTTCCTCCGGCAGAAACTATGATAATTATTGCCCAAATAACATATAACAAAACAAGGCCAATAGGTAGATACAATAAAAATGCCCCAAGCCTGGCATAGTTTGGACTCTTCAATGAATAATAAGATCCAACTACCAAAAAGGCTAAAATTCCACCAATTGCAAGATTCCTGCCACTGGCAAGAAAGGATTCTTGATGTCCCATAGACCTGTTTGCAAAATATACAAAAATATTGATTGCTGCTAAATAAAGAAAATAGACAGACACAATCGCAGTACCAATTAATATATACAACTGGATTCCTTTCATGACTAGTAAATATGAATAAAAGAAAACGAATAATCTTAATTAATCATCAAAACATATATTACCTTTCGAAGGTACTAATTTTATATAACCTCATGATAACTTCTATATATTTCTTTCAGTCCTTTCGAAAATGAAATTTACCACTGACAACCGAATAATTTCCTGATAGGTTTTAAAAGATTCAAATGATATAATCTACCCATGCTGCATATTGACCATCAGCCGATCATTGAAAATCAAATGTCCGCTTAGTCATTAAGGACTTAAAATAAAACATGACCTTTCCTAATTTTAAACAATCTACGAACTCCTTCGTTCTTAATTTATATCTTTGTTTTACAAACCAATTACATGAATTCATTTTATCAGACAAACTATAAACCGATGTGGTCAACTTTTGTAAAAAAATGCATTTGGCTTTTAATAATTGCTGGATCTCCAGCCATTTATGCTCAAATAGATGCTGGATTATTCAGATTTCCGGATGTCTCTTCAGATCAAATTGTATTTACTTATGCCAATGATCTTTGGTTGATGCCAAAAGAAGGTGGGACAGCTCAAAAACTGAGTTCGCCTAAAGGAATTGAATCATTCCCAAAATTTTCACCGGATGGAAAGATGATTGCCTTTTCAGGTAATTATGATGGCAATAATGAGGTCTACGTTATACCTTCACAAGGAGGTGCTCCAGTAAGGCTAACCTATCACAGTTATTTTGACCGGGTGGTCGATTGGCATCCGGATGGAAAGAATATATTATTTGCTTCTGGTAGAGAAAGTGAAAAAGAAAGATTTAATCAATTTTATACCATTCATCATACTGGGGGATCAGCCTCCAAACTGCCCTTAGCCTATGCTGAATTTGGATCTTATTCCCCGAACGGTGACAAAATGGCTTTGGTATTCCGATCAGAAATTTTTAGGACCTGGAAACGCTACCGTGGAGGTGACGTCGCCGATATCTACATCTATGATTTTAAAGAGAAAAAATCTCAAAACATTTCTTCTAAGATCAATGCAGGTGAAGAATTACCAATGTGGCACAACGAATCAATTTATTTTCTGTCTGACAATGGGCCAGAAAAAAGAATGAACTTATGGAAGTATGATCTAAAAACCCAATCAAGAATGCAATTGAGTTTTTATAAATCGTATGACGTGCACCACCCATCCATTGGTCCATCAGACATTGTTTTTGAAGCAGAAGGTAAATTACATTTATTGAATTTAAAAGATCATAAGATTAGAGAAATTAAAGTAAATCTGATTAATGACCAAAATTTAGTTAGACCCTCTTATGAGTCTGCAGAAAAATTTATTGCACATACTACCATCTCTCCTGACGGTAACAGGGTGCTTATGGAAGCCAGAGGTGAAATTTTTACCTTGCCTGCTGAAAATGGTTATGTCAAAAATTTGACAAGAACATCATCTTCAGCAGAAAGATATCCTGCTTGGTCTCCTGATGGCAAATCAATGGCCTATTGGTCAGACGCAACCGGAGAATATGAATTGTATCTGAAAAATTTAGATGAATTTGTTGAACCCATAAAATTGACCAACCTTGGCAAGGGTTTTAGGTATCAAATTTTTTGGTCACCCGATAGTAAAAAATTGGCCTTTATTGATAAAGCAATGCAAATAATCATCTTTGACAAAGAAAAAAAATCAATTCATATCGTTGACAAAGCACTTAGCTGGGCACACTGGCCATTGGAATCTTTTATTCCTTCATGGTCATCAGACAGCAAGTATCTTGCATACTACAGAGACCTTGAAAATTCTCATAATGCCATTTTTATATATGACTTAGTAAATCATAAAACCAATCAAGTTACAAGTGGATATTATGATTGTTCTTATCCTAGTTTTGATCCTGATGGTAAATATCTTTACATGCTTACGAATCAATCCTTCGAACCCATTTACAGCGATCATGACAATACATTCGTATATCCCAATTCCACCCAAATAGCTGCAATTTCTTTGGCTAAGAATACTCCTTCGCTTTTGTTTCCAAAAAATGATACAGTCCTGATTAAAGTCGATGAACCCAAAAGCGAAGCAATTGATTCAACTGCGAAATCAACTAAAGAAAAAAAGAAAAAGAAGATTAAACCAGAGGAAACTGCAGTAATGCAAATTGATTTTGAAGAAATAGAAAGAAGATTATTCCTATTGCCACTTCCGGCAGGTAATTACTCAAACCCAAGTGCCGCAAGTGGTAAATTAGTTTACATCAAATCTCCAAATGCAGGATCCGCAAAAACTGAAAAATCTGCACTTAAATATTTTGATGTTGAATCCAGAGAAGAGAAGACCATCCTGGAAGGAATAAATTCTTATAAACTTTCTTTTGATGGTAAAAAAGTGCTTGTTTCCCAACAAGGGAGTTGGGCCGTACTCAAAGTAGAAGAAGGCCAAAAAACAGACAAAAAACTCCGTGTAAACGAAATGGAAACCTACATCAATCCAAAAGAAGAATGGAGGCAATTATTCATGGATGCCTGGAGATTTGAAAGAGACTATTTCTATGATGAAAATTTGCATGGTGTAGATTGGGATAAAGTTAAAGACCAATATCTTAAACTTTTAGAAAGTGCAATGTCGCGTGAAGAAGTGAACTACATTCTTGGTGAAATGATTGGAGAGTTAAATGCCTCGCACACTTATAGGGGAGGAGGCATAGAAGAACCAACCAAAAGAAAAGATGTGGGCTATTTGGGTATTAATTGGACTCAAGATAAAGGCTATTATAAAATTGCTAAAATCATAAAAGCGGGGGCTCAGGATGCCGAAGTTAGATCGTCTCTCGATGCTCCGGGCTTGAGTATAAAAGAAGGTGATTACATCCTGGCCGTAAATGGTAATCCATTAAACACAGCTTCTGAACCCTATGCATATTTTCAAGGGTTGGCAGGTAAATCCATCGAGTTAACTTATAATTCTAAGCCTGATTGGAGTGGAGCACATACCACCCTTGTGGATGCATTGGCAGATGAATCCAGATTAAGACATTTGGCCTGGATTGAAAACAATAGAAAAAGAGTAGATGAAGCAACTAATGGAGAAGTAGGATATATTTATGTCAGAAGCACAGGTACAGATGGACAAAGCGAATTGATCAGACAGTTTGTTGCCCAATGGAACAAAAAAGCCTTAATCATCGATGAACGTTTTAACAATGGTGGTCAAATTCCTGACCGGTTTATTGAAGTACTGAATCGGGAACCCCTTGCGTTTTGGGCCATCAGAGATGGTAATACCTGGCCATGGCCACCCTATGCAAATTTTGGTCCTAAAGTTATGTTGATCAATGGATGGAGTGGATCTGGTGGAGATGCTTTTCCAGATTACTTTAGAAAGAAAAAACTAGGACCAATAATAGGTGCCAGAACTTGGGGTGGGCTGATTGGGATTAGCGGTGTCCCTTCCTTGATCGATGGCGGAAGCATCACTGTACCTACTTTCAGAATGTACAATCCCGATGGCACTTGGTTTAAGGAAGGACACGGCGTCGAACCAGATATTCTTGTGGAAGAAGATCTGGGTGCCATGGCAAAAGGTATTGATCCCCAATTGGAAAAAGGCATCGAGGAAATTAAATTATTACTTAAATCAAAGGCATTTAAACAACCGGACAGACCAGCCAAAGAGATCAGGTAATTTATAAATACAAAAAAGTTGACCTGTTTAATATTGGTTAATAGATCAATAATATAGTTCGTATCCAACCTCAAATTTTTTGAACATGGGTCCATGTCAATTCAAACCTTAGTGTAATGTATTTCAAATACAGTAAATACCTGCTTGACTCAATATTACAATATCGCCTTTTATTTTGTAAAACCATTTCTCATAGGTTTGACCTTCATAAAATCTAGTATATATTTAAAATCTAATTTAAATGTACAAAATAACAAAAGCTGAATTAACAGATTTAAATCAATTAGTTCCTCTTTTTGATGCTTACAGAGTTTTTTATAAGTACCCATCCAATGTTTATGATGCGGAAGTTTTCTTAAAGGAAAGGATTACTCATGCTGAGTCAGTAATTTATTTAGCACTTTCAAAATCTGGAATCGCTGTTGGATTCGCCCAATTATACCCTCTTTTTTCTTCTACCAGAATGAAAAGACTATGGTTGTTAAATGACCTGTATGTCGACGAGATTCATCGTGGCAAAGGAGTATCGGTAATGCTAATTGATGCAGCAAAGAAACTATGTATGGACACTGGGGCATGCGCCTTAACATTGGAAACTGCGAAAACAAATTTTACAGGAAATAATCTATACATTAAGACGGGATTTAATTTGGATCAGGACCATAATTATTATGAATGGACAAATAAATAATTCATTCCGCCATACTTCTAACCAACAATCACAAAGCAAATTATTTAGAGACATGATGAAAGTCTTAGAAAGTATTGACAATAATCATTAAGATATTTAGCGATATCCTTACCTTTGTTGCTAACATATGAAGACTGTTGTTGTTTTCGGTTTATTGCTCACCCTTATACTGCCTGGTTTGTTTAAATTGGGAACCTTCATCAGTTGGGATATGAACAGGGCTGAGATTACGGCCAGGTATTGTATCAATAAATTTAAGACAGAGAAAAAATGCAATGGTAAATGCCGTTTGTCTGTATTATTGAAGTTATACGATCAGGAAAATATTCCACTGACAGACAAAGGTTCGGGTAAATGGTCAGAATCGGATTTATCACCCTTTGAGACCATTGAATCGGTTCATTTTGATGAGATGGTCTTTTGGAATGCATACGGCCTTGTGCGCAACTTTGGCTATATTGAAGAACATCGATCCAATCACTATGTGGATATTTTTCACCCTCCTTCCATCCTTAAAGTTTAATTTAAAGACCAGGGTATTCTTACCTTGGATACATCGGCAATGATTATTATTCCGGTTTGAAATGGCATCTCGCTAAGTCGGAGCTTCAATTATTGTTCTCAATTTTTCATTTTTAAATTTAATAAAATGCGCATTGCGATTTTTATCGTTTTGCTATCTACCATACAGATAGTCAAAGCTTGTGATATATGTGGCTGTACTTCTCAGGGTAATTACCTAAGCATTTTACCGGATAACAGATACCATTTGATCGGTTTGCGGACAAACTATTCTAGGTACCACTCAACGCATCCGGATGAAAGTATTTCAGGCTCTGACATTTTATTTACAAGTGAAATATGGGGGCGGTATATTCTTAAATCAAAAATCATGTTTACGGCAATCCTTCCCTTCCACATTCTTTCAAGAAAAGAAGGATCAGAAAGTATAAATACCTCAAACATCGGTGATGCAATGTTAATGACTCATTGGATTGTCCTCAAATCCAAAAAATCTAATCTTAATCAAAATCTTATCATTGGTGGTGGAGTTAAATTTCCTGTGGGCAATAGTAATCTAATTAAAAATCAAAACACTTTACCTCCGGGATTGCAGCCCGGAACAGGTACTTTTGACTTTATTGCCAATGCGAATTATCTTTTACGCCATAAAAATTGGGGAGCCACGCTTGATTTAAGTGGTCGCGTAAATACTGAAAATAACAACCAGTATAAATTCGGAAATCGACTTACATCTTCCATTAAGATATTGCATTGGTGGAACAAAACCGGATATAGTCTGGTTCCACAATTGGGAGTAGATATCGAGAACGGAGAAGTAGACACAAAGAAAAATATCCAGGTGGAATTTACAGGAGGAAATATCCTTTGGGCAAATGCCGGAATAAATCTATTTATAAAAGAAAATTACTCCATAGGATTAAATGCTCAGACACCAATTACACAATCTCTTAATGAGGGTCAAACAGAAGCTTACTCTCGCATAAATGCACAATTTATTTATTTATTTAACAATTAATTTTTTAAACATTAAATCATGAAAACTTATAAAACAAAAATATTTCAATCCATATTTTTTATTTCTTCAATTTTGCTCTTCTCAACTATTACCTCTTGTGATAAATCAGAAGATAATATTGTTGGAACCGGGACTGTAACAGTTGAATTCGATAACCGAGCTAATGGTGCCGCACTGTTGTTGAACAAGGACTATGTAAATGAAAAAGGTGAAACCATGAATTTTTCTACTTTCAATTATTTCGTAAGCAATTTCTCCTTGGTCAGAAACGATGGCAGCATTTATGTGGTACCTAAAGACAGCTGTTACTTTTTAATTAAGGAAGACGGCGGATCTAACCCCGAAATCAGTTTAAACAACATTCCTGCCGGAGACTACAAAGAACTTAGATTTATTATTGGTGTGGATAGTCTAAAAAGTGTCAGCCCTGCTTCAGAACGTGTCGGAGCTCTTGACCCTGCAGGCGAAGCAGCTGGCATGTATTGGGCTTGGAATAGTGGCTATATTTTTGTAAAAGCAGAAGGAACATCTCCTCAGGCTCCGTTGGATACAAACTCCAATACAAGAAGATTCAGATACCACATTGGCTTATTTGGTGGCCTGAATTCTCCTACCATAAACAATATTAAATCCGTATCCATCCATGATCACCATGGTGATGTTGCAACCGTAAGAAGCAATATATCTCCAAACTTTCACCTTAAAGTGGATATCATGGAAATGTTTAAATCACCTACCACAGTCAGTGTTGCTCAATACCCAACAGTTATGGTAAATCCTTATTCTGCTACCATTGCCAATAATTTTGCCGACATGTTTACTTTGGATCATATTCATAATTAATGTTCATCCAGCAAGGAGGACCTATAGGTCCTCCTTGCTTTATTTTAAATAAATTTTATGAGACTTATAATTTGCTGCCTTCTTTTTATTTCATTCCTATTCTCTTGCCAAAAAAATAATGAACCTGAATGGGCAGGATTAAAGATTCCAACCAATTTTCCAGCTCCTGTTCAAAAAATTGAAGACTTAAATATCACCAAAGCTGGTTTTGAACTTGGCAGAAAATTATTTTATGACCCTTTACTATCAAAAGACAATACAATTTCTTGCGGAAGTTGTCATAATCAAGGCTCTGGATTTACACATCACGGACATGATGTTAGCCACGGAATAAATGATTTGCTTGGCAGAAGGAATGCGCTTCCGGTTCAAAATTTACTTTGGCAGAATAGTTTTTTTTGGGATGGCGGAGTAGCTCACATTGACCTGATTTCAATAAATCCAATTCAAAATCCTGTTGAAATGGATGAAACTTTACCTAATGTTTTGAATAAATTGAGATTACACAAAGAATATCCACTTATGTTTGAAAATGCTTTTGGGGACACCACAATAAACTCAACTAGATTTCTTCAGGCAATGACTCAATTTATGGCATTGCTCGTTTCAGCAGACAGCAAATATGATCTAGCCATTAGAGGTGAAGGTCCTTCTTTGAGTCCGGAAGAAAAGGAAGGAAAGGCATTGTTTGATAAACATTGCGCAAGCTGCCATAGCGGAGAGCTATTTAGTGATTTTAGTTTTAGAAATAATGGAATGTTTCCTAATCAACAAATGGATAGAGGTCGATATGAAATCTCTCTTTTGCCAAATGATATTGGAAAATTCAAAGTTCCAAGTTTAAGAAATATTGCAAAAACAGCACCTTACATGCACAATGGCTCCCTAAATTCCTTGGAAGATGTACTCAATCATTACACCACTGGAATAAGTGCATCTCCTACTCTGGATTCAAATTTAATGGTACATAATAAACCGGGACTCCAAATAAATTTAGAGCAGCAAAAAAAAATCATCCTGTTCCTCCATACTTTAACCGATGAAAAATTCTTGAGAAAACAGGAATTTTCTGAGCAATAATTTATAGTTTTTGGAAATCTAAACGATTGCTTTTTTACTTTATTGGCTCATTCAATTTAAAAAACTGATCCAATTTAGGGAGTATAATTATCTCTGTTCTCCTGTTAGCTTTCTTTCCCTCTAAAGATGCATTAATTGACTTAGGGCTATACTCAGATCTACCACCTGCCGTCATCCTGGAAGGATCTACATTATATTTCTTTTGTAAAAGACGAACCACAGAAGTAGCCCTCTTAGCACTCAAGTCCCAATTGTCTGCAATGCAATCCGTATTAATAGGAACATCATCTGTATGCCCCTCTACGAGAATGTCGAGCTCCTTATGGTCATTCACCACTTTTGCTATTTTCTCTAATACGCTTCCTGCCTGTTCATTGATTACCGCACTTCCACTTCTGAACAGCATTTTATCCGATAAAGAAATATATACAACTCCCTTCTTTACTTCAATATTTACATCATCGGAATTTACATCACTGAGTGACCTTTTCAAATTCATGACCAAAGCCAAATTCGTTGAATCCTTTTTAGACATGGATGCGGTAAGGTCTTTGATGTATTTGTCTTTTTCATTCATCGCATCCAGTGATTTTTTGATGCTTTCTGCACCAGCCTTACTCACCACAGACAAATCAGATAATCTGTCCAAAAGGTTGGTATTGTTTTTTTTCAAATACTCCAATTGATCTTCAAGTCCTTTGATTTTACCATCTTTTGCAGAATTGGCATTGCTGATTTCATTAATCCTTGATTTGTATTCAAGTACAATGTCATCTTTGGAAGATTGACAATCCGCAACAGATTCCTTACATTTTTGTAAAGCCATTTTTAACTCTTCCTGCTCTGCCTGAAGATTCTTATATTTCTTGGAACTCACACAGGAACTAACCAAAAGAGATATAAACAACAAATAGTAATAAGCTTTCATAAGTTTTATTTCAATTTAAATGAAGAATCTACAACAATTAGAACGCAAAATTATTGATATATTGTAAATTAATTTAATAATATTAACATTGGTCATGGAACTTGAACCTAAGAATGTATTTGGAAATCCCATTGTGACTTGCAGCATTTCACCCTTGACAGGATTTTATCGCGATGGTTGTTGTACCACCGGTGAAGAGGATTTGGGAATGCACACTGTTTGCATCGTAGCCTCCAGAGAATTCCTTGAATTTTCTAAACAAAAAGGCAACGATCTGAGTACTCCTAGACCCGAATTTTCGTTTTCCGGGGTGAGGCCTGGTGACCGTTGGTGTTTATGCGCATTGAGATGGGTTGAAGCGTATGAAGCAGGAATGGCTCCTCCTGTTATTTTAGAATCTTGCAATAAAGATGTTTTAAGGATTATACCCTTTGATATTTTACTCGAATTCAAACATACGGAAATTGAAGCTTGATAACCGTTCACTTGTATCAAACAAAAAGTTTAATCCTAATCAGGATTTTTGATCAGGATCTTTCGGGTCTGAATAGAAATATCTCTTAATTATTTCTTCTGCCCACGACTTACCTCCAATTCCAAAAGAAATAGCCAACGCAAGACCAATAGTCCCAAAGAAAATACTTACAATATTGGTAATAATGGTTTCCCCAATTCCCATTTGGGTCAATGCAATAGCCACTGTAAAAAAGGCAATGCTGTAAAATACCAACTTCCCTATTAAATCAGGATTTTCAAAATTGCTTTCTTCTAGACTACTGAAAACAAGACTGCTGACAAATTCTGCCAGATAAAATCCGATTATGATTAACACACATGATATCAATACATTTGGAATGAATAATAACAATTGATTCAATAAATCAGAGACTAACTCTAGTCCGAGATGATTAAAAAAATTGACCAAAACAATCAACATAATCGCCCAAAAACAGATCCTTGACAAAATGCCCGAAAACCCATTCTTTACCCCTCGTTTCTCCAGGAACCTATGCACACCTGACTTTTTAGCCAGATTGTCAATGCCCATTGCATGACTCAACCTGAGGATTACCCATTGTATAATCTTAGCAATGACCCACCCCACCAATAAGATCAACAACGCATTGATCAGGCTTGGAATGTACATGATGAAGGATTGCATCAGATTGTAAAATGAATTTTGTATATCGTCAAGGAGGTTCATGGCTTTAATATATTTACAAGTGAATTAAATTGGGTACGCAATTTAGTCAAGTTTTGATGATTCGGTTTCCAGATCCTCAGTTATTTTTCTAACGAGTTTAATTTCACTCAGAAATACCTTGGCTATCACTCTAAAAATAGTATAGGTAGGAATGGCCAATATCATTCCAAAGATTCCATTAATCCTTGCACCAATCATGATAACCAGAAATATTTCAAGTGGATGTGCTTGTACCCTTTTCGAGAAAATATATGGCTGAACAATAAAATCATCCAACAACTTAACAATGCTAAAAACCAATAAAACCTTTATTAATAAGGGAATGGTCTGTTGATAAAAATCCATTTCCAAACTGGAAGAAATAGTTAAAAGACAACCAAATGCAGCTCCAATTAATGGACCCAGATACGGTATAATATTCATGACCCCGTAAAAAAAAGCGATCAACATTGCATTCTTTATTCCTATCAATCCAAGCAAACTTGATATGAGTACCATCAGTATAGCCATTTGAAGTACGATTCCACCAAAGTACTTGGTCAATAATGCACTGATGTCTTGGATGACATCTCTGACTTTAGACTCAGTACCCGTAGGAACCAGCGCCAAAACCATTTTTGTAAAAAGTCCTCGCTCTTTAAGAAAGAAAAACGATATAAAAATAATGGAGAAAACACCAATCAATATATTTCCGGCCTGGCCCAGCAAGGTCCCGAAAAATGCACTGATATGGGCAGGATCAAAATATTCACCAACCAGTCCCTTCACTTGATCAGCAGCACTTGCTCCAGGTTCTAAACCGAGTGAGCGCAACCAGGTGTTTACTTTTTCAATGGGTTCCTGGAGTGCAGATGAAATACTGTTAAAATCAACTTTCGAAAGAACTACTGCTTGTTGTATGACGATTGGTATGAAAAGATACAATACACCGCCAACTATAAAAAAAATTAAAAATATGGTAAACAATGCACAAACTGATTTGCCAAATGAAAACTTTAACAACTTAAATTTGACTAACAGAAAATTCATGATCGGCTCCCCAATCATACTGATAACCCAGCTAATTAAAACATAACTTACAACCTCGCTAAAATATCCGAGCACAAGTATAATAAGGCTACACAAGAAAAAGCCAATAATGTATTTGTAATACTTTTGCCACATGGTTTAGGTAATATTAAGCTTACCAGTTGAAAACTAATTAACGCTGTATCGTATAATTTTTAACTCAGTAAAACTTCTTCTTTCACTGGATGAATCCAATGATGTGTATCTGCTATACGACCTTTACGAATACCGTTGATGGTGGATTTGAGAAAGGCTGTTAGCTCACAATGATCTTCATTCAAAAGTATATCCTCTCCTTTATATCCAATTTTGGATACATTGGCAACGACAGCGGCGGTCCCGGCACCAAAAACTTCAAGAAGCAACCCAGCCTTGTATGCCTGATAAATTTCCTCCATACTAACCGGTCTTTCTTCCACCCTGACACCTCGTTCTTTCATCAAAGTTATTAAACTGTCTCTGGTAATTCCCTTCAAAATTGTGCCACTAAGATTTGGAGTTAAAACCACATCCTTCAATACAAAAAAGATATTCATGGTCCCTACTTCCTGGACATACTTGAATTCTTTTGCATCCATCCACATAACTTGATCGTATCCCTTTTTCTTGGCTAACATAGTAGGATAAAGACTCGCCCCGTAATTTCCGGCCGCTTTTGCTTCTCCTACTCCCCCATCACATGCTCTTACATAATGTTCCTCAACCAACAAACTTACCGGTTTGCTGTAATAAGGCCCTGATGGTAAAGTCATGATCATCAGTTTAAAGGTCTCAGAAGATTTCACGCCAACAAACTCATCTGTGGCCATCATAACAGGGCGAATATACAAGGCACTTTCTTCATCTTTTGGAATCCATTCCTTATCTATAGTCAGCAATTGGCTTAAGGCCTCAACAAAAATATCCTCCGGAAATTCAGGCATACACATTCGCCTTGCAGACTCATTTAATCTTCTTGCATGCATTTCTGGTCTAAACAAAAGCGGAACCCCGTCGTCTGAAATACTGGCCTTCATCCCCTCAAATATCGCCTGACCGTAATGCCAAGCCATTGTCGCAGGGTGAAAAGGAATCTTATGCAATGGACATATTTCGAAATTTTTCCACGCCTTTCCATCAAAATCAGCTACAAAAATATGGTCCGCAAACACTTTACCGAATGGAATGTTGTTAAAATCAACTTCTGACAGTCTGCTTTCACTGGTTTTGGAGATCTTAATTGTCTTATACATAGATTGGTTTTTTACAAATGTAGATAAAACTTTACTTTTATACCGGTCAAATGGCCATTAATTAAATATTATTAACCTTGGAAAAATTTAAAAACATTCTTAAATCATATAACGTTCCAGAATTAGATTTGGTTGAACCAGTTAACAAACTTAAATATCAGAATATTGTTTTGATACCTAAGACTGAATTTCCTGATCTTGCACAAATGGATTTCTTAGCTAAAATCCTTGCTTCAGTAAAACTACTTCTTAATGAAAACACTGATTTAGTAGAATTAAAACCTGATTCCTTCTTTCCCATAAAGAACTTGCCTAAGGAAAAGCCTTTTGATATAATTGCCTTCGGAATTACACCAGCCCAATTAATGCTAAATGGTTGCGAGGACCTTCACAAAACTTATAACCTTACAAATATTAAAATAATTTTTGCTCATTCCATTTCAATCTACAACGGACAGGATTTACAGAAAAAAATGCTGTGGTCAGCACTCAAAGCCTTAAAAAGTATTCAATGAAGAAACTCGTATTTGCAAGTTCAAACGAACATAAAAGAAGTGAAATCATTGCTATCCTGCCAAAAAATATTGAACTGGTAAATCTTACAGATCTTAATATTTTTGAGGAAATCCCGGAGACCGGTGATACTCTGGAAGCAAACGCAACCATTAAAGCAAAATATGTTTATGATCGGACTGGTCTGGATTGTTTTGCAGAGGATACAGGGCTCGAAGTTTTTTGTTTGAATAACGAACCTGGCGTTATTTCTGCCAGGTATGCTGGGCCTGCAAGAAATGCCTCAGATAATATGGACCTATTATTGAATAAAATGGGACAGGAATCAAATCGCAAGGCACGATTCAGAACTGTCATTGCCTTAATTTGGCAAGATGAAATTTATTACTTTGAAGGCATGGTGAGTGGCACCATAGCATTAAATAAATCTGGGTCTGCCGGCTTTGGCTACGATCCTGTTTTTATCCCGGATGGATTTAATCAAAGCTTTGCAGAGTTGGGTGATGAAATTAAAAACTCCATAAGTCATCGATCAGTTGCGGTGAACAAAATGATGGAATTTCTTAAAAATCAATAATAAAAATCAAGTATTGTAAAAGACGCCAGAAAAATACTGGCAATTCCATTGGTGGTAAAAAAAGCAATGTTGATTCGATCAAGTCTGTTGTTTGAGATTATCGCGTGTTGATAAATCAAGAGAAAAATAAATCCTGATGCTCCAGTCATCATCCAATACTCCAAACCATAATCCCTATATAGAATAAAAGAACAAGCTATGATACATAATCCACAAACAAAGTGAAGTACAGAAGATATGGCCAACGCTTTCTTTAATCCAAAGCGACTTGGAATAGAATATAATTTTTCTTTACGGTCAAATTCAATGTCTTGTAAAGCATACAAAACATCAAATCCTGCAACCCATGTTATTACTGCAAATCCATAAAGTAAGGGCAACATAGCCATATGTGAAGTGACTGCAATATATGCCCCAATGGGAGCTAAGGAAAGTCCTAAACCCAAAAAAACATGACAAAGCCAGGAAAATCTTTTGGTATAACTGTAACCAAAAACAATTAAAAGAGCAACCGGAGATAAATAAAAACAAAGTGGATTTATTAAAAATGCACTAAATATAAATAGCACAACATTTATCAATATAAAAACAATAGCTGATTTTGAACTCACCACACCACTCGGGATTTCCCTTAAGGCTGTTCGCTCATTTTTTTGATCAATAAATCGATCTGCCCACCTGTTGAACGCCATCGCCGCATTCCTTGCTGTCACCATACAGATCAGGATCAAACCTAAAATTTTATATTGAACTGGTTGAAGTCCGTGATTATTCAGGGCAATAAAAAATCCAATCAAAGCAAATGGTAGTGCAAAAACTGTATGGCTGAACTTTACCAAAGAAAAAAATGACTTCATAATTCCAAGTAAACTATTTTAAAATATTAATTGCAATATTTAAAAAAATAAAGCTCCTGAAATATTCAGGAGCTTTATTCAGATTACTATTCTATTAAAAAAATTTAATTAGCAGTTGTACCAGGTGTTGCTGGCTTAGCATTTGGATCCTTCTTCACAACGCCTGAAATAGTCAGGTAAGTTTGTGCTGGATTGGTATTACCGGTCACTGTTACTCTCTTTGTTTGCTTAGATCCGTCATCAGAACCTTTTCCTTTAGAATCAAAATCAACTTTGATTTCAGCAGAGGCTCCTGGAGCAATTGGCTCTCTTGGCCAGTCAGGAACTGTACAACCACAGCTACCTTTTGCGTCAGAAATTACCAATGGTTCACTACCAGTGTTTTTAAATTTGAAAGAATATTTTACATGCTCTCCTTCTTTAACTTCTCCAAAATCATATACCATTGTCTCATATTCAACAGTGGTGGTAGGACCGGTTGGAGCTGCTGGTGTAGCTTCTCCTGCAGGATTGGCAACATCACCAGGATTTGCAACTGTACCTGCAGCGGCAGGATCCGCAGTTGTGCTTTGGTTATTTGCACTGTCATTCTTGCAAGAAACGACTGAAAGAAGAATTGCAAAAAATGCCAAACTCAAAAAATTCTGATTTTTCATGTTCTATTAAATTTAATTTATGATCATTTTATAATTCGGATGTAAAATTATCATGACTCTGCCAAATGAAATTTATCCTTTACCAAACGGTATGTTAATGTTTTTTTAATTCTGTGGTTTTGCCAAAATCCACCGATCAAATTCGGCTATGTCCTTGAAATTCAAACAATTTATCTTTTTTAACCCACCCTTTCTTGCAGCCTGAACGCCATACCCTATGTCCCTAATTCCTTTTAAGTTATGTGCATCAGGGTTAATAGAAATCAAAGCTCCCTTTTCCTGGGCATAGCTGATCCAGCGCCAATCTAAATCCAATCTCATAGGATTGGCATTCAGCTCAATGACAACTCCATTTGAAATACAAGCTTCAATTATTTTATGATAATTTATGGGATACCCTGGTCTTGACAATAACAATCTCCCTGTCGGATGGCCTAGGATTCTTGTGTATGGATTTTCAATGGCTCGAAGTAACCTCAACATTGCTTTTTCTTCATTCATCTTGAGGTTACTGTGAATGGAGGCTATAACCAAATCAAATCCTTTTAAGATCTCATCATCATAATCCAAAGAACCATCGGAAAGAATATCTGATTCAATTGATTTATAGATTTTAAACGGAGCCAACTGGATATTCAACTGATCAATTTCCCTCCATTGCATCTCGACTCGCTCCATAGACAATCCATTGGCATAACCTGCTGATTTGGAATGATCGGAAATGACCAAGTAGCTATATCCTAACCGAATGCACTCTTTGGCCATTTCAAGAATGCTGTATAACCCATCGCTGTAAGTGCTGTGGTTGTGTATCACTCCTTTAATATCCTGTACATTGATAAGTTCTTCCTCTTTAAAAAAATGATAATCATCAAGATCTCTACATTCCGGAGGTATATAATTTTTGTTGACACTCCTGAAATATTCCCGCTCATCAGTGATATTAAGATGATTCTTGTCTAATTCAAGATAAGTATGAAATGCAGATGAACCTCCAGTGTGAGAAATCAGTGCATACGCATCTATTGGACCTCCGTTTATGATAATCTTTACCGGAAGGCTCCCACTCCAAATCCCATTTATTTCATGTGAATTTCTTGAAACAATAAACAATTCATTTGGAAAATTTTGAATATCCTGGTTCACCAACCAATTAATTTCATCTACGGTTGACATCCCTCTGGAAAGTTCCCCTACCAGTCGAATATCAAGTTGTGGATTCATAGACTTTATAATTTTTTCCATGCTAAAGGCTTCTTCAAGAGCGGTTGGGCCTAAGAAAGAATGCTGATTCGCTTGATAATATTCTAGACTTTTGACGATGTCCTCCTGTATTTTAACCCCAAATCCTTTATACTGAATCAACCTGTTCTCCTTGCAAGCATACAACAATTCACCCGGAGTTTCAATTTCCATTTCCTTCCAAATCATTTTAAGTTTTTTCGGGCCAATTCCTTTAATTTTCATCATTTCCCTCACACCATCAGGGGTTTTTGCCCTTAGTTGCTCAAGAGAGTCAAAAGTTCCTTTCGTATTTATTTCTAAAATTTTCTCACCAATAGTCTTACCTACACCTTGAATTTCCATTAGTTCTGGTAACGTCTTTCCTGAAAGTTCAATATCCAGTTTTCTTAAATTCAAATAGGCATTGGCGTATGTTCTGATTCTGAATTCATTCTCATTATGCAACTCCATGAGACCCGCCATCTCATTAAACAGTGAGGCCAATTCCTTATTTTCCATGATAAAGTATTTCTAACCCCAAAGATAATCTTTAGTCTGTCTGTTATCCATGTTTGATCAAACTCGGCTTACCTCAAAAAAGTGATGTTCTGTTCAGCTCCGGTAAGACGGATTAATTGTTAGTTTTGCAGAGTAAAAAATTACTTATGCATTATTATACTCTTGGAGAAATTCCACACAAAAGACATACTCAATTTAGAAAAAAAGACGGTAGCCTTTACAGCGAACAATTATTCTCAACTGAAGGCTTTTCTGACCTGTATTCAATCTTATATCACCACAATCCCCCAACACAAATAGTTCAGGTGGACGAACCATTTTCTTTTGCTGCCAAAACCATTCATGACAAACAACTTAAACATAGGTGCCTGAAGGGATTTAACATTAAGCCTGATCCGGATTATTTAAAAAGTCGGAAGCCTGTTTTAGTCAATGAAGATTGTAAAATTAGTCTTGCCGCCCCGACTCAAAGCATGAATAGC
The DNA here is from genome assembly GCA_016714365.1 of Candidatus Vicinibacter affinis. Lineage (NCBI taxonomy): Bacteria > Pseudomonadati > Bacteroidota > Saprospiria > Saprospirales > Saprospiraceae > Candidatus Vicinibacter > Candidatus Vicinibacter affinis. The sequence continues at coordinate 1,611,819 of JADJNH010000005.1, read as the reverse complement.
TATTTTTTTAAAAATGCAGATGCAGATGAAGTTGTTTTTATCCATCAAGGAAATGGCATACTCAAATCAATTTATGGACAAATTCGATTTTCTTATGGTGACTATCTGGTGATCCCAAGAGGAACCATTTACCAATTTCATTTCGATGGCGCAGATAATCGCCTCATGATAGTGGAATCTTCAGGACCCATTACCTTTCCAACCCGTTACAGAAATAGCTTTGGTCAACTATTGGAACATGCCCCTTTTTGTGAAAGAGATATTCGGAAGCCTACAGATTTGGAAACTTTTGATGAAAAAGGAAATTTTTTATTGTACATAAAAAAACAAGACAATATATACCCATATCATTATCTCGGTCATCCATTCGACGTAATAGGTTGGGATGGTTTTGTATATCCATTTGCCCTGTCCATTCATGACTTTGAGCCCATTACCGGTAGAGTGCACCAACCACCTCCGGTACACCAGACTTTTGATGGTAGAAATTTTGTCATCTGCTCCTTTGTCCCTCGACTGTATGATTATCACCCACTATCCATTCCGGCTCCTTATAATCACAGCAATATTGACAGTGATGAAGTTCTTTATTACGTTGATGGAGATTTTATGAGCCGTAAGCATGTGGAACGTGGAATGATCACACTACATCCGGGAGGTATTCCCCACGGACCCCACCCGGGTACTGTTGAAAAAAGCATCGGAGCAAAAGAAACAAAAGAATTAGCTGTAATGGTGGATACCTTCAGACCTTTATTAATGACTGAGCATGCAGTCGGTATAGAAGATCCGGACTACTATCTAAGCTGGCTTACAAAAGATGAAGGAAATGGCGGTATCCGAATGAATCAAATAACTTCCTGATCACATCGTGATACATTAATAGTTGCAAAGGTTTCTTCAACAAACTATTTTCTGAAGAACGATCCTAGATTCTTCTATTTAATATTATCCACAGGATCTGATACCGGACCTTCGTATGGCTTGTTTTTTGACCCAAATACAGAAATGTGTATATACCGATTTGGATTCAACCTCATGTCCTGTAACAAATATTCTAGGTTCTTACTTGTTTTCTCAAGATTCTTGTACAAATTAGGATCGTTTATCAATTTGCCCAAACTCCCCTTTCCTTGCTCGATTTGAGTAATTACCTGATTTAATTGTGCAATAGATTTCTTTCCCTCCGTTAAGGTCTGATCCAGATGATTAATGGTCGCATTGGCATCTTTCACCAATTTTCCGGGATCAGCATCTTTAACTTGTTTGGTGATAACAGAAATATTCTCCAAACTCTGTGATATAGCTTTGGAGTCGTTGGTCAGGGAAGTAGTCAACACATCCACATTTTTCAAAGATTGATTGATGTGATGTGACGATGCACTCATTACAGCTTCCAGTTGCTCAGATACCTTGGCCAAATTGTGCAAGGTTGCTTTCACATCTTGTGCCGCCGCATTTACCTCGGTTTTTACACCGGTTGAACTAAATAGGGTATCCAAAGATGCACTGAGAAGTTTGGTATATTCCTCAAATTCGTTTTTAGGAAACATCCCGCTCAGGAGTGACTGAACTTCCGTATTTAAATAAGATTTATTGGGAACACAATCTTCTATACAATGGTGATCAAACCTTAATTCAATCGCCTTACCACCTATAATTCCTGTAGAAATCAAAACGGCTTTGCAATTTTGGGGCAACCTAATTTTAGACTTTACATCCAGGGTCACAACCACTGAATCAGGGTTTTCAGATTTTAATTCCACCTTAATAACAGTCCCTACTTTTATACCTCTGGCCAAAACTGGAGCTGAAGCATCCAGCATTTGTACATCCTTAAATACGGCATAATATATCTTAGATCGATCAAAAAGGTTGCTGCCCTTTAAAAATCTGTAACCAATTATTAATATTGCCAAAGTCACTGCGGTAAGCAGACCAATCTTAGTTTCGGACGAAATTTTCACAGCTCAAGCAGTTTAAAAACCCAAAAATAATCCAATTTTGAAGGTTCTGCTTTTTTTTCGTAAACCAACTTGAATTTGGTAAGACAAGGAACCATTCAAAATTACTCTGGTAATTTAGAATTTCTCTCTGCTGTCAACAACTTTGGCTCATCCAGTTGTAAAAAGTAAGCCAGTATTCCATCTGCAATCATGGCCGCTATCTCATTTTGTCCAGTATCCGACGCTAGGTAGGCCTCTTCTTCAGGATTGGATATAAAACCCATTTCTATTAAGATGCTGGGCATGGCAGCTTGATGCAAGACCATAAAACCGGCCTGCCTGACCCCTCTGCTCCCCCCCGGATGCTTGTATTTGAAGGTAGACTCGCATAATGTGGCCAACTGTATACTTTGCTCGTGATTCAAATCCTGAAAATTACACAACATGATAAAATCTGCATCTTTATCTGGCCCGGAAGTCATTATTGGGTCTTTGTTATCTGAAAGATTTTCCCTCTTCGCCACTTCCAAATTTTCTTTAAGCTTGTGCAAACCCATGATATAGGTTTCTGTACCATGAGCATGGGTGGAAGAATTAGCATTACAATGAAGCGAAATAAACAAATCTGCTCGTTGATCATTGGCCACCCTTGTCCTCTCGAACAGTTCGAGATATTCATCCTCCTCTCGAGTAAGTAATACCTCGGTATTAGGCATGCAAATACTCAACAATACACTAAGCTTTTTTGCCACAGCAAGTGTAATATCCTTTTCATGCGCTAGGCGACCTTTTGCCCCACAATCTTTTCCACCGTGTCCGGCATCTAAAACGATCGTATGCCTGCCAATAATTTGTACTTTTGGGTCGTTATTTGCGTTAATCCCTGATGGTATGAGCTGAATAAGCCCACATAAGAGGACATAGCTAGCCCAATGAGCTTGCTTTACGTAGTTTTCCATTTGAGTTCTTATTTCTTAAACAAAGATATACATATTAAACAATTTTATATATAATTTGAAATAAATTTTTGATTTGAGTCTGAGAATCATCTTTTTCTTGTTTTTGATCGCTTCTGTTATCTCAGCACAGGATAGCCGACTTAAGCCGCTACAAATTGATTCAAGCGGTTCAGATTCATTAATTATACGAGACTATAAATTGTATGTTGTTTCAGCAGATTCAATAGAAGTGCCGGTAGACTACCAATCAAAAGACAGTATCATCTTTGATTACAACAATAAGTGGATTCATCTTTATGGAGATGCCTCTGTGAAATATCAGACGATGACGCTGAGGGCTGATTATATCCGCATTGACATGAACTCCAGTATCGCCTATGCAGAACCACTGATGGACAGTTTGGGACAAAAAACAGGAATCCCGAAATTTGTAGATGGAAATCAATCTTTTGATGCGCAAAAAATTCGTTACAATTTTAAATCCAGAAAAGGTATCATCACCCAAATCGTAACCAAAGAAACAGATATCTACATCCATGGCGAAACGACCAAGTTTATTTCAAAACAATCAGCCGGCTCTGATGGTGATGACATCATTTATAATAAAAATGGAATCTTTACTACCTGCGATAATCCTGAACCACATTTTGGCATTTACAGCAATAAACAAAAGATAATACCTAATAAACTGATCATAATTGGTCCCTCCATTGTTAAAATCAAAGGAATCCCAACTCCTCCCTTCATGTTGCCGTTTGGATTTTTCCCCATTTCAAAAGACCGAAGTTCCGGGTTAATCTTTCCAAGGAATTACGATTTTGATCCACGTTATGGGTTTGGATTAAGAGAGATTGGTTATTATTTTCCGATTAATGACTTCCTTGACCTCAAAGTGCTCACAGATATTTGGTTTAAGGGTTCTCTCAGGATTCTTACAGCCGGAAACTATAACAAAAAATATAAATACAATGGAAATTTCAGTTTGGAATATTCCTATCTCAAAGAAAGAATTCCAAATGATTACAGAACGATAACTAAAAGACCACTGCGACTTTCCTGGAGACATGCCCAGGCACAAACCGCCCATCCATACAGAAGTTTTTCAGGTGATGTAAACATTTCTACAGGCTCCTTTGACCGGGTAGTTTTCCAGGATGCCCGAAACCGGTTGAACAGTCAGCTTAGATCCAACCTTACCTATAACTACCAATTTCCTAATTCACCCTTCTCTCTGATTGCTACATTTAACCATGACCAAAACCTAAATACTGGAATTATTAATATGACGCTTCCTCAACTGGATGTAAGAATGAGACCCATTACACCTTTTAAAAATAATAAGAAAATTAGTGCCCAACCCAATTGGTACGAACGCATTAACTTGAATTACAACTCTAGCTTAACAAACAGATTCAGCACTTTAGACACTAACCTATTCAAACAAAGTACACTGGACACCATGCAATATGGTGTAAAACATTCAGCAAGTCTGGATGCCTCTTTTAGAATATTAAAATACTTCAGTCTGACCCCTGGAATAAATTATTACGAAGAGTGGTTTAATAAGAAACGGGAATTAACTCTTCTGGACACCATGATTATCCGCAAGGATGTCAATGGCAACACGATAGATACCTTATTTGGTTTGGAACAAAATAAAGTAAAAAGAGGCTTTTATGCTTATCGCAACATATCCGCAAATCTAAACCTAAGCACCCAAATCTATGGTCAGGTTCTTTCAAAGAAAGGCTGGTTCCGGGGAATTCGACATGTCATTGCACCAAGTCTTAACGCCAGCTTTGCTCCGGATTACAGTAAGGCTCCATTCAATTATTCTAAATATGTGGATACGGATACAAGAGCTGAAAAAAATGTTCCTAAAAAATATTTGGTTTATCAGGGAAGTCCTTTTGGGACGAGTAACCCTCCGGCAGAAAATTTCCAAATTAACTACAGCGTAAATAATAGAGTAGAATTGAAATACTATTCTAAAAAAGATTCCAGCTTTAAAAAAATACCAATCATAGAGAACTTTTCATTTGGTGGCAATTACAATGTTTTTGCTGACTCCTTTAAATTGAGCAACATCAGTGGAGTAGGAAGAAACTCAATTTTTAAAGGTCTGACAACGCTCACCTATTCGATAACGGTGGATCCTTACCAAAGGATATTATCCGGTAATACTGAGATAAGAAAAAATGCATACCTGATAAACACAGATAAAAAATTGTTCAACGTGGTTTCAGCTTCATTTGGGATTGTAAATTCTGCAACGGTGGGACAGATTTTCCGGCTCATCAAAAAACAAAAACCCGTAGCGGATGGATTGCCTTCTTTGGAAAATATGTTGGAAACATTCAGCCTTAACCACAACATGCAGTATTCCTTTGTCAGACAAACAAATGGCAAGGATACTTTTAAGCTGGACTATAACAGCATAAGTACATCCGGTAATATTCCAATCACTAAAAACTGGAGTGCAAGAATAGGGCAAATTGGTTATGACTTTTTACGAAAAGCACCTACGTACCCTGATTTTGGATTGGTTAGAAATCTACATTGTTGGACTATGGAGTTTCAATATTATCCTCAATCGAGAGCCTTTTCTTTTTTCATTGGGGTAAGACCTGGCTCTCTTGATTTTATTAAAATTCCAAACAATCAAAATATTACCGGAGGGCGTTAATAAATTTGCTAAAAGTCTTTCAGCAGTTTACAAATATCTTACAATGATAAAAAAACTCAACACCACAAATGAGTTGGTAATTTTATCAGGATCATATTCCAATACCCAATCTCTTTTATCGTTTATGTATTCATTGTAAATAGAAACCACGGAATTATTCGATCCGTCAACTAACCGCCAGTCTACTCCCTCCACATCAAATTTGGCAAATAAGGTAAATGCTTCCTGATTGTCTGTTATTCTCCACTGATCATATTGGCCAGGCCATACAGGCGTAGCCATGAATGTTTTACCCCCCATTTGAAGTGTCCATTCATCAGGTTTGTCAGCCCATCGCAATCTGATGGTTCCACTCTCTTCTAAAATTCTACAATCCCATCCGGCCAACTTGTCCTGATTCATAAATCGAATCCTGAGAAATCCCAATTCCTCATCAACAGAATCTCTAAGACTCCACTCTCCTAAATCATTTTCAAAAACCGATCTCACAAAATATATACTTTGCGCTTCAACATAATTCAATGCCAGCGCAAACAGTATAATTAAAAGTTTATGCATTTTAAAAAGGAAGATCATCGAACTGCTCCGTAGCAGTAGCAAATGGATCCTGGTCTGAATCCCCGCTCACAATTTGCTCTCCGGCCTTCACTTGAGTCATGTCCTGAGATTCGACCTTCCAGGCCTGAAGATTCGTAAAAAATTTCTCCTGCCATTCTCGACCTCGTAAGTCAAAATGTACCGTGATCTGCTGTCCTGGTTGAAATTTTTCAATTACACTACAACGATCCTGAACCAATTGAAACTTGAGATATTGTGGGTATTGCTCTTCAGTAACAATAACAAATTCACGTGTCTGGAAATTTGCAGATTTGCTTTCCATGGGGAACACTTTGTGTAGTTTACCGCTAATGTTAAAACTCATATATAAAATTTATACAAAAGTACAAAATAAGCCAATGCTTAGCCAACTTTGTTACACCCTTTTAAAAAACATTAACCTACCCTGACTCGAATCAAACAATTTGAATTGCAACCAAATTATTCATTATCAAGAACTTAATAAAAAGCTAGTAAGCTAAATAAAAAGAAAAAGCCCTCCATTGTTACACAACAGAGGGCTCCTGTAAATATGATATTAACCTTGAAGCCAATTACTGATTCATCATTACCAACTTAAAGCTCTTGGCAAAACCAGAAGCCTCTACCCGTAAGGTATAAATACCTGCCAACGGCATTTGACTTCTCTTGACTTTGATGAAATTTCTTCCCTTAACAGCGTGTTCAGTTTGTTGACAAATCAACGCACCATTAATATCAAAAATCTTATAAGTATAATTCATTTCTTCTCTGACATCCATAGGAATACTTGTAAGCTCTACAAATGGGTTTGGAATTGGAATACCAAAAACAACCTCGTCCTGTTGCAGAATAGCCTTATTTCCCCATCTGATATCCATCTCTTTAAATTCCGGATCATACAGCTCTGCCTGTAAAACATCCGAGCAAATTCTTACTGTCTGGCCAAAAGTGGTACTAAGTTCACTCCTGAATTCAATGCTAAACAACGACTGCCCGGGTTCAAGAATTACTGATTCATCAGAGGTCCAGGAAACCAATAAAATACCATCATCTGCGAAACGCTCATTTACATTCACATCTTGAAGACTTACCAGTCCTGATTTAAATCCAACATACTGATTTTGATTTGGATCAAACTTCAAGGTAAACTGCATTCCTTGTGCAATTTGTTTCTTCTCAGTATACACATTGATCAGACTGGATCCAGATCCAAATCCACTAAATAAATCTACAGGTTGTGCAGTTCTGGTTTTTATTCCACCCAAACTATCCCAAATGGTCTGACTAACGTCTCCAACTTTGAAACCTACAAAATCAACATAATTCATATTCCCTCCCATTGATTGAATCCTGTATTCCTCAGGAAAATTCTGATACCAGGGATCCTCAGGATCAGGAAATTGATACATTGCATTTATAAATTTCCATGAATTTGAATTTTTGAATTTGTAATCATATCCCAGAATTAATTTCCTCAAAGCAGCCATATCACTTGCCGTAATTACTTTATCTCCGTTTACATCGGCTGCCAACATCCTCCAAGGAGTTCCCAATCCTTTAGAACCTAATATATGCTTTTGAATTTGCAAAATATCAAGCGTACTGATCCCTTCCAAATAGTTTTTCTCCTTTTTTACTTTCACCTGATAATCATACCCAAGTAATAAATCAGGAAAAATATATTTGCCATTAAATTCTGCTTCAATAGTACCTGACAAATTTTCTACCAAAACTACCGACTCCGGAATGGGCTTTCCATAAGGCGTTTGAATCAATCCGGCAATGTTACCTCTGGTTAAGTTGCCCGGACAAATTCTATTATTATCCTGCACAACAACTGTGGATACACAGAAATCCTGTAATCCAGTATACTGATCCGTAACCCACATCTCTACTCTTCTTTGACCTACACTGTCGCAAGTATATCGCCTGTATTTATCAGAACTGTCTCGGCTGAATGAAAAAGTGATGGGATTTCCACATTGCTGATAACTGTTTCTATTCAAATCAGTAGCCCATACATCTACAACCCCTTCAACATCACCATCACCATCTACATCAATTCCATTCAAATTGATGGCCACTCCTGTTAAACAATAAGCTGTTGGAAGTTTGCAATTGATAACACGCACAATCTGAAAACAAACTTCCCGATTACCACATTGGTCTTCAAAAACCCAGATAAAACGATGCTCACCAACTGGCAAATCTCCATCCCAACTAATGGTATTACCCTGGACAGAGTTAGTACTGTCAATCAATCCATTGTTGTATAAATCCAATTTGAAATTTGATCGAATCAAAGCATCAGGGGTGCAATCGTCTACTGCATAATGACTGATCCTAACTCTTTCCTTTAGACAGTCAGCACCACTCAGACACACCATTATGGTATCACAATCATCTCCAATTTTTGGAGGAAGTTTGTTTGAAACTTTTATGATTTGCTCATGTGTCCAATGAGGAAGAATTAAATTGCCCTGTGCATCGTAACTTTGTTGGCACCAGTCAATGACCTTCCATTTCCGCAGAAGTTTAAAGCAAAGCGAGGAGTCCTGAATATAGTTAAAAACATGATCCTCATAACTCGCACCGGGTCTTGAACAATCCACCGATAGGAACTTTGGAAAATCATACCCATCAGGTAAATTCTTTGGTTCCACATTTGCACCGCAAACAAATAAAGTAGTATCTCTTGGCCAAATTATATCTTCTGCACCAAAACTATCAACCGGATTTACATAAATTCTTTGCGTACAGGTATCTAACCTATTCATGTTATCCCTGATTACAAAATTTCTAGCCAAATATCCAAGCCCGCATTGATTTAAAAACGTATCCACATATTCGTGCATGTGCACGATGCAATTATCATAATAATCCGGCTTACCAAACCTGGACAAATCTACTGTATCCAAATGTGGGTTACAAGCCATACTGTAATCATGAGGGCATTTTATAACTGGTGGAGTTTTATCCTGGACTTCTACCTCTACCATACAATCATTGTAGTTTCCACTCTGATCCTTGACTCTAAAAACAACCATCACCTTTTTACCTGCATCCTCACAACAAAAAATCACCTCTTGTCTGAATTGATAATCCTTCACTCCGCATGGCTCTCCAAGATCCATGCGCCTAACAAGAAAACTATCAAGATGACAATCGTCATGACTGCCTTCATCAAAAACTTCCGCTTGTACATGAATCTCATCATCTCGCGTCAAGGTAACCACCACCCCCTGATCACAAACTGCAGTGGGAGGATTTTTGTCCTCTACAGTAATTTTTACACTGCAGGAATCAAGATTGTAACACGCATCGTATGCTCTATAAGTAACGTGATGTTCACCTATAGGTAATTTTATATAACCTCCATTTTGATTCAGCAATATTCCTCCTCCATAAAAAACATCAACATGAATACTGTCCTGACATGAATCAAATACGACTGCTGGTGGCAGGTAAAATGTTGAGGTGCATTCATAAGAACCATTCGTAGTCACCGTGAAATCGTATGGACAATGGACATGCGGTGGCTTGGTGTCAACTATTTCAATGGTTTGTGGAAATGATCTGATCATTGCAGTTCCACACCACCATTCCACCACTCGCCACATTCTGATAATTTTTTTCTTACATGAATTATCTACCACCACAAGATCCTCATAACTCGTTCCCAAATTACAAAACAAATTAAAGTCCGGCCACAATGGATATCCATCGACCGTTGGCACTCCTGTTAAATTAGGATGGGGGTGACCCTTTGCATCTACAGGATATACATCACTGCATTCGATGTGACAATTATTTGAGTGTACAAAATGCTTTGGATAAACTACAGAATCTATCGGAATTCTTTTTAACCATTGGGTATCTGTGCAAACTCTGGATTTATTGCCGTATTTATCTGTGGCAACCCATGATCTAACCACTCTCTTTACAAATAATGGATCACATTGATAAGGCAGCAACTCTTCATTAACTAACTCAATAGTTGGATTTACATCACAGTAATCAAAAAAATATGGTGGCAGCCTAAAGCTGGTATCATTGCAATACAAGGTATCATTGTGACAAAGGATTACCGGTGCAAATTTATCCTCAATGAAGAGCTTTCCCCAACAGGAATTTTTTGACACCGAATCAAATACCATAACAGTCACGTTCATCCCAACTTCGTTTTCTGTTACATAGGGACTGTATGGAAGCAATTTCATGTTATAATCCATAACATCTACCCGATATTTGGCATCAGGACATCTTAAGCCATCGGTCAAAAGCATGGTGGGTAGAATTTTAGCCTCACAATTAGGCCCTAGGGATAAATTTCCCTTACCCCTGCAAGCCAATACGCATTGTGCATCCACCTGTTGGAATAGACCAAAGGCAGCCAACAATACGGCAAATAAAATGGAATTGAAAGAAGGCCCCGAGGGGCATAGTTTTCTTACTCCGAGGCAATAATTAATTGTCGGTAACATACGCTACAAGGTTAAAAAGGTTAGGATTTTCGGATGGTTACATCCTAAAATCTAAAATCATTTTACAGAGGACACCAAATGAAAAGGCTTCAAACTTTTCTATTGGCCAAAATCTTTAAGTAGAAAACTATTAACAGGTGTAAACTTTCAGCATTCGCTGAATTCTCATGGTTGGGCGTGAACACCTTACGGTAATTCACAGCACAAATATAGAAAGGGTATTTCCAAAATTCCAAATTATATATAATTTATTTTTTAATATTTATTTTTAATATGTTTAAATAACTTATTATCAACTTTTTAAACGAATATTTTTTATATTTTATAAGTTTGAATATGTATACTAAAAATAGAAAATTTAAGTTCCTATCCTTCCTTGCCTATTGAATTCGAAGCTTTAATAGTGATTAACTATAAGAATAGATTGAATTTTTTACCCGTTCCTTGTAGCAATTATGGTAGTTCGAATATTTTTTTAATTGGATTGAGTCTTCTTTGATTGATCAATAGCTTGTTTGAAAATTAATTAGGGGCTGCCGATTTGAAAAATAAAGCAAGTGGTTTTATTTAATCCAAGTTACTAACTACTCAGAACCCTTGCCTGATTTTTTAAGAATTCGAAATTCAAAAAGAAAGGAAGACCCCAGTCGGAGTCTTCCCTCAATTTTAATATCCTATTAAATTAGACCTAAGCGGTCCTATCTCTTTCTACTCACTTTGGTTTTGGTATGGGTAGTTTTAACTTTATTACCTTTCGGCCCCTGATGAACGGTTGTAGTTTTAGTTCGGGAAGCTTTTACTTTGTTTCCTCCCGGCCCCGTACCTATAACGGTGGTTCTTTTTGTCGTGCGATAATGCTTTACATTTCCTGAGTTTTTAGTCCTGACCGTAACAGAATGCACTCTCACCGGACTGTAAACCCTATGCGCCCTTACCACCCTGTGGGTAGTAACAACCCTGAATCCAGGTCTGTACATTCTAACATGAGGTCTCCAAACTGCCCATCCTAATGGTCTCCAAGGTCTCCACCAGCCAGGATAAGCGGCCCATCTCCACGGAGATACCCATGGTCTGTAAACAGGTGCATACATAAACCTTATACAAGGCCAACCCCAGACATTTACGACCACATAATTGACAGACAAGTTGGCATCAGGACCTCCTTTTCCTCCACTGGTTTCTTCTTCATACGGCTCCACCATTACGGATTCTCCAAAGATCTCATCATCACCTATAATTTGAAGAATGGCTGATGCTGATCCATCTTTTTCAATTTCAATTACCGCAATATCCTGAGATTCTTGATCGTTTACTACCGCCTGTAAAATCAAAGCGTGAACGTCCTCTTCTGTTTGATCTACAACCCGGATATAATCAATATCCCCATCACCATTCAAATCAAGATTGTTCACTTGATTGGATTCAGTATTTAATAATTTTTCAAACTCTTCCGGACTGGAAGATTTTTTAAACAAATCCAAGGCTCCTTGCAAACTAAAATGATCGCCAGGCAAGCCGGTCTCCTGCTGATCTTTATCTGTATCCTGTGAACGAACACCGAAGGATATTAGAACAAATGTTAAAAAAAAGTAAGTTTTCATTTTATTAATTTTTTGGTAAACAACTCTTTGACTTTATAATTCATAAATAGTTTAATGCAGTAATCAAAAACAAACATACTCACATTCCTAACTTCAACTTACACTATATTTGCAAAGGCAAAATTGCACATTTGACAATTTCTTACAGTGAATCTGAATTGATTACATCACATCATAAGTATCATAAATATATGAAAACATTTTTAGTTTCCCTCCTTGTTATTTTTACCCAAATCATGTCTTTTGCTCAGGCACCTTACAAACTGCCTGAATTGGGTTTTGCATATAATGCGCTGGAACCTTATATCGACGCAATGACAATGGAGATCCACCTCACCAAGCACCACGCAGCTTATGTAAACAATTTGAATGCCGCCCTAAAAGGAACAAACGGTGAAAATTTAACACTAATTGATCTCATGAAGAATATTTCTTCATATTCTCCTGCAGTTAGAAATAATGCCGGTGGTCATCTTAACCACAGCCTCTTCTGGACGATTCTTACCCCCGAAAAAAATACCCAGCCTTCTGCTGACCTCATGGAAGCTATCAACAATCAGTTTACCAGCATGGACAGCTTGAAAACTCTATTAAACAAAGCGGCTGCTACCAGATTCGGCTCAGGCTGGGCCTGGCTATATATAAATGCTGATAAAAAATTGGCCATCTCCTCCACTCCAAATCAAGATAATCCTTATATGGATGTAGTTGAACAAAAAGGAATACCTATTCTTGGCATTGATGTATGGGAACACGCTTACTATTTAAAATATCAGAACAAAAGAGGCGATTACCTTGCAGCAATTTGGAATGTAGTTAATTGGAATGAAGTCAGCAGAAGATATCATGAAGTCATTCCTGTTAAAAAAGGCAAATTTGATGATTGGCCTGAGATAAAAGATTTTCACAAAACTTTGTCAGAGACATTTCACCCAAGTGAGGAGGGTGACCTTAAACCAATTCGTGCAAGAAGTGGAGAAATGGTCAAAAAAGCCATTACCTTATCTAAATCTAAAGTGCCTGCCGAATTCAATAATAAAGGAGTCACAGACGCACTCAAAAAACTTGAGTCCGGGTCAAAAGCATTGGATAAAATTGTTCGCAAAAAAGGAAGTGATAAAGCAGTCAACAATTCTCTTCATCAGCTTCATGAAACCTTTCATGTAATTGTTGAAAAATGCGTTACCAAGGAATAGTTTGATGCTCCACGAATTAATTTAATTTGGTATAAAAAATGGATTATTAGTTGGAATTCCACTCCACGAATATTACAAACTAAATTTAGATCCGATGGATGATCTTAAATGAGTTATTTCTTTGACCTTTAACTTCAAAAATAATCTTCAGGATTTAAAAGTGTCAAGTCTAATAGGCAAGATATAAAAAATACCTCTTTCGATGAACTCATTTATTACAATAAAAAAGTCAGTCAAAACTCACTTGACTTTCACTCAATATTTCATTTTATAAAAGTATTGAATGTTTATAAATTGAGACGAGCCTATTGATTAGTGGACAAAGTATCTTGTTTGAAATTTGGATTTTGCTCATAATCCATGCCACATACAGGACAAACGCCCGGTTTATCAGAACCACTGCCTTGGCAATTCATAGGGCAAATATAAGCGGATGTAAATTCAGGTCCGCTTTGCACTTCTTTACGAATTACAGGTGTCGGTGTTTCTTCCTTTTTAACTTCCTTACAGAAAGAAAATACCAAAACTGTAATTGCTATTAGGTAATAGTTTGTTTTCATTTTAATTTTAAATTTTAGATTAATAAGCTTTTGCAAATAAAACTCTTCGCTGTGAAGGACGGCCGGTTAATATACATTTTCCGCTTTCTTCCACTGCATCTAATGGAATACACCTGATGGTAGCTTTAGTTTTCTCTTTTATCAACTCTTCAGTTTCTGAATTTCCATCCCAGTGAGCATAAATAAATCCACCTTTTTCTTCCAGCGTTTTTTGAAATTCATCCCAGGTATCTACAAAATGAGTGTTAGTTTCTCTGAAAGCTTTTGCCCGGTCAAATAAATTCTGCTGAATTGTTTTTAGTAAATCCTGAACATAATCTGCAACTTTTTCTACTTCCACTAACTCTTTTTCTTTAGTGTCCCTCCTGGCAATTTCTACAACACCCTTTTCCAAATCTCTGGCACCTATACCTATCCTGATTGGTACCCCTTTTAATTCATATTCGGCAAACTTAAATCCTGGTCGGTTCCTTTCATCCTTGTCATATTGAACACGAATATTTCTAACTTTTAACGCTTGCAAAATCTCTTCTCCAACTTTGTCAATCTCTAAGCTTGGTTTTGGAATTGGCACAAGAATTACCTGAATAGGTGCAAGCTTTGGTGGCAGAATAAGGCCATCGTCGTCAGAGTGACACATCACCAAGGCGCCAATCAACCTCGTTGACACGCCCCATGAAGTTGCATACACATACTCTTCTTTGTTCTGATCTGTCAGAAACTTTACTTCAAATGCTTTTGCAAAATTTTGGCCCAGGTAATGAGAAGTTCCAGCTTGTAAAGCTTTGCCATCCTGCATCATGGCTTCTATGGTAAAAGTTTCTTCAGCACCAGCAAATCGCTCATTTTCAGTTTTTGCTCCTTTTATAACTGGCATGGCCATATAATCTTCCGCAAAACGAGTATACACTTCGTGCATTTTCAGAGCCTCTTCTAATGCATCTTGTTCGGTAGCATGCGCTGTGTGACCTTCCTGCCATAAAAATTCAGCAGTTCGCAAAAATGGTCTCGTTCGCATTTCCCAACGAACTACGTTGGCCCATTGATTTATTAATAAAGGAAGATCTCTATAGGAATGAATCCAATCCCTGTAAGTATTCCAAATAATAGCTTCACTGGTGGGTCTGATAATAAGCTCCTCTTCCAACTTTGCCTCAGGGTCCACAATCAATTTAGCTTTGTTATTTGGATCGGTTTTCAACCTGTAATGGGTTACCACTGCACACTCCTTAGCAAATCCTTCAGCATTTTTCTCTTCAGCCTCAAATAAACTCTTGGGAACAAATAAAGGAAAATAGGCATTCACATGCCCCGTATCTTTAAACATTCTGTCCAGTACATCTCTCATATTTTCCCATAATGCATAACCATGAGGCTTGATTACCATACAGCCTCTTACTGCAGAGGTATCTGCCAATCCTGCTTTGTACACAAGGTCATTATACCATTGAGAATAGTCTTCTTCCCTGCTTGTAATTGCTTTTGCCATTATTAAAATTTATTTAACTAAAATACTTTTAAACCTAATTGGATGAAACATGTCTTACTAATGCAGTGCCGATGTTAAAAAACTTTAACTAAGTATGAAGGGTAATTTAATAAGATTTTAACTTCGAACACTTTGCAAAAGTAATAAATTGCAGTCTATATGGATTTCAGTCTCTAATAAATAATATAAACCTCATGAAAACAAGATTATTTTCCGCCATTGCTTTTTTGACTTTTTTCATGTTTGCGTCTTTAGTGAATGGACAATACGATGACGTTTATTACGATCCATCAAAAGACAAATCAACCAATGAATTCAATGATAAAACAGAACAGGAGAATTATAACAGCAGTGTTTATGAAAAAAATGAAGTAAGCCCAGAAGGCTACGACGATGAATTTATTGAAGATGAAGATTATGATTATTACTACAGTTCAAGAATTAGAAGATTCCACAGAAATTATATTGTCACCGATTTTTATGATCCATACTATATGAACATGGGGTTTTATGACCCTTATTTAAATGATCCTTTTCTTTGGGGTAACAGCATAGTTTTTTCATATGGTGGATATTATGATCCGTACAGATTTAGAAGATGGAATAGATATAATAGGTGGAATCCATTTTGGAACAGTTGGGACTGGTGTAATGGATATGCCCCATACAATCCTGCATTCCGTTATAATTATGGATTTTATGACCCTTGGTGCTGGAATGGAAATTGGGGCGGCGGTTACAACAATTGGGGATGGGGCGGAAGCCCATATTATGGATGGAACAATGGTGGGTGGTATTCCGGTCATGGAAACAACAACCAGGGTGGATGGGTAAATACTCCTAATAATCCTAAGGGTACTGTATTTGGAAGTCGTCGATCAGGATTTACGACAACCTCACGAAACGGGCCTGTAAGACTAGGAGGTTCTCCTTCTGTGGATAAAACAAAGCTAGAGAGATCAGAAAGGTTGAATAATAATAATAGTAATCAACCTGAGGCACCTTCATCTCGAACAAGCAAAAGGTATTATAAGGTCGACGACGGTAGTTCTACAACCATAAAACCTTCACCCACTGAAAAACAAAATGAAGAAAGAAAATCCAACAGGGATAAATTCAATCCACCCTCTTCCCAGGATAGACCTGATAGATCGCCAACTCCTAATAATGAAAAGGTAAGAAAAGAACCCAGAAAATTTAATTGGGACGATAAACCTTCAGGGGTAAAACCTTCTGAGTCCTTACCTAAACAAAATAAAGAAACAAAACCTGAAAGACGAGATAGAAAAATGGATCAATCTTCAGGTTCCTCTTGGAAACCAACTGAAACCGAAACCAGGTCATCAAGAGGATTTGAAAATTCAAATTCTGGAAGAAGTTTTGACAATGGCTCAAGACCGTCAGAACGTCCATCGAGTGGATCCAATTCAAATAATCAGAATTCTGGTAATACATCCGGCGGTCGGAAGTCACCAAGATGATTTTTGAAAAAATAACAATCACATAGGTAGGTAACAAAGGGGGGAATTATATTGCTTTATAATCCTCCCTTTGATTACGATCGAATTTTAAAGCAGAGCCATTAAAATTGAAGTTCCATGAAAAAATTTCTCAACCACAAATTGATACTTAGCTTGTTTTTTATATTGCTATGCAACAGTAATCAGCTTTTTGCTCAATTAACATCAGATGCCTTGAGATATACAACTATAAGACCACTGTCCACTGGTAGAGCGGCCGGACTGAACGGTTCTGTTGGTGGTATCGGTGCTGATTTCAATGCCATCGGCTTAAATCCCGCTGGCTTGGGACTCTTTAGAAAATCGGATTTTACCATTACCGGATTCTATCAGGTCTCCAATGTGAATTCAATATTAACGGGTGATCCAGGCAATATTTCAAGTGAGAGAATTTCTGATCAATTCAGCTTGGGTGGAATAGGCCTTGTAATCACAAGTAAACCAAAATTTTCAAAATGGAGTAACTTCAATTTTTCAATGGGCCTCCATCAAACCGCTGCTTTTAATCAGAAATTCTTCTTTGAAGGAAAAAGCCAGGGAACTATATTAAACAGATACCTGGAATTAGCAAGAGATAACAATTACGATGATGGAAGAGGAATTCATAAGGATGATCTGGATGGATTTGAAGCCGGACTTGCTTACGAAGTCGGGGCTATTTATGATATCGATCCCGATCCTAACAAGTATGTATACAGCTCTGATCTCGCCGGTTACAGAACCTATCAATTACC
This sequence comes from Candidatus Vicinibacter affinis, assembly GCA_016714365.1. Taxonomy (NCBI): domain Bacteria; kingdom Pseudomonadati; phylum Bacteroidota; class Saprospiria; order Saprospirales; family Saprospiraceae; genus Candidatus Vicinibacter; species Candidatus Vicinibacter affinis. The sequence continues at coordinate 1,594,065 of JADJNH010000005.1, read as the reverse complement.
CAAAAGTGAATTTATAAATGAATCTGGCAAGGCTCAGGATTTTTCTTTATCATTTGCAGGAAATTATTCAGAGTTTGTTTCAATGGGATTGACATTGGCTATGCCTTTCGGGTCGTATAATTTAGAGAGGACCTACAAAGAAAAAGAAGCTAAGACAGATGAAGTTCTTCCATTTAAAGAATTGGAATTTAATGAAAATGTAAGCAGCAGTTATAATGGCATACAGGGACGATTTGGCATTATTGTAAAACCAGTGAATTCCTTTAGGATTGGATTATCATGGCACACACCGACCTACCATTGGTTTTCTGATCAATTTACCACATCCTTATCGTACACATTTAAGGATACCAAGGGTCAGGAAAGTTATGAGAGTTTCTCACCAGATGGATACTTTACTTACAGGTTAACAACTCCCATGAAGTGGATAGGAAGCTTGGCCTATGTGCACAAAAATGGATTTATCAATTTGGATGTAGATTACTACGATCCCTCAAGATCAAAGTTCAATCTCACTGCTGACACGGACAATAATGCTGAACTCATCTACCAAAACCAATTGAACCAGGATATTAAGAAACAATTCAAATCGGTCATCCAATTCCGTTTGGGAGGAGAAATAGCATTAGACAAACTAAGGATTCGTGCTGGATATGGACTGCTCAGTTCTCCATATGCAAACGTAGATGATTTCTCTCATTCTTACAGTGCCGGACTTGGTTTGAGATTTAAACGTGTTTTTTTGGACCTAGGATATCAATTGGTCAACACAGAAATGGGACACATTCCATTTAGCACAGGTAATTCTGATTTCAATGGTGATGGAAAAATTGATGCAGTAACTTCAATGGCCACCAATACAGTCAATCAAAATATGCTTTTAGCCACAATTGGATTTAAGTTCTAATGATTGGTTTTAGCGTACAATCAATTTAACACGCCTAACTTAATTAGCTTTACAAAGACCGTTATTGAGTGAAACTCCGGTATCTACCATTTGGCTATTAGCAGAAATTAGGGCTAAATTCCATTCCTGCAAAATATTCAACATTCGAGTCATTTGATAAATGACCTGGTTATTCATCATTGCATCTTCTACAAGTATTAATCGGTTAAATATTCTTTGAAAATAATCAATATTGGGGCTTATATATTCTCTACCTGCTATCAGATATTTGTTTTTCAATTCCGCAGCCTCATTTAGTTTTTTCGCAGATGCTTTAATCTCATCACACCCAAAATCAAGCTCACTCAAAGCCAAAAAATCAGGATTTACATCTCGCACTTTCGAAATAAAAGGTTTCCACATTTCCAATGTCGTATCTGCAAGTTTCTCCAACTTCATCAAATACTCCTTTGTCTCAGGTGAATTATCTGGACTGTAGGTAAGAGAAAAACTGTTGTCTTGTGCTTTCCTTTCCCATTTTGTTAAATAATCACTGACTTGCTGGTCAAAATGCTTTAACTCATAATTCATATCCCAGCTGACAACCCTTTTAAATTCTTTTCCATCCTCCAAGGTTTCCACTTGATATTCTAATTTTGATTGAGTAAAAGCAGCACCTATGGTCTGTGGTATTAAGGGAGCCTTCTGGATCAGTGAGTTTAGATTTTGTTGGGAACTTAAAGTAATCGGTATTAAGAATAAATGGAAAATCCAACAGGAAAAACATTTTACCCAAGAACCTAAATAAAAACATATTTTCTTCACAAACGCTAATTTACAAAACTCAAACAGAATTGAGATACAAAAAAAAAGCCGGTAGAAAATTCTACCGGCTCCAAATTAATTTAAGTAATATTTTAATAGACCCAAAGATCATGCTCGAAATTGAGCAATTCATTTTTAATCCTATCAGACTCTAAAAGAAGTTTTACCCCATCATTTTCACCGGCAAAAATATCTTTCAATCGAAGTTCTTCAACGTTAGATTCTTTAAAAATATAACTGGAGAAAAATCTTCCATCAAATACGTCTGCCCATGTTCCAGGTGAAATATCATTCTTTTCATTGAAAACACGCTCTTTTGAGAGTAATTTTCTGGCTTCCGGATAATAAATCCAAAACATAGGACCCTCATATTTGATCACTCCAGAAGACTCATCAACTTCTTGTTTAATTGGAGCGATACCTAAAATCCTACAATTTAACCTGGAGGATTCCTTATCAAAGTACCACATTTCCTTTATCCTGAAAGTCTTAATGTCATTAAAGTCTATGTCGTTGACCACTATTTTCAATTCCTCTACATAAGTGTCGGGATTCCATACAGGCACGGTATCCACAGAGTGGAGCATTTTCTGCAATGCATCACCCACTAAAGGTTTCTTAAAATCATCTTCTCCAAATATCTTAAATTCACCACTCTCCGCAGCATCTATGAGGATTTTGAAAAATGGTCTTGAAGGATACATAAATGGCTGATTCATTTTCTCTCTGACATCCAATACTCGCCAAATCCTTTTCTGCCAAACAATATCGGCTTCACGAATGGGCTCATAAGCCAACATCCTTTGTTCAAGGACATTCTTACGCTCAATGATATCATCGAGATATCCTGTGGTATCTTCAAGAATTGATGACTCAGTAACTTCTTCTTCATCAATCTGTGCCTTAAGGTTTACAAAGCCCAGACTAAGGATGAGGAGGAGTAAAGAAACTCTTAACTTATTCATGGAATTGATAATTTTTTACTTAACTAGAAAAGACATCTCGTTCAAAATCCTCGCGGCCTGATCTCCCGGACATCTTGCTTTAATTTCTTCAAATATATAACGGTCACCCGGCTTAGCTTTTGCGATCAATCCGGCAACTTCTCCAACAAATCTTCCACCCTGATTCAATTTAATTTCAGGGTCCTGACGAGGAGCTACCCTAACCAATCGGAATTCAGTGATCTGACATTTTGCATCAAAATCAAATCCTTCCAAAGCTGGAATGATTCCCTGCTGGGCTTTGAAAGTTCCATTAGGCATTTGACCTCCTTTCTTATCAGAAAGCATTGGAGTAGGAGTTGGAATTTTCTTTGCTCTAAATTTGAAGGCTGTAGGCTGAAGACCTCCACCACTTAAGGTGATGGTACATTCTCCCTGTTGACCAACAGTAGCTGTATATTTACCTCCTCCTAATTTGTTAAGGCTAATTCCGGAACCTGCTGCATCAACTTTTAATTGTGCTGAAGGCACACCGGCTGCTGAAATGGCAACTGGATTGTCAACCCCGATGTAAAAAACGTTCATCTTTTCAGCTGAAACGTTACAGGATCTTTCCCCAACTTCAAATTCAAATTCTTTCTTAAAGCTCTGTACTTCTCCGGTAACCGGATTTTTCATGGAAACTGTTGCAGAATATTTTTTCATCCCCACCTCACCGGCAGTTGTTGACCATTTGGCAACACCATCAGCATTTACAGGAAGGTTAGCTCCGTTTACAGAAATATTGATGCCGGTATTAGAAGCTGCAGAAGCTGAGGCAGACATAAACACGTCAGTTTCAAATTTTTCACCCTTAATTACATAAGATTTGATTGGAGCAGACACCACTGTAAACTTATCCAATACGACGGTTTTATCAGTTCCTACTTTAGAAAGCAAATAGTTTAATACTGCATTCTCAGTACTTTTTGCATCATTGATAAATTTAGTGAATATCGGCTGACATGCGCCCAAAGGCATTTGTTTGAAAGTAAACTCTTCCCAACTTTTTTTGGTAGAGGCTTTCCAAGATTCGTCATCAATATTCAAAGTTATTTCATTGGCAAAGCTTGCTTTATCTGCATCATCAATGAAGGTAAGAAACTTATTCCTGGCTTCCAAAATCTTGTTTTTTAACTCAAGACCTTTTCCACCTTTAATCAAGATTCTGGTTGTTACATCCTTATCTTTCTTTCCCTTCAATTCTTTTTTAGTCCCCTTAATAAGGTAATCTCCATCATCAACTGATCCATTCTTATTTCCAGATTTATCAATCAGATCGTTGACCATGGCCTCTACATAAGAGCTAAACTCTTTGGAAACTACTGATGGCTCTTTGGCAATTGCTCCATATTTTTCATATTCCTTTTTCTTTTTGGAACCATCGATGATCTGCTGTGGAATGTCCGTATTGGACTTGTCTAAAGCATGATTTGATTCCTCTAGCCCATGGTTAACCATTTTAAAGGCATTGAATATCTCCGCTGAAACGTTTAGCGCCAGAAGAGCCGTGAGCACCAAGTACATGATATTGATCATCAACTGGCGCGGCTGCTTAGGTATTGACATTTTTTTCTATTTATGGTTATATAATTTGTGAATAAATAGATTTCGGATTATTGGTTTCCACCCATGGTCTTGTAAGCACCAAGAATATTACCGTACACAGAATTAAGACTTGTAAGGTTCTTGTTCAATGCTGCAACCTGATCTTTGTATTTCTTTGTATCATCTAAAGAAGCTCCTAATTCAGACATGGCTTCATTCATTTTTGAATAAAAATTACCCATGCTTTTGATTTGATCCCCAGTCTTGCTGAAATCAACTTCCTGTAGGGCTTTAAGTGAACCTAAGCTTTTAGACATGCTTTGCAATTCACCAAGCATTCCACCTAATTGATTTTCAACTGCTTCTCCATTCAATGGCCTAACTCCACCTTTGGTTGGTCCATCAGTCAATGGATTAATTCTTGAAGCATAATCATCCAATCCTGGGTATAATTTTTCCCAGTAGTAATCTTTTTCTGGAGGAAGTATACCTAGCATCAAGAACAAAATTGCTTCAGTAACGAGACCTACAGTGATCATAATATCAGCACCTTCCAAGGAAAGGATTTTGAAAAGCGCACCGATCATAACAACGGACGCACCCACGCCGATTAAAAAATTCTTTGCGTATTTGAAAGTGTTTGATTTGATGAAGGACATTGTTTGAAGTTTTACGATTAAGTGAAAGAATATTGTTTGTTAAATGTGAAAATCAAATTTATTCTAGAAATCATTTACGGACCTGCCAAGGAAAGTCAGTACAGTACGGAAACCCACATAGGATTTAGAGGTATCTTGAAATTCCCAATTACGAGTTCCATTTTGAAGGTAATAACCTATATCTTTCCATGAACCACCACGAACCACCTTTCTCTTATAGGCTTCAGGATCCTCAGGTTTAGCATCGTATTTAATATCAGGATTCATATCGTGTACAAAATTATAGGCATTGTCGTAGTATGCACTTTCTGTCCATTCTGCAACGTTTCCAGACATATTGTACAATCCGTATTCATTTGGAAAATAGGCATCCGCTTTTACAGTATATTGTCCACCATCCTCGGGGTAATTTCCTCTACCAGGTTTGAAATTAGCTAAAAGGCAACCTTTGGCATTTCTTAAATAATAAGATCCCCAAGGGAACATTGCAATCTCTTTGCCCCCTCTTGCTGCCCATTCCCACTCTGATTCTGTTGGCAATCTGAATTCTTCAGAATTTGGCTGATCTTCACCTTTATATGTATTCCAAAGCATGGTTCTCCAATAGCAGAAAGCCCTGGCTTGTTTCCAATTGATTCCTACAACAGGATAATCGTCAAATGCCGGATGAGAAAAATAATTTCTGGTGAAAGGCTCATTGTAAGAATAGGTATAATCCCTGATCCAGCACAAGGTATCTGGATAAATGTTGGTTTTTTCTTTATGAATGATGCTGCTTCTCTTAAGGTCTTTGCCATGTGCTGCCAATTGCCAGTCTTTCCATTCCCATTCGTAAACAAACTTACGGGTATCTAATTCGACTATGCCTTTAAAAGCGTCAGCTCCCTGAAAATTCATATCTTTTAAGGTTTCATCTTCCCAATCAATTTCCTGTTCCCAGTCAATCAATTCAGATGTACCATCCTCACTCTCCTGAAAATGTCCCAATGCAGTATGGGCTAAGGAATCCCTTACCCAATACACAAATTGACGAAATTCGTTGTTGGTGATTTCGGTATCGTCCATATAGAAGCCCGAAATTGAAATTGTTTTTGCTTTTTGGATATTGGTGTTGAAAAAATCCTGGTCATTCTGCCCAATGGTCAAGGTTCCGGAAGGAACATACACCATACCAAAGGGGTTTATCCCACCCCATTTTGGTCTTTCTAGAACACCAGTTAATTGTCCGTCTTGCTGTTTTTTTCCGCATGAAGCTATAAAAAGAGCTAACAAAACTAAAAGAGAGAGATTCAAATTCCTCATTTGGTTCAGATTTACCTACTATGTCTTTAAAAAAAGTGCGTAAATATAAAGCTGTTATAGTTACTGCACAAATTTAATTTCGAAATTTAATTCAACCTTGATTTTTAAGTCAAGAGTTAAACTGGAAAACGAGTTCAAAATTAAGCTTATTATATAAAACTAAAAAATTATTTTATTTCTTTATCTAATACAAAAAAATATGTGTAAAGATTTGTTCATTAATAATTTATCACCATCTGGGGTTGTAAATGATCGGTTTACGTTTATCCCGGTACCCAGAATCCCATTCATATTTTAGTCCAAATTCCTGATTTAGGCCAGAAATTTGGTCGCCTAATTCGTTTACAGGCCATTCAATGCCATAATTGAGCCAAATTTTTTGATTGAGTTTGAATCCAAAAAATAACCCAATTGCATCTATAGACTCTGACTTGTAGCCACGAAAGTTTATACCACCAAAAACATTGCCATTATAAACAACACGGCTCATCAATTCAGTCTGAAGTTCAACAAGATCAGAAATAAGAAATAAATGATTGTAAAAATTGAATTTTTTAACATTAAATTCTTTTATAAAAACACTTCTCAGTGAATAATTTTTTTTGTAATAAGAATTAATAGGTTGATTGAATTGAATTACCGGAAGATTTATATCCGCACCCCAATCAAACCAGTTCGACTGTAGATATATGGCAGGTTGAAAGGATATAACATTTGAATTCAATGAACCAATTATTAAGTTTGGATCTTTATGATCAAATCCACTTTGATCGTAGACTCCTCCAGGGGTTCTGATAGCAGTTCCTCCCCAATTCCCAAATTCATACCCAACTCCCCCTCCAATTGAAAGGAGAATTATCTCCATTGGAAAAACCTGGTTGTATGAAACCAACATTTGAGTAGATTGGTGCAGACCTAGCTGGTCATGTGAGAGCGCAAAACCAGCCGCACCTTGCAATTGCTTTATTGGACCACTCAAACTAATCATTGCAGTCACTGGCCTTCCGGGAATTCCGGTCCATTGATCCCGATAACTTAAACTTGCCTGATACTTGCTATTTAAACCGCAGTTGGCTAAATTCATCCGATATGGATCTAAATAATGGCCCAAAGAGGGTGCTTGCTGTTGAGCATTCATGAAGCTCCCTATAACGAGAAATACAAAATGAATTACAATTCTCATTTTCTAATGTCAGTTATTAATTGATTCCATGAATCCTTAATTTCTTTGGGGCCTTTTGCTATAGGAAAACACATCTGTTGGCTGCAAAATTGTAACTCATCCTCAGCCAATAATTTATCTTCACACACCAAATATCCTGTTGCAGTTTGGTCCTTTAGGTAAAGGTACACAGAATCCACATTCTTGCATTTCACCAATATTTGGTTTCCATTAATTTGTTGGTAAAGATCAATCCAACTCATTGAAGAGAAATAAGATCCTTCCACCTGAATTAAAGCTTTATGCAGCATAGATTTGGCACGTTGTTGATATTCCTCCAACTCAGTGATCTGGTACATTGCCCATAATACGGAGGCAATTATTGCATTTGGATTTGGGGTGGAATGGTCTAATAATTCAATCCCCTGACCTAAACTATCAAGATGATTTTTCGAATGAATATTGTAAAAACCGGATGGATGAATAAATTCTTCATTCAGGAGTTTTAAAACTTCTTCAATTCTTTCAAGGTAGACAACATTAAGACTAATTTGATGAGCGCTCAATAAAGCATCCAATAAGTAAGCCAGGTCCTCTAAAAAGGCAAGTCCCACTCCCTGGTCTCCGGCCAAATAACGGTAAAATTTTAATTCCCTTTCCCCAATTTTATAGCGCTCCCAGATGCGATCTACTAAGGATAAGGCCTTTAACTTAACCTCCTTGTCAACCAAACAAATATATAAATTGCAATATGTTTTGACTATTAATGCATTCCACCCAAGAATTAATTTTGTGTCAACTGATGGCCTTACTCGGGTGTTTCGAAGAGAATTCATTGTAGAAAGTCCGGCTTGTATTTTGAGCAGCTTTTCAAGATTAATTTTTTCTCCAATTACCAAGGTCTCTTCATTTAAACATAATACATGCTTATCTGCCTCATGCATTGGTACAAGTTCCAGTAATGGCCTAACAAAGTTGTAATCTTCACCAAGGCAAGATTGAATTTCAGATTCAGTCCAAACATAAAATTTACCTTCTTCTCCATCACTGTCTGCATCCATTGCTGCATAAAAGAGACCGGAAGAAGATTTCATTTCTTGTTCCCAAAAATCCAAGCTCTTCTTGATAAAAAATAAATAACCATGTTCATGATAGTTTTGGTGCACTTTAGCCAATAATTGTAAGATCAACGCATGGTCATAACCCATCTTTTCAAAATGAGGAATTTTCCATGCTCTGTCTGTTGTATATCTGCAAAATCCACCAGCAAGATGATCAAACATGCCTCCCAAACACATTTTTCTAAGTGATAAATGAATGTGTTTAATGGCTGTCCATTCATCGAACAAACCTTGGTTTTTTAAAAGAAATTCCAAAGCTTGTGTGTTGGGAAATTTCTGTCCAAAGCCAAACCCTCCAAATTCTTTATCCATAACTTCACCAAAGATTTTCGCAACATCCCCTAACAATTTTTCAGAATTGCCGGCTTCCGTAAAATCAGCTTTTTCGGTTGTCAATTTAGGAGAAAGCGCTTCCACCAACTTTTGACCCTGCAATTCAAGTTCTTTTGGTTTTTGAATAAATGCTTTATGAATGGCTATTAAAAGTTCTGGCCAGGAGATTCTCCCGTATTTTCTGATCGGGGGAAAATAAGTCCCCCCATAGAATGGCTTCAGATCAGGTGTCAAAAACACATGTAAGGGCCAACCTCCTGAGACACCAAGTAGTTGTACTGCGTTCATCATGTATTGGTCAATATCCGGTCTCTCTTCACGATCCACCTTGATGCAGATAAAAAACTCATTCATGATGGCTGCAATATCTGCATCTTCAAACGACTCGTGGGCCATGACATGGCACCAGTGACAAGTGGAGTATCCAACACTCACCAAAATTGGCTTATTGGTTTCGATGGCCAACTTTAAAGTTTCAGGAGACCAAACTTTCCAATGCACCGGATTATCTTTATGTTGCAAAAGATAGGGGGATTGAGCTTTCAGAAGTTCATTCATATCAGATCGAGACTTAATCCATCATAGGCCAAAAAAACTTGATTTGGCAGGGTTGATTCTATTTCACTGTGAAGGCCCATTTGATGAGATAAATGGATGATGTAAGACCTTTTTGGGTTTATCTGTTTTATTAAATCAAGACACTCTTCCAAATTCAAATGAGAATGATGCTCTTTGTGTCTTAGAGCATTGATTACTAAACAATCAACCCCATATAGCTGATTAATCACCTCCTGTTCAAGAATTTTGGCATCCGTAATGTATGCGAGGGGGCCAATTTTAAAAGAAACAATTGGCAGTTTCCCATGCCAAATCCTCAAGGGTAAAATTTTGCAATTCCCAATGGCAAATTCTTGTCCGGCAAAAATTTCATGAAGCCCAACCTCGGGAATACCCGGATAGTCATTTTCACCGAAAATATATCCAAATCTGATCTTCAAATCATCAAGGACCAGTTTTTCTCCATAAAAAGGGATTTCTTCCCTTTGGTTGAAATATATAGGTCTGATGTCGTCAATTCCTGCTGTATGGTCAGCATGTTGATGAGTAAGCAACACAGCATCGACCCTTTGAAACCCATTCCTGAGCATTTGCTGTCTAAAATCCGGGCCTATATCAATGAGAATACTTTGGTCGTCAAGTTGAATATAAATTGAAGTTCTAAGCCTATGATCCTTAGGATCTTTTGAATTGCACACTTTACAATCACAACAAATAATTGGGATTCCCTGTGAAGTGCCAGTACCGAGAAAGGTAATTTTCAATTAAGTAAGCAGGATTATTTACTGTTCTGCGGCTCTAAGATCGATAATGTTGCGGTAATTTTTCATAGAATCTTCACTGAGTGTACTGCTGTCAAGTGGAAGTTCAGGAATAAGGTCATAAAGGCAATTCATCCTCCCCTCAACATCAAAAAATTTATTGATCACCAGCACTTTCTGTGCCTCCACTCTGCAGTAACCGGATTGAAAATAGCCTTGCTCGTATCTAACCTTATATCCTAAATCGTGACATAGGTTTTCAAGTTTCTTTAAATTAGTCCTGGTATACTTCATTACTTGGTTGGCAAAAATTCCTGCTGCAAATTAAAGGGAATAATTCATGATAAAAAAATAAATATGTTAAATATTCTTTGAGTGAAGTTAATGTATTACAAAAACTCCTTGAGCTTCTGAATGTTATAAAATGTATTATTATTTTGTGGCTCAGAAACAAGCAGCAGAATTTAACTTTAATCGTCCGAGGCTTCTCCAACTTAAAGGCTTGTAAAATTTAAACTTAGCTAATTCTGAAGAAATCTATCAAAAAAGGTAAAAATGGGATCAAATACTGACTTTGTTAGTAAATCTAACTAAATGCTCTAAGAGTATCAACTAAAAAATAAATACAAGGTTAATGTCACTAAACCGACAATGCTCATGCCAATTCCGGTCAACCTGTATTCCTCTTGATCCGATGGAGGCAAAAGCAGGTATTCCCTTCTCAAGGTAATAAAATATATTCCGGCACAAATTATGACCAAAGGAAAGAAAATAATATTGGACAATTAGTCTCTAAAATGAGAGACGATTAAAAGAATTATGATGCAGATAGTTCTGTATGCATTGTTCGGGGTCATATGGCAGGTTTGATGAATGGCTTCAAATGTTTCCAAAAATAACATATAATGCCAAACCTTCATTATTTTTTAATAAAACACTGTTGGCAAACTTTCAATTCAGTTAAAAGACGCATATTTGAGTTTGGATCGTTAATAAAAAGCACTTAAAATAACAGTTGATGACAAGTAAAATTTGGTGGTTTTTATGTACTCTTTTGTTGGTATTTGGTCTCACAAATAAGGGGCTGGCGCAAAAAGAGAAAAGATTTTATGGGGGGATAAAACTGGGTTTAAACCTTAGTCAAATTGATGGTGACAGTGTTTTGGGGTTTGATAAATTGGCTTACACCGGTGGTTTTTTTACCGGTTTTCACGTCGGCAAAACCAGCGAGATTCAGCTTGAATTCCTCTACAGTCTAAGGGGGTCTAAATATACGAAAAGGGACCTGAGGCCCATTAAATATAATCTCGAATACATCGAAGTCCCCTTGATTTTTGGTTTCAAAGATTGGCTGATTGAAGATGACCAACACCGGTATTACAGAATCCATTTTCAGGGAGGCTTGTCATTTGGCAGGTTGTTTCGTTCCTCGAGTTATAATAAATGGGATGAAGAATTCGAAAAAAATGACCTCAGCTGGCTTTTAGGGTTTAATTATTATTTCAATTACAATTTGGCTTTAAACTGCCGATATACTTCATCCTTTACCCCACTCTACAGGTATACAATTAATGGGGAAGAAATTAAAATGATCAGTTATTTTATATCTTTGGGTCTGAATTATAGATTTAATTAATCCGATGAAAAATTTACTTATTCTGGCTGGGCTTATATTGTTTATAAGTTCGTGTAAGTCTGACTCTAATTCTAAGACAGCATCCAACAAGCCAGGAAATAATCGCGCTGCAGAATTCGAACCCATTTCTCCTGCTGTTTTAACTGAACTTAATAAAAGCTGCACCAGCATTGACATCATTTCCCTTAAAAAAGAAGTGAATGCAAGTATGAGCTTCAGTAATCCAAGTGCAATCCAATATGTAGTGTCTTTTATAGGGGATGAAAAAGGTATTCTGACTGCCTGCAATCCGGATGGTCACCTGATGTTCCAAAAAAATGGAGAAATCACTCATGAAGCAGACATTTACTTTAACGGCGGCTGTAATGCTGTAGTTTGGACCAAAGGAGGAAAAATTGAATTCGTAAACAATATCAGTCCTGAGGGAATTGAGTTTTTTAAAAACTTCTTAAAGCCGAGGGCTGAACCACTCGGCGACAGCATCATCAAGGCCAACACCAAATAGGCAAGTTACCACTTCATTGTTTCTAGTTAATTTCCAACATCTCATCATTTTGGGAACTCAGGTACTATTTTCAGAATTAAAAATAATTTAGATTGATCTAAATTATTTTTTAGATTTGCATAATAATTACTTTATATGCAATCAATTTTAGAGCCCATACAACAATTTTTCCTGCTTGAATCAGGTATAAGAGCCCTTATTGCTTCTGTTTTAGTTGGAGGTCTTTGCGGTTTGTTGGGAAGTTTTATTGTCCTACGAAATATGTCACTAATAGGCGATGCTCTTTCCCATGCTATTCTTCCGGGCATTGTGGTAGCCTTTGTATTTTTTGGATACTCTACTTCGGCCTTTTTTGGAGGATCTGTGCTGGCTGGAATAGCTGCTGCATTAATGATCACCTGGCTGCAAAGGTCCATTAGAATCAAAAATGATGCTGCCATCGGAATTATTTTCACTTTCATGTTTTCGATCGGAGTGATTGGAATAAGTTGGTTAAGCCATCATGATGGAGTGCATCTTGATCTTAAAGATTTTTTGTTTGGTAATATTCTGGCCGTTCAGAATGAAGATGTCTGGATGACTTTGGGTATGTGTGTACTGGTAACCGGCGCCATACTTGTATTTTACCGAGCTATGTTTACCACTACGTTTCAGGCTGATTTAGCTTCAACCTTAGGGTACAATCAAGACATGATTCATTACTTGATCATGTTGTTGCTTTCATTATCAGTGGTAGCATCCTTAAGAAGTGTCGGAGTTATATTAGTGGTAGCCATGCTTATAACCCCTGCATCGGCTGCATTGTTGATTTCTGACCGTCTGCCTAAAGTATTGGCAACTTCCTCCATTCTAGGCATGATTGCTGCCTTAACCGGGCTGTTGCTAAGCATTTCTTTGGATACTCCTCCAGGTCCTTCCATGGCAGTAGTGACCACTTTAATTTATGTTGTAGTTATGCTGTTTGCCCCGCAAAGAGGTTTAATAATAAGATGGCGAATTCGCAGACAACAGCAAATGAGAGTGGTAGTGGAAGACATTCTTAAACAGTTAATCAGAATTGAAAACAACCTTCCAATCCCCTACCAAAAATTAGAAGATGCAATGGTTCATGAGCGACCATTGCTTATCAAGTGGATTAAAAAAATGGCCCAGTTAAAGTTAGTTGAATTTGATTCAGAAAAAATACAATTGACGGAAATTGGCAAGCAAAAAGCAAACCAATTGGTTCGTGCCCACAGGCTCTGGGAAACTTTTCTGGTGGAAGAGTTAGGATTAAAACCCGATCAGATTCACGAAGAGGCGGAAAGATTTGAGCATCATTTGTCTGAAGAAGAAATAAATGATGTAGATAGGACACTTGGATATCCAGAAACAGATCCACACGGCTCTCCAATTCCCCGATAATTGATGTTTTAAAAAATAAAGCTTGACTGCGGGAACATTCTTTCTCTTTACACAAAAATTAAATAGGCCATCATTCAGATTCTGAAAGAAATTCATTTAGAATTCCTATAATTTTTACAACTTCCAAGTCAGACAAATCAGTATGTAGGGGAAGTCTAATAATATTCTCTTCCCAGTATTTGGCATTTGGTAATTCCTCTTTATTCCATTGCTTTCCAAATGGGCTTGTATGAAGACATTTATAGTGAAAGGTTGCTTGTATTCCTTTTTCATTGAATTTTCGGATCAAGATATTTCTGAGGGAGGGTTTGAGAATTTCAAGGTAAAAAACTGAAGTGTTGTAGCTTGAGAAATCAAATGATTGAGGAAGCCGAAATGAAAAATTTTCTATTTTTAGTTCACGGTCATAAATCTGCCATTTACTTTTTCGAATTTCAAATATCATGTCTACTTCTTCCAATTGTGCTAATAGTACAGCTGCTTGAAGTTGAGATGCAGCAAAAGACGAACCCAAACAATTCCATTCATAAGATTGCACCCCTCCTCTTTTGAACTCAATTTTATTGGTACCTTTTTCAAGGATCTTTTCAGCCAAAGGAATATACTCGGGTCTATTAATGATGAGCATACCTCCTTCTCCACAGGAAATTGGTTTTGTTTCATGAAATGAAAATGTTGCAAAATCACCAATCGTTCCAACAGGCTTATTTTTGTAGTGAGAATGCATCCCTTGTGCAGCATCTTCGATTAGAAAAATATTCTTTTCTCTACAAATAACCAATAAGGAATCCATATCAATTGCCATGCCCGCATAATGAACTACAACAATTGCTTTTGTCCTGGAAGATATAAGAGATATGATTGACGCAGGATCAACGTTTGGATGGTTAGGTAAACTGTCTGCAAACTTTAGGCTTGCACCTCTCAAAGCAAATGCATTTGCAGTTGAAACAAAAGTAAACGATGGGAGAATGATTTCATCCCCAGGTTGTGTTTCGATCAAAAGCGCAACCATTTCCAAAGCTGCAGTGCAGGAATGAGTCATTAAAGCTCTGCTGCAACTCAAGTGTTGTTCAAACCAGGATTCGCACTTTTGAGAAAATACGCCCAATGAGGAAACATGTCCAGAATCCAATGACTCTTTTAGATAAGTTAATTCATTAGAGGCACGATATGGTTTACTCAATGAAATACTTTCCAAGTCATGATAAATCATAAAATAGTTTTTGCAAAGTAACTGATTTTGATGCTGAGTCTGTTTTAAATAGGGAATTATTTCTTTCTTTGTCTTTGTGAGCCATTCAGTCATCCGAAAACAAGGTTTTTTTTTCGCCCTCATCAGTTATTTTGGTGTGGCAATTGGAATTTTTAGTACTCTTTTTATCTACCCAAAAAATCTTGAATTGTATGGGCTTTACGGATTTCTCACAAATACAGCTTCTTTATTTACACCGTTCATTACTTTAGGATTTGGGGCAGTGCTAATCAGATATTCGCCTTTTTTCAACCAAACAAGAGATCAAAAATCCGGCTTTTTCTATTTCATATTAGGTGGCTATATGCTCGGAATGATGATTTTTGTTTTACTATTCCTTATTATAAAACCTTGGTACATCAGTCAGGTTGTAGACCCAACAGGCACGATTGCCAAATATGCCACTTTTCTATTACCCTTAACTCTTCTTTATGTATTGTTTGATCTGATGGGAATTTGTTCTGTGAATAAAAAACAGATTGCAATCCCTGCATTACTTCAGAATCTGATGAAAATAATATTACCTCTTATTTTCATACTTTGTATAAAAGAATACTTGACTGTTTCACAGTTTATTTTGTGTATATTGGTCTACTACTTTGGAATTACTTTATTTATTTTTTTTAAATTGAGAAAACAAAATTCTGGATTCTTTTCATTTAACTTAGAAATCTTCAAAACCCCGCTTAGACGGGAAATGTTCAACTTTGCTGTATTCAATATTATAGGAGGTGTCAGCGCGGTTCTTGCTTTAAGAATTGACACACTAATGATTTCGAGTTTCTTAAATGCGGAAGAAACGGGCAAATTTGTTCTGGCATCCTTTATTTGCAATGCAGTATACATTCCTGCATTATCATTAACCGAAATTCTCAATCCATTTATTTCTGAAGCTTCTAAAGCAGATGATCATTCGGTGCTCAAACAATATTATAAAAAGTCGGTTATTAACATGCTCATTCCAACATTGTGGCTTGGGGTGTGCTTATGGGCTTGCATGGATGATCTTACCAGCATCATGCCCAATCCGCAAAAAATGCAGGGAATTAAGTATTGCGTTGGCCTGTTACTTTTGGCAAGAGTGGTAGATGCTTCCACGGGTATCAATCATCATATTTTTAACTATTCGAAACATTATAGGTTAGAAACTATTTTACTGATCATTTTAGCAACAATGAACATAGGTTTCAATTTCTTCTTCATACCAACATTTGGAATTTTAGGTGCAGCGATGGGTACTCTAATCTCTGTGTCAATTTATAACATTTCAAAATCCATCATGATCATTCATTTTTTGAAATTAAATCCTTTTGATCTTCAATGGTTGAAAATCATTCTTTTTGGCCTTATAATAACCATTTTTGTTTCTGTAATTGATTGGCACATGTCAGCCTATTTTTCAATTTTGGCAAAAAGTATTTCTATCAGCATTCTTTTTACTTGGGGAATTTGGCAATTTAATCTTTCATGGGAACTAAGAGATTTTGCTCATCGGATAATAGCTAAATTCCTTTCCTGACAATTAAGTATAATGTAAGATAAAAAATATTTATGAAAATAATAGAGAAATTAAATTTTTGAATTATTTTTGAATTGGAATCTTACAAAGATTCAGCACTATATTTATTATTTAACTTAAAGACACCACTATTATGCATTTTGTGTATGACATTTCCATTCTATTTGCTTCTTATGCAAGTAGAAAATTCGTAGCATTTATATGGATGCTGTGTTTCAATTTGTTCTTTATTAATGCCCAAGAAACAAATCCCCCATTATTGCTGGAGTGCATTTTCAAGGATTCCAGTATCCAGAGATTTTATAAGAATGATCAGGTATGGATCACATTCAGGGATGCCCGCAAAAGCCCCATCCCTAAAGCACAATTGCAAAACCCATTTAAATTGAATTCTCTTCATTCAAATGAGATCTCGATTACCTCAAGTGAAGGTTACCAATACACTATACCGCAAAAGGAATTCAAGGGTCTTGGAAAAGTAAATCCTACACAAACAGAGAAAATTTCAAAAAATAAGCTAAACGGCTTAGGGATTGCCGGCATCATTCTGACCATTTTAAGTGGTTTGGTTTTTATCGGTGCCTCCGCCCAGAACGATGGTGGATTGGCGGAAACAGCGAACGCTGGTTGTTTAAATCTAATAGCAATTCCAGTATTAATCACAGGGGTAATTCTATTCATAGTAGGATTGACCACCAAAAAACCAATAACCCACTACAGTGACCCGAATATTAAAATGATTCTGTTTGACCACCCGGATTGTAAATGCAAGACAATATTTGAGCCATAAGATTTAGATGAAAATAAAAATGTCCGCCTGAATACAAGCGGACATTTTTACAATCAAAATCATTTCTAAAACCAAACCCTATTAATCTATTCTGAAAACTTTCTTTTGCTTAGTTGTTTTACCGTCTGTTAAAATAATTAGGTATGCTGCAGGTTGAAGTCCCTCTACAGACAATGAAACACTGTTTGTTCCTTTGATTGCATTCACCGGATGGTTGATGATTACTCTGCCTAATAGATCAACTAATTTACAAGAATATTTTCCATCCTCGGGTGCAAAGAAATCAACATTCAAATCATCCGTAAAAGGGTTCGGATATACCTGGAATGGTGATTCAGACTTCAGTTCATTTTCTCCTGAGATTAATGTACCGGCAGCTTTAATATTTATGCTGTAATCTTCCACTTCGCCATATGCAAATGTTTGACAAGATGTTGCATATCCGGCATATTTTAATGATACTCTCATTCGAGTAGAACCTGTCGCAGCACCTGATGGAACAGTGAAATTTTTAGCTAATAATGTTAAGCTGGAAGTAGCTTGTGATACAACCTCCTCTCCAGGGTCAGTAAAAGAGTTGTTTTTATTAAAATCTATCCAGACCTTCCAATACAAAGTTCCTGATCCTCCAGTTGAACCAGCCTGATAGTTCAGAGTATAAGTTGTGCCTTTGTTTACATCTGTAGTCAATCCGGTACCATTGTAATAACCACCATCATTTCCGGATGTCCTGTCTATTGTTCCAAGTTTTACCCTTTTAACCCATTCATAGCTGGCATTATTCCCTTTTGAAACACAGTAGCCATTGGCAAGTGTCGTAAAGCTTACCACATTCGTAAAAGCACCCAAAGTCGCTCCACACTTTGCCTGAACTCGTACGTCATATTTTGTAGCAGGACTCATACCGGTCATGTTCACAGAAGTAGTTGTCACATTAACCTGGTTCCATTGCCCGGAAGTATTAAGTTTGTACTGAAAGTTATAAGAACTGGCTCCGGCAACTGCAGTCCAGGATACAGTGGCTGTTGTTGTAGTAATATTACTAACCGACAAATTGGTTGGAGTACCGCATGAGCCTCCTGACGAGGTCGTAAAATTAACCTGAGCAGAATAGGCGCTTGAGCCGGAGGTACAATTCGTTTTTACACGTGTGTTGTAAGTAGAGTTTGCACTTAGACCCGTCATGTTGTAAGACGTGGTTGTAACAGTAGCTACAGTCCAAGTTCCGGAAGTGGAAATTTTATATTCAAATGTGTATGAATTCGCACCTGAAACTGCATTCCATGAAGCGGTGGCTGAATTTGTGGTAATGTTACTGATTTGCAGGCCAGTAGGCACATTGCAAGATCCTCCACTACAACTTGTTCCCAAACAAGTAACAGCAGCCACTCTGGATCTGATTTTGTCACCTGGTAGAGGACCAAAACCATTGTTAAAGTTTATTCCGTATGAAGTCAAATGACAATAACTCATAATAGTGCCACCATTTGTTGGGGCTGGCCCAGGAGGACACCCTCCTTCTGTGGTGTAGCAATTGTCAATTGCTCCTCCGGTCCATCCACACCATTGAGTATGATTGGAACCTATGTTATGTCCCATTTCATGGGTCATAACCTCAACTGTCCAGGAATAGGTTGGAACATCCGAATAAGTAGAAGAAATATTACTGTATGCATATTTGTAAGAGGTGCACAAGGCATCCACCCATGCAACACCACCTATATTTTGACCACCGAGGGCAGCAAGGTGCGCAAGATCTCCATTAAAGGTCGGCCTTGCAGTTTTGAATTGATTTAAAGCAGTTACTGAATTTGTTTTGCTATAAGAATCTTGAGTTGTCCAAACGAAAACTTCAGAAACAGTTGTATTGATGCTCTCATTTGTGTACAGAGTTTTAACATTGTTATAAACAGATGTAATCCAGTTGACCGTATTGGTTACCCCTCCCTTGTTTTGCTGTAATGCATAATCACATTCAATGTAAACACGAATGCAGTCTCCAGCTGCCATTTCTGTAGACGGAGTTGGATCTCTCACTACTGATTCCAAATGGTCTGTAAGGCATTCCATTTCAGAATATTTAATAAGGTCTTTGTCATTGTACAAAATCAACTTCCCAGGAAAATCTTTGGAGGGTTGGAGGACGAAGTTGTCCTGATCAATAGAAAACATACCAATTATTTCCTGATCAAAAAAACTTAATGCAACCAATGAATTTTCCTCAGAACCTCTAATAACACCTTGATAGAAAACACCCGGAACATATTCTTCATTGGTTCCATCTGAGGTACTGACCTTAAATCCTTCAGACAATAGATCTACTCTGATGAGATCCATTGTTAAAGCAGGACCAGCGTCTGATGGAATGGATATTTGAATTGCTTCAGGCCTAGATAACCGAATAGCCTCCAAACTTTGAGTGTTAATTGACAAGAAGTTAGCTTTGCGCAAATTGTACTTCGCTAGTGATTCAAATTTGTCTTCTGTGATTAAAGCATGTTCAAATTTCTGAAAATGTACTGAAGCATCTTTAGCACTTTGTACATTTTGTGAGATAATACCTGATTTACCTGCACGAACGACAGATACAAAAACATGGTCCGTTCCTTGGGCAAACGAACTTATGAAAAAGAACATACAAACGCTTAGCAGCGATAGGTTTTTGATGGATCGCATATATAAAATTTATAATTTAATGAAATAATTCCGGAGGTAACCGAAACTAAGAAATGCCACAGGAGATGTTTGACAGAACAAAGATACAAAACTCAAACCAGACTAAAACTAAGGGTAAACCCTGATTTTTCAAAATTAAGGGTTTTCACCGAAATACAAAGCCTGCTTTATTAAAAATCAAAATAATATATTGCAAACAATGCATTCAACAATTAATTAACCAGTCAATCTGAAAATTTATTTTACCTGCCTGCAACAAAATCATTTCTACATCATAGTATGATTGTTTGCATTTATAAATGTCTGATTGTTTATTGTTTTCCTACCAATAGAGATAAACTTTCCTCCAATGCAGCTAGTCTTGTAAGACCATCTTCTAATTTTTTTCTTTCTTTGTCTACCAGTTCCTTGGGAGCACTTTCTACGAAACGTACATTTTCAAGTTTTTTTTGAGTTGCCTCAATAAAACCTTTAGAGTATTCAATTTCTTTTGTGAGTTTCTCTGCCTCTTCTTCAATATTTTGATGTACGGGCAGATCAAGGTAATATTTATGTCTCATACCCATGAAAGACTGACCGGAATCAAGTCCATTATCAACTTCCTTAAATTCAGAAACATTGGCCAACTTCATTAACAAATCGCCGGCACCTTCCATTTGAAATAATCCGGGAATATCTGATTTCAAAACAGCCAATGGTAATGGTAAACTCATCTTTAATTGGTGTTTATTTCTCAACTCCCGAATCTGGGTAACAACACCTCTGAGTTCAGATATTGAATGCAACAAACTTACATCAAAACTATGCTGTGTAGGATATTTCGAGTTTATACAGTCTTTCCCCTTTTCCCTGATTCTCAACAAATGCCAAATTTCCTCCGTAATAAAAGGCATAAAAGGGTGCAACAAGATGCAAATTTGCTCAAAAAAGGACAACGTTTTTTCATAACTATAGTGAGAAATTTCTTGTCCATTTTTTGGCTTCACAGCCTCCAAATAAAACCCACAAAAATCTTCCCAAATAAATGAGTAAAGATTTTTTAGTGCCTCTGAAAGTCTAAAGTCTTCCATTTGCTGATGAGTCTCTTTCATCATTTCCTGCAAGCGACTCTCCATCCAAATTATTGCCAACTCATCCCCTTGTTGATTTTTTATTCCACTTTGTGCTTGCCATCCCTTCACTAAACGCAATGCATTCCAAATTTTATTTGCAAAGTTTCTTCCTTGTTCACATAATTTTTCATCAAACAATAAATCTCCTCCGGCAGGAGCACAAGCCAACATTCCGAATCTCACACCATCAGCACCATACTCTTCAATAAGTGCCAGTGCATCCGGAGAATTGCCCAAAGATTTGGACATCTTTCTTCTTTGCTTATCACGTACCATGCCCGTGAAATAAACTTTCTCAAATGGTTTTTCATTTTTCCATTCATAGCCCGCCATAATCATTCTGGCAACCCACAGGAAAATAATATCCCAACCTGTAACTAACACCGCAGTGGGATAATAATAATCTAATTCCTTTTTATTATGGAAGCCATCAAAAACTGAAATGGGCCACAGCCATGAAGAAAACCAGGTATCAAGTACATCTTCGTCCTGCTTGAGATCAGATGAATCAATGGATGGATTGTTAAATTGAATTCTGGCAATGGAAACTGCTTCCTCTAAAGATTCAGCAACTATAACTTCATCAAGATAATAATATGCGGGAATTTGATGCCCCCACCAAAGTTGTCGGGAAATACACCAATCCTTGATGTTCTCCATCCAATGATTATAGGTATTTCGCATGTGGTCAGGTAAGAATTCAACCTCATGATCCTGGACTGCTTTTATTGCAGGTGCTGCAAGTGCTTTCATGTTTACGTACCATTGTAAGCTCAGTCTCGGTTCTACAACAGCATTGGTCCTTTCGGAACGACCAATATTTGTTTGATAATCCTGAACTTTTAACAATACTTCATGCTCTTCAAGCAATTTTTTAATTTTTTTTCTCGCAACAAAACGATCTTCCCCAACCAAAATTTCGGCGTTTTCATTCAAACTACCGTCTTCATTAAGAATATTTATTATATCCAGTTTGTGCTTAATCCCTAATTCATAATCATTTTGGTCATGGGCTGGCGTAATCTTTAAGGCTCCGGTTCCAAAATCACGGTCAACGTATTCATCAGTAATCACCGGTATAACCCGATTAATAATTGGAATAATAACTCTTTTCCCATGAAAGTTTTGATACCTCTCATCTTCAGGATGAACTGCAACTGCACTATCTGCCATAATTGTCTCAGGTCGTTGAGTTGCAATCACTATATAATTTTCAGGATTATCCTCTTGAATGTATTTGATGTGAAAAAGCTGTGCAGATTCTTCTTTATACAAAACCTCTTCTGTGGACAAAACAGTTTTTGCCTCAGGGTCCCAATTGATCATTCTGTTTCCACGATATAACTTGCCCTTTCTGTACAAGTCGACAAAAACTTTAATAACAGCATCTGATCTTACCTGATCCATTGTAAAGGCAGTCCTGTCCCAATCGCAGGAAGCCCCTAACTTTCTGAGTTGTTGAAGAATAATTCCTCCATATTTGTCTTTCCAATCAAATGCGTACTTTAGAAAATCTTCCCTGCTTAAATCTGACTTTTTAATACCCTTTTCTCTGAGCATTTGGACAACCTTTGCTTCAGTTGCTATTGAGGCGTGGTCAGTGCCAGGCACCCAGCAAGCATTCATTCCTAAAAGCCTGGCCCTCCTGATAAGAATATCCTGCACCGTATTGTTGAGCATATGTCCCATGTGCAGAACACCTGTAATGTTCGGCGGAGGAATCACAATGCTAAAAGCCTTCCGATCATCCGGAACAGATTTAAAGTATTTACGTGACTCCCAATAGGAATACCACTTGTCTTCTACTTCTTTTGGAGAATATCTACTTTCTAATTCCATATTACCTGATGTTGTACCTAAAGGTAAAAAATGTTGGTTTTGATTTTGGTTCTCTATAAATGATGAAAATTCTATTGGCTGGTTCCAAACTAATGTCCTCCAATAAATCTTCCCCCATGAAATTCTTAAATATTGTAGGAAATGTAGCGTGGTGAATCATCATTACTAAATTTCCGGGATTGACATTGTCTATTTGGTTGAATAGACTCTTTAAATCAGCCTGATCGTAATACACCGGCTGTGTCCTTTTAAAATCTGTTAAAGGTTGGAGGGTAAGAATGTTGTTTCGAAAAGGGGTGGTAAAAAATGCCTTTAATTCAATATTTTTGAGAATCTTTAGCAAATTAAGCGCTCTCCACCTTCCATCTGTACTTAATCCAGGGTCCAGGCCAATTGGATCTTCCTCCGCATGAAACAAACAAAATATAAGTTGACTTTGTGAATCCTTTAAACCCGCAAATTCCATTGAATCCCTGCCCTCATTTAAAATGAAAAAATTACCCTTGATACCCGATAACAAAGGTGGTTCATCCTGGGCGGTTAGGTTAAAGACCGTTGATAGGGTGATAAAGATTGCAGCAAAGATTATTCTTAAATTCATGGCTAATGACAAAGTTAACAGTCTAAAATTTGCCTTTAGACCGCTTTTAACTTTTTAACAAGGGATTAACGACAAGATTTGAATCCTTAAACGGTCTTCTTTGAATCCAATCGTCTTTTGGCTTTAAAAACTCTAAAATATGTGGAACTACACTGTTGATTATCTTGGACTTATGTGCAATGTAACAAAACAAATCATGAGGCTCAGCCCCAACTGAACTCTTTATCTCCAACGCCGTTCGGGCAAAATTAATTTCCTTTGCCTTTACGTTGATGGCTGTTTGCAATAACCTCAACAAGATATTATGATATAATTCCAAATTATTATTGTAAGACCTCTCATAGCCTATAAAATGTGCTTGAAAAACCTCCCCATCTATAATATAACTATAAAAAGCAATGGGTTTTGACTGATAGAAAATAATTTTGAGTCCAAAATTATCTGAACAGTGCTCAAGCAAAGTTTGAAAATAATCTGGATGAAGTTCAATCAGATTAAATCCCGCAGCAATAGAAACTTGTTGGTATAATTCAAACACAATGGATTTGTAGGGTTGAAAATTGAAACTATCCATGGCCACCTCTTCCAATCCCTCCCCCAGCTTCAACACTTTTCTTGTCTTGACTCTGTACTTACTTTGTAAGGAGTTCATGTAATCATCTAATGAATTCCAATCCGAGCGGAGCTTAAGTACCATGGTTGGTTGGATGGTGAATTCATAAAATGAAGGAAAAGTGTAGGCGCATAGTCCCTTGAGCCTGTCAAGCTGAGGCAAATCCTTAACAATAAACATACTTACACCGTATGCATCTTCGGCAGCTTTAAGAAAATAAGCGGCAATCTGTTGGATAATTTGTTGCCGATCCGCACTGCTTAACCCTTCCCAAAATAAGAAACCATAGGGGCCAGGCGCCATTAGTGTGCCTGCAACAACAACTTTCATACTCACTTTCCTTGCGACAAATTTCTTAACCGCCACAGCAATTTTATCCATATACGATACAGGACGGTCACTATGAGTATGTAACTTTAACCGCTGTTCTGCATCGAAGAAAAAAGTTTGAAAACAAAACAAAGCAACCTTTTGATCGCCACGGTAAACTATACCATATAAAAAAGATATTCCATTGGGAGCTGCAGAGCTTAAAGCATTTAAATATCCAGGTCTGAAAAAGAATGGTAAAGCCTCCCCCAAATGCCAATCTCCTTCAAATTGGTCAAAATTCGATGCCACCTTAAACTGAAGTTGAGAATTTTTTAGTTTTATCATGGATTTAAACCAACTATTAAATTGTTAAGATACAAACATACATCAACCCATAAAAAGGCAAATTGTTACAAAAGGCTTAATTTTACACCAAGTTATGTCAAGATTCGTGAATTACCTAAACATGTCAAAGTATTTCGCCTTACTTCTGTTCTTCATTTCTTTAGGATGTAAGACAAGCAGAATTCTAGAAAGAAGTGAAGCCGACAACACAAGACTTCGAGAAGAAATAAGACAATTAGAATCTGTCTCCCTATTAAATGTTCAACTTGAGGAAGATTTAAAAAACACTAAAATCCAATTAAGAAAAACTGAGGATGTCCTTTCTGCTCTCTACCTCCAATCTAAAAAAGATTCTACTGACATCAAGGATGTTGAGCTAAAAATAAACCAAAATCCAAAAACATCTGAACCTTCAAGTAAAATAATCAACAACCTAGAATTAGAAAATAAAAAATTAAATGAAGAACTAACCCAAATGAGTCTTCAAAAAACGGTGATTTCCGAAAAGCAAAATAATGCCATCCTTACAATTAATGAGCTTAATAATGAACTTAATTTAAAAAATAAAAGTATAATAGGTCTGAATGTTGAAATTGAAAATCTCCGGGATCAAATTGATGAAAACATAAAAAATGGAAAAGCAGAAGCTGATCTAGCCTTATGTCAAGAAGATTTAGGCACTTTAAAATTAAAAAATTCAGAATTAGAGACAGAAAAGGAAAAAATATTAGAAGATTTGGATTCAATTAAAAAGCAAATCTCTTTGAGTAAAAGAAATAACGAAATTGATCAGCTTGAAATGGAACTTAAATCTAAAAATGAAAGAATAAATAGTCTGGAAACAAATCTTGATTACTTAAATTCAAAACTAAATGCAGCCAATATTGCTGTGGATGAAAATATAATATTAAAAAAGAAATTAGAAGAACATGTAGAATCCAGCAATAGATTTTTAAACGAAAATCAAGATCTTAAAAATCAAATAAACGCAAACGCAGATAAATTAAATAAACTTAGGCAAGAGAGTGTACTATTAGAAAAACAAATTGAAATTTTAAATCAAAAAATAATTTTTCAACATGAGTATTTGATCACCAAATCAATTGATTCACTAAATAAAGTTTCGTTTAATAATTATTCCACAAAATTAAAACGGGCTGTTGATTCTGTTCAAAATATACACAACACATATAAAGACTCTGCTGAAAAAGCAAAAAATAGATTAGAAAATAAGTTAGAAACATCGGAGAATAAAATCAAAACAAAACAAAATGAAATTCAAATTCTTAATATCAAAATCAACAATCTCAATACAAGAGATTCATTGAATAAAATAAATTCAAAGCAAATGAATTTGGTTAAAGAAAATGAAGTAAGACAAAACAATACAGATATACCTAAAAATCCCAATGCAAATCTAAAACCGTCAATCAGCTTCAGTGCAATCACCATCAAGAAATTTAACGAACTGGGAAAAACCCACTCCAATACCAGATTAAACATAAGTCCAGGAAAAGACCTAATTCAAATTTCGTTTCCTCATGAAGCTTTATTTGATATAAAAAGTATTGCATTAAGTCAATCCGGTTCGGAAATATTACTGGAAGTAATTGAAGCATTAAAGCAAGAACAAGATTTGATTATTCATATTTATACTTCATTAAAGGGAAAAAAAACAAAACTTGAATCAAAAGAAATTAATATTCTAAGAACCTCAACCATCAGTAAACTTTTTTTAGCCATGGGAATTAGAGCGCAAAATATTTCGTTTGGGATAGAAAGTAAGGAAGCCCCGTTAAATAATGCGAATGAAGATCCAATTTTTGAAATTAGTTTTACCAAATGAATTATAAAATTGGATTCATCATGTACTTTCTAGTTGGGTTTTCACTTAGCCATCTCCTTGGACAGCGGTGTGGAACAACGAGCCCATTGGTTCCTGAAAGTTCCCATAAAAATATTACTAAAAGTGCTAATAAAAGGGGAATAAAAGAATTCAATATTGTTTTTCACATTGTATTCCAAAATGAAGAGGAGAACATCCCTGATTCCAGAATTTATTCTCAACTGGAAGTATTGAATAGAATATTTCAACATTATGATCCTCGTAAAAATGCTGGTATACCTAAAGAATTTCGCGACAATGGGAAAACACCTGGAATCAAATTTTGTCTTGCCTCAATAGATCCAAAGGGGCGAAAAACCAACGGTATAACCAGAACAAAAACAACGATCGATGATATCGGATGCAGGAATGAATTTGGAAGAAAAAATATCATGACTTCATTATTGGGCGGAATAGATCCTTGGGACCCCAAAAAATATGTCAATATTTTTGTTGGTTCTCGAAAAAATTGTCCTCCTGGAGAAGCCATTTTTCCATGGCAAGCCACAGACATTCTTGATGGAATAATTATTGACCCTCGGTACTTTGGTCTAAATTCCAATAATTTTCCATTTCATCTTGGCTATACCTTGATTCACGAATTTGGTCATTATGCCGGACTGCTTCATTTGAGTGTAAATTCAGATCCTGCTGACTGCAGTCAGGATGATCAGATAAATGACACTCCACCCCAATCAGTAAATTATTTTGACTGTCCGGATTACCCACAATATTCCTGTAACAGATCCAGTATGTTTATGAATTTTATGAGCCTTGTAAATGACCCATGCATGCAACTATTTACAGAGGAACAAGTGACAAGAATGCACCAGTATTTGGAATTATACAGAACTGATCTTGCAAATCTAAATTGTCAAAGTTCAATTGCAAAAGCATTATCAATCCGGCAGCTTCCTCAGCATGGCAACCAATGGTTGATAGAATCTGAAGACATGACGATATGGTCCTCAAAAATAAGGCTTTGGGATCTTACCGGTAAAATGATCGTCGAGGAAGAGTTTATTGAAAATCAAA
Source organism: Candidatus Vicinibacter affinis (assembly GCA_016714365.1). NCBI lineage: Bacteria > Pseudomonadati > Bacteroidota > Saprospiria > Saprospirales > Saprospiraceae > Candidatus Vicinibacter > Candidatus Vicinibacter affinis. Next base: position 1,566,400 of record JADJNH010000005.1, on the reverse strand, counting down.
GAATATTATTTCCTAGAAATTCTTTTAACTTAGAGTCCTCAATTTACCTGATTCAGATTGTCAATGGTGAATTCAATACTACTTTTAAGGTAATTTCAATGCCATAATCCAATAAAATGAAAAATTTTCCAGTATATCTTTTTCTTTTACACTTACTTCTGGGAGTGTCTTGCAAATCTAGCCAGGGAATCATATCTCAACCAGACAAACGAATAGAAAAATTAGTCAGTTTTAAAAAGTCACCTTGCTTTGGAAAATGTCAGGTTTATAGGTTGAGTCTGTATAAAGATGGACTGGTTGTTTTGGAAGGCAAGGAGAATTTAGACAAGACAGGTGTACATTTTTGTCAACTGGATAAAGAAAAGAAAGAAACTTTTACCAAGAAGATAACCAGTTTGAATTGGAAATCTTACAAGAATTCGTATTTTCGTAATATCCCTGATTTGCCTTCTACTGAATTGATTTATTATGGAGCAACTGACAGTATATTTAAAAGTATTGCATCAAACACCTTACTACCAAAAGAAATAGAAACTTTGCAAGCTGATCTGGCTGACTTAATTAAAACTGAAAAATGGACTCAGATACTTAAAAAAGAAGACTTAACAAATCCCAACCTTATCACTTCAGAAATACAGATTGATATGGACTCCACCTTAAACAGCGAAATGCTTATGCAAAAATTTGCAGCATATGGTTTGAAAACTAAAAAGAGGATTTCAGAATATATGAACTTCTTCCTATTTACTTACGACACTAAATTGATTGAAAGTTATGAAATGCTCATATTATTAAGAAAAGTTCCAGGGATTAGATTAGCCATTTATAACCGAAAGTTGGAAGGGAGAGATGACTTTTAAATATTTTACCTATTTACATAGAATCTTTTCCTCAATATAATTTTGAATACCTTCCAAGTCTTCCGGATGAAAAATTTCAGCAGAAGAGTATTTATTAAACCAGGTTATTTGTCGTTTGGCATAATTTCGAGAATGTTGTTTAATCTTTTCAATTGCAACATTCAAATCATAGGTTCCATTCATGTATTCAAGAATCTCCTTATACCCAACAGTGTTCATTCCAGGTGAGTCTTTGTATGGAAGCAGACTTTCAACTTCTTGAATGAGCCCGGATAAAATCATATTATCGACCCTTCTGTCAATCCTTTCGTACAAAAGAGATCTTTCTATACCAAGATTTATTTCAATCAACTGATAGGGTCGCGATCTATTTACTTTGTTTTGGGTAAAGAAAGAAAAAGGCTTACCACTTGATTTTATCACAGCCAGAGCCCGGATTAAACGATGTGGATTATTAAGATCAACCGTGCTGTAATAAACAGGATCCAATTCAGCTAACTGTCTCTGCAAGGCAATCAATCCATAAGAATCGTACAACGAATTCATTTCATTCCTGATCTCTGGGTCCACCTCGGGAAACTCATCCAAGCCCTCCACCAAAGCTTTAATATAAAGACCAGTTCCTCCACAAAGTATTACTTCATTATGCTTCGAAAACAAGCTACTCAAAACATCGTTTGCCTCTAAGGCAAATTGGCCTGCACTATATACCGAATCAGGAGAAAGGTGATCAATAAAATAATGTTTCACTGAAGCCAACTGCTCCGGCGTTGGTTTAGCTGTACCTATGTTGAAATTTTGATAAATTTGCCTGCTGTCAGCGGAAATAATACTTGTTTTAAATTGTTTAGCCAATATCAAGGCCAAATCGGTTTTACCTATTCCAGTCGGTCCTGAGATAACTATTAATGATTTCTCCACGCTTTTACTTAAAAATCCAAAATTATAAATATTTACAGAAACGACCCTCGACTCATCATACATTCAGAAAAATAAGTTACATCTCAATAACTATATTAATATCTTTGCGTACTATGGTTTACAGGATTTTTCATTTTCTTGTCAGTCTTGCCTCAAGATTCTACTTTAAGAAGATAGTCATTCAGGGCAGTATGAACATTCCTGAGAAAGGCCCAGTTTTACTTATTTGCAATCACCCAAGTTCATTTTTTGAAGCAATCATTTTAGCTTGTTTTCAACATCGCACATTGCATTTTCTTGTGCGTGGTGATATGTTTGAAAAAAAATGGTTAAAACCAATTCTGGAATCGACATATCAGATTCCAATTTATCGGTCAAGGGATGGTTTTGAAAAACTGAGAAATAATATAAGTACTTTTGAGATATGTTTTAATAAATTATCTGAAGGTCATGCCATACTAATTTTTCCAGAGGGCAGCACATTAATGTCTCGCAACTTAAGATCCTTGCAGAAAGGCGCTGCAAGACTTGCAATTGGTTCATTGGAAGCACAAAAAATCCAAGACCTAATGGTGGTGCCTTGTGGCATGAATTACTCTGATGTGCTGCATCGCGGTGGTGAAGTGCGAATTCTTATGGGATCTTCAATGTCGGTTATAGAATTTCTAAAAAATGTACCCGTAAATGGAGACAAATTAAGTCTTCTTACCCAGCAATTCTATGAAGCTTTGGATAAAGTAGTTTTGTCAGCGCCTGCTGAATTTGATGAAAATAGATTTAGGACTCTTGAAGTTATATATCGAAATTCCCAATCACCAGAATCTTTTCAAGAAACTGAAATCCATCATAAGTTACTTTCTAAAGTAGCTGAACATAAACAAATTTTAAACGATTTAGCTGCAGATTATACCAGAGAATTTACATCCATAGATTCACTTGAATTCTCCGTACAAAGTTCATTCTTGAAATCTATTATGAGATCAGTTGAACTGGTCACCTCTTTTATCTTGGGAATTCCAGGAATAATTACCCTGGGCTTACCTTTGATAGGAGCAAAAATATTTACACTAAAAAAAATTAAGCATATAGAATTCGTTCCACCTGTCAGACTCGCTCTAAGTCTTGTTTTAACAATTCTCACGATGCTGTTAGTTGGGATATTAGGAATGATTTATATTGGGATTGCATTAACTTTAATATTGGTTGTCGGAATTATTTTTTCATTATACATATTCAATCACTTCTTAAATCTTTCATTATCTTCCAGATACCTTTTTAATAGAAGATTAAATTTGCAAAAAAGAAATTTATTATCCATCAGAAACCAAATAATTTCAATCCTTTTAAATTAGACATTAATTTCAAGATATTGCACTATATATTTTTCTAAAGATGAATAAATTTTACTTGAATTTTTGTCCAATTTTCTGCTACAAAAAAAGAGATAATTACTAACAATCAAAAGTCTAATTTACCAGACTTATGGGAAAATCCAAATTGAAAATTGTGCAGTATATTATAACTATTTTAAGATTAGTAAAATTTCAACTTTAAAGTATAAATGACTGGTTTAAAAAATATAATCCTTCTACATGGGGCCTTGGGTTCATCAGCACAGCTTGAAAAGCTGGCAGAATTACTGAATGATAAATTTAATGTTTTTCTTTTAAATTTTTCAGGGCATGGAAAAAATTCAAATCCACCCGAAAGTATAAGCATTGATAAACTTGGTCAGGAATTGACTTCTTTTATCGAAAAGCATAAAATTTTGGATCCAAATATTTTTGGTTACAGTCTTGGTGGATATGTTGGTCTATATGCTGCAACTAAAAGCCTTGTTCCGTTTAACAGTGTCATAACTTTGGGGACCAAATTTGACTGGTCGGATAAAACCTATATGGAACAATTTTCTTTTGTGGATAGTGAAGTATTGCTTTCTAAGTATCCAGCTGTAATTGAATCGTTGGTGCACTTACACGGAGATAATTGGAGCTCTTTGGTTAACTACACCAAAGAATTTTTGATAGATCTTGGAAATAACCCAAGACTTGACCCTGCTGAATTACTTAAGCTGCAATCTAAGGTCTTAATCACAAGGGGCGATAGAGATAAAACTGTATTTGAAGCCGAATCCAGGCGTATTGCGGATATTCTGCCTAATGGAACGTATGTTGAAATTCCTGCCACACCCCATATAATTGAACGAGTGGACCCCACCACACTCGCTGCAATGATCATTGAATTTTTGGAAATAACAAAACATTAATTGGAACTTTCCGTTTATTTGGTGGTATTTACAAAAAGACATACTTCTTAAACTTTCCTTGAAATTCAATTTTAATCATATGAAAATAGCTTTGTTAATGTTTTTATCTTGTATAACAGGCCTTACTTTACAGGCACAGAAAAAAAAATCCGGACAACCTCCGCTTATAGATCGTGAAATATTTTTTGGAGATCCTGAAATTTCAGGCGCCCAACTTTCACCAAATGGCAAGTTCATGAGTTTTATTAAACCATATAAAGGGACTAGAAATATTTGGGTAAAAAAGGCATCAGAAGCATTCGAAGCTGCAAAACCTGTTACTGCTGATACTCTAAGACCTCTTGGGTCTTATTTCTGGTCAAGGGACAGTAAGTACATATTGTATGTGCAGGATAAAGGGGGAAATGAAAACTATCATATTTATGCAGTCAACCCTGCTGAAAAATTAATGGAAGGCATGGACGTGCCCACTTCAAGAAATCTTACAAATTTGTCAAATGTCAGAGCAATGATTTATTCAGTCCCCAAAAGTAATCCGGACTTGATCTACGTTGGTCTGAATGACAGGGATGCTTCCTGGCATGATTTATATGAAATCAGAATTTCCAACGGTGAGAAAAAATTGCTTAGGAAGAATGAAGACAGAATGGTCGGGTGGATTTTCGACCACAAAGACAAATTACGTTTAGCCATGAAATCAAATCCTGATGGCTCTACTGATTTGCTTAGACTTGATAATAATGGCTTTACAAAAATTTACTCAAGCAGCATTTTAGAAAGCTACTATCCCGTCAATTTTCATCCTGATGGTCAACATATTTACATGGTTACTGATGTTGGTGATGAAATCAACTTATCCCGATTGGTACTCTTTAACATCAACACCCTAAAAATGAGTGTAATTGAATCTGACCCTGAAAAAAGAGTAGACTTTGGGAGTGCTTCCTTTTCCGATATCACACAAAATATGATTGCAACATTTTATGAGGATGATAAAACAAGAATTTACTGGAAAGACAAAAAATATGAATCAGAATACAAGCTTTTGAAAAAACAATTCAAAGGCATGGAAATTTCTTTTGACAACAGCACAAAGGATGAAATGACCTGGCTATTATCTGTTTATTCCGATACGGATCCGGGAGCAAAATACTTATATGACAGACGTTCAAAAAAAGTAATATTTCAATACAGACCACGTCCGAAAATGCCTGTTACTGACCTCTCTCCAATGACCGTTATACGATATAAATCTTCTGATGGGTTAGAAATACCAGCATACCTTACTTTGCCTAAAGGTTTGAATTCTAAAAATCTACCACTTATAGTAAATCCTCATGGCGGGCCATGGGCTAGAAATTCATGGGGTTACGATGCCTATGCTCAATTGTGGTCCAATAGAGGATATGCGGTACTTCAACCAAATTTCAGAGGGTCTACTGGCTATGGTAAGAAATTTATCAATGCCGGAAATAAGCAATGGGGCGAAAAAATGCAAGACGACATTACCTATGGTGTCCAATATTTAATTAAAAAAGGTATTGTTGATGCAAAAAAAGTAGGAATACTAGGTGGCTCTTATGGGGGTTATGCCACTTTGGCCGGAGTTACTTTTACTCCGGATATTTATGCTTGTGGTGTTTCCATCGTAGGTCCTTCTAGTCTGATCACTTTGCTTCAATCAATTCCACCATATTGGGAAGCAGGAAGAAAAGTTTTTCACGAAAGGATGGGTGACCCTACCAATCCGGAAGGAGAGGCTCAGCTAAAAAAACAATCTCCACTATTTTCTGTAGATAAAATTAAAGTTCCTCTTTTGGTTGTGCAAGGAGCCAATGACCCAAGAGTAAAAAAGGCCGAATCAGACCAGATCGTAATTGCCATGCGGGATAAAAATTTGCCAGTTGAATATATTTGCGCTCCTGATGAAGGACATGGTTTTGCTCGACCTGTAAACAACATGGCATTTATTGCAGCAGCTGAAAAATTTTTGGCAAAACATTTAGGTGGAAGATATCAAGAAGATATTAATCCAGCTGTTGCCAAAAGATTGCAAGAAATCACAGTTGATGTCAGAACAGTCACTATGCCTAAAAAAATCGATGCCTCTCAAATCACCTCTGCTGTTGCCTCTAAGGATCTGGTTCCTGGAGACTATACCTATTTAGTCGATTTGGAAATGATGGGACAAAAAATGGATTTTGAAGAAAAGATTAATATTAAAGATGAAGGGAAACATTGGTTGGTATCCAGTAATCTGGACATGCCCACTGGTAGCTTAAAAGATTTCGGTAAATTTCAAAAAGGAAATCTAAATCAAATTTCCAGATATATTGACCAAGGACCAATTAACATGGATCTGAGCTATCATGAGAATTCAATCTCTGGAAAAATAAATATGAGTGGGGATAAATCAGAACTGAATATTAAAATTGACAATCCGGTTTTTGCAGATGGACCTGCTCCTTATTTATATATTGCCTGCTTACCTTTATCAAATGATTACAAAACCATAATCGTTAATTCGGATCTCCAAAAAATGGAACAAAAATTAATGTCTTTAGAAGTTGTTGGATCTGAAATGATAAATAACGTGGATTGTTTTAAAGTGGAGGTCAAACCTGCTAATGCCGATCCTGGATTAATGACAATTTGGGTGGCAAAGACAAAAGAGCCAAAAGCAGTAAAATATAGTATCACCTTACCTGAATTAGGGGGTGCTGTTATGACAGGTGTACTGCAATAATTTGCTAAATTATTAATGTATATAAATAAAAGGCTATCCCAAGTGGGTGGCCTTTTTATTTAGCTTGTGTTTGCAAATTGAAAATTAGGAGCAATAGACAAATTGAATCATTAGGTAAACAAGTGGACATTTGTCTGGGACTCAAAATTAAACCATCAAATAAAAGTACAAACAAGAATTTATCAAACAGACTGTTTTCAATTTTTAGAAAATTAAAAAGCCGCTATTGGCTTGTTATATTACAGCATCCTTCCCAACTTTAAAACGTAGATATAACTCCATAATTCCCTTGGAAATTTGTAACATGAGATTTAGTCATCATGAATTACAGTCCTTTGGCAAGACTAAAAAAATGGCCTTACTTTTTATAAATTGCAGAAAAGTAAAAGATTTGACTTAGAATATTTGTGGCACTTATTTGATTTACTTATCTCAATTTGGAGATAAAAAAAAAGACCCGGGAACCACCCCGGGTCATAATAAACCAATCTCATGAAAAGGTATGAAAAGACGAAGCTTCTTTAGTCAACATTGTCGTGAAGGAATGAATTCTCTTCGCGGATTTCGAGTTTGTTCTCTTCATCCATAAAGATCCTTGTGCGGGAAATTGTAGTTTCCGCAGAGGAATTGATCCTGTCAAGTCTTACATTCCTTCGTTCGTAAGCAGGTGTATTTTCTGCATCAGCAAGATTCTTACCTTCAGTTAAAGGTTTGTTTCCACTCACTGGCTTATTGAATACAGATTTTATTTCCGGCAATTTACTTTCCTCTTTTTTTGGTGTGCTCTCCTGATAATAAAAACTCAAAGTATTCAGTCCATTATCTTTAGAACTGGGTGAGGTAAATTCATCTTCAAATTCAACCGTCTGTGCTGAAGATGGCTGATCGATCTCAGATTTTGAAATATCAACCTCATCTTCATTTAAATCAATCACAACTTTCTTGACCGTCTCCTGACCTGATCGATTCTTATAACCCTGTCCAAAACCAGTTGCAATCAGGGTTACACTAATTTGGTCCTCCAGACTTTCATCTACACACGAACCCCAAATTAAATCGGTATCATAGCCCGCCTCTTGTTGAATATATTCGGTAATTTCACCGACCTCATCCATTGTAATCTCTGGACTTTTACCGGTTGTAATGTTTAATAGAATATGTTTGGCACCTCTGATATCATTATCTTCTAATAAAGGAGAATTCAATGCACTTTCGATCACTTTTCTAGCCCTGTCTTCTCCTCTGGCCAAAGCGCTTCCCATAATAGAAACGCCACTTTCCTTCATCACAAAATTGACATCCTCAAAATCTACATTAATGTAACCAGGCACCGTTATGATTTCTGCAATTCCTTTTGCAGCAGTAGCCAAAATATTGTCTGCATTTGAAAATGCACAGGACATCGATAAGTTGCCATACATTTCACGCAGCTTATTATTTGAAATTACAATCAGTGAATCTACATTTTGCTTCAACTGATCCAGACCTTCAAATGCTAATCTGCCACGTCGCGGGCCTTCAAATTGAAAAGGCAAGGTTACAATTCCCACTGTAAGTATCCCAAGTTCTCGTGCTACTTTGGCAATAATTGGTGCCGCTCCGGTACCCGTACCTCCACCCATCCCGGCAGTGATAAACAACATTTTCGTATCTACCTCTAAAAACCTTCTGAGCTCTTCGGCCGATTCAAGACATGCCTGCCGCCCCACTTCAGGATTGTTTCCAGCACCTCTGCCTACGGTCAACAAAGGTCCCAACTGAATTTTTGTTGGGACAGTACTGATGTCCAGACTTTGCTGATCTGTATTGCATACAGCAAAATCTACACCTCTGATACCCAGATTATACATTTGGGTTACCGCATTTGTTCCCCCTCCTCCGACTCCGATAACTTTGATTATAGAGGCTTGATTCATATAATCATTTTTAATATTTGTTTATGACGTAAAGATATATAATTATATATTATAAATAAAAATAAATTATAAAAAAAAAATTATATATATTTTTATTAAAATTCAGAATCAGGACTGGCTTCGAAGAACTCCTTAACAGAAGAATATCCTTTATTGACAAATCTGCCCAACCAGCCTTCTCTTTTTCCTTCCTCCCTTTCTAAATCTTCTGTGGTTTGAACATTCTCTTCTACCAAATCAAACACTTCAGAAACTATTTTTCTTGGTTCTGTTTTTATAGGTGCCATTTTCTTCATCCCCTCAAAAACAAGACCCATACTGGTCGAAAACATAGGGTTAGAAACCTCATCCATATAATGGGACGACAAATGTTCCGTTGGATATCCAATCCTCGCTGCCAAACCTGTTTGATATTCAGCTAAAAGTTCAAGATTTTTTAATAATGATCCACCTCCTGTAAGCACAATACCGGCAACCAATTTATTCTCATAGCCGCTTCTGTGAATATCCCACATTACATATTCGAAAATTTCTTCTACTCTGGCTTGAATAATTCTGGCCAAATTTTTTTCTGAAATTTCCTTAGGCTCTCTACCCATCAATCCGGGAATGGTTATAATTCTATTGTCCACAATCTCCTCACTTAAAGCTGAACCAAATCTGACTTTCAATTTCTCTGCTTGCTCTTGTGTTACAGAACACCCCGCCTTAATGTCTTTTGTAATCATATTACTTCCAATTGGAATCACAGAAGTGTAACGTATAATGCCTTCATTGTAAATGGTTACATCCGTAGTTCCGCCCCCAATATCAACCATGACTACACCAGCTTCCTTTTCTTCTTTAGACAATACAGACTCAGCGGATGCCAAAGGTTCAAGTGTCATACTTTCTGCAATTAATCCGGCCTTTTCAATACATCTCAGTATATTGCTTGCAGCAGAAGTGTTGCCAGTAATGATATGAAAATTTGATTGCAATCTTGATCCGGACATTCCAACTGGGTCAATTATTCCTTCTTCGTCATCAACTGTAAATTCTTGTGGAATAACGTGAAGAATTTGATCACCCGGAGGCAATGCGATTTTATACATATCCTGAACTAATTTGTCTACATCTTCACGAGTAATTTCCTCCTGCGGATTATTTCTGTATAAAACACCTTGATGTTGGAGACTTTTTATATGCTGCCCAGCTATTCCTACATGTACCTTTTGGATCTCATGCTTACTCATTTTCTCCGCAAGATCAATCGCATCACTGATTGCTTTCACAGTCTTATCTATATTTGAGACCACTCCTCTGATCACCCCTTCCGAACTTACTTTACCAAAGCCGAGCACTTCAATTTTGTTCAAAATATTACGCTTACCTACCACCACACAAACTTTGGTTGTGCCAATGTCAAGCGCCGCTATAATTTCCGGGTTTTGATTAATTTGTGATTCCATATACTGATTAGTTTGAGTTTTAATATTATATTTCAGAAGAATTCTTTCGGCACACAACCTGGTCCTTGTTTTTCAAATCAATGGTCTGATAAACATTCCAACCTTCATACCTTAATCCTTCCTGATAAAAAAATTTAAGTTTTTCAAGTTTTTCATTAATGTTGTCTGCATTCCCAAATTGTATTTTTTCATTTCCAATTTTTGGCACAAGCACTAATTCACCGGATGGTAAAAAATCAATTTGCTCTATGAGAGATCGGACAAAAGGTTCTTTTACAATTTCCTTTGCAAGCTGATATACCGCCCTGTATTCAAAATTTTCCTCTTGCCAAATGTCATGTCCTTTAAAGGGTTGTAGGATACCAGTTACAACAGGAACACGAGCAGAATAATTCCTTGAATTAGGTATTCTTTTTCCCTCTACATCAATATAAAATTGATTGCCCAGCACATCAGCCACACGCATCAACGGATCACGCTGATACATTTCAATATGTAGATTCTTCTTAGAATCAATGAAAACTTCTGCATGATGGATAACCGCCTGACTTTCCAGATATCTTTCCAAATCCGCAGTCCGGAGGGCATAAATCGGAATCTTCCTCCAATCTTTTTTGTAAAAACTAGCAACTGCCATCCGCACATCTTTTTCTTCAAGCAGTTTATTTTCTTCAGACGGCTTTACAATCTGTATTTTCAACTGACCTGATTTCTGAATTCGTTGTTCTCTAATCGAGCTCATCCAAACAACTACTACTGCAAGCATCGTAATGATGTACAATCCAATTACTAATCCGACCTTTACTTTTGTATTCATATCAATTCAGAATTTTAGCAATTTGATCAGACATTAAATCAAGATCCCCCGCACCTAAAGTAATGACAATATCTAATTTTCTATGTTTTAATTGTTCAATCAAATCCTTTTTTAAGACGTAGGCCTTCTGTCTCAAATCCATCAAACCCAATATAGTATGCGAACTAATACCCGGAATTGCCTCTTCTCTTGCGGGATATAATTCTACTAAAATAACTTCATCCAACAAATCTAAAGCCTTTGCAAAATCCTGTGCAAAATCCCTGGTCCTTGTATACAAATGAGGTTGAAAAATTCCCAAAATTCGCCTGTCTGGATAACAACTCCTGGCCGCTTCAATTGCTGCTTTCAACTCTTCAGGGTGATGTGCATAATCATCTATGTACACTTGATTTTTTCCTTCAAAAATCCATTCGAAACGTCTGACTATTCCTTGAAAAGACTCCAATGCTTTTCGAATATCAAATTCAGTAATTCCAAGTTCAACACCTATCCGAATGGCTGCAGTAACATTTTGTAAATTATGTCTGCCTGGCAATCGGAGTTTTAATTCATTAAACAGATTTCCTTTGTCGTCCTGGTAATTGAAAGTAGTCCATCCTTCCTTGATTGTCAAAATATTGCTCCTTACTTCTCCTGTATCAATACCATATGTCAAAAATTTTAGGTTTTCCAATTGACCGAATCTATTTAATTCCAATTGTTCGATATTTGCAGCCATAAGAAGCAGCCCCCCCCATTTTATTTGACCTGCAAAATCAAAATACGTGGAGATCATTTGTGACCGATCACCATATATATCGAGGTGGTCAGCATCCAAAGATCCGATCACTGCAATGTCAGGATGTAATTGTAGAAATGAGCGATCATACTCATCTGCCTCTTCAACTATCCAATCATGGCCCCTGTCTACAAAATTGGAATGATAATTCTTTGGTATACCGCCCAAGAATGCTGTTACTTTTATTTCAGATTCCACTAAAATATGCGTCAAAATACTACTTGTAGTAGTTTTTCCATGAGTGCCTGCAATCGCAATGTTTTTATTTTTAGCCGTAATTTTTCCCAACACCTCGGATCTCTTCATCATCGTAACCCCTCCAGAAGAAAGTATTTTAAATTCCTGTAGCGACCTTGCAATGGCAGGAGTCCACACTACTAGATCTAAGTCCTCGGGTATGGCAAGCGGTAGATCCTCATAATGAACAGACATACCTTCTGATTCCAATTCAACGGTCAAAGGAGTTCTGGTTTTATCATATCCATAAACTTTGACACCTCGGGCATTGAAATACCTGGCCAAGGCACTCATTCCAATGCCTCCAATTCCAAGAAAATATACTTTTTTCAATGCATCCATATTATGCAACAAGAGACAATACCCTTTTTGCAATGTTTTTTGCAGCATCAGGTTTTGCCATATTTTGTAAATTTGTCTTTAATATTTTTTGTTGTTCATTGTCATCCAGTAATGCAATCGCAGATTCCCAAAGTACCATCCGAGCATCAGCATCTAATACCATTTTGGCAGCGTAGATTGTCGTCATCGCCTCTGCATTTTTTCTTTGGTGATCTTCTGCAACATTTGGCGAAGGAACTAAAATTGACACTGTTTCAGTAACCGCCAATTCGGAAATAGTTAACGCACCCGCTCTGGTAATGGCCACATCAGCAACAGCATAAGCAAAATCCATTTTGTCAATAAAAGCATAAACGTGTACCTGCGACAATTCTGAGATGGAATCCTGTTTGACGCGCTCTTCGTACTGCCTTCCACATTGCCATAAGATTTGAATATCTTGCCTGTTCATGATAGATTCCTTTGCTGCAAGCACCACATCATTTATTGTCCTCGCCCCTAAACTTCCACCAAAAAAACAAAGCGTTTTCTTATTTGGATCTAAATTGAAATATTTATAAGCCTCCATCTTTGATACAGAAGACTTCATATTTTTTCTAACCGGATTTCCTGTAATCTCTATGTGTTTGTTGTTAAAATATTTGATTACATCAGGAAATGCAACACATATGACATTGGCTTTAGAGGCCATCAACCTATTCGTGATTCCCGGATATGAATTTTGCTCTTGTATTAAAAGCGGTATTCTTTTCCATGCTGCCACTCTCATTACCGGGCCACTGGCATAACCTCCTACTCCAACAACTACATCCGGAGCAAAACGATTTACAATTTGATAAGCCCTTACAAGTGATGTCATCAGTTTCCAAAGTACAATAATATTTTGCAGACTTAATTTTCTCTGAAATCCAGCTACTTTTAAGCCTTCAATTTTATACCCAGCTTTGGGCACCTCAGTCATCTCCAACTTTCCAATTGCCCCAACAAAAAGTATTTCTACATGATCATTCATTTCCTTAATGGCATCAGCAATAGCAATAGCCGGAAACACATGGCCTCCTGTTCCTCCTCCGCTAATGAGCACTTTAATCATCTAATTCAACTTTATTTTCTGTTGCAGAATCACTTTCCTGATCAAGTTTTAACCCATTAATATGTTTACTTACACTAATTACCATCCCAAAAGCCATACTGGTAAAAAGCAACGAAGTACCACCCATACTTATGTAGGGAAGTGTCAATCCTGTCACTGGTACTAGTCCCAGAGATACAGCCATATTAGCAAATGCCTGCATAACAATATTAAAACCAATCCCAATGGTCAACATTGCGCCAAAAGCTTTAGGTGATTTTGTCACCATACTTACACAATGACCCAATAACATCAGGTATAAAATAATCAGTCCGATCCCACCAAGCAGAATCCCCCATTCTTCACAAATAATGGCATAGATAAAATCTGCATAAGAATATGGAATAAAATTTCTCAACATGGAATTTCCGGGACCCACTCCAAATAACCCACCTCGGGCAATAGCAATCTTGGCTTGTTGTACCTGGTACCCTCCACCCTCAACATTGAGGTATTCATTTACTCTGTTCACCCAGGTGTTGACCCGAATGGCATCAGGTAAAAATTGGCCCAGGTATATTAAAAACGCAAACATCAAGACTCCAAATAATCCTAAAATAAAAATATATTTAAAAGAAACTCTCCCCACAAAAAGCATCATAATACAACACAAAAATAATATAGCAGATGTTGAAAAATTTGACGGTGCAATTAGTCCACAAATTAAAAGCACCGGTAACATGATCGGGACAAATGCAGTTTTAAAACTTTTGATATGATCCTGTTTTGCCGAAATGCTCCTTGCCACAAAAGCAATTAATGCCAACTTAGCAAAATCGGAAACCTGAAATGAAATATCTAAAAATGGAACCTGAATCCATCTTTTTGCTTGATTAATATTCACTCCAAAAAACAAAGCCCAAACCAACAAAGCAACCGCCACAATTAAAAAAAATGGTGCCCATTTACTAAATTCAGTGTAGTCAATATTTGATATAAACCAAGCCAAAATCAATCCACCAATAATAAACGGCACATGTTTTAGAAGGAAAAATACAGTGTTGTCAGAATTGTACTTCGTTAAGGATATAGAAGCGCTGTAAACAGCCAACAAAGAACAAAGTGACAAAAGTATAATGATAGTCCATAGAAAACGATCACCTTTTATCCCATCCTTAATATTTTCAATAAGTACATTCATTCCCACTAAATTAATTTCATTTTTAAAACCTCCTCTTTAAACAAATCTCCACGTTGCATATAGTTATTAAATAAGTCAAAACTTGCGCAAGCTGGTGAAAGAAGCACTGCATCACCATCCTCAGCGAGCTTTTTAGACTGCGCCACAGCTGAAGCCATATCATGGGTATCAAATACTGGAACAAGCTCACTAAATGCTTCCAGCAGTTTACCATTATCTGCCCCAAGTGCGACTAACGCCTTTACTTTGGACTTTACCAAAGACTGCAATTGAGAATAATCATTTCCTTTGTCCTGTCCGCCTGCGATCCAAATGACTTTTCCTTTCATAGCATCCAATGCCCAATAGACAGAATCTACATTGGTTGCCTTGCTATCATTAATATAGCTTACCCCATTAAGGGTCTCAACCAACTCTAATCTATGAGGATCATTGACAAAACTATCTATGCTTTTTTGAATTTCTTTATAACCCAAACCCATAAAATGTGCAGCCCTCGCAGCGCATCCTGCATTTAATGCATTATGATTACCCTTTAATCCGGAATTTTTTAAAGAAAAAAGTCTTTCATTATTCACAATGACATCTTCTACTTCATTAAGCCTAACTTCCAACCAATCAACTTTTGCACTAAAAGGTACAATTCCCAAATATTTCCGGATGGTTTGATCGTTTGAATTTAAGATTAACAGATCTTCCGATTTTTGATTTAGTGTAATTCTGAATTTTGATTTAATATAATTCTCAAAAATATAATCGTACCGATCCAAATGATCAGGTGTAATGTTAATGATAATGGCTACATCAGGTCTAAATTCACTAATGGTATCCAACTGAAAACTACTCAATTCCAGCACATAATAATCGTGATCTGTCAGAGCCAAACTTCTGGCAAAAGAATAACCAACATTTCCTACTTTAGCTACATGGTAACCATTGGTGTGCAACATGTGATAACATAGGTTAGTGGTCGTGGTTTTCCCATTGCTACCGGTAATGGCTATTATTTTTCCCTTACAATAACGGTAAGCAAATTCTATTTCTGAAATTAATTCAATATTCTTCTCTGCAAAATGTTTAATAATTTTTGCATTATCCGGAATACCGGGACTTTTTATTACCAGCGTAGGCAATATATCGTAAGCAATTTCATGACCACCTTCTTCAAAATCAATTTCCAGATCAATAAACATTTGTTTAAAATCATCCTTGATGATCGTCTGATCACTTACAAAAACCGGGAGCTTTTGTTTATGGGCCAGCAACGCTGCCCCGAATCCACTCTCACCACAGCCAAGAATTAATAGCATTTATCTCATTTTTAGGGTGATGATGGTTAATACAGCAAGCAACAAAGTGATTATCCAAAAACGTACTGCAATCGTAGCTTCATGCATTCCTTTTTTTTGGAAGTGGTGGTGTAATGGAGACATTAAAAATATACGACGACCTTCACCAAATTTTCTTTTGGTATATTTAAAATATGCAACCTGTATTACAACTGAAAAATTCTCTATAAGAAATACACCACATAATACAGGAATAAGCAACTCCTTTCTCAGCAAAACTGCTAAAACAGCAATAATTCCTCCTAAGGTTAGGCTTCCTGTATCGCCCATAAATACTCTTGCAGGATATGAGTTGTACCAAAGAAATCCAACACAAGATCCTAGAAAAGCGGAGGCGAAAATTACTAATTCACCTGTATAGGGTAAATAAAATATATTCAGATACTCGGCTATTATGGAGTTACCTGAAACATAAGCCAAAATAGCTAATGTAGCCGCGATTATTGCAGATACACCTGTAGCTAATCCATCTAATCCATCCGTAAGATTTGCAGCATTAGATACTGCAGTTACAATAAAAATAACAAATGGAATAAAAATGATCCATAACATTGAAGCGGCATTATCGCCCATGAATCCGCATAGCCAGGCATAATCAAAACGATTGCCTTTTAAAAATGGGACGTTGGTCAATGCCGTTTTAACATATACGAATTCTGTGATTTTATTTGAATTCTTATCGTAAGAAATGATTTCATCTTCAATGCTGTAATGAAATTTCAATGCTTCCGTTTTGGTCATTCTGACCACCACATTTTCATGGTATAACATGACTACTGCTACCACAATTCCCAAAACTATTTGCCCTAAAATTTTAAAAATAGCTTTCAAGCCTTCCTTATCCTTTAGGAACACTTTGATATAATCATCGGAGAACCCAATAACTCCCATCCACAAAGTAGTAAAAATCATTACCTGAATATACACATTATCCAGCCTTGTTAAAAGCAGACATGGCACCATAATACCCAAAATAATAATCAGACCTCCCATAGTTGGGGTGCCTTCTTTTTCCTTTTGACCTGCTAGACCCAAGTCACGAACAGTTTCTCCTATTTGCAGTCTTTTCAATGAACGTATGATGCGTTCTCCAAACAGCATCGTTATAATCAAAGAGATAATTATAGCCAAACCAGCCCTGAAGGATATATAGTTAAACAACCGCCCTCCAGGGAGATGGAATAATTTTTCAGTAAATTGAAATAAATAGTACAACATGGTTTTTCATTAATCGGAAATTTAACAGTACAGCAGGGATCCAATCCCTTTGGTTGCAATACTCCTGCTGTAACTGTTAAAACCAACCTGAGAATGATAATAGAACCTACTCTATAATCTTTTATATGTTAAGTAAATACTTTCTAAGTTTTTCTTTGTCATCAAAAAAGGTCTTTACCCCTTTGATTTCTTGATATTTTTCATGGCCCTTTCCGGCAAGGAGAATTATATCCCCTTTTTGACTTAAGCTGCAAGCAGTTTTTATAGCCTGCTCGCGGTCAATCACAATTAAATATTTGTGGAAATTGTCATCAGAAATTCCAGTTTCCATCTGCCTTATAATATCCGCAGGATCTTCATCTCTCGGATTATCTGAAGTGAGTATCAGTTGATCACTCAACTCAGTTGCAATTCGCGCCATTTCTGGCCGTTTATCACGGTCTCTATTTCCACCACAACCTATTACAGTTATAATTTTCTGATTGGTTTTTCTCAATTCTTGAATATTACTGAGAATCTTTTCCACCGCATCAGGAGTATGGGCATAATCCACTATGCCTACTCTTCCATCCGATTCATTCCGCATCCAATCAAATCTCCCATCCACAGATTTCAAATCCGACATCTTTTGCAATACCTGATTTTCATCCTCACCAAGTAAAATGGCTACTCCAAGTACAGCTGCTAAATTATATCCATTGAACACTCCAACCAATCTTGAGAACCATTCAATGTGCTTATATTTCAAATGCAAACCATGTAAATTGTTTTCCAGAACCTTAATTTTGAAATCAGCTATTCCTCTTAAAGCATAAGTGTATATTTTTGCTTTACAATTCTGAACCATTATTTGTCCATGTATGTCGTCTGAATTGATCAATGCAAATGTGGCTTTTGATAACCCATCAAAGAACTTTTTCTTTGCTTTTATATAGGAATCAAATGTCTTGTGATAATCCAAATGATCATGAGTAAGATTTGTAAAAACCGCACCTGAAAAATTTAATCCGGCAATTCGGTTTTGATCCAGCGCATGAGAACTCACTTCCATAAAAACATGCGAGCAACCCTCTTTAACCATTCTGTCGAGCAATGAATACAGTTTAATGATATCCGGGGTAGTATGTGTCGCCCATTCTTCATCAAGATGTATTCGATTAATTACTGTGGATATTAAACCGGTTTTATATCCCAAAGATTTAAACAATTCATAGCATAAAGTGGCCGTGGTCGTTTTACCATTTGTTCCTGTAATCCCAATCAACTTAAGTTGATCAGAAGGATAATCATAAAACTTATTCAACAAATGTGTCAACGTGTCAAGCAAATTAGCACATCGAACATAACAGACATCTGTTTTAATTTCAATCGGCAACTCTTCACAAAGAATTACTTTCACGCCCTTTTCGATTACTTCAGGAATAAATGCATGCCCATCCACCACCAGTCCTTTTCTTGCTACAAACATTACATCTGATCCCACTTCTCGTGAATCTGAAGAAAAACCACCTACTGTATGATCCGAAGTCCCAAATATTTGGTATTCACCGGACTGAGGTAGAATTTGTGATAAACTTTTCAATGAACTTTTATTCTAAATAAACTTCTATTCTTTGATCACCACCTGGCAATAATGTTCCAGGTGCAATACTCTGATATTTTACTTTTCCAACCCCACGCGCTACAACTCCCATTCCCAACTTATCTAACACAAACATGGCGTCGCGCAAACCCATTCCTGTAAGATCAGGCACTTTACCTTTTTCCTGATATTGTGGCAATGTATACACGCCTTCCTTATTGGATATGGTTCTTATCCAGTCACTTTTTCTTGGATCAGTATAAGGCAATCCTATGTAACTAAAAAGATTCTTAAAGTCGCCAGCGTAACCGTAATTGCCTACTGGTAAAACTTCCATAGCAAGTGCGGGTTTCGGCTGATCATTTATCTGAACAGCAATTCTGTTCATATCCCTCATGCATCGGTCAGCAATTTTCTTAAAAACTGGCGCAGCTGCCTGCCCTCCGTAATATCCCCCTTTAGTAGGGTTGTATATTACTACAATACAACTGAATGCAGGATCTTCACTTGGAAAAAATCCACAGAAGGAAGCTTGGTAATCTTTTTGTTCCATTCCGGTGACAAAATAATTGGTTACAGCGGTACCAGTTTTTCCGGAGATAGAATATTGGTCTGTATAAATAATTTTCGCTGTTCCGTTATCAACTGCTCCTTTGAGCAACGCCTTTGCCTGTAATAATGTACTGTTAGAGACGATACTGTCTCGTAATATTTTTGGTTCAATTTTTTTAACTTCTACGTCGTTATCTAGAATTCCAGAAACGATGTAGGGTTTCATCATACGACCATTATTGGCCACTGTATTATAAAGATTTAGAATCTGAAGTGGGGTCAATTGCAATTCATATCCCACACTCATCCATGGCACGGACGTTCCATACCATTTATCCTTGTCTATATCCGGATGTTTAATAATTGGCGCCGGTTCTCCATCCAATTCAATTCCGGTTTTTAAATGCAATCCAAACTTTCTGTAATAATCTGCAAATTCCTTTTGACCCTGAATGCTACTAAAAACTGCGTTTGCCAACTTTGAAATTCCTACGTTTGATGACTTTTCAAAAGCATATTGCAAATCACTCATACCCACACCATGATTTTCAGAGTCCTTCATTTTCTTATTATAGAAATAGGCTTCACCACCATTCAAGTCTACTGCGGTTTTCAGATCTACTTTCCCACTTTCAAGCAGTGCCAATGTTGAAGCAAGCTTTAAAGTTGATCCCGGTTCAGTAGAACTTGCAATTGCATAATTAAAGTTTTCCACAAGATTGCCATCTTCATCAAATCCAAGATTAGCCATCGCCTTTATAGCACCTGTTTTAACATCCATAACCAATGCACAGCCCTTAACTGCTCCATGTTTTAAGATCGCTTCGGCCAAAGCATCTTCTGCTACTTCCTGGATTCCAATGTTAAGTGTGGTTACAATGTCCTTTCCACGTTTGGCTTCAATTTCCATTACATCATCCACTGGCAAATAAATGTTATGGCCCACTTTTTTCATCAACCTTTGTCCTTCTTCACCTTTAAGGTATTTGTTGAAGGAGCTTTCCAATCCTATTGCTTGAGCATTTTCTCTATTAAGTCCAATCGTTCTACTTGCTAAAATCTTAAACGGTTTCTCGCGCTTATCTTTTCTTATAACTATAAGTCCTCCTTTGTTTTGGCCCTCTCTAAAAATTGGATATTTTTTTAAAGATTCCATTTGCTGATAGTCTATTGACCTGGCAATTAAAAGATATCGGTTCCCCTCTTGTCTTTCCTTAACAAGCATGTTTTTGATTTCTCTAGGTCCTCTGTCAGTCATTAAATCCCTGGAGAGGAAATAGGCTAAAGAATCTACATTTCTCTTGAATACCTCTTTGGTTAAACCCTTTGCTTTGGTATCCATTCTAATTTCAAAGAACGGTAAGGAAATCGCCAATGGACTCCCATCATCTGCCAATATTTTTCCCCTTTCTGCCTCAATGGAGACCAACTTAAAATACAGCTCTTCCCCTTTTTGTCTCCACATGTCTCCCTCTATCGTCACAATCTTGATCGCCTTCCAGGACAAGAGCGCTCCGGCTAGCAGAAACACTGCCAAAGTCACATATACCCTAAGTAAAAATTCCTTCTTGCGATCCATTTTTTCAATTCTCCACACGAATCAGCTTTTTGGGAGCTTGATCCGGTACATAAATTTCTTTTTCCTTTACTTTTTTCAAAATCTGTCCCTCAGTACTGTTATACATGATTCCAGATTTCAATGACCAGTAATCCCATTTCAATTCTTTAATTTCTTCATTCAAAACTTGCGTTGTCCTCAAATGCTTTTCTGCGTAATGGACATTCGCTACATAAACCAGCGCTAAAACAAACAACAAGCAGATATAAGGCAAATTTTTATAAATCAGCATTGCATTCACACTGCTAAATTTTTTTCTATCTATCTTAGGAGGTTTGCTGTATTCCATTTTTAATCGTTTAATTTTATACCTACCCTCATCTTTGCGGACCGAGATCTGCTATTCCTTTCTAATTCATTTATACTGGGCACGATAATATCTTTCGTCAACGCTTTCATTCTATTTTTCTGCCTTTCAAAAGAATGTTCATTATCTGAATCAATCGTCCCCCTTTTTATAAAATTTTTGACCAATCTATCTTCCAAAGAATGGTAGCTGATCACAACCAATTTTCCCCCTGGCTTCAATACCTCCGAAGCTTGTGTTAAAAACGCTTCAAGACTTTCCAACTCTTGATTCACTTCGATCCTCAAGGCTTGAAACAGTTGTGCCAGAAACTTATTTCTCTTTCCATACACAAATGGACTTACCCATTCTGCAAATGAAGCGCATCCATTTAACCTGATGGTTTTTCTGTCTTGTATCCATTTTTTTGCAATCAGATGTCCATTGGTAAGCTCGCCATATTGAGTAAAAACTTTTGCAAGTCTTTCCTCAGAATATGTCTTCAGCACATCTTCAGCGCTTAATTCTTGCTCTTGATTCATACGCATATCCAAAGGATAATCAGATTGAAATGAAAACCCTCTTACATCCGTATCAAAATGAAAAGACGAAACACCAAGATCAGCAAGGATCCCATCCACTTTTTCAATTTTATAATATCTCAGATATTTCTTCAAGTACCTGAAATTCGACCACACCAATGTGAGCCTGTTGTCTTCAATTTTATTCCTTAAAGCCATTTCATCCTGATCAAAACTAAAAACCCTTCCTTCAGGATTCAGCTTTTCAAGAATGGCCCTAGTATGTCCACCGCCTCCAAAGGTTACATCCACATAAACTCCGTCTGGAATACTTACCAGCGCCTCAACAGATTCGTTGAGCAATACCGGAATATGAACATATTCTTGCTCAGACATCTTTATGTCTAAATACTTCCTGAGCCAATTCAGCAAAGTTTTCCGGCTCGTTATCTACCATTTGCAAATATTCTTCGCGAGACCAAATTTCTATCTGGTCATTATAGGCTAGTAACATGACGTCAGTCTTTATTCCTGCATGCTCCATAAGAGTCTTAGGTAGCACGACACGAGAAGCTGCATCGGGTTCTAACTGAGTTGCCCCTCGGTAAAAATACCGGGCAAACTCCCTGTTTTTAATGTTGTACGGATTGAGCTGGTTAACTTCTTTTGTCTTTTCTTCCCACACTTCTTGCGGGTAGAGTATTAAGCATTTTTCAAAACCACGGTTTATCACAAGGCCCTTTCTGTCACTAACTTCGAGAAGACGCATTAATGCCGATGGTAATCGCAATCTGCTTTTATCATCTAATTTAATCTCGTATTCGCCACTTAGCTTATACATTCTTTGGCCTCATGTTGGTTTGTTGGGTCAAATATATAACCTATTTCCACTTTCTCCCACTTTCTCCCACTAAAAATATAAAAAATCTATATATTATTTCCACTGACAATCAACATGTAACCAAAATAGTTACAGAATATAAGCAAAATGATTACACTTTCATTTCATAATGGCCTCAAAAACTCTTGACTACACATTAATAATACTCAAATATATAAGAATTGTATAACCCATCACTTAAAGATTAAATAAATATATATATTAATTGATTGGGTTGTGGTACCTAGGTTCTAGGTTCTAGGCGAGCGCTCGAAATTTTTCATTAACCTTGAATAATAATGCAAATATTGGGGTCTGGAAATGAAAGGTATTCCAGTTTAACAAGCGGGGATAGACCAAATTTTCACTTGTCTTCTCAACTATACTTTATTTTGGAGTTGGATTATTCAATATCCAAATCTCATCTTGAACACTCCCAGAAGGGCTTCCCGGATAATTAGAATGTTCATCTTTGACTTTCCCTTTACACGATCCGGAAAAGTAATGGGAATCTCCTTGATCCGAAAGCCAAGCTTAAAGGCATTGTATTTCATTTCAATTTGGAAAGCGTATCCAACAAACCTGATTTTATCAAGATCAATCCGCTCTAAAACTTTCCTGGAGTAACACACAAAACCCGCTGTGGGATCCTTAACCCTCATGCCTGTTACCAATTGGACGTACACGGAGGCGGATTTTGACAAAAGCAATCGAACAAAAGGCCAATTTACTACTCCTCCACCGGGAATATACCTGGATCCTACTGCTACATCTGCTTCTTCAGATGCACAAGTCTGCATGAGTTCCACAAGTTTTTCGGGAGGATGACTGAAATCAGCGTCCATTTCCAGAATGTATTGATAATCTCTATTCAAAGCCCATTTAAATCCTGCTATATAAGCAGTACCCAAACCAGACTTCTGTTGTCTTTTCATTAAAAACAATCGCTCAGGGAACCTTTTAATCAATAGCTCAACTTGATCTCCAGTACCATCCGGTGAACCATCATCAACTATGAGAATGTCAAATTTTACCGGCAATGAGAAAACTGCCCCAATAATCGAATCGATGTTCTCGATCTCATTATAAGTAGGAATAATGACTAACGAAGTTGACAATGATCAATAATTAAGTTCCAAAAATACTTTGATTAGCTGAATAATCCTCATTCAATCTCAAACTCAGATTAATTGAACTGCCCGGGATCATATTCATGCATGAGCTTATAGATCACTTCAACTACATCTTCTGCATTAGGCTTGCTAAAGTAATCTCCATCACTACCATAAGGCGGTCGATGTGAAGAAGCTGTAATGCAGGTTGGTTTGGAATCCAATAAGCTAAAAGCATTTTGTTCTTCTAAAACCTGCTGTAAAATAAATGCGCTTGCTCCACCCGGCACATCTTCATCAAGGATAACCAATTTGTTAGTCTTAGCCAATGACTTTCGAATTCCTTTATCCAGATCAAAGGGCAACAAGGTCTGAATATCTATGAGTTCCACATCGATTCCATATTCAGATAAAACTTCTATGGCCTTTTCTGCAATCCGAATACACGATCCATATGTGACCAATGTAATATCGTTGCCACCTCGCAGCACTTCAATTTTTCCCAACGGTATCGTATAGCTACCCAAATTGTCTGGCATTTTTTCCTTAAGTCGATAGCCATTCAGGCATTCTATCACCAGCCCTGGATCATCTGATTGCAGTAAGGTCTGATACATCCCTGCAGCTTGGGTCATATTCCTTGGTACGCAAATGTGAATACCCCTTAATGAATTTAAAAGCATACCAATTGGTGACCCGGAGTGCCATATTCCTTCCAAACGATGTCCACGTGTACGGATTATAGTGGGTGCTCTTTGAATGCCATCAGATCTATATCGCAAAGTAGCAAGATCATCCATCAACGGAGACAAAGCATACACAATATAGTCAAGATACTGAATTTCGGAGATCGGTCTGAGTCCGCGCATACTCATGCCAATAGCCTGGCCAATGATGGTCCACTCACGAATACCAGTGTCAAAAACTCGAAGATCTCCATACTTTTCCTGTAATCCTGCAAATCCCTGATTCACATCACCAATCATTCCTACATCTTCTCCAAAGGCCAATACCTCCGGATGTTTTGCCAATAACTGGTCAAAATATTGATTGATAATCTGATAACCATTTAACTCCTTAGAACTGTTACTATATTCCGGTAGAATTTCAGGCACCTTCAAGGCAGAGTAATTTGTTTCAGAATATAAATGAGCGTGATAATCAATTTGTGCCTGCAAATATTGGTTGGAGATCCATTTTTCAAGCAAAGACATTTGAGAGGATATACCTCCCTTCCTTGCTTGTCCCAGACATTGCCTTGCAATTTGCACCAATTCATGCCAAGAGATGTCTTTACTTGAATTGATGGAGTTTATTGCCTGATCAATAGAAGGCATACCGGAAATTGACTTCAATATTTCTAACAATTCCTTTTTCCTAAGTTGTCCAGTAGTAACAAAATCGGACCAAGCCTCATTCTTTTGGTCGCGAACATGAATTTTAGCCAACTCTTTAAGTTGTTCACATAACTCACTGGAAGCAATACCTTTATCAGCAATCCACTTTGAAAACATTCGCAGACAATCATACTTTTCTTCCCATTCCAATCTTTTTTTTGATTTGTATCTTTCATGAGACCCCGAAGTGGAATGACCTTGAGGCTGTGTAACTTCCTGAATGTGAAACAACGCGGGCACATGTTCACTCCTTACCTCTTCTACACCCTCATGAAAAAGATTGACTAAACTAGGATAATCCCAGCCTTTGGCTGAAAAAATTCTTAATCCATTTCCATCTTTTGATTTTTCAAATCCACTGAGCGCTTCAGAAATATTTTGCTTTACTGTTTGCAAAGCAATCGGCACAGATATTCCGTATCCGTCATCCCATACACAAACTGCCAACGGAACCTGCATCACAGAGGCTGCGTTCATGGTTTCCCAAAATACCCCTTCAGAAGTTGACGCATCCCCAATTGTTACGAATGAAACCTCATTTCCTTTATTAGAAAAATTCTTTCTATACGTTTTAAGATCTTTATTTTGCCTGTATTGTTTGGATGCCAATGCCAAACCGAGGGCTCTGGCCATTTGCCCTCCCGTACTTGAGACATCTGACGAGACATTGTAAGTTTTAGTGTGATCCGTCCAATTCCCTTCAGAATCAATTAGCGGAGTAGCAAAATGTGCATTCATTTGTCTCCCTCCTGAAAACGGATCATTCTGTGGATCTGCATAGAGCTGTCCAAAATATTCTTTTACGGAACAAAGTCCAAGTGCAAACATGAATGTCTGATCCCGGTAGTACCCGGAACGAAAATCTCCTTTTTTAAATGCTCGAGCCATCGCCACTTGTGGCAGCTCCTTCCCATCACCCAAAATACCAAATTTTGCTTTACCAGTAAGTACCTCTTTCCTTCCCACCAGGGAAACTTCACGAGACACAAGACATATCCACAAATCTTTAAGTACTTCTTTTTTATACTCTGCTTGGGGTCCTTCAATTTGATCGAGTAGGTTCTGGATATTTGAATAGATAGACATGGCTCAGATTTACCCGGCAAAAATAAAAGATTATATGGCTCAAACATTGTTTTTCACCTTAATATATATATGATAAAAATAAAGTTTTATATTTAACACGGCTTTAACACACAAAATTGGATTCTGTGGGTCTATGTATTGTTAACCTTCCTATATTTGTATAACAAATTCAAAAAAAAACTTTTTGCATGAAAAATTTATTCTTCTTAGTATTTGCTCTACTGGGTTCCGTGGCAGTTTACGCACAGACAGCTACCCCGGTTGCTACTCCTGCTAAGTCAACCAGTGGTCCTAAAATGGTGTTCGACAACACTACAGTGGATTATGGTGACATTAAGAAAGGTTCTGAACCGCTCAGAACAGCCTCTTTTACCAACAAAGGAAATGAACCTTTGGTGATAAAAAATGCACGCGGATCTTGCGGATGTACTGTTCCGACTTGGCCAAAAGAACCAATTATGCCAGGTGAAAAAGGTGTTATTGAAATTCGCTATGACACTCAAAGAGAAGGAGCCATTAACAAAACTGTAAAGATTCAAACCAACGAAGGCGAAGAAGAAGTTACATTGTTTGTGAAAGGAAACATCTCTGCAGAACACGATGAAACTGTACCAAAAAGTACTGGTAACGTCCTTACCCCAAAAGGCTAATTTAGTCTAAAAATTTACGATTATATTTGGGACCCATTCAAGTTAAGACTTGGATGGGTTTTTTTATTTTTGAAAATTGATACCCAACATTAAAAATTATTCAAAGAATACATTGTAAAATTCAACCACAAATACTGAATGAAAGTCAACAAAATGGATTCAAGAGTTCATCCGAACTCAGCTTAAAATTAGTCAGCTATTCTGATTAAACGCCCCATTGAGGTTTCGATATTTTATCACCTCCAATCCAAACAATACTAACAAACTTTTACTTGAGGTTAGCTTATGTATATTTTTTTATCAAATCTGATTATTCAATTAATCCAATTTATAAATGATTTCACCAGGTCTCTTTAAAAACAACAATACCCATAGATATGGTATATTTATCACTTTAATTAGTATTTGCAATCCCTTCAAAAATCAATAGTGAATCACATTACATTTGGCCAATTCGTGTTGCCAATGGCAGAGATATTCAATATAGACTGAATAAATAATATTTTAAGCCTTGTTTCTTCCTTAGTAAATGACTCTCGCTGCTGGTGTATTTTCACACCAATTAGGGCAAGGTCCCCCATGCCCTTTGATTGATAAATCATAGGGAAAGTACGCCCCGGAACCTGTTTTCTCATTCAAAAATGAATTACCCGTTACCCGTATTAAATCAATGGTTAATATAAAATTTTGTGTACCATTCTTTCCTGGATAAAATCTCAAACCTTGAATTTGGTTATCATCTATACATCTTTTTGCTGCAAACGCGATCGCTCTACGATCTAAACTAAAACCGACAGCATCAGTAACCCCCGGTGAGGATGCATAATTTTGAAAATATCCCTTTAAAGCTGCATCATTTGGTTCTCCGGTTGGAGGATCGACTATGTGCAATAAAAAATTACAAGTATTTGTGAACTCAGACGAATTGCAGCATTGCTCCTTTGTGACCGTTCCAGTATTGTCACTGCCACAAATACTCTTACAGTACATATAGGTAACCAATACTCCCAATCCGGCACCCATTACTAAATACAGAAATTCCTTTTGTGTCATAAAATGAATATTTTGTTTGAAAATGAGAATTACAGCATAAATGTAAACATTTTTATAAATTTACCAAATATTATGAAATATATTTATAAATTAACTATATCTTTTTTGGTTTACACCCTTTTAACTATAGGCTGTAGACCTAAAGACTCTCTTGGCCCAGGTCCTGAAAATCTATCGAAATTTGAAACTTCACAAGATAGCTTGTCTAAAATCTTTCACATTGCTTATCAAAATATTATAAAAAATGAAAATTATCAATATGCAGACAGCGTCATAAATGAAGGCATTAAAAGAAGCATTAACACATTAAATGTAAAGTGGCAGTTCAGGCTCTATAAAGAATATTTTGATTTACCTGAATTGTCTGAAATTAATGTTGCGCAATCAAAATCATTCGCACAAAATGCTGAATTACTTGCATTGAACTCCGGATCTCAAATTGAAAAGTGGAACCTTACGCGATCACTGGTGAATTACTACATTGATCAGAAAGATACTGCCAACAGCATCAAGAATACACACAGACTTTTTGACTATTCCAGCAGTATTGACAATCCCGAATTTACCTCATCATACAATTTGGCACTTGCAAAAGTGCAGAATTTAAATGGAGATGCCAAGGGTGCCTTAAAAAGTTTTATGAACGCATCCTATTTGGCCATAAAAATCAACAATCATGAAATAGTTAACGAAATCAATCAGGAGTTAAGCAAGTTTTATGATCAATACAGCATGTATAAAAAGGCACTCGAGTATAAACTTAAAGAAATAGAATATTTGCGTAAATATCACCCGGAGGATACCGTCAATACATATCATGCAGAGCTGACGCTTTTAGATTACAAAGGAAAAACTAATCCTGAAAAATTTTATGACGAAAATAAACTATTTGAAATTTTAGATTTTTCTAGAAATAATGGGTATAAAAGATTAAATAATTTTGCACATTCATTTTTGAGATCCTCCTTTTTAGATTCTCACAAATTCATTGAACTTTACAAACTATATCAAACTAAATACCATTCTGACTTCGAATCCATGAAGTTAAATGACAGTATAACTTATTTCAGAATTAATGCATATAATCATTTTGCCGCCAAATCTTATGATTCAGCAAAATATTATTTCAACCTAATCGAGAATACGATCAAATCTCAATTACTAAGCCCCGGCCAACTTGCAAGATATAAAATGCGATATGGTGATTTTCTGATGGCGACTGGTAATCTATTGGAGGCAAAGAAGGCATATACTGTGGCTTTGGCATCATCTGAACATTCAGGCAAATTGACATTTATCATTGAACCACTTGAGAAACTTATTAGTTTGTCAGAAAAAAATAATGATTTTAAGGAAGCTTTTCGTTTTCAAAATAAATATATAGAGATTAATAAAAGATTTGATTTCACTCAGAGTGAGGACATATTTAAAATGGAAATTGAACACGAAGAACGCATCCTACAAGAAGAAAAAAAACAAGAGGATGCTCGAATTCAGAGAGAGCACAACATTCAATATTATTTATTCATAGTAGCCCTTTCCATTCTATTTATTTTACTTCTCATTATGGTGAGTTATCGAGTGCCTATTTGGGTTATTAAAACAATGGGGTTCTTTGGATTTATCTTTTTATTTGAATTTATAATTCTAATTGCAGATAATTTCATTCATCATGCAACACATGGTACACCATGGAAAATATTAGGTATAAAGGTGTTGCTCATTGGAATGTTGTTTCCGCTACACCATTGGGTGGAAAAAAAAGTAATACATTTTCTCTTACACAAACGTTCGGAAGGTGCTCCGATAATCAATATCAATTTTCAATCCCTCAGAACATGGTTTACTAAATTTAATGAAGAAGGGTAATATTTATTATCAATAAAATGTGAATAAAATCACAAGTTACAATAGAGAAATTATTAAATATTGTTGATGGAATGCCCAAAAAATTTTAATTTTAATGTCCTAACTACTCTTAGTAAGAGTTCTGTTAGAAATCCCAATAGTGCATTTAAAAAACATAGTAACTCAACTTCCGGAATATTATATCTTCGTCATTGGACTCGTCTATTGAAATCTCATCCTTTTTAACCCGTAATTATCATGGATACAATGACTGGGCTTGTGAACACATCAATAAATAAAATGAAAATTTAAGAAATTATAAGAAGCTCAAAACTCTATTGCAGATGCTTTTAATATTTATAAAAAAATCTAGTTCCTGTCATTCTTATGATACGCTTTAGACAAAAGCTCGCTCACCTCTTCATCAGATTCCAGTTGACTCATTTGTTGTAAAACCCAGGGTTTGCGAAGGGAGACCCAGGCAGAAGTAGGCTTCACTTTGTATCGTTTTGGATTGGGTAAACTGGCCGCAATCATTGCCGATTCCTCTCTGGTTAGAAATCTGGCAGACTTGCCAAAGTATTGTCTGGCTGCTGCTTCTATTCCAAAGATGCCTTCACCCATTTCAACGGTATTCAAATACATCTCTATGATCCGCTTTTTACTCCAAAGTCCTTCAATCATAAAGGTAAAATAGACTTCCAGGCCTTTTCTCAACCAACTTCTGCCTTGCCACAAGAATATGTTTTTAGCCACTTGCTGACTGATGGTAGAAGCACCCCTTTTTCGCTTCTTTTTCAGCTTGTTGTGCTCCATTGCCTTCTCAATGCTGTTCAAATCTAAGCCAAAATGCCCCATAAACAATTGGTCCTCAGCTGCAATTACTGCTAATGGAGCCATAGGCGAAATGTTACCAAAAGAAACATAGTTTCTCTTAATGCCATAACCATCCACCAGACTTCCAATCTGAGTGGTCGTAATTGGAGGATAAACAACAATCAATAATAAGAGGTATAACCAGTGAAGAGATAAGATAAAGCCCAATATGCCCAAGACCTTTTGCCAGGTTTGGAGTTTGCTATATTTCAGTAAGATCAATCCAAAAAGCTCTTTCACACGCCTAAAAATAATTCATTTTGTGATTTTTCATTCTTTTGTGTAAGTTTGATTTAAATTTAACTGGCTCAAATGTGGTACTACCTAAAGTTTTCGGTTGCTTTTTTCTTATTATGTTTCTTCGTTTTGCCCTTTTTCAATATAGAAGATCCGTTCAGAACTATTGCCTTAAAGTACTTTTACCAGGAATCTGATGCCCGAATAGTGGAACACATATGCAAACCTGATCGTACTTATTGGTATGAATATCAGGCCCATGAAACACAATATCGTCAACGTTATGACGGATACGTCGAAGAACTGGATAACAGAATTGCCCCTGACCGCAGATGCATGGGTATTTTGAATGAAAGCGTCCCTATTAAAATTAAATACTTTCCCTATTTTTCCTATTGGAGCGAACCTGTAGAAAGCATACAATCAAAACCCATTATAGTACTGATGTACATTTTGGTCAAAATAGGCGCTATATTTATATTGCTCTGGACGTTCCTAAGAAGGTGATCTCATTACCGTTTTCATTACTTATGATCTGAACTTTTTGGTCAGATTTAATTTAAGAAATATGAAAACAAATATTTATATTTTAATGTGCATTATACTTACAGGTATAGAAAACTCGAATGCACAAAACTTAATACTGAAGCAAATAGATCCGTTGAACTTTAGTGTCTGCGGAGAAGGAGATTTCGATCTGATTTTGGAAAATAATACCGGGCAAGATCTCAGCAGTATTCAAATAAAAGGTTTGTTACCCACCGGCTTAGAATACAAGGCTGGTAGCCTGAGCGGAGCACTGGAAGGAAATATTATTACCTCCAATGAACCGGAATTCATCGTAATTTCTCTACTTAAGGGAGCAATTATTACGCTCAATTTTACAATCCAGTCAAATTGTCAAATTTATAACGACGTTAACAACGGAATGCTTTTCCAAAATAAGTGGATCATGCATTACCTAAATACCAAAGACTCCATTTTGACTTCCCCACCCTATAAAATTGAAACGGGATTCTTAGTTATTGAAAACCAATCATCCACCATAAAAGAAGTTGGATCCTCTTTTAAAAGGCTGTTAAAGATCCGCAACACCCGACTGGGTAACTTAAGTGAGTTTATTTTTGAAGACAAGCATGACCCTTTAGATATTACGAGTAAGAACGGAGATATATTAATGTATAACGATACATTACTCCGAATGAGATTAGGACCAAAAGATTTTAAAAATATAGGTGACGGTGATGAGTTTTTTGAAAATGGTGAAATCATTACGATTGATGAAGAAATTATTCATCGTAGCTGCCTTAAAGAATTTATACAATCCTATTTTAGAGCAGACTGGGGTTGCAAAGGACAAAGTTGTCAAGTCTACGAAGAAGCTGCAGGGATTGATTTTGTAATTCCTGCCAGAGAAGCCAGTCTGAGTTTTAATCCGATGCCACAATTCCCGGAATGCATATGTTCTAAAGACGGAGCCTTGCAAATGTTGACAATCTACAACACCGGCGGTGCGGTAGCAGAAAATATTACCATTACGTTAAAGGCAAGTAACGCGATTTCTGGTCCTTACACTTTTGGATTTTTATATGACAGCTTTTCCATAACAGGAAGTGCTTTGATAGATTCAATAGAATACAAAGACCTTCTTAATTTAATGGGATGCAAAATGGATTCTGCCTTTCATGAAGTTAAAATTAAAATTAGCAATCTGAATCCAGGTGAATCTTTCAAATTAAATTTTCGATTAGGATCCTGTCTTACTTCGTCGCCATCCATTCCTACCAACTTCCCATGGCTTTATAGTTACAAATACAACTCCGTATGCATACCAGGTAGTGATCGGATGTTGTTAAATAAACCAGTAGACAATTTTTCATCAGCAGCTTCCATTACAGCCAATCTGGTTATGACTCCTGAAGACGCTATTCTTATTGACAATAAGATATATTCTTTAGAATCAAAAATAAAATTGAACCCCGTACCAACAAATAGAAATTTATTTGTCAGTATACAAATACCCTGTCCTCTACTTTTGATAGATTCAACTTTTCAATTAAACAACAAGAGCCCAATATCTAAAAAAATTGACAATAATAATTTCACCTCAGTTGTACTTGAATTTACCCCACCATTCACTTCTGAAATGGTTTTAAAATTTAACGTAAAATTAGATTGCAATTCATCTTGTCTAAAAAAAGAGTTAAACGCGGTCAATACTCAATTTAACACATCATGTCCCAATAAAAGAACTTTGAAGCCTGATCTTGTTGCCAAAATCTGTCTGGAGGCCCATCTCACCTGTGTCAATAAAATTGATGAATGTGGGCCTTCTTCATTTGCAGAAAAGGTAGTAGAATTTCCTTGTGCTTCAGCGACCTTCGAACAAGACACCATATCTGCTTTTGTTGACTTTGACTCTAAATTATACAGGCTCAATGTAGGGGAAGGTGATCCTGATGATGATCGGTTTAAGTTGGATAATTTGACAGATCTTCGTAAAGCCGAACTTAAAAGATTTATTACAGGTGACACCATTGTTTATGAATTTAAAGCAAGATTAAAGGTAGATAATGAAAACCTAAAGCATGATTCGCTTTGCTTTTATATTTTTTCAGATTTAAGTTATTCGGATATTAACTCAAATATTAGAATAATTAAAAACAACGGAATGAATTCTTATGAATTCAATTTTCCAATATACAAGGAATACAAAAGCAAAGAATTACTTCCTTCCTGTACCAAACCTCAATTGGTTGAAAATGGTTTTGGGAATGGTATTTATATACCAATAACTCCTGAATCGGCAAATCTATATGGTGCCGGCCTACCAATTGACTTCAAATTTGAAAATGGTGACAGCATCTACCTAAAAACTACCGGAGTCATAAGTTCTTATACCGGTCAACAAATCGCCAAAGTTATTGTCCTCACGAAATCTTCCTTAATATCAAAATCAGCCATTCCAAAAAATCCCTTTTCATGTCATGAAATACAAGACACCATTAAACTCACTTCAATGGGCCTTGAAATCACTCAGGAAGGAATTAAGAAATTCATTTGCACTGATAAAATTATTTTGCCTCAAATGGAAATTAAGGTGCTGTCAAATTTGGATAACTTCTTTCCATACGAATATCGTTCATTGTTTAAAATGGATTCTTTTACTTTTCAAGCACTCAATGGCATCATAATTGACAGCTTCACTATTGAACTATATTACAATATTTCAGGTCAAAAAACACTGTACCGGACTATAATACTACCCGCCATTCTAAGAAACAATCGATGGTATGCTCCTCAGACCGGACTAGACAGTATTAGATTCGATGAAGCATATACTCTTTTAATAATTCCAATTGGACGAATAGTGGATTGCAAAAAACTGAATGCAACCAATACTCAATCCATCTCAACATACAATTATAGTGGAGACAAAAATGCCCAATTCTATATAGATCCCAGCACCAGTATTTTCTATACTAAAAATATTTTCTCCAAATTGACCACCATAGAAATATTAAACGGGAACAAATATATCAACCAACCGGTTAAAACCATTTTTGCAGCTGGCAAGTCAGTTGGTTGGAATTTTGAATTATCCAATGTTCCATTCCCGGGGAGCTTCAAATTTAAAGTTACATCCCGAAAAAAAACAATATCAAATCTAATATTAAATAGTACTCCACCACTAAATATTACAAAACCAGACAGTAACCTTTTTTTAGTCAAGGGGATTGAACCAAATTCAACTTACAGAATTTTCTTTCAGACTGAGATAAATGGTTGCAATACAGATACAGTTGATATCATCAGCACCTGGAGTTGTGATGGAGAAGAACAAAGCCCGGGTGATTGCACTACTGACAGCTTCTCTGTAATTATCAAACCTGAAAATCCGGAATTGGAATTGGATCTTATACAAGAGGATAGAATTCTGGATCTTTGTGATACACTTCCGGAAATCAATTTGGAAATTTATAACGCAGACAGAGGTATTGCAAAAGATGTTTTCCTGGAAGTTAAACTACCTGACGGAATTTCGTTCGTCGATCAGGAAATAAAATTTAGTTATCCCAAAGGAAGTCCGTTCAGAATATTACCACCACCTCAAAAAGTTAACTCTAATACATTCAGATGGGATATTGAGGATTTGGATTCAAACCTCAAATTATTTGGTTTGAAAGGCATACTATCGGCACCGGAAAATAGCATAATTTTTAAATTCCTGGCTACCACAAACTGCCAGTCCACGGTAAACAGTTTTATTGAATTCAGAACAAATGGCAAGAATCTTTGCAACCAATTACAAAACACTGTTGCAAAAAATAGTAGACAAATAAGAATAAATGATATTAGCTCAAATACAGATACGCAAATCGATCTTTTAATAAATGATGAAAATAAATGCGAGGATAGTGTAATAATAAAGGTAAGTATACGGTCAAATCAAACCACTCATTCCGAAGACAGTATAAAAATAGTCTTGCCAATTCCACTAAATTTCTTAGATAATTCAGTTATAAATATTTCCAATCACAATCAAAAAAATCCAATTATAATTCAGTCCGCCAGACAAACTTTTCTCCACTTTGATCTTGAAGATAATTTATCCGCGGGAAAATTGGTTGAATTTGAATTTAAAGTATCAGGACTAAATTCGTTTAATTGCAAGGAATTGGAAATTCAAGCAAATAGTTTTAGCCGCAAACTTTCAAAATGTAAAAATAACGACACCCTATGCCCTGTTTTCTTTGAGACTGGTTTTAAAAAAATAAATATAAATAGGAAATTACCTGGTATTGATTTACTTGATTTTAATATTATTTCTAATCAAAATAGCCCACAATCTGAAGTCAAAATCCAATTTAAATTAACTGATTTAACAGAATTAATATCAGAGGAAATTTGTTTTGGATTATTTGAAGACAAGAACTCCAATCAACAATTAGATTCGTTAGATAACTTGGTAAGTACAATTATTTTAAATAAAAATGAATTTAATGTGGATGGAATTTATTCCAAATCCATTCTTATAAATGATAACCTTTTAGACTATTGTAGTTACCTATTGGTAGTACTTCCCAAAAACTGCGTATGCTTAAAAGACACTTTAAGCTATAATTTTCAGAAGGAAAGAATCTTTGAATTTAAAGACTCTCTGTGCTTTGGAGCAAGACTGATCCTTGGAAAAGACTCTATTCCCGGGAAGCGATATATTTGGACCGGAAATAAATTATCCTGCGATTCCTGCAGCAGCAATATCTTTTTCGCTCAGGATGTTGATTCAATTTCAAGGTTTGATTTTGAATTGTTAGAATACTCCTTAGATAGTTGCAATAAAAAATATACCTACCAAATTATTGTATTTCCAAATTTATCCGGTCAAAAATTCATAGAGCAAGTCTGCTTAAATGATACAGTAAGTTTAAATGCAGGAAGTAAAGAAAATTACACCTGGAAAGGAGAGGATGTCTTACAGCCAGGTTTAAATACCCAAACTGTGGTTGTTGATAAATTCAAAACACTCCTTTTAGATTATTATGACAATTTTAATTGCATCTTAACGGATACTTTTTGCCTCATCCCCTATCCTGACACAAATTCTATTGCAATATCTAACGATACTACAATACTCGCCGGAACAAAGGTTACCCTTTGTGCCAAGGGGGGGTATAGTTATAAATGGTCACCTGATGATGGCTCCGTTTGTACAACCTGCCCTTGCATTACAGTTAATCCTTCCCGTGATACAAGATACTTTGTCAGCATCGCAGACACATTTGGCTGTATCAAGAATTTAAATGTATTGGTCAGCGTTATTTCGCCAAGCTGTGATTCTTCTACAATATTTTTTCCGAACGCCTTTTCTCCAAATGGAGATGGCCGAAACGATATTTTGTATGTCAGATCTTCTCAAATAGACAAATTGCTACTTCGAATCTATAATCGATGGGGTGAACTTGTCTTTCAATCAAGCAATCCGAACATAGGCTGGGATGGTACTTTTAATGGGAAATATTTACCTCCTGATGTTTTTGGTTATTATTTGGAAGCATATTGCATAGGTGGAGATAAGTATGTCAAAAAGGGTAACATTAGCCTGCTAAAATAATTAGGTGCAAAAGTAGGTTTGAATTAGTTTCTTAAAATTTCCAAATGGTGTTTCGTCCTGAAGGTTAGCTGAATTGAATATGGTATAACCAATCCAAACTAACTTAAAAGCCTCTACTTAATTTCTTCTACTTCAAACAGCTGGTACATAAGCCGATTCACATCTGTTTTATTCAGCCTTAATTTACCTCGGATCTCGATGGGTTCTGAAGTGTATTGGATGGGTTTTTTGGAAGCAACTTCCAAAACGGTTTCAGGACCTGCTTGACCACAAAAAAAACAACTGCTGTAAGGGAACGCTGAGAATACAAATTCTTTGTGACTTTTATAACCGTCGGTTGGAATGATATAGCCCTTCAAAAAAATTTCCTTACCTTCCAAAGCCTTCACCTCAGGACTAAAAACCGGCTTGTCTACCTTTATTCCAAGCAATTCATCATATTCCTTCTTATAGGCTACCTTTCCTATAATGGGCCAGTAATTTTTATTCTCCTGTGCATGGAGCAAAATGCCATAGCCAAAAAGCAAAGTCACGAAAACAAATCTTAAAATAAAAGAATAAGTCAAAATGTTCCAATTAAATTTACACGAAATTAGGACATTTAAATTTTATATCAGACCTTAATCATATTTATTGAACGGTTTAACAAAATATTAATCCTTGAAATCATTCAGAACTAATTTTCCGGAACTTAAGTTGGGTTTATCCATCAGCCATACGGACTCAATTCTTTGCATGGGCTCTTGTTTTGCTGAGAAAATTTTCCATAAATTAAATTTCTTTCAATTTGATGCTTTGGAGAGCCCTTTTGGTATCAGTTTCAATCCTATTGTTTTAGCAAATCAACTTGATAAAATTATAGAAAATAAAAGATACTCTGAACATGATTTATACTTCCATGATGAACTGTATCACTCCTTTGACCATCACAGTAATTTTTCTCATACGGATGCTAATATTTGCATAAACAAGATTAATGAATACATTTCACAAGCCCATACATTTTTTATTAAGTCAAATTATCTGATCATTACTTTTGGTTCTGCACATTTCTACAGATTAAAATCAAACAATGACATCGTTTCCAACTGCCATAAAGTACCCCAGAATGAATTTATTAAATCGATGTCAACAACCCAGGAAATTGTAGATACATGGAGCAAAACGATTGAAAAATTAAAGGATTCCCTGCCAAATATAAAAATTATCTTCAGCATAAGCCCTGTCCGATACCTAAGAGATGGATTCATTGAAAATAACCGAAGTAAAGCCAGCCTGATTCTGGCAATAGCCAGTCTTACAGAAATGTATCAGCATGTACATTATTTTCCTGCATACGAAATATTTATGGATGATCTAAGGGATTACCGCTTTACAAAAAATGATAGAGTGCATCCATCTGATGAAGCCTTTGATTACATTTGGGATTATTTTGAGGATGGTTTTTTATTAAATGAAACCATGACAATTAACTCAGAAATTGAATCTTTACAATTACAAATTGGCCACCGTCCTATACACCCGGAAAGTCCATCTCACATTGAATTATTGAAGAAAATAGAAATCGAAAAAAAAATACTTGCCTTAAAATTCCCTCAGGTGAAATTTAATTGGTTTTAGGTCAAAAAAAATTATAAATTTAAGTCTTGTTCTTTCTGACGCTGTTCTTCATCCTCCATTCGTTGTTGGATGGTACGATCAAACAAGTCTTTTGAAAAGAAATATTCTTTTGGACGATCGTCTTCACTCCAAGAAGGCTTCTCAACACGCTCATCATGTTCTCTAAAATCTCTAAATACAAAAGCAGTCCAAAGTCCTGCCAATGCTCCAAAAATATGACTTTCAAATGATACCTTTTCATCAATGGGCAAAAAACCAGCGGTATAACTCCCATACATAACTGTCATTATGATCATTAAAACAATTGACTTAGCGTTTCTCCGGAAAATTCCAGAAAAAAATACAAATGCAATCAAACCATAAACCAGCCCGCTGGCACCAAGATGAGAATTACTTCTGGCAAACATGAACACTGCAAATCCGGTAATAATCCAGATCATAAAATATACTGCCCAACCGATACTTCGGTAAAAAAAGAATATCATGGTAAGACTCACAAACAACGGAGTAAGGTTACTGAGTAAATGATTCCAACTCGCATGTATGTAATGACCTGTAAACACACCATACCACTGTGAAGGGTCCCTGGGATAAATACTCCAACTAAATTTATCAGCCGGAACTAATTCAAAGAATAAATGAATTAAGGATATAAACAAACAAATACAAAAAGCAATTAACAGACTATTTATAAAATGCCCTCTTTGTACATTATAATTTACGGTCATAAATACCTTCTCTGCACCAATTTAATAAATGAATCAACAAATTTTTCTTTATCCGGTTTATCCCAATGATAAACGGGAATTACCTTTTCGCATAAAAGTCTGCGAGCTTCCTCAAAACTTCCACAGATGTTTAGATCATTTAATGTCTGATCAAAAGCATTCTTGTCTCCGCAAAAAAGTTCGTTCTGAGCTAAAATTCGCTCATTTAATCCCATTCCCGAACGAATATCCTTAATGGGCACTAACTCCAACTTTTCAGAAAGAGCTGAAACTTTCAAATGATCAAACAATTGTTCATATTGATTCTCCTTCAATACAGGCTTTGGACTTTGTGCAGGAGGTGTTTCAATTTTACTTATTGGGGAATGACTGGCTTCTGGCAAATTTATCTCCACTGTATGGGGAGTTTGATCTAAAGTCTTTGATGGGCTATCCAGAGGCTTTATTTCCTCTGCCAGAACTTCTTTTGCCAGTTCCTTTGGAGTAGCTGATGGACCAGGAGCTTGAATTTTGTTTCCAAGCATTTTTTCAAATTCAGCCGCGCCGATGACATCTGACTCCTCTTCTGTTTTGACCTTTAGCACCTGGGAATAAATCCTTCGAAGGTAATCTAACATCAACTCCTTTTCAGACTGACTGAGCGCATCATTTCCCTCATAAAGATTGATTATTTGATCCAATTTCAATAAGAGCTTTTTTATGTTTTGAACTTCCATAGCTTTAACTTTTAGTAACTAACGTGTGTTAGTGGGTCTTATTTTTAAATTTACAGCAGAATAAGAGGTAAAATTAAGCTTTGAAAGAAATTAACCCATTATATTTTTATATTTTAAATATGAAAATATCAGATATTTGAGCCCATATGTTTTTAGAACCGGGATTTAAATCACAACGAAGCGGCTGGATAGAAGTTATCTGCGGGTCCATGTTTAGCGGAAAAACGGAGGAATTAATTCGCCGTTTGAAGAGAGCAAGAATCGCAAATCAAAAGGTTGAAATATTTAAACCTAGCAAGGATACAAGGTATGATGACAGGGAAGTAGTTTCACATGATGAAAACACACTTTTGTCATTTCCAATTAGCTTTTCTTACGAAATCCTCCAACTAAAACCTGAAACTGAAGTTGTTGGAGTTGATGAGGCGCAGTTTTTTGACATGGATTTGGCTATTCATTGTCAGGCTCTTGCATTAAAAGGAATCAGGGTAATTGTAGCTGGATTGGATATGGATTTTAAAGGGCTGCCTTTTGGTCCAATGCCAAATTTACTGGCCGTTGCAGAATACATCACAAAAGTGCACGCAATTTGTCCACATTGCGGAAACCTTGCCACTCACTCTTACAGGTTGAGCTACGAAAAAGAAACTATAATTTTAGGTGAAAAGGATAAGTATGAACCCCGATGCAGGACCTGCTTTGGGATGGGTAATATTTTGACATTCAGGTAAATTTGATAATTAATCATCGATTATTTCACTGCTCTTTTTATAATTTTATTTTTAGTAAGGGCGCATTTTTTTTCATCATACTAGTAATGTGAACTTTAAATATAGTGTTTTATTATACTATGTTATTTTGCCAATTTTAGTCTAACCCTTGGCATAAATTTTGCCCTCTTAGGTCGATCACAATAAGACCGAATGAACCGACTACTTCAGATTACGCTATTTTGGCTATGCTTAGTCATGGGCAAAACTACATCTCAAATTTCTGGTCTTGTCTTCCGGGACTACAACTCAAATGGCCAAAGGGATTCCACCTCAGTTTATTATGAGCCTGGTGTTAAAGGAGTTGAAGTTAGGATTACAGATCGTTTTGATCATGCAATAGATGCAGTGACCAATGAAAAGGGAAATTTTACTTTGAATCCACTTATTACACCTCCCTATCGTCTTGAATTTAACCCTACTAAGGCA
This sequence comes from Candidatus Vicinibacter affinis, assembly GCA_016714365.1. NCBI lineage: Bacteria > Pseudomonadati > Bacteroidota > Saprospiria > Saprospirales > Saprospiraceae > Candidatus Vicinibacter > Candidatus Vicinibacter affinis. Next base: position 1,525,147 of record JADJNH010000005.1, on the reverse strand, counting down.
TATGACTTTGATGGGCCAATAAGCCCTTCCGGTCCTGGGTCTTCCTCATCTGTTCAATTTATTTACAAAAACAACGATTTTATTTACTTTGGAATTAACTACCCACAGGAATATTGTTTCTTACCAAAATTAGTTACTCCATGTTATGTCATTGGGGATCCTATTGCTCCAAATTCCACTTTTGGTAATTATGAAGCATTGGTAAATTGGGATCTACTAAATGGAGGGACTAGTTATCCAGGAATTGTGCCTATAGCCCAGGGAGGTTCGGCCCCAAACATGGAAAAATTGGCAAGTGCAAAAGATATTGGGTCTTGCTGGGGAACTGTTTATTCAAGAAATTCTGATATAATTTTTACATCTGCAGTTTTGAAAAGACATGCCGGAATCGGGCCTGAAGGTTATGGAGGCTTATATATCATAAGAACCAAGCCACAAATGCAGATTTCATCCTTAGATTTGAACAAGATTGGTGTACCTAGCGGTGGTTTCCCAAATAATACGGAAAGGAAACTTCCTGTTGCATTTCCACCCATCTCCGCAGACTCCTTGGCATTTAGTCAAATAGGAAAAATTTCATACGGTGGCATTGACCTGAGTGAAGATGGGAAAACACTTTACATTATAAGCCTTTACACAAGAAAACTATATTCTGTCTTTGTAGGTAATCCATATACAGTACCCAATGCAACCAATGTAGATTCTTTTGACATACCAGACCCTGGATGTAATAATGGTAATTTCAGGCCTTGGGCGTTACGCCAGCATAGGGGAAAGTTATATATTGGAGTAGTTTGTGACGGTGCCCTTTCAGGATCGACTACAAATGACCTGACCTCCACCGTTTACGAATTCAACCCTCAGTCCAGAAGCTTTAAAAGCATTCTCAATTTTAGTTTTAATTATCCTGCATTCGGCAATAAAAAAAGCTTTTTTGGATGGAGAGATGAATGGGATCCGAATTGTATAGAAAGTTCTATTGGCTTTTGTGATTACCCGCAACCCATCCTCAGTGATATAGAATTTGATGGGGACGACCACATGATTCTTGGGATTATGGATCGATACAGCCTTCAAGGAGGGGTGAACCAAAAAAATACCAACGGGACTGGTGCATATTCAATCATTCCATCAGGAGATATCCTAAGGGCAAGCTACAACCCACTAATGGATAAATTCACCTTAGAAAACAATGCAAGTGATGGAGTGAATCAAACTGATGGAAGAAATACCGGATTTGGTCCTGGAGGTGGAGAATTCTATCATGGTGAATTTCCTTTGTATGAACAAGGGGTTAAAATAGGTCAGGAAGCTGCAAGTGGAGCACTTGCAGAATGCCCAGGTTATGGGGATGTTGTTACAACAGCAACTGACCCAAATGGATTCTTCACAAATGGAGTTATACACCTCAACAATAAAAAAGGTCACTGGACCAAAAGATATCAGGTAATTCCACCCGATTTTACGCTGTTTGTAGGAAAATCAAACGCACTTGGAGATCTCAAAATATCCAGTCCTCCAGCACCAATTGAAATAGGCAATTATGTATGGAAAGACCTAAACGGAAATGGAATTCAGGATCCAATAGAACCACCAATAGCAGGTGTCACGATTCAGCTGGTTAAAGATAATGTGGTGATTGCTTCCGCAATTTCAAATAAAAGAGGAAATTATTTATTTTCTAATGGACCTGTTCCCATAGTAAATGATCATCCTAATTCATTCAAATATAATATTAAGGAATTAACCAATGACTCAACGTATATATTAAGAATTCCGGATTATACCAGTCAATCCAAAATTGGTGTTGCCATCCAAGGGCAAAACCCAAGTAGTTACCTTCCTAAAATTGATAATAATGCCACCAATGTAGTTGGTTCAGATATTGATTTTGAAATCATGACTGATTTAGATGGGCACAATGATCATTCCTATGATTTTGGTTTTTATGCGGATAGTGAAGGCTCGGTTTTTGATCCTGTAATTACTGTCGGATCTTGTAATGGAATCACAAATGGATTTGACCTCACTATAGAAGTAGATGTTGTGAACAGTCCTGTTGGAGATATTATGGTGGAATTATCCACCGGTGAAAAGAAAAGAGTTCCAGCAATCCCGGATGGTAAATTAAAATTTACTTTATATAATCTTCAGACATCTGGAATAAAAGATGTAGGTATAAAAATATATTTTGTCAATGATACCAGCATAGTATTCGAAACAAGCAATGCTTTTGACCAACCGGATCCATGTTGCAATTTACAACTTAATCTTTGCACCAATCGTGATGCCTTGGTTGAACTAGTTGCGGTTCCAGGTTTAGTGCATTATTCATGGTATGATTCTACTACCCAAACACTATTGGGAAATCTGCCTACTTTAATACTGGATAAAAAGTCAAAAGGATTAGAAGATAACCATGAATCATATTACTTTGTTGGTATAAATGCGCATGGAGATACCATAAGACAATATTGCTTCTATAATCTGGATGTTATTGAATGCTGTAATCTGACTGTTAATACATTTTTTCAGACAAACTGCAACAATAATAATACTATCTATGATCCATCAGATGATTGGTTTGCAATTTTGATAAATGCCGAAAATGATGAGGCTGGACCAACAAACAGGTTCGAAGTTGTATTAAATGGAATGGTCCTTGAGACTTCTCCATACGGAACTGCTGTTGTTGTGGGTGACGGGATAAATCAAAATTTTAAAGCGGATGGCGCCACAACCTACAAAGTCTTAATTAGAGATGCAGACAATCACCAATGTCTGGATTCAATTTTTACAACTCCTTCTGCATGTCCGATTCCCAAAATTTCAGTTACAAAAGTTCTTCAATCCAATCAAATTCAATCCGATGCGTCTTATGCAATTGTATATCACCTACAGGTCAAGAATACAGGAACCGAAACGGGAACCTATACGTTAATTGATGATCCACATTTTGATGATGATGCTAAAGTCTTAACCACCTTTTATACAAGCGATATTCCTAACCGCGGTGGAAGTGCTCTATTGGGGTCCGGCCCTTGGACACTTATCTCTAATCAGAGCATAGCTCCCGGAGTAGTGCATAATATTTACTTTCATATAAATTTGAAGCTAGATTTTAGCCCAGGATCTACAGGTGATAATAAATATACCAAGTGTGGAAGTTCAAGTTCAACACATTTTAGCTCCGGGGAAGGATTGTTCAATAGGGCATTACTTGATTTTGACGCTAATGGAAGTATTGACGCCATTGATACAAGCTGCACTGATATTCCCTACATTACGATTGACAAAGAATTAATAAGCAGTACACAAACAGGTATTAAAACTTATACATTGCAATACCAACTTTTGGTAAAAAACTTAGGCGGTGCCAATGGAATATATAACTTAATTGACAGACCTGGATTTGACGATGACATCAATATTACCTCAGCAGAATTCACCTCAAATTCGGGTTTGAGTGGAATGCTCAGCAATGTCGTTCCACTGAATGGTTGGATAATCGCAACTGCACAGACCATTGCACCATTTCAAACAGATAGTTTTTTGGTTAAAATCAATATTAATATGGATTTTAATCAAGGTACATTTGGCAACAATTTCTATACCCCCTGCGGACAAATCAATCCATTGATACCCCGTGTTGGAGAAGGCATTTTTAATGTGGCTTCTGTTGATCTAAATAATGACTTTAAGCCGGAAAAGAGAGATACTACCTGCGGAGATTTGTCCCAAATCACACACAAAAAATCAATACTTTCAAAAAATTATTTAACCGATGGCGCTTTGGATATTTTATATCTGATCAGGGTCGTCAATTCAGGAGGGAAATCGGGAATCTATAGTTTAATAGATAGACCAAGCCCAGATGAGGATCTGATTAATCAAAGTGCTTCATTCAAAATAAATTCAGGAGCATTTCAAATTCTGTCCACAAATCCGGGGAATAATGGATGGACACTTGCTTCAAATCGAAGTTTAAATGCCTATGGTGTCGACAGTTTTTTTGTTAAGTTACAGTACCAAATTGACCTTACCTCAACAAGTCCGGGTGACAAAATTTATCAGTTTTGTCGGGAAGATGCGAATGGACAATTTAAAGAAAAAAATGGTTTGTTTAATGAATCACAATTAGAAATTACTCAAGACAATGTTATCGACCAAAAAGATACAGCATGTACTGATTTTGAATTTTACGATATAGCACTAAGGAAAACATGTCTGGCTTCAGTTCCAGTCAGAAACAAAGAATTAGTTGCTTTCAGAATTGCTGTATATAATCAGGGAAGTCAAATAGCACGTAAGATTTCTATCACAGATTACCTTTCAAAAGCCTTTGACTTTGATCCGTTTTATAATTCTGGCTGGGTTGAAATTAACGACAGTACTTATTCCTATGTTATTGATTCCATCAATGCCGGAGATTCAATAAATATTGATATTTTGGTTAGAACCAATTACCATTTAAGGCAAAAATCCTTATCTATAAATAGTGCGGAAATATCTTCTTTTCTGGATAAATCATTTCAAGAAACAAGAGACTATGACTCAACTCCAGACCAGAATAGAAATAATGATAATACAGTTTTGCCTGGTTCAAATTATGATGACTTGATCTATGGAAGGAGGAAAATCAATCCAACTGAAGATGAAGACGATCATGATATTGCGGAAGTTCCTTTCTTAGACTTAGCTTTAACAAAAACGGTAATTTCATTACCACCTTATAAATACTACGACACGGTTAGTTTTAGGATAGCGGTTTATAATCAAGGAAATGTTGTGGCTAAAAAAATTGATCTGGTTGATTACATTCCTTCAGGATACTCTTTTGACCAATTTTATAACCCAAATTGGACTTTGCAAGGAAATAAAGCTTACTATCGGTATTTTGGTGACCTCAATCCTGCGGATTCGCTAATTCAGAACATTGTACTAAAAATATTGCCAACAAATAGTTCCAAAAACTGGATTAATGAAGCAGAAGTTTCGGGGATTTCAGTATTTTCTATTCATAACCTAAATATCTCTCAGGATGACTTTGACAGCTATTCTGATGAAATTCTTGGGAATGATCCAGGGGGAAGGGTACACACCTCCTCAGATGACCAAATTTCAGATGACGGTTTTGATACGGACGGCGATGGCATACTGGATGAAGATGATCATGACCCGGCAGTAATAAATATTTGGGACCTCGCACTGACTAAGAAAATTATATCACCAAAACCCCATTACCCTGGAGATAATATTCAATTTGAAATAAGTATATATAATCAGGGAACGGATACTTTGGGGCAAATTACTGTAGTTGATTATATTCCAATTGGTTTCGAATTTGATCCTAATGTTAATCCAGGTTGGTTAAAATCCGGTAAATATACATTTAGAACATTACAGGTACATGTAGCCCCGGACTCCAGTTTTAGATTTCCAATAACATTAAAACTTAAGCACGGAAACAGGCCAATTACGGACTGGATAAATTATGCGGAAATTAGTGAATCCTATAATTCAAGAGGACTAAATACTACAGGATTTGACATAGACAGTAAAGAAATGTCTGACCAACAATTTGAAAGAGCAGTACTTCCTGGTAGTATCTCAGATAACAATATTTCCTCGACAGATATCTTTGGTGAAGAAGATGATCATGATCCGGACATGCCCGCCATCTTTGATTTGGCACTCAGGAAGTACTTAAGTCCGGAAAAAATATTTCACTATGGAGATACCGCAGAATTTATCATATCTGTTCATAACCAGGGAGTGATTCCTTGCAAACAATTCCTGATTACAGATTACATCCCTTCAGGATATAACTGGGTTCCACAAAATAATTGGAGCTATATTTCAGCCCCTCGACATGGCAAATTTCAATGGAACGGACTTTTACTTTCTGGTGACAGTGTCCAAATACATTTAAAACTTCTGATAAAATCCATTTATTCAGGTGGACTTGATTTATTAAATCTGGCTGAATTAACTTCTGCAACAGATACCAGCGGAACCATTTACATCAAGGACATTGATTCCTACTATGATGCAGATCCTTTAAATGATTCAGGTGGCAAGGTAAATACCCTGTCAGATAATTTTATTGAGGATGATGGTTTCGATACAGACCGGGATAACATTCAAGATGAGGATGACCATGATCCTGCTTTAACGCCAATCGTTGACTTTGCACTGAGAAAGGAAATTCTAAATCCGGACAAAGGCAATTACGGAGATACAATTGAATTCAAAATCACAGTGTTCAATCAGGGAAATATTAATGCTAATACGATCGACATTAAAGATTATTTAAATAAAGGGTATTCATTTTCTGCAAATTTGAATCCTGGTTGGCAATTAAATGGAGTAAATCCAGTGTATTCTTTCAAGAATTTTTTTCCACCTGGACAAAAAATGGAAACGACACTTAAGTTGATTGTAGAATCGGATACATCCATTGCAAGTTTTTACAACTGGGCCGAAATAACTGGTTCTACGGATTTGAATGGCTCGCAGATTGGACATAAAGATGCGGACAGTAATCCTGCATCTGACAATTCCAATGAAAGAAAAGTTATACCGGGGGATGTGAATGATGACAACATTTTTGGAGGTGGACCTTTGGTCAATGAAGATGAAGATGACCATGATGTTGCAGGTTTAAATTCTAAAGCGAGTATAGGAGACATGGTATGGCATGACAAAAATGCAAACGGCATAATGGATTTAGGCGAAGAAGGAATTGAGGGTATCTCAGTTCAACTATATTCGTCACCTGGAAATATATTTATCCGTGCTACAAAAACTAACAAGTCCGGCAAGTATCTTTTTGATCAAGTGAATCCGGGTAAATACTACCTTAAGTTTATTGTTAATAATCCATGGAGTATTACCGACCCAAACAAAACCAATGATACTTTGGACTCAGATGTTGGAAATTTCAATGGCGTTGCAACAACAGAGACCACTATGCTTATGGGTGGAGAAAATGACAAAAGTTGGGATTTAGGATTATATAAATGTATTCCTATATCAGGATATGTCTTTTTTGATGTTAATCAAAATGGATTTTTTGATCTGGCGGAGAATGGCATCAATGGTTTAAAAGTGTATGCTCATGATGCAACTACCGGCCAAATGGTTTCGTCTACAAAAACTTTTGTAAGTGATGGTAAAATTTATCATGACGGATATTTCTATTTCTGTCTCAAACCCGGAAGTTACTATTTTAGACTTCAGGCGCTTGATGGTTTCATGATATCTCCGTATCGCCAGGGAACTGATCCAAACTTGGATTCTGACTTAACCAACCAATTTGGGCCTTTTACGACAGGTATTTACTCCGGTATTTCTTGTGACACTATTAAGAGTATAGGTGGCGGAGTGTACCACCCATTATTTAAATTGCAATCCAATAATGATACAAGAATAAATTCTGAATACGAAATCAACAGTCGGTCCGGTTATTCAGAAAACTTAATACTTCAGGGACAACAATTAAGTGTCAGAAACATTCTGCGTTGGACAAAAACCAGCAAAAGTTGTTTGCGTTATTTGGAAATTCTTCGAAAGGAAAGAGAAAAAGATGAATTTGAAAGTATTGGGTTCGTTAAATTGGATACCTCAGAACTCAATATTCTACCATGTCTGCAAGAATGGGTAGATCTAAATGCTATTCAGCCTTTAGTGTATGAATATAAATTAATTGGCATAGACATGGATTTCAATGTATTGACAAGTAATACCATAACCATCGGGAATGAATTTGATCCATTTGGTAAAGAGTATGGATTTGATTTACATCCAAATCCGGCAAAAGAAAACATTTTTATATACTCCACAAAATGGAATGATCCAATATTAGGTTATCAGGTGTTGGATATTTTTGGGACAATTGTAAAAAAGTCAAATCCTTTAAATATGGATTCCAATGGAAAACCTATTGAAATTCCATTAGATGATTTACCTAAGGGACAATATTTTATAAAGGCATATTTTAGAAACGCTACAAAAGTCAGAGGATTTCAACTGTATTAATGGGAATGAAATACAAGATTTAGAAATTAATCAAACATTTAAGTCTTGTATTTTATTCTTTTTATCCTTTTGCCATCTTCATCAAACCACAATTCATCTTTGGCTTCTGGGTCTCCATGATAATTGAAGGTAATTTCTTCCCCTACCTGTATGTCTTTGATTGAATAGATATCAATGGATTGGTTATCCAGATCCAGAATAAAATTTGCGTTTGGTTGGTATGAATGGTTGTATAAAGAGCCATATCCAAGGGCAATTGCCGCGGCTTCATCTTCTTCACCCCAAATAAAATAATAATCATGGAGTTCTGTTTCATGGATAGCATCTACTTCACCCTTAGGAATGACAAGGACAGGACAAATTTCAATCAAGGAACCGGAAGAAATAAATTCTGCCGTAAAGACTCCCCGCCCAATGGTTCCTGAGTTGCTTATAAATAGACCTGGAATTCTCTGCATCTTAACTGGCCTTATGAACAAATTGTAAAATTACTACCTTTGTTCTTCATATTACCAAAGATGCAACACGTAAAGCTTTTTTCAGGAACCCAATCAATGTATCTCGCCAGTCAAATTTCTGACCATTATGGATTTCCTCTTGGAGACATGAACATTCAGAAATTTTCAGATGGAGAAATGCAACCGGTTATAAATGAGTCCGTAAGAGGCACATTTTCCTTCTTCATACAATCTACTTTTGCCCCATCAGACAACCTTCTGGAGTTGTTGTTGATGATCGATGCAGCCAAAAGAGCTTCCGCAGACTATATTACTGCGGTCATTCCTTATTTTGGATATGCCAGGCAGGACCGAAAAGATAAGCCTAGGGTTCCAATTTCATCAAAACTTATCGCAAATCTAATTCAAGCTGCCGGAGCCAACAGAATCATGACCATGGACCTACATGCTGATCAGATTCAGGGCTTTTTTGACATCCCTGTGGATCATCTAAAATCTGAAGCGATATTCATGCCCTTTCTGGAAAATACCAATATGGAAAATGTCATTTTTTCCTGTGCTGATGTGGGTGGGGTTAAAAGAGCCAGAAATTATGCTAAATATTTTCAGAAAGACCTAGTTATCTGTGACAAATACCGTAAAAAGGCTAATGAAGTTGAAGGAATTACGGTCATAGGTGACCCTAAAGGGAAAGAAGTATACTTGATCGATGATATTGTAGATACTGCCGGGACTTTGTCCAAGGCTGCCGATGCCCTAATTGCCAAAGGAGCCACCAAGGTAAAAGCAATTTGCACCCACCCGGTCTTATCCGGCAAAGCTTATGAGGTCATTATGAATTCCTCCATAGACGAGCTTATTGTCTCTGACACGCTGCCCTTACGGAAGGAAATTCCAAAAATCACCGTCCTGTCTTCCGCAAAATTATTTGCAAGGGCCATTCGAAATACCCATGAGCACAGATCAATTACTGCATTATTTATGGATAAAAGCTAAATTTTTACCATTTTATTGAGTTTCTTGCTATCTTTGCGCTCCTTTTAAAGAATTTTTAAACTGAAGATTCATGAAATCAGTCGTTATCAACGGTCAAGAAAGAAGTAAAATAGGTAAAGAGGCCGCCAAATCTTACCGTAAAGAAGGCCTTGTACCATGTGTTCTGTATTCCAAAGAAGAGAATATACAGTTCAATGCAACCAATGCAGATCTGAAATCCTTGATTTACAATCCGGATTTTAAATATGCGGACATTGTGCTAGGCGGAAAAACCCATCGATGTATATTAAAGGAAATACAATGGCACCCCGTTACTGATGCGGTTGTGCATATAGATTTCTTAAAATTGGTTCCGGGAACTTCTATTAAAGTTGAACTCCCTCTCAGGCTGAAAGGTGCCGCTGCAGGTGTGAAATCTGGGGGTAAAATGGTTCAAAGGATGCGAATGATTAAAATAAAAACGGTTCCTGAACACTTGGTCTCAGAACTTTTTGTCGACATCACTACCTTGGATTTGGGTCAAACCATGAGAATCAGGGACATTTCCCCTGAAAAGGGTATTGAAATTATCACTCCGGCTGCCACCCCAATTGTGTCAATAGAGATTCCAAGGGCATTAAAAACTACTGAAGCTGCGACACCAGCTAAAAAGTAATTAACTCTTCTTTTATCCTAATTTGGAAATTAGGTTAAACCAAAATATACGGATGCCAGATGGTGTCCGTTTTTTTTTGATCTATCAATTTGATTGTACGGTTTTCTCTTTCTTCCAATACAGTTTAATCGACAAACGGCAACCCAAAGGTTAGAATTTAAGCATTAATTTTGTGTCTCTGATTTACCTAGAAACCCGGGTCTAATGATTTTCTAGCCGAACTACTAAAAGGGTAACTCCCGACTTTACAATAGGCTCCGTTGTTATATGAACAAAATTGGCCAACAGACATATCAAATAGTTGATCTACTTACAATAATGTCAAGAAAAACTACACTTAGGTTAATTGATGGAATCGTAAATCAAGGCAATCGCCTCAAACCTTACATAAGAATTCTATCTTCCTCCTGCCCTATTATTTCTTTTTTCTCTAAGCGTTTTGATGACTTCCATATTAAACTCTTTCTCAACCTCCTCAAGCCTGATCAATTTTCTTTCAGGCAACAATTGCTTAAATTTTCCGTAATAATCCCTTTTTAACTGCAGTTCTTTTTCTTGCATTGCCAATTGATCATCAACAGAATTTCTGGAATCCATTTGATCGGATCCTTTGCCTTTTCTTAAATCCCTGTTCTCTCTTCTGACCTCCAATCTCTTTTTAGCATATTCATTATAAACTGGCCAAAACTTGATTGATTCATCGGAACTTAAATCCAATTTATTTGTAATATAAGCAATTCTTTGGGCTTCAAGCTTTTCCCTGAACCTCTCCTTTTTACTAAAATCATCAGCACTGTTTACCTGAGCAAAAATCACATTGGCGTTCACAAGCAAACCAAACATAATTACAATCACACTTCTCATAATATTTATATTTATTGATAAAATTCAATCATTTCTTCTAAATCATTACCGCCTAAATCGAAGTTAACATCCATTAAATCCAAATCCCCATCTTCCAACAAATTTGCTAAACTTTCAGAATCAATACTTTCGGCATTTTCAAATGCATATTCCAACAATACTTCTTCATCAATTTTACTAAGATCATATTTGATACTGGCTTGATTATTTTGGAAGTTAATTACTACAATAGAAACAGCCATTACAAACATCGCGGCAACCGCATAAATCCAACTACTTTTAAAAATATTTCGAGTTGACTTTTTTATTGATAATTTTTCATCATGGCTTATTCGATCCAAAACCTTGTCTGACAATTCCTTAAAATAGCCTTCCGGGAGTAAGAATTTCGTCTTATTGTCAACTGGTAGAACCTCACTAATCTTTACTTTATCTAAAATCAACTCCGGTAGTTTTGCAAAATAATCATCCGGACAAATTTTAACATCCTTTTTTGGTAAATTTGTTGCGGCAAAACCAAATTCATTTATTTTTTCATTTCTGATTAAAAATTCATCAAAATAATGATCTGGCACTATAAATCCTCCCTTGCCCTTTAATGGAAGCAAGAATTCAGGTTCATATTTTATATTATCTTCCATTTATTCAAAAAGTTAAAAGCTATCTTCTTTAGATTTAACATATTCTTCAATTTTCTTTACAGCATGATGAAATGAAGCTTTTAAAGCCCCCTCTGAAGTATCTAATATTTCTGCAATTTCTTTATACGTCATCACTTCATAATACCTCATCTGAAAGACTTGCCTTTGCTTGTCAGGTAATGTTAAGACCGCAGCTTCCAACCTTAGACTGATTTCATCTCCATCAAAATAAGGATCCGATTTCAAGGCCAAAATCGCTGGATGTTCACTCTGATCTTCAAGATTGTCGTGCTTCCACTTCTTGTTTCTCTCAATAAAACTAAGGGTTTCATTGGTAGCGATTCTATACAACCAGGTAAAAAGGCTGCTTTTCTGTTCAAATTGCTCAATGTTACGATAAACCTTGATGAAGGTATTTTGCAGAACGTCATCTGCATCGTCATGATTCAACACCATCCTTCTGATGTTCCAGTACAGTTTTTCCTGATATTTCTCCATCAGGGCTCTAAAACCCTTCTCCAGACTCCCGGAGTTTTTAATTAAACCCAGTATTATTTCATCATCTGCATGTTTCAAAAGAATCGATTTATATGTTAGATAATTAATTGTTCAATTGGTTTAATCCAAGATTTCAATTTCGTTGATTTTATCAAGATGAAGGAAGGTTCTTCCATCTTTCAGATCAAACATTGGTTTGAATTTAGCATTAAATACAAAGCTATTGTGATCAAATGAATGTATACTTTTGATCGTCCTGCCTGTACCTTCGTCATAAGCACTGACCAATAAAATGAATTCAAAGTTGAGGTTCATGAATTCTTCCTTTGAAAAGTTTTTCAACTCACTCTCTTCATTTAAGGGGTGAACCAAGGTCCAACTGAGTGGAAACATAGCTATTTTTTTAATTTCAAGTGGTAGTGTTCTGACAACCCGGATGTTTGATTGTTCCGGGATGTAGGCTACAATTAAGTTTGCTTCAATATCCAGCAAGTCGTACTGGTTTTCATTGGCAATTCTAACCTGTACAGATTTTATTTCCTTATAAGGGGCAAAAAGAAGCTTGTTTGAAGCGATTATATGCTTTCCGGGAATGGAGAATTTAGAATATACCAAGCCTGTGAAAATTGCAAAAGTCAATAATCCAGACAATGCCTCTACGCCGGCTAAAAAACTCGCCCCAAAACCAATTGGATGAAGGCCGCCATATCCTACAGTAGTAAACGATTGAACTGAAAAGAAATAACATTGTAAAAACAATGACCAGTCTGGCCCTGGGCTAATGCCATTGATTTGCTCCGGTCCTAATAAGAAATAAGCACCTGCAAAAAAAAAGTTGATCAGGCAATAAAAAACAAATATCAATAATAGAAATACAGGCCAGGTTAAATTAATCAGTTCATGAAACCAAGAATGTGTTTTTTTACCCACTCGAACTATGTTGAATCTCCCATTAGGTAAAATCATTCTACCAAATTGTGCACTGTAGGATTTGCCAAAACCAGAATCTTCAGCATTTTTGAGATTCCCGTTATCTTGATTAGCTTTGTTAATCATAAAATAAATTAAGCTCAAAGATATGGCATGGATCTGCAGGCTGTTACTCCATTTATTGGGTTGGAAGACAATTGGGTTTGAAAAACTGCCTTCTCTAAAGAAGTACATCATCATAGTTGCGCCCCATACTTCTAATTGGGATTTTCCCTTAGGACTGATGGTTCGAAAGGCTTGTGGTCTGGACAAGGTCAAATACCTGGGAAAATCGAGCCTGTTCAGATTCCCCCTCGGGATAATATTTAGAGCCTTAGGAGGATACCCGGTGGAAAGAAATAAATCGACAAATCTGGTACAGTCATATGTAGATGTATTCAATGCTCATGAAGAATTCGCAATTGTCATGGCACCTGAAGGCACTAGAAAGAAGGTTGAACACTTTAAAACGGGATTTTACTTTATCGCCAAAGGTGCCGGAGTTCCAATAATTCCATGTCAATTTGACTTTGGCACCCATGAGGTAAAATTCCTGCAACCATTTATTCCAACGGAAGACCCACAAAAAGACATGGCTTACCTGGAATCATTGTTTAAAGGAATAAAAGGAAAAAATACTGAGTACAATTTTTAACTTATAGTCCTTTTCAAAGTCAAATACGCAATTAAATTGTCCTGGCATAATTAACATTACCTTAAAAGGTTGTCCATGAAATGGATGTTAATTTTGTCACACTAAACTCCAGGCTTATGAAATATTTGTATACATTTTTTGTTTTGGCATTTCTTGGCATTGTTACCATGTCCAATAAAGGAGGTCGGGCAGGTTCTCAGGGAATAGGAAGTACCGGTGCGCCAAAGGAAAATACAGTTTGTAAAAGTTGTCACAATGGTCCCATTGATGTAAGTCTTAAACTTCAGGTCTTCCTGAATGGAGATACTGTGGTCACGTACAAACCTGGAGAAAAGTACTTGGTGAAGGTTTCTGTAAATCATATAGGCGGAAACACACCAAAGGGGTATGGATTCCAAATGTTGGTCCTAAATGCCGCAGTAGGAGTAGATGGTCCTGACTTAAAGACTTTAAGTCCTGCCACTAAAAATGTCAAAATCAGTACCGCTTTGAACAATAGACTGTATGCAGAACACAACGGCCGTAGTGATGTCAACATTTTTGAAATTAACTGGGTTGCGCCTGCAGCAGGTTCTGGTCCTGTGAGTTTTTACGCTGCCGGGAATGGAGTTAACGCTGATAATGATCTCTCCGGTGATGGATCCGCAAAAGTTAACCTGCAATTAAACGAAGACCTTACCTCTGGAAATAATAATTTTGTTTCAGGCAGTCTAATTAGTTTCTATCCTAATCCAGCGTATGATTTGGTAAATGTAAGAGATGAAAGCGGTAGGGTTAGCAAGATTATTATCCGTGATCTCTTAGGTAAAAGTTTAAAAACAGTGCCGCTTGAAATTGGTAGAAAATGGTTCAGTGTGGCTGATTTAATAGATGGTGTTTATCTTTTACAATTTCAAACCAATTCCGGAGAAACTTTAAAGACACAAAGATTATTCAAAAAATCAATAAGACCATAGAATTTGGTTTCTTGAGTAGTTTTTCATTATCTTTTGATTTCTATTGGCATTATCGGTAAATTCACGAAATTTACCCGTATGAATACCAGACGAATAAATAAAGTTGCCATTCTTGGTTCAGGATTGATGGGTTCATCCATCGCATGCCATTTTGCGGGAGCAGGTTTTCAGGTTTTACTTCTTGATTTGGCTCATGAATCTACTGATAAAAATAAAATTGTCCGTGAAGCGCTGGATCGATGTATTAAAGCTAAACCTTCAAATATTTTCCATAAAAATTTTACTCAACGAATCACAATAGGTAACTATGATGAAGATTTAGACAAACTGGTAGATTGTGATTGGATTATGGAAGTGGTTGTAGAAAAGCTGGATGTTAAAAAATCTATTTATGAAAAAATTGAAAAACACCGTAGGGCAGGGAGCCTGATTACCTCCAATACTTCAGGCATTCCAATTCATTTATTAACAGAAGGAAGGTCGGCAGATTTCAAAGTGAATTTTTGTGGAACCCATTTCTTCAATCCCCCAAGGTATTTAAAATTACTTGAACTAATTCCTACAGTCGATACCTCTGAAGAGGTCATAACTTTTCTTCAACATTTTGGTACACGATTTCTCGGAAAAACTGTAGTGCTGTGCAAAGACACTCCAGCTTTTATAGCCAATAGAATCGGCGTGCCGGTCATGGCCAAAATATTTGAACTTGCATATGAGTTAAACCTTAACATTGGAGAAGTAGACAAACTTACCGGCCCCGCGCTGGGCAGACCCAAATCAGGCACTTTCAGGCTAACTGATTTGGTAGGTCTGGATACTGCAATGATGGTCATTCAGGGGTTGAAACAAAATTGCCCAAATGATTTGATGATTCAAGCTCTCCAGCTTCCTCCATATTTGAAATTTCTTATGGACAATAAATTTTATGGGCAAAAGTCTGGTAAGGGATTTTTTAATAAAACAGAAGAGAAAGATGAATTTGGTAAAAATGTAATTCTGGCTCTAGATCTTCAAACACACGAATACCGTCAGGAACCGAAGACAAAACTTGAAAGCATCCAGATTTCTAAGCAAATAGAAGATCTGCCTAAAAGATTGCGAGCACTGATTAAATGTAATGATGCCGGTGGCGAATTGGTACGTAAATCTTTGGGATATTTATTTGCCTATTCTGCTCAAAGGATTCCCGAGATTGCAGATCATTTTTTTTCAATAGATCTTGCCATGAAAAACGGTTTCGGTTGGGATTTGGGACCATTTGAATCATGGGATGCGGTAGGTTTTGAATCAGGAATTGAGTTGATCCACGGAGTTGGATTAACAGAACCGGATTGGGTAAAAAATATGTCTTTGCACAATGCTTCCAGTTTTTATAAACAAATCGATGGCCGATTGTCATATTGGGATTTAGCCACAGCGGAATACACAGAACTCCCCGGCCAGACTGAGAATATTCAATTAAGGCTTTTAGAAGAGAAAAAGATTGTATTTAAAAACCCTGAAATTAATTTATATGACATTGGGGATGGGGTTTTATGTTTGGAGTTCAGGAGCAAGTACAATGCTATTGGAGAGGGAATTTTAACAGGCATTCAAGAATCTATTTTGCTTGCCGAAACACAAGGATGGAAGGGCATTGTAATTGGAAATAATGCTGCCAATTTTACTGTAGGTGCAAATTTAATGTTGATAGGCATGATGGCCTTTCAACAAGATTATGATCAATTAGATATGGCGGTTCGTTTGTTCCAAAACACTTCTATGCGGTGCAGGTATTCTTCGATTCCTGTGGTGACCGCGACCCAAGGATACGTATTCGGAGGTGGAACTGAACTCCTTATGCATTGTGATGCAGCTGTATGTTCTGTAGAATCTTATATTGGATTGGTTGAAGTCGGAGTTGGATTATTACCGGGAGGAGGCGGCACAAAAGAATTTGCGCTAAGATTGTCCGATCAACTCAAGGAAGGGGAAGTTCACATTCCCCAGTTGATAGAAAAATTTAAAACAATTGCAATGGCTGCTGTGGCCACCAGTGCCTATGAGGCATTCGATTATGGATATTTACTAGCTAAAAGAGATCAGGTAAGTATCAATGGAAATAATTCAATCTTTCAAGCGAAACAAAAAGTTCTTCAATTAAATGAAAATTATATAGCTGGAACCCCTCGCAAAGATGTTATGGTATTGGGTCGTTCGGGACTTGCCGCTTTATATACTGGGGCTAATAGTCTTAAAAGAGGAAACTATGCTTCAGAACACGATATAAAGATCGCTAAGAAAATTGCATATGTTCTGTGCGGTGGAGATCTTTCCTCACCTCAAAAAGTTAGTGAACAATATTTATTAGACATCGAGAGAGAAGCTTTCCTTAGCCTTTGTTCGGAACCAAAGACATTGGAAAGAATCCAGTACATGCTTGAGAATAATAAACCGCTTAGGAATTAAAATTTTAATGCTGGGTATTCGAAATATTTACATTGATTGTCTGGGTCTTCAAATCAATGTTTTTCTATTTAATTGGTAAAACCTATTTAACCCTTTCAGTGGCGAGGACCATTTTCACTTTGAGGTTTACCCCAATTTGCAGCACGTTCACCATATCCTGCACCATCAGTCCCTGATCCAAACGTAAGACCACTGTTAAATCAGGTGCTTTTTCTATAAATGATTTAAGTGTTGGTTCCAACTCTTCAAAAGGCACCTCTTTTTTCTCAACATAGTAGCGTAGGTCCTTTGTTACTGAGATGCTGATCGGTTTTTTTGATGTCTGTTCACTTTGCTTAGAGGAAGGGAGCATAAGTTTAATGACATTAGGATTGGCAAGCGTTGAAACTATGAGAAAAAACAAGAGAAGAAAAAACATAATATCATTAAGTGATTCTACACTCAACTCTGCACCTTCTCGTTTTCTACCTCTGATATTCATATGGCTTGCTTTTAGGATGTCCTTATTTTACTGGTGAATGCAACATATCCATAAATTCGATGCTGCTTCTTTCTAATTTATTGACTTCTTCGTCCAACATCATGGTCAGAAAATAATAACCAACAAATGCAACTATACCCACAAATAAACCACCCGCAGATGTGAGCATTTTCTGGTACAAACCGCCAGATATGATACCTATTGATAGATTGTCTGTTAAGGAAATATCATAAAATATTTTTATAACCCCCATGATGGTTCCCAAAAAACCAAACATTGGTGCCAATCTTGCAATCAATGATAGATAATTAACTTTCTTTTCCAATCTAAAAGTTTCTACTCTTCCAACATTTTCTATAGCACTTTCAATTTCAGGCATTGGTCTTCCCAAACGCTGAAGACCTTTTTCCACCATTCTTGCAAGTGGGGTATCACTACTGGCACAAATTCCCTGGATGGCAGCCACGTTACCACTTGTAATATTTGACCTAAGATTTTGCATAACCCGTTCATCTTCCTTTACAACGGCCTTTATTGTAAGCCATCTTTCGATAAAAATGTAAAGAGCCACAACAGATAGTAGGACCTGAATTGATATGATCGTGACCCCTAAAGGCCCACTGTTTAATATGATATCAAAAATACTTTTACTTGCCATAGCATTGGCTACAGCAGTAGAATCAGAAACAGCAGCTTGTAAGAAGAACATATTTTTGCTTAAGTTTTAGTATTAACGGAATTGGGGGTATCATTTGGTATGTAGAAACCCAAAAACCGTACAAATGTAAAGTTTTTTTAATATTTGAGAAAAAAAAGGATGTTCAATCTCTGAATTCCTGCCACTTAACGATATAACTGCCTTTAAACTCTTAGTACATTGGCAATATTTAGTTCGAAACCAAATTTATGGTTCGCTTGGAAGGCTGGTTTGGTTGATATAATTTACCCAATCAAAATATTCATCCACGTCGTGCAATTCCGGCAAAAGTGAATAGAGCAAATGTTTTTTTTCTAATTTTTTTAGTGTTTCGGTGGTAAGTTGATCTGTACTCCAGGGCATATTTTCAAATAAATCAGGTAAGAGTTGAGACATCCCTAGTAAATAATAACCACCGTCAAAAGCTGGCCCAATGACGACACTCTTTTTTTCTAATTCGGCAAAAGCGTTGGTGATGATTGATGGGGTGAGATAAGGACAATCGCTCCCAATTATAAGTGCATGGTCATATTCTTCCAAAATTTCGGCAAGCGCATTCTTCATTCTTTCTCCAAGGTCACCCCCTGATTGAACTCTTTTAAAATAAACAGAATCATCCCATTTATCCTGTATTATTGATTCACTGTAATAAAGATATTTATCAACTTTCAAGGATTGGGTGCAAGCCAAGGTTATATCCAGAAGACTCTGATAAATTTGGAGAGCCAACTCTTTTCCATGAGTTGCTGCAATCCTGGTTTTAACCTTTGAAAGCTCTGGATTTCTAATAAAAATAATTAATGCATTTTTCTTTGCCATATAATTGAAACAAAAAAAACGATGATATGGTGAGAATATTTTAAGCAAAACTGCCCTCCTTTGAAAAGGCAGGCAGTCTGCTTTGTAAAACAAAACACCCTATACATTTATCGGCTACAAGCGACCGGCGAGGGCCATCTCTCAGATTTGATCAAGGCCGCCATTTTTTTTTACGAAATTTTCTTTTCTCATTCCAATTTTCAAATTTGTCTGTGAGATTATCAATTTCTTCTTCAACCTTCCGGGCAATATTCTGAACATTTATGGGTTCCCCCTTCATCGCGAGCCTATCAGAAGGACTGGTTGCCTCTGAAGTTGCAATCCAAAGGATAAGGTATAATGGAATGGCAAATCCCCCTGCCAAGATTCCAAATGCAAATGCTACTCTAACCCAAACAACATCCTGGATGCCGAAATAATGTGCTAAACCACTGCAAACACCGGCTATTTTTGAATCATAGGGATCCCGAAAGAGGCGTTTTCCTGTTTTAATGCCCCATTCAGCAGAAGTTTTATCTTGTTTATCCCCTTGTTCATCATTAGCCCACTCCGCCCCAAAGACTTCTGGCGAACCCATAATTTCAATGGTTTGCAGCACAATTTCAGGTGAAATAATTGATCTACCAGAAAGCTTTTCGAGAAAAAGTTCTGCAATACGCGACTCAATATCTTGCATTATTTCTTTGCAACCTTCAGATTTTTCAAAATGGTTTCTCAAGGATAGAAGGTACATGTCCAGCTTTTCATAAGCGATGTCATCGATTGAAAAGGGATAACCCCCGACGTTGATGTGAAGAATTTTGTTCATGGATTATAATTGGTTTTTTAATGATTGATTGACTCCTGTTACAAATTGATTCCAGTTTTCGATTAACTGAGTTAGAGATTCCTTTCCAAGTTCAGTAATTTTATAATATTTCCTTGGTGGACCTGAAGTTGATTCTTGCCAGTAATAATCGAGCATACCAAAATTTTTTAATCTGGTAAGTAATGGATAAAGTGTGCCTTCTACAACAATCAACTCTCCCCTCTTTAACTGATTGATAATGTCCGAGGGGTAAGATTCATTGTTGTTTATGATAGAAAGGATACACATTTCCAGAACTCCCTTCTTCATTTGTGCGATTGTATTTTCAAGTTTCATTGAATATGGATTTGATGAGTCAAAGATATGAGAACATTTAGTACTATGCAAAACAAAGTACCTGTAATTGCATAAAAATTCGACTCAGTGGCTATTTATATCGACAAATTGGCCAAAATCTTGGTAATAAATAAGATAAAAAGCATCTTTGCAAATGATGGATCCTCAATTTACTAGATTGCTGGCGTATTTTCCTGAGGTCAGCTTACCTTTTACTTTACAAGAAGGTTCGGAACATGATTTTGGATTGTTAAATGACCAATTACCAGCTGCCCTATTGGAAGAGATGCTCATGCCCTATTTGGCATTTGAAATAGATGAATTTACTGAAATATTACCCGGATTCTATTGGAAAACGCCAACAGGAGGATTTATTTTAGTTTTTTGGGTGGCAAGATTGATGAGGTATTCCTTTATATTATTCAGCTTTGATGAGAACGGCCATTGGAAGGATGATGCTGAAATTGCGGGATTTTTCACTGAAGAGGATCGTGTGATCAGAAGGATGGCCAATATTGACGATCCACAGACTATATATATAGTGGAGGGAGTTCAACTTTTAGAAGGCAAAGACATTCGGCCACAAGAAACTTCAAAATGGATAATTGAAGTGATGCCCAATGGCCAGTTTATTCAAATGGACGCAGAATAATTGGTGCAAATTGAACAAACCACCCAGATTTACTTGAGATTTTGTATAAGCAAGACAATTGATAATACAGCCGTAACCTGGGCGAGTGTATCGACCAATACTCTATTCCAGTCTACTTGCTTTTTTTCAACTTTGACCTTTGGTATCTTTGGTTCTTTTAATCCAACATGAATAATTGAGCCTTTATACACCTTTGGAGATTTCTTAAACAACCAATAATTCCTGGTCTTTTCAATTCTTCCATTAGCATGTTCCACTGTTACTTTTTTCTGATCTCCATTTTCATTTATTCCCGCCGCATAATGATTCAAATAAAATTTAGCACGTCGTCCATTATGAAAAGCAACAGTGATTGAATTATTGGATGCCAGTAATTTTTCTGGATAAAGCGTGGCAGCATTAGTAGCCCCGGAAATTCTAACCAGATCTTTCTTTTTTGGGATGTGAAGAACATCTTTATCCTTCAAAATTAAATTATAACGAGAATTATCTGAACTCAAAGCTTCTTTCATATTTATTACAATATATCCAATATCGTCCTGCTCCCTGTATAAGGTCGCACCCTCAGGGAAAGCTTCTATTCCCAGTCCACCTGCTCTTTTGATAAGATCGGAAATTTTTTCGTTTGGACTCAGCAATGCATAAAGCCCAGGATATTTAACCTCACCTTCCAGACTTATGAGCTGTTGCATTTCAAAGTCAGGTTGTTTGCGTACTACTACTATATCAAAGGGTTGCAATTGAAATGCATCAGAAGATAGTGCTTCCTTAAGGTTCTTTTGGCTATTGTATGATTTAACTATGGTTTTCGTAGGCTTGTTATCCAATATTTCTACCCTAAAAATATCAATATTGGTAGAAAGTGCAGAGAATGAAAAACCATTTGCCAACGAAATTAAATCCGTGACAGTCATTCCTTCTGCAAAATGATACCTTCCTGGTGCATTGATTGCTCCACTAACTTCTACATAAGTTACATTGCCGAAATCGTTCTCCGACAAAATTAACAAACTGTCAAATGGCTTAATGCTTATGTTCTGATCTTCTCTTAACTCAGTATGTTGGCTACCTATATCAATTCGAATTACTTCAAGGTCATTACCGTTTGTAGGTTTTTTCCTGAACAGGTATGCAAATTTCCATGCATCAGTTCTGAGTCCACCAGCTAAAAGCAGAAGGTCCTTTAATTTCATTTCTTCATTGGCATCCACTAAAAATTTACCCGGTTGACGAGCGGCGCCACTTACTGAAATATAACTTCTGTCCATAAAATCAGCCAATTTATAGACAACCAGCTCATCTTGAGAATTTAACAAAATATTGGAAGATTCTGAACCCTTTCTGACATCAATAAGATTTACTCTGATAAGATTGGTAGTCTGATCTGGATTTTTCCGTAAAATAAAGGCATCTTTTAAGTTGGATTTTGAGGTAAATTCAACTTTTTTAATAAGATCTGCAATGGTCATTCCCTGATAAAAACGGTAAGAAGAAGGTGCCCTAATTTCTCCTTTTGTAAAAACATAGTCTTCCAAATCTGTATTAATGGTGAAAACCTTTATAAAATCACCTTTTTTAAGTTTAAAATCACCCTTACTCTGAAGCAATTCCCGATAGGGTATGTCCAGTATTATTCTCCTATCGTTTTCGATTCGTTCCAATTGAATAACACTGGTGATTGCATCTTCTGTCAATCCTCCTGCAAATTGAAGTAATTTGTTCAATTCTTCTCCTTCTATCAATTCATAACGGGATGCTCTCTTCACTCCACCATCAATAGTTACGATCCTATCTGCAACCGGAACCACAATAAAGTCGTTGTTTTCCATGAAGAAATCTTTTTCCAAAATTGGATTTTGTATGTACTTGTAGACATCTAAAATTTTCTCTTTACCCGCACTAATTATTTTGATTTTACGAACACTACCAATACTTGAAACTCCACCTGCAGCTATTAAAGCATCAATGGCAGTATTCGTTGCTGTAATTGGGTAGGAACCTGAAATTGCAACTTCCCCAACAATATTAATATTTACAACCCTGCTTTCATTAAGAGAAAAGTCAAATTGATTGGAATTAAATTGATAAAATCTCTTAAATGTATTTAAAGTTACCTGTCTGGCTTTGGCTATAGTCAAACCTTTGAGAAAAATGCGAGGCATTCTTTGGGGATTGATATATCCCTGTTTAGAAATTTCATACACTTCATTTAATTGACTGTTTCCCCAAATGGAAATAGTTATCCTATCCCCTTCACCCAGCACATAAGTTTCCGGTGGCTTTCCTTGGCTAACCACCTCATTTTTAACTCTGTCTTGTTTTTTTAACAATTGATGTCCCCAAACTTCCTTTTTAATTGCTGAAAAATGATCAGCTGTCTTGGTTGAGAGCGTATCTTCCAAGGGATCTGCAATTTTAATTGGGATACTTTCTTTATTAGTTTTTGATCCCGTTGGACGCAAATTATTTTGAGAATTGTAATCTATTGCGGAGGGTGCATTAAGCTTTCTATTTTTTTGCTTATTTTCTTCTTCTAGTTCTTTAACTACTCCTTCAATTTCATTTTGAAAAACTGCAATCTCTTCAAAACTCATTTTAGATAGTGCATCATAATCTAATCCTCGCGAATTAAGTCTTTCTCTTAATTGTTCTTCAGTAACACCTCTAGATTCTATTTCCTTCAACGCCTGAATTTGGAATGCCTGCTTATTTTGACCCTGCACACAAAGAATACATGTCATGGCAGAAATCATTAAACAAAAATGTCTGAATTTCATTTTAGATTATTTTGAATAATGTTTTTGATAATAGTTCTTATAAGCGCCCGAGGTAACTTCATTAAGCCAAATTTCATTTGACAAATACCAATCAACTGTTATCTCCAAACCGTCTTTAATATTCATTGATGGACTCCATTGTAATTCATTCTTAAGTTTTGTGGCATCAATAGCATATCTTTTATCATGTCCGGGTCTATCAGTAACAAAACGGATTAATAATTTTGAGCTTCCGTCTGGTCTTGAAAGTTTTTTGTCTAAAATTTCGCACAATAGGTAAACCAGTTCAATATTTTTCATTTCAGAATTTCCACCGATGTTATAAGTATTGCCCGGTTTACCATGATGAAAAATTCTATCAATGGCAGCAATGTGATCTTTCACCCACAACCAATCTCTTACATTTTCACCTTTTCCATAAACGGGTAAAGGTTTACTATGAATAATGTTGTTGATCATGAGCGGGATCAACTTTTCCGGAAATTGATTCGGTCCATAATTGTTGGAACAATTTGAAATGATTGTTCGCAATCCGTAGGTGTGATTAAAAGCTCTCACCAAATGATCAGAAGAAGCTTTGGAGGCTGAATACGGTGACCGAGGATCGTATGGGGTTAATTCAGTAAAATAACCATGTTCGCCTAAAGATCCGTACACTTCATCTGTGGATATGTGGTAAAACAAATGTTTTGATAAATCATCTTGCCAATATTCCTTTGCAGAGATTAACAGATGAGTTGTTCCAATGACATTTGTCATTACAAAAGAAGTAGGATTTTCAATTGACCTATCCACATGTGATTCTGCGGCGAGATGAATTACATCGGTAATGGCTTCAACTTTGAATAAGTTTTGTAAAAAAGGAAGGTCATTAATATCACCCTTTACAAATTTGTAATTAGGTGCCTCCGCAACATCTTTAAGATTTGTAAGATTTCCGGCATAAGTGAGGGCATCCAGATTAATAATGTGATAATATGGATATTTGGTTACCAAAGATCTCACTAAATGCGAACCAATGAATCCTGCACCTCCTGTGATCAAAATATTCCTGTTGGTCATGTTAATTTAGGTATCCTGTTGGACAATCTTTTTAAAATATTCATAAGTCAATTTGAGACCTTCGTTTCTATTGAATTTTGGTTCCCAATTCAACAATTGCCTTGCTAAGCTAATATCGGGTTGTCTTTGTTTAGGATCATCCACCGGAAGTTCATAGTAAGCGATCCTTGCTTTAGGGTTGTTGACTAATGCCATAATTTCTTTAGCAAATTCAAGTACAGTTATTTCCTGAGGATTGCCAATATTCACCGGTAAAGAATAGTTACTATTCAGCAATCGAATAATACCTTCAACCAAATCATCGACGTAACAAAAAGATCTGGTCTGTGACCCATCTCCGAAAACTGAAAGTTCCTCTCCTCTAATCGCTTGAGAAAAGAATGCAGGAAGCACTCGTCCATCTTCTTTTCGCATTCTCGGCCCATAAGTATTAAATATTCGAACAATGCGTGTTTCCAAATTATGATACCGGTGGTAGGCCATTGTAATCGCTTCCTGAAATCTCTTTGCTTCATCATATACACCACGTGGACCAATTGGGTTAACATTGCCCCAATACTGCTCACTTTGGGGATGCTCTAAAGGATCTCCGTATACCTCAGATGTTGAAGCGATTAGGATTCTTGATTTTTTCTCTTTAGCCAAACCCAACAAATTGTGCGTTCCCAGTGAACCCACTTTTAAGGTTTGAATTGGCATTTTCAGGTAATCAATGGGAGAAGCGGGAGAGGCAAAATGAAGAATGAAATCAAGAGTGCCCGGAACAAATACAAATCTGCTTACATCGTGATGATAAAACTCGAACTCTTTCAATTTAAAGAGGTGGTCGATATTTGCCAGGTTACCTGTAATCAGATTATCCATCCCAATCACTTGGTAACCATCGGCTAAAAACCTGTCACATAAATGAGAGCCAATGAATCCCGCTGCTCCTGTAATTAATACTCTTCCTTTATACATATTAAAGGCAAATTTAATATTTAATATGTAATTATTGATAATCAGATTAGAATATATATATATTTAATTATATTAAAAATATATATAATTTATTATTCTTTATTTTTCAATTATCTTTATATATAATTATTTTATATGTAATTTGCAGATTACAAATTGGATTTGCCAACGTTTAAGTCTTGGCCGGAATTGAGAAAACATTATCTTGTCGTTTCATTTATCGTTAAAAGGATGAAGAATTATTATTCATTGCTTACTTTTTTTTGTTGTTCTTTTTCTTTTGTTTGTCTTTGGGGTCAGAGCAAGGCTTTTGCAAATGACAAAAAAGGAATTTTTATAGATCTAAATCTTGGTGCCGGCATTCCATTTGGTGAGCTAAAAGAGCGATTCGGCTTTCACCAAATCATTGGTGGTGGTTTGAGTTATGAACCACCTCCAGGACGGAAATTGTCATTTGGTCTTAAATATTCATTTGCGTTTGGAAATACGGTGAACGAGGATGTTCTAGCGCCTTACCGCACTTCAGATCTTGGACAGGTAATTGGAGAAGATGGATTATTAAATAATGTACAACTAAAGGAGAGGGCCACATGGACACATTTGTATACAGGTAGTATCTGGCCTTTGGGTCATCAGGATGTGGCCATCCATGGTTTAAGCTGGAGGATGGGTGTTGGATTTTTGCAACACAGAATTAGAATACAGGATGATGCAAGATCGGCAACTCAATTAAATTCTGACTTCCGAAAAGGTCTTGATCGACTGACAAATGGTTTTAGTGTGCTGGGTTTTATTGGCTACGAATTCAGAAGTCACAGTGGAAGAGTGAATTTTTATTCAGGCTTTGAACCCATACTTGGGTTCACTGAAACCCGCCGAAGCTATAATTATGATTTACAAAACTCTACTTTAAATAAAGGGAGGAATGACTTTATGCTGAATTTTAAATTCGGTTGGTATCTTCCATTTTTCATTAAAGATGATTCAGCTTTAATTGAATATTAATGTGGGTCATTTACAGAGTATTAATATCGCTCTATTTTAATCTGATCAAAATGGCATCCTGGTTCAGACCAGATGCCAGAAAATGGATTGAAGGAAGGAAAAATTTCAGCAAATGGCTGGCTGAACAAAATCCGAATGACTCCCCACATATTTGGGTGCACTGTTCTTCATTAGGTGAATTTGAACAAGGAAGATCCTTAATTGATAACATTAAATTTAAATATCCAGACAAATTAATCTGGCTCAGTTTTTTTTCACCCTCAGGTTATGATGTTAGAAAAAACTATCCGCAAGCAGATGTCGTAAGTTATTTTCCTTCAGATAATTTAAATGATGTCAAGGAATTCATTGAAAAAATAAATCCGTTGCTTGTAATATTTGTCAAATACGACTTCTGGTTTAATACGCTTCAAGAACTTTCAAGAAGGTCTGTTCCTTTTGCGTTTGTATCAATGAGTTTGCATCAAAATAGTTATTTACGGAAATCATGGGCAAATAAATTTCTAAATATTTTACGTGAAGCTTGTTTGTTATCTGTGCAAGACCAAAACAGTTATGATTTTTTAAAATCAAAAGGATTTGACAATATTTTATTGGCCGGGGATGGACGCATTGATAGGATTATTAGCCTTGGGGAAGAATCTTTTCATAATGAATTCATTGATAAATTTTGCGGAGAGAGTCCCATATTGGTAATTGGAAGTAGTTGGACACAAGACCTTGAAATCTTAAAAAAGGCAATTCAATCATCGGCATTTGAAAATTGGAAAATAATTATTGCTCCGCACAAAGTAGATGACCCACACATCAATGAATGCAAAACATTTTTTGGGTCGGGAATCAATTTATATTCAGGTGGAATACAATCTCTATCGGAAGTATCAAGAGTTTTGGTAATAGATTTTATTGGCCTCCTGGCAACTTTATACAGAAAAGCAACACTTGCATACGTGGGAGGTGGATTTGGTAAAGGTATTCACAATATTCTTGAACCAATTGCTTTTGGGGTGCCCGTTTGCTTTGGCCCTCAACATAAAAAATTCCGGGAAGCTCAAATTTTTATGGATCAAAAGTTTGGATTTGAAATTCGAAAAGCGGAGGATCTTATAAAAATTGCCCTAAAATGCAAAGAAGCCGGATGGCAAGATGAAAGGAAGGTTGACATTCAGCAATTCCTTCAAAATCAAAAAGGTTCAACAGAAAGAATAATGAGTTATCTTGAGCAACATAAATTTTTAAAATAACTCCCAAGTACCGCAAAACCTTCTGAAATGGATTTCTAAACGATTGATTTTGTTCATTTTATGAATTTATTTCAACTATTTATTCCTATGATTCACGGCCATTGAATTCCAAATTATTCCCTATCTTTAGGCATTATTTGCTAAACATCAATCAATTATAAAATGAGTAATAAATTTTTACAAATTGTTGCCCTTCTGGTAGTGATAATACATACCGGCAACGCACAGACTATCTTGTGGGGTGGTCCAAACGATCCCAATTCTACTTTTTCAAATGGTCTTGGTAATTGGAGTACGGTCGGATTAAGTTCGTCAAAAGCAGATTCCATTCGAAATGCAGTTTGGAATTATACTTCAACCGGAGTTTCAAAAGGTGCCTATTCCAATGAAGCCGGGAGCATACTATCTCCCAGCAAGGCAGATGGTGCCATGATTTTTGACTCTGATTTCCTTGATAATGGTGGAATTGAGAATAATGAAGGTCAGGGAAGTGCCCCGTCTCCTCATAGTGGAGCGCTTGTAAGTCCGTTAATAGATTGCTCAGGTTTTACATCTTCTGTTGCAGTTTCCTTTTACCAATATTTTCAAAATTATGCTGCCGAATGTTTTTTAGAGGTCAGCAATGACAGTGGAAAGACCTGGAACATATTTCCAATAAATCAAAATATTCTTGAAGGAACAGGTACTTCCAGGAGTAACAGACAGGTGATAGATATCTCCGGTGTTGCCGCAGGCAAGAAGGATGTTCAATTTAGATTTGTATTTGATGGTGATTACTATTTCTGGATGGTTGATGACGTTACCTTAGTAAGTTTACCGGATTTGGATCTTGCCATTAAAGATGTTTTTTACAGTCCATCTACTTATGCTCAGCCAAAGTCACAAATTTGCAACGATACTTTTAGGTTTAGTGCTCATGTTAGCAATTTAGGTGGAATGGTACAGCGCGATTTAAAATTTAAAGTGACTGTTCTTGGGGTTGACCGCCAGACTATTTTATTTCAAGACAGTTCCATAGTATCCAACCTTGCTTTAGCAGATGATAATGTTCCAGTTTCTACACCAAATTATTTTGTGCCTAACGCGCTGGATTATGGTAAATACTTTATCCGATGGTCATTTTCGGGTGGACAGGGAACAGAGTACAATGCGGCAGATAATTCCAAAATTGATTCGTTTGAAGTAACCGTTAGTCAATATGCAAGAGAGCCTAGACCTAGGGGTGGAATTCGAGCGAATGGAGGAATTAGTTATTCTCTGGCGACGCTATACAATACCTCTGATTGTTGGAATGGATTTGATAAATTTGCAGCGACTTCTGCAGATTTTGCGGTGGCATATGATAGATTAGCTACCTTGAACAATTACAATATGAAGATATACCTTCTCTCAGTGAAGGACGAAGTCAAGTCTGATTTTTCAAATTTTGAAAAAGTAGGTGGTGTCAGTGGGATTTCAACAGAGCTTGTTTCCGAAGAAAATTTTAAAGGAGGATCTCAACCCTCCTATACCCTTCTCAACCAGCCATTGACAGATGTTTTGACAGGTGGCCAAGTTGTTTTAAAACCCAATAAAAGATATTTCTTAGTTGCTCAACATCCGGATGAGGCAAGTGCAGATCCTAATACCTGGAGGTACCATGCATCAAGTCTGGAAAAAAATTACGGAGGTCATCCTTTTAATTCACCGGTTATTGACAATATTGGAGTCTGGTATGAATCATGGCCTGGAAATGAATCGCCTGTTTTAAGATTAAACATTACCATTCTTACCAAGAGTGACGAGATATCTTTGGCAGAAAATGTTTTGAATGTATATCCAAATCCAATTCAAAATAGTCAATTGAATCTCGAATTAAATTTTGAGAAAGAAACCAATGCCAATTTAACAATATTCGATTTAAACGGGAGGGTGCTGAATTTTCTACCTTATAAAAATATAATTAGAAAAAACATTCAAATTCCAGTTGATGGATTAGCTACGGGTGAGTATTTCATCAGAGTTTCCACCGACCAAGGTACTAAAACCAAAAAGTTTATAATTGTTAAATGATAATATTTGAATTTCAAATACAAGCCCGACCAAATGGTTGGGCTTTTTTTTTTGCTAAACGATTGAAAATTAATTGGCTATAATTTAAAAAGGTTTGTACTTTTGTCTATACATATAATACATATTTATATATGAATAAATTCAATTTAAAGAAATTGCTTCCCCATTTCCTAATGATTTTTGGGTTGTGGGTGGTGTCCGCGCTGTATTTTCTCCCGGCATTTAAAGGAAAAGTTTTACAACAAGGTGATATCCAGTCATGGGAGGCCATGGCACATGAGGGAATAGAATATAATAAAACCCATGATGATGTTGCTTTATGGTCTAACAGTATGTTTGGAGGAATGCCAATGTATCAAACCGCAATGCCAATGCAGGGTAATTTATTGCGCTACATCCAAAACATACCCTATAGTTTGGCAAAATCACCGGTAAATACATTTTTTGGAATTATGTTATTTACCTACTTAGCTCTATTGCTTTTTGGAGTTCAACTTTACATTGCTGCTTTGGGAGGAATATTAGTTGCACTTTCCACTGGAAATATGTTATTACTGGAGGCAGGCCATATGACTAAATTATTAGTCATGGCATATGCAGGACTCACATTAGCAGGAATTTGGCTTGTCTACCATAAAAAGTTGCTTTTGGGATTAACAGTTTTTGGATTTGGATTTGCACTTCAGGTTATGAACAACCATGTTCAAATGAGTTATTACATTCTACTTGGAGCTGTCCCTTTGTTTATAATATATCTTATAGAGCGTATAAAATCGGGAGACTGGGTTAATTTTTTAAAGGCAAATTTTCTTCTTGGACTTGTTGCATTTTTGGGGCTTTGTTCATCTGCCACCATGATGTGGACGACACAAGAATATGTTAAACAAACTATGAGAGGAGGGTCCGTACTTTCCAGCTCAAATACTTCAGGAGAATCAAGCAATAAAAATGGACTTGAATGGGATTATGCCATGAACTGGAGCAATGGATGGGTAGATTTATGCGCCACCTTAATTCCTGGAGTTGCAGGTGGAGCAAATGGAGAAAGAGCGGTAAATAACAGCGCACTTAAATCAGAACTTAAAAATTTGCGTATCCCGGTCAATACAAATACTCGTGTTCCGACTTATTGGGGGTCATTACCATTTACGGGAGGACCCTTTTATTTTGGAATTGTTTTAGTCTTCTTTTTTATATTGGGATGCTTCCTAATTCCTGGTAAAACAAAATGGTGGTTTGCCTTGAGTTTACCTCTTCTTTGTCTTTTATCTCTAGGGAAAAACTTTGAAATTCTCAATAGAATTCTCTTTGACTACTTGCCCTACTACAATAAATTCAGAGCACCAAGTTCTGTCCTCAGTATTGCATCAATATACTGTACTGTTTTTGGAGTCTATACGATAGGAAAAATTTTTAGTGACAGTTTTGAAGTCAAGGCATTAAAGAAATCATTGTATTACACTACTGGTATACTCTCTGTATTTTGTATTTTTTTCTGGCTCATGGGGCCAGGATCTTTTGATCTCAGTAAAGGACAAACCGGTGAAGAAATAAAAATAATAGTTCAACTTCGAGAAGCTATGATGACCGGAGATGCTTTAAGAGCATTGGTTTTAATCATATTAGCAGGAGGTGCCGTTTATTTTTATAATATTCAGAAAATAAATAAATATGTTTTCGTTGCAATCATTGCCGCAATCTCCTTATTTGATTTGTTTTCCATCAACAGCAGATACATTACACAAGGAGATTTTGTTAAACAAAATATTAAATCTTCAATTTTTGAACCAAGGGAGGTAGACAAACAAATCCTGGCAGACAAAAATCCAGGATACAGAGTTCTGGATAATTCAATCGATACTTATAATAATTCTTTCCCATCCTATTTTCACCACACGATAGGTGGTTATCATCCCGCAAAATTGAGGAGGTATCAAGATCTAATTGACCGTTGTATTGATGAAGAACGGAATAAGATGCAGTCAATTCTACAAACCTTTAATGGAAATATTTCTGATAGCAATTTTATTTCCAATATGAATCAACTGCAGGTATTAAATATGCTGAACACAAAATACCTAATTTACGGAGAAAAGGGGAAAGAGGTTGTGCTTCCCAATCCATCAGCAAATGGAGCAGCCTGGTTTGTTAAGAATATTGAGTGGGTTGACAATGCTGATGAAGAAATAAACCTCCTTATGAAAAGGGATTTAAAACAGACTGCCATCTTACATAATGAATGGAAGGATAAAATAAATCAGGCAGGAGATGGAAATGGAACCATTCAGTTAATCAGCTACGAACCAAATAAAATTAAATATCAGGTTGAAACAAATTCGGATCAATTGGCCGTGTTGTCAGAAATATGGTATGGCCCTAATCTTGGTTGGACGGCAAAACTTAATGAGAAAGAAATTGAATTGTTTAGAGTAAATTATGCCTTGCGTGGCGTTCAAGTGTCCTCTGGTAAAAGTGAATTAGTATTGGAATTCAAACCAAAGGCATTTTATACAGGTGAAATCATTAGTTATTGCTGTTCCTCCGTACTAATATTACTTTTATTATTTTCATTTTGGAATATGTACAAGAAATCTAATTTAACCTTAACAGAATAATATAAAATGGCTAAATTATTAATTTGAGAATATAACCACTTATAACAATTAGCATAAAGTGGGAATTATAAGATCACAAAGTATACGTTCTACATTCTTCATTTATATTTCGATGGTGATTGGTTACTTTAACCTGATCATCTTAATGCCACAATATTTTAGCGGTGAAGAAATTGGAATGACAAGAACAATAATTGTTCTGGCATTGGTGCTTACCCAATTTTCTGATCTTGGAGCTACAAATATTATTTATCGATTCTTTTCATTGTATCAAAGACAAAAGGCTAAAGATTTCCTTATTCTTGTCTTAGCTATACCGCTTGGGGGATTCTTGGTTGTTAGTTCCATTAGTTTTATTTTTGAAGAACAACTATTTGGTACTTTTTATTCAAAATGTCCTCCTTTAAAACAATTTGGATTTCTAATTTACTCTACTACTTTTTTTACTCTATTGGCGAGTTTGGGAGGACATTATTGTGCCGTACATTTAAAAACAGTTATACCCAGAACTGTAAATGAATTAGTCCCCAGGTTAGGGAACACGGTATTGATACTTTGTTATGGTTACAAACTGATTGATTTTTCAACATACTTTATAAGCTTTACTGTTTTGGTCGGACTTTCTGCAGCGTTGGTTTGGGCTTATATCATTTATCTAGACAAACTTAAGATTAGTTTTACAATCAGTACCCTTACAAAGAGACTTTACAAAAAGATATTAATTTTTGGTCTAATCGGAATATTGGGAAACTCATTTTCCACAATTATAAGTTACATAGATACACTTATGTTGGGTGCAATCAATGGTCAACATGATGTTGCGATATTTAACATTGGTTACTACATTATAGGAATTATGTCTGTTCCATACAATTCCATTCTTGCAGTAGTAATGCCCCTTTTATCCAGGGCTATCCGACACAAAGATTGGGAGTCTGTGGATAGATATTATAAGCAAACTTCCTTAAATAATTTTCTGATAGGTTCATTTATATTTGGTGGGATCATATATTGTTTTGATGATTTTATACAATTTTTACCACAAAACCAAGGATATGATAAGGCCTTTTACATTATAATGTTCTTTGGATTCGGGAGAATAATTGACATGATTACGGGATGTAATTCTGAAATTATCGCCTATTCAAAGCACTATTTGTTCAACTTTTATAGTTTGATGGTAATTTCAATTTTCTGTATATTCTCAAACTACTTTTTTATTAGTCGATTCGGAATATTCGGAGTAGCTGTTTCAGGTTTGCTAAGTCTAATTTTATTTAACACTGCCCGATATTATTTTATAAGAATAAAATTTGGCCTACAACCTTTTACCAAATCGACTTTAGTTGCCGTATTAAGTGTTGTGCTAACAGCATCAATTTGTTATTTCACGGCAGATATAATTAATATAAAAGTCTTACACCATTTACACAGTTCAGCGGTTCTAAATATTTTGGTAAAAGGAATTGTATGGACTTTAATTTTTGTGATCAGCATTTCAATTTTAAAGCCCTCGAAAGATATTATAAATTTATTTAATATGATATCAAATAAAATTCTTAAATTCACTCAAAATCAATAGAAAATAAAATTATCTGAAATGTTTCCAATTCTCAAGATATAATTTTTGAGTAGGCTCGAATAATTTATAATTTTGCAATAAATTGATTTATTGGATAATTTCACAATATTTCAAAGATAGATAGAAGCAATGAAGATTAAGGAAACTCAGGAATTAAAAAATGCATGAAAAAAATTATCTCAATTATCGGAGCCAGACCCCAGTTTATTAAGCATGCCCCCATTGAATTGGCGTCCCAGGGATTGGCGAACCTGGTTACCGTTCATACTGGTCAACATTATGATTACAAAATGAGTCAGATTTTTTTTGATGAACTAGGGATGAAAAAGCCTGATTACCAGTTAAATGCCGGTGGTGGCAATCACGGGGACATGACCGGAAGGATGATGATTGAAATTGAACGAATTGTTTTAAAAGAAAACCCGGATATGGTATTGGTTTATGGAGATACTAATTCCACACTTGCAGGAGCCTTGGTAGCTTCAAAACTTAAAATACCTGTTATACATGTCGAAGCTGGATTAAGAAGTTATAATCGCAATATGCCAGAAGAAATCAACCGGGTGTTAACAGACCATGTAGCCAGTCTTCTGTTTGTACCAAGTGATTCAGCCACAGAAAATTTGAAAAAAGAAGGAATAATACAAGGTGTATTCAATACCGGTGATGTTATGTGCGATATGATAAGAATAGCCAAAGAGAACAATATCATACAGGACGTGCAATCCAACTATATATATGTAACTTTGCACAGACCTTATAATACAGATGAATTACCTCGTTTAAATTCAATTTTAGAAGCGCTGAACCAATTAGAAACCCCTGTTCACTTTTATGTTCATCCAAGAACACAACAAAAGATAAAATCCGGATTATCAGATAAAAATTT
This sequence comes from Candidatus Vicinibacter affinis, assembly GCA_016714365.1. Lineage (NCBI taxonomy): Bacteria > Pseudomonadati > Bacteroidota > Saprospiria > Saprospirales > Saprospiraceae > Candidatus Vicinibacter > Candidatus Vicinibacter affinis. Next base: position 1,489,988 of record JADJNH010000005.1, on the reverse strand, counting down.
TATTAATATACAATTCAATGACCCCTTATCTTATTTTGACAATTTAAACGCAATGAATCAATCAGTTGCGGTTATTACTGACAGTGGCGGAATTCAAAAAGAGGCCTATATACTCAAGAAAAAATGCATTACTGTTCGAAGTGAAACAGAATGGATTGAAACATTGAAAGGTGGTTGGAATACTTTGGTCTGGGAGGATTTAGAAAATATCAAAATGATTCTTGCCAACTCTTGTGGAAATTACACCCACAATCTTTACGGGAACGGGTATGCGAGTCAACAAATATTGGATAGGATAATCAATTAATCTTTTGCACTAAAAATGAATCCCAAATTTAGTATTGTATATCCAACAAAAGATAGACCTGATTATTTATACTATTGCTTGAAATCAGCTAAACTACAAACCTTTGAAAATTTTGAGGTAATCATTTCTGATAATAGCCAATACCAATCAGCAAAACCAGTTTATTCCGAATTTCTCAACGATCCAAGATTTAAGTACTTTTGGACTGGAGGTCATTTAGCAATGGCTGACAATTTTTCATTTGCAATAAAGTTGGCAAAAGGCGACTATGTAACAGTATTAACAGACAAAGTTACCTTGCTTCCTAGTGCCTTAGAAGTAGCAAATAAAATACTGCAAATAAATATTTTTTTAGGAGCATGCTTTGGTTAATACACTTAGAATAAATATCATATTATATGGATAATAATGTTTCTTGAATTGAATGTTGATTTACAGTCAATTTAGGAACTTCACGCCATAGTTTCAATATTTCAGATTTATTAAATTACCTATGAATTTATGTTTCTATAATTCATAAAAGTTCAATATTCTTTATTTAAAGATTTATATTTTATATATTTACGTTGAATTTACTTATTAAAATTGATGAGTATTACTTTTTGCAATAAATGAAAATTCTAGTAATTTATTATAATTGGGAATTAAATCCTAGAAAAACTATAATTGAAAATATTAAATCCTTTGAAAAATATCTTTCATGCCCAGTTTATTATTTAAATATAGCTTGGGGTATTCCAATTTGGATTGAAAACTTAAAATTCGATGTAGTTATTTACCATTACACATTCTTGGGATTAAAATGGGTCGACGGAGAAAAGAAACTGTTTAATCCCAGTATTGATAGATTAGCAAAAATTCAAGGAGTTAAAATTGCAATGCCGCAAGATGAATATGTTTTTTCAAATTTGCTTTGCAGTTTTTTTAAACGTCACAAAATTGATATCCTTTGTACTTGTTTTTTTTCAGAAGATTATGAAAAAGTATATCCAAAAGATTTAACTGGAATTATACATTATATGACAGTACTCCCTGGTTATGTTGACGACGAAGCAGTTCTTAATTGGAAAAATAAAAACAGCGAGCATAAATTTAGAAAAATTGACCTGGGATATCGTGCCCGCAAAAACCCATATTGGTTAGGAAAATTAGGTTTTTATAAATGGTATATCACTGAAAAGTTTAATCAGATAAAGACTGATTTACGGTTTGACCTGTCAAATGACCCAAAAGCTGTTATTACTGGTGAAAAATGGTATAAATTTCTTGCTTCTTGCAGATGTGTTTTGGGTGTAGAGAGTGGAAGTAGTCTATTAGATCCAGAAGGCAGGATTAGACTTTCAGTGAATAATTATGAAAAAAATAATCCAAATTCAACATTCAGCATGTGCGAGCAAGCTTGCTTTCCAGGTTTAGACGGTAACATTAATTTATCGACAGTGTCACCAAGACATTTTGAGGCTTGTATCACTAAAACTTGCCAAGTGCTTTTGGAGGGTAAATATGCTGGAATATTTATTCCAGAAAAACATTACATTGAAGTAAAAAAAGATTTTTCTAACCTTGATCAAGTAATTGAAAAAATTGGAAATATTGAGTATTGTGAAAGAATTGCAGAACAAGCATACAAGGATATTATCATACCTGGAAATTTAACTTATAAAGTCTTTCTTAACAATTTACTTGATTTTGTTTTATCAATAAAAAAAACAATTTCTGAAGAAAATAATAATAAAATAATGTCTAAACTCAAAAGAAGAGAAAAGCACCCTTACTTATGTAGTCCATTCAAGTACTTCATGCTTCTATCTAAAGGATATATAAAGATGAATTTAGTTAAATATGGTTTATTAGAATTTTTCATTAAAAAAGTTTAATTGAATCTAACTCATATATTTTCTCATGTACATATGGTAAAACGTTAGAAATATTATAATGACAATTTTAATCCTCTACCATCAAAAACCCCGAGCTCAACGGAAAGCCATTTCAAGGCATCTTGAAGCATTTGGGATTACAGAACGCCACAAGGTAGAATATTGGAATATAGCTTATGGAATTCCTGAAATCGTACTTGAATGTGGGTTTGATGTCGTGATTTTTCATTTTACCTTTTTTCTGCCAAACATTAATAAAAAATTTGATACAGAATTTATTCGCTGGAGTGTTTTAAAAAGGATGGATGCCTACAAAATTGCACTTGTGCAAGATGAGTATGTAAATACCTCCAGCTTATGTAAATTTTTTAAAGAATTTGGGGTAAAAGAGATTTTTACTTGTTTGCCAGAGTCATTATTTCAAACTGTTTATCCAAAAGAAAAAACGGGTATTGAATATTATCACACCGTACTAACTGGGTACATTGATGACCAAATGATTCATGATTATGGTCAAAGTGCCATTCCTCACAAATCCAGAAGGTACGATATTGCTTACAGAGCAAGGAAAATGCCTTATAATCTTGGTTTTTTTGGAACCTATAAATGGCGGCTTACAGAAGTATTCAAAAAATATTGTGAAGGTTCAAATTTTAAACTAAATCTCTCAAATGACCCCCAGGATTTTCTATTTGGAGAGGCGTGGTATTCTTTTGTAGGCAATACTAGAACCATGTTGGGTTGTGAAGGAGGAGCGAGTCTCCATGATCCGGATGGAATCATCCGAAGTTGTTGTGAAAAGTTAATGCTCCAAAAATCAGATTTAAGCTTTGAAGATGTTGAAGAACATTGCTTTAAAAATCAGGATGGTAAATTTCCATATTTTGCCATTTCTCCAAGGCATTTTGAAGCTGCAGTGAGCAAAACTTGTCAGGTGTTAATTGAAGGGCATTATAATGGAATTCTCATTCCCTGGATACATTATATCCCTATTATGAAAGATTGGTCAAACATGAGTCAGGTTCTTGAAAAAATAGCAGATGTTGAATATTGTGAGAATTTGGCTGAGAAGGCTTATACTGATTTGGTTTTATCTAAAGAGTTCACCTACCCTAAATTTATAGATTTTGTATACAGAAATATTGAAGAACACATTCAGAAAACTAACTCAAACTTAATAAATAACCAAGCTATAAGCAGATTGAGATTCTTTCGACGTTACTCTTTTTTAATTGCTCCCAAAGCATATGCAATAGCCCATCTGACCGAATGGCTAAAGCAAGTTGTTTGGTTTTGGGGTTGGGATAAAAAACTTTGGTTTAAAAAAATAGAGCTTAAAATTTTTGGACATAATTCTGTTAGATAGAACACCAATTCAGTGAATATAGATATATACTCATTGTGCAATATGAACAAATATTAGCATCTTTGCGGCGATTATTGTTTTTCAAAGCAGATCATCAATTCCATGTGTGGCATAGCAGGAATCTATCAAAAACGAATTCTCAAAAAGGACCATTCCTTTATGCAAGAATTGCAGTCCATGCACGAACTTATCAAGCACAGAGGGCCTGATGGTGAAGGCATATGGACGAGCCAGGATTTTAAAGTTGGAATGTGCCACAGAAGATTATCAATAATTGATACTTCGGAGACGGGTCACCAGCCAATGCAAGCGCTTGGTGGACGATTTACCATTACTTATAATGGTGAAATTTACAACTATCTGGAATTGAGGAATGAGCTAAAAGATTGCTTTCAATTTAAAACACAATCGGATACTGAAGTAATTCTGGCATCTTATCAAAAATGGGGTGAAGGGTGCGTAGAACATTTCAGGGGCATGTTTGCCTTTGTTATATGGGATGCTGACACCAAAACTTTATTTGCCGCACGAGACAGATTTGGGATCAAACCATTTTATTTTCATGACAATGAAAGTAGATTTTATTTTGGATCTGAATGCAAGGCGATTTTCCCCTATCTAAATGACAAAAAAGTTGACCTGGAGGGACTTAAAGACTATCTTGCCTTTCAATTTTGTCAGGAAGGCAAAACGCTTTTTGAAGGTATAAGAGAATTGCAGCCAGGACACAAACTCAGACTAAATGACAAAGGTTTGAGTATAGAAAGATATTGGGAGGTACATTATGTGCCAGATTTTTTACACACATCTAATTACTTTGAAGAACGACTTAGAGATTTATTAGAAGATTCTGTTAAATATCATTTAAGGTCTGATGTCCCGGTAGGTGCATATGTAAGTGGTGGATTGGATTCCAGCGCAATTGCTTCGATTGCATCTGATCTTGAAGGTGAAAATTTTCTTGGCTTTACTGGAAAATTTTCATTCAGTAAAGATTATGATGAAAGTTCATATGCAAGATTGTTGTGCGACAATAAAGGATTCCAGCTCCACGAAATAGATATTACTGATCAGGATTTTATCAATTCCATCAATAAGGTGATCTACCATCTTGATTACCCTGTAGCTGGTCCGGGATCTTTCCCTCAATACATGGTTTCGGGTCTTGCTTCCAAGTATCGAAAAGTGGTCCTGGGTGGTCAAGGCGGCGATGAAATTTTTGGAGGATATACCAGATACCTTATTGCCTATTTTGAACAATGCATTAAAGCGGCAATTGAAGGCACTGATAAATCCGGCAATTTTATTGTGACCTATGAATCTATTATACCAAATCTAATCTCGCTTAGGAATTATAAGCCAATGCTGACTGAATTTTGGAAGGAAGGCTTGTTTGAGGAAAGGGACAAAAGATACTTTAGACTGATAAACCGGGCCCCACAACTTGGAGATGCTATTAGGTGGGATCTTTTGGGAGCATACAGTCCTTATGAATCTTTTAAAAAAATATTTGAAGGGGACAATGTAGGGAAGCAGTCCTATTTTGATCAAATGACTCATTTTGATTTCAAAACCTTGCTGCCAGCCTTATTACAAGTAGAAGACAGAATGAGTATGGCAAATGGACTTGAATCAAGAGTTCCACTTTTGGATCACCCTATTGTCGAATTAGCCGCTACAATTCCCTCCAATATTAAATTTGAGAATGGGGACATGAAGCATATCTTTAAAAAAATGGTGACCAAATACCTTCCAAAGGAGATCCTTGAACGTAAAGACAAAATGGGTTTCCCAACCCCGCTTGTGGAGTGGTCAAGAAAAGGTCCTGTAAAAGATTTTATTTTTGATACTTTCAATTCCACCAAGGCCTTAAATCGTGATTTTATTGACAATAAAAAGGTTCTTCAAAAAATTGAAAATGAATCCAAATTTGGAAGGAATCTTTGGGGATTTTTGTGCCTTGAAATTTGGCATCAGGAGTTTTTTGATAAAGATTTATTGAACAAATAGTCGTTTATTTTATTCATAAATAGTTAAATTAAGTAAAATGAGAAAAATATTAATTACAGGTGGTTCAGGATTTGTGGGATCCCATTTAGCTGATCGTTTATTGGCAAAAGGTGACCAAATCTTAGTAATAGATAATTATCAGACAGGTAGAAGGGATAATTTAAAACCTCACGCCAATCTAACAATAATCGAAGGCAGCATAGCAGATGAAGTATTGGTAAATAAATGTTTTGATGAATTTAAACCAAATTTAGTTGTTCATGCCGCGGCTGCCTATAAAGATCCAAATAATTGGATAGAGGATGTAAACACAAATATACTTGGCACGATTCACGTAGTAAATGCTGCAAAAAGAGTAGGTGTTGGAAGATTCATTTATTTTCAAACTTCTCTTTGTTATGGATTGAAACCACTTGAGCAGCCGATCACCTTAAAACATCCCTTGTTTTCTGGAGATTATCCAGGGGGAAGCAGTTATGCAATCAGCAAGACCGGCGGAGAACAGTACATTGAGCTAAGTGGAATAGAATTTTTATCTTTTAGACTCGCCAATGCTTATGGCCCGCGAAACATCAGTGGACCTTTACCTACGTTTTTTCAACGACTTACTGCTGGCAAGGCATGTTTTGTAATGGACACCAGAAGAGATTTTATTTACATAGATGACTTGGTGGATGTTGTCGAAAAAGCCCTTGAAGGATTAGGAGAGAAGGGGTATTATCATATTTCTACCGGTTCAGATTATTCTATTAAAGAGCTATTTGATGCAACTGTAAAAGCGTTGGACATTAAACTGGATAATGAAGTTGAAGTTAGAGAAAGAGGAGAGGATGATGTATTTACTATACTCATAGACCCATCTAAAACTGAGGCGCATTTCAATTGGAAAGCTAAAACATTGCTAGAGGTTGGAGTAGCTAACGCCATTCAATATTATAAAGACTTTGGAATCGAACAAACATTTACCCATCTTAAAAAAATGGATTAATGGAAGAAGATTTTTTTTTAGGTAAAACAATTGTTGTTTCGGGTGGCGCTGGTTTTGTTGGCAGCAATTTAGTTAAAAAGCTATCCTTACAAAATCCGGCAAGGATATTTGTTGTCGACAATCTGCTATCTTCAGAAGAAATAAATATAAAAGGAATACCCAAGGTTGAATTTATAAGGTCGTCTATTGCCAATGATGATGTACTTGAACAAATTTACAAAGTACGGCCCGAATATATATTTCACCTTGCCACCTATCATGGAAATCAAAGCTCGATTCACGACCCAATAGCGGATCATGACAATAATCTTATAACATCGATCAAACTTTTTGATAAATTTAAAAATGATTCAAATTTAAAAAAGATAGTTTATTCGGCCGCCGGCTGTGCTGTTGCGGAAAAATCAGTAACTACTGCAGAGGCAACTGTTGAAGATGATCATGTGTCACTTGTGATGGACAGCCCTTATTCTATTTCTAAAATCGTGGGTGAGTTTTATGCTGTATACTACCATAAGCAACATAAACTGCCTACTGTGAGAGCTCGCTTTCAAAACGTATATGGTCCAGGAGAAATATTGGGTGCTGGTGAATGGAGAGGCACTCCTGCCACTGTTTGGAGAAATGTAACACCTACATTTATATATAAAGCTATCAAAGGCATGTCATTACAATTAGAAAATGCCGGAAGTGGTTCCAGAGACTTTATTTTTGTGGATGACATTGCAAGAGGTTTAATGGCCTGTGCTGCGAAGGGACAACCTGGTGATGTTTACAATCTTGCCAGTGGTCGAGAGACCACCATTCGAGAGTTGGCTGAATTAATCATGAAGATTACTGGTAGCCAATCAAAACTGGAAATTCTTCCAAAAAGAGATTGGGACACCTCTATAAAGAGATTTGGGAGTACTGCAAAGGCTCAGGAAAAAATAGGTTTTGAAGCAGTGATTCAAATTGAAGAAGGATTAAGGAGGACAGTCGAATGGACCACTGAAAACCTTCCTTTAATTGAATCTTGTATCTTAAAGCACCAGGATAAGCTGATGGTTTAACCCATCAGTTAAGAAATAAACTTACTATTCCTGTAAAAATTATTACAATTCCTGTGATAAGTCCTGCACTGTGCTCCACTTTATGAAAATTTAATTTTTGCATTCCTCTCCAGGAAATATCCACCCACAATAACATCCCTGCAAGGGTAAATAAAGCGTAAATAATTGCCACCATCAACAAAGGATACAAGCCATAAGATCCTGCTGCAAAAAAGAATGCTTCTATCTCTATGCAAGGCGACAACAACATGAACATCATAAGGGACAATATCAGTTGTTTTTTGCGGATCGGTGGTTCCATCAACTCATTATCCAACTGAAAATGATGATGAGTGTGATGTCGATAAACAAAATAAACGCCCATAATAATTAGTAGTATTGGGCCAGCCAGTTTAAATATTGCCTGAAATTCCAAATTCAGTTTAAACCCGATAAAGCCAATTAATATCCCCAGTAAAATTGAACTCAACACATGACAAAGACCAACAAGGAATGTAACTTTTAAAGTTTCATATTTGGTCCAATTGGAGGTTTTCGAAACTGAAAGTAAAGGAATCCAATGACTTGGGATCAAAGCATGAAGGATGCTAACAATTATTGTTCCTGTTATGATCTGATACATCTGTGACTACAAAGATGAAACATTTGAATCAAATTTTTATTTCATCCTTCATGGTTAAATTTATTTAAAATAAAATATTATATAAATAATTAATATTTAATTGTAATGCAAACATTTCCAGTGCCTGATTAAAGAGCGTAATAAATAAGCACCATCCACTAACTTTATGATGAATATCATGTCAATGACTGACTGATATCAAAGCATGATAGGTTCCATACTGCTAACTTGCAGCTTAAATCTATATATCTCATGGGTATGCTTCTTTGTCCGGTTGATTTTTCTGAAAGTTCCAAAAATTCACTGAATTATGGAATTGCAACTGCGCAAGTGTTGGGTTATTCGGTCCATGTACTTTATGTCTTTCAAGTACCTGTAGCATCATCGGATGCATTTGTGTTTGTTCCAAGTAATGAGGAGTTGGAATCCATGAAGAATTCCTACGAAAAAAAACTTGAGGAATTTATCATGGAGGCATTGTCACAGTATCCTTCAAATGAAGTTAAAACCAGTTTTGAGGTGAGGTATGGTGATGTGGAATCTGAGATTCTGGATATTGCGGAGAGTCTAAAAATTGAGTTGATCATTATGGGTATTCAGGGAAAGGGGTTTTTGACGGAGAAACTGATTGGCAGCACGGCCACCAGAGTCCTGTCTGAAAGTACCATTCCAACATTGGTGGTGCCGGCAAGTGCTCAATTTAAAGTACCAAAAAGTATATTGTTTGCTTATGATAACAAAGGATTTACCAATAAGGCCGTGTTGAAGCCTTTACTTTGGATGGCGAAAGTCTTTGATTCCAATATTTCGGTTGTAACCGTTTTTGAAGAGATTGAGCAATTTCCTGAAATGGCAAGTTCGCTGCATAAAGAAAGTCTCCAGCCCGCTTTGGAATCCTATGAAAAAACCTCCTACCATGTAGTGCAAAATCGAGACTTTGTCGAAGGTGTCAAATTGTTTTTGAAGGAACACCCATGCGATATAATTTATCTTATTAGCCGTAAGCATAATTTCTGGACCTCATTATTTAAAGAAAAACATGCCAAGGAGATGGCATTTCACGGAGATATACCAATTCTTTCAAATCTTGAATGTTAATTGATTTAATCATGAAAATAAATGTAGGTGACAACCAAACTATAAAAGAAATTCAAACGAATTTCTCTGAACGATATCCTTACTTGAAAATTGAATTTTTCACAAAGCCTCATGAGAAATTCAGAGGTTCAAGCAGGGAAAATATGGTTGACTCTAATACCCTTATTAAAAATTGCAGATCTGTTCATGGAGAGGGTGAAATTGAAATATTTCCCAGCACTAAGGTATCCACTGTTGAGAATAAATTTAGAGAGATTTTTGGACTTCACGTTCAGGTGTTTAGAAAATCCGGAAATGTATGGATTGAAACTACTGTTACCGATGACTGGACTCTTGAAAAACAAAACCATGAAGCTGAGTCTTTCATTAAGGACATCCAAGGGCACGAAGAGTCCTATTCCATTTAACTACAACCTGATGAAACATTAAATATAGACATCAGGCTTATAGATTAGAATTACTTGAAAAAAAAATTAAACTATTGTTGGCAGGAGTATATTGCTTGGGACATCTGCTCTTCAAGTAAGGAATAAGAATCAAGTGAGGAATAAGAACACTCAAACTTTCAACGATTCCAATACAAGGAGATTTATTTCACGATGGTCACAGGACAGGAGGAGTTCCTAAATACATATTCTGCCACACTGCCCATAACTAATCTTTTTATACCCTTGCGACCATGAGAACCCATCACAATTAGATCTACATTTCTTGTTTTAGCAGTATCCAAAATACTCTCCCCTATATCATTGGCATCAAGGTTTAAAAGTTCAGCGTCCAATTGTGTGTGGAGCCTTTTCAAATCTGAAACTATCTTAACCATTTCAGTCTCCAATTCAATCTTCATTTTAGACATTAGGTCAATGGCCAGGACATTATTATTCAGCAGATATGACCCCCCTTCAAACTTGAACGGATCATCAAAAACACTCAAGACAATCAGTTTTGCCTTGTGGTAATCAGCTAGTGCGGCGGCATGCTCTAAAGCCCGCCCTGCATTCTCAGACTGGTCATAAGGGCAAAGTATTACTTTATACATAAATTAATATTAATAGACCACAAAAAGTAGCCTTGCGAATATACAAGATTAGTTTTATAAAAAACTCTAATATTTTAACACTATTTGCTGTTCTCAGCAACTACATATCTAAGAATATCGAATGGAGTAATGAGACCCTTTAATTCAGATCCCTCCACTACTGGTAAACAATGCAAAAAATTGGTCAAAAAAACATCTATTGCCACTTCAATCCTGTCATCACTTTCCAATTTTCCCAATTTTGTTACCATAATTTGTTTAACCTTGGTAAATTGTAGTTTCTGATCTTCAGACACCTCAAGATCCCTTGAAAATCCCTCGGAGTTTACATAAAGCAGAAAATCTGACTTACTGACCAAACCAACGATGTCCCTGAAGTTAACCACCGGAATGTGGTGAAATGAGTGTTCGTCAAAAATCTTCTTAACTTTCAACAAATTGTCTTCCGGGGTGACAATGATTACGTCTTTGGTCATTATTTTACTTACCGGTTCTTTTAAGTTTATCATATTTTTTTGTGCAAAGTAAATGGGTTTTTTCCGATATATCTTGATATTTGTCAATTAATTGGATGATTCTACTCAATCTACCCCATGAATCCTGACATACATCAATATTTTAATGACAGCAACTTCCTCGTTTCAGTCTTCAATACAGCTATTGATGGTATCATTGTTATTGATCACAGGGGGCGGATGCTTAAATTAAATGAAAGCGCATCTAACCTATTCGGTTACGCTCAGGAAGAACTTATAGGCAATAATGTAAATAAGTTGATTCCCGAACCTGATCATTCAAAGCATGATGGATATATTCAAAACTATTTACAAACAGGTATAAAAAAAATAATTGGAATTGGAAGAGAAGTCACAGGGTTGAAAAAAGATGGGACACTTTTTCCTATGCGGCTTGCCATAAGCCAAATTGAAGTAGATGGAATCATTTTTTTCACCGGAATAGTTCATGACCTGAGTGCACAAAAGGAGAGTGAAAAAAAACTCCAAAACCTCACCCGTTCACTGGAAGATCAGGTCCAATCCAGAACCGGTCAGTTACAAGAGACCATAAATCAACTGAGTGCGACAAATAGAAATCTAGAAGAGGAAATTGAATTCAGAAAAAGTGTTGAGCGCAGACTTAAGTTAAGGGAACAAGAATTATTGGATTCCCTTGAAAAAGAAAGGGATCTCGGAATTTTGAAATCCAGGTTTGTTTCAATTGCTTCCCATGAATTTAGAACACCCCTTGCTAATATTCTGAGTTCGATTTCGCTGATTAGCAAATACGATACAAATGAATTACTTGAAAAAAGAAATTCACATATTGAAAAAATAAAAAAGAATATCCATTATTTAAGTGGAATCTTAAATGAATTTCTTACGCTTACCCGAATTGAGGAAGGAAAATTTGAATTAAAACCTCAGGACATCAATTTGATTGAACTCATAACAGAGTTAATTGAAGATTTTTCAGCAATTAAGAAAAAGGATCAACGGTTGACTTTGGTGTATAAACCAGGATTTGATGATCTTGTATATTCGGACAAATCATGCCTTAAACATATTCTCAACAATGTTATATCAAATGCAATAAAGTATTCCGGAGAGGGAAGCCTTGTAGAAATATCACTGCAGTCACATTTAGATTCAGTAGCCATTACGGTAAATGATGAAGGTATTGGAATTCCTGATGAAGAGAAAAAATTTATCTTTGATATTTTCTTTAGGGGAACCAATGTGTTAAATATACAAGGAACCGGATTAGGGCTTAATATTGTTAAGAAGTATCTTGATTCAATTAATGGAAGCATTAGTTTTTCGAGCGTCCAACCAAAAGGAACAAAAGTTTCAATTTTAATTCCCCGATATGTTAAAGAAATATAATATACTCATTATTGAAGACAACGCAGAAATGCGTGAGAATATAGGTGAAATACTTAACCTTGCCGGGTATGATACCGTGCTTGCAGTAGATGGACTGGATGGCATCCAAAAGGCAAGGCAGTTTAACCCAGATCTTATACTGTGTGACATCATGATGCCAAATTTAGACGGATTTGGGGTGCTTAAGATTAAAAGCCAGGATGAAGTGCTCAGGAACATTCCCTTGATTTTTCTGACAGCAAAAGCGGAGAAAGAAGATTTCAGAAAGGGTATGAATCTTGGAGCCGAGGATTATTTGATGAAACCATTTGAAGATTCGGACCTTCTTCAGGTTATTGAAAGCAAGTTATTGAAATATTCAAGGCTGGGAGCTACGATACAAAACAAAAGACTCTCTTCCTTAATTCGTTTTGACGAATTTAAGAAGTTAGAAATTGTGCAGGAGCTCATTCAATCCGTTCCATCCAAGGAATATGGAAAGAAAAGCAAACTTTGGACCTATGAAGAGAGCGTTCATTCTATTCATTGGTTAGAGGACGGAATGATCAAGGAAAGTATGGATACTGTTGGTTTTAAAACCATCATTTTAAACTTTTTAAACAACCATAATTTTGTTGATGCCCACTATCTTTTTCAACCGAAGTATCATTCTCAATGTGAAACGATTGAACCATCCTTAGTCAAGATGTTACCAAAACAAAAATTAGAGGAAATTATCATTAAAGAAAATCTTTTACCAAGTTTGCTTTCGTTTACTTCTCGTCAATATTATGAGATGGCTAAAAGACTTTCTGTGAATTCTTTTGGAAATGTGCGGGAAAAAATTGCCTATCACCTCATCATTTTGGAAAAATCATTTAATCATCAAATGATTCAATTGAGTCGTGAGGATCTTGCCGCCTTTTGTGGTATGGCTAAAGAGACGCTGATCAGAACTTTGAGTGAATTTAAAGAAGAGAAACTAATTGAAATCGATGCCAAAGGGATTTCTATAAAAAACTATAAGAAGCTGGAGTGTATTTTTGAATAGAATGCCACATTATTAAACTTTGTATTGTTATTAATCTTAATTGAACAATTCTACCAGAAATCTTTATAAGCTGAAACTTGGATCCGAAATTACTCCTCCGGTTATTAAGACAGTTTTAATCATTTTCCATTTGTGATACCGCGGAACCTATTCTGAATCATACTTTTAAAAAATTCTAAGCTTTTCTAGGTTTGATTCAGTGGTTTAGCACAACCCACACCCATCCGCTCCCAGGGACTTCATTTTATTACAAACAATTGTGAAGTTCCATTAAGTCACCAGTAGTAGGATTAATAAAAAGTGATTCTACACCTTGGAAATTCCGAAAAATAATATAAGCATCTGTTTTGTATATTTTTATACATTAAATATATTTATATTCATTTAACATCAAACATATGGGGAGTCTTGATGAGTAAAAATGACCCGATAATTCTATTGTTTTAAAACCGATCAGGCATTTCACCTAAAAACTTGATTTTGGGGAGATTAATTAATAAAATGATCCAAAAAAGGACTCTATCTCAAGGCTTTAGAAAAAATATTTTCAAAAACATTTGAAAATTGAGGATGATTAAGCTTACCTTTGCCCCGCTTTTAGAATAAGCATTTGAATCATTAAAAAATATAAAAGTGAATACTTTAAGTTACAGGACAAGTCACGCCAGACCAGAGGATGTAAAACACCGATGGTTTGTGGTTGATGCCGAGAACCTGGTTGTCGGACGTATGTCGTCTCGAATAGCCCATATATTAAAAGGCAAACACCGTGTGGATTATACACCACATATAGATTGTGGAGATTACGTGATTGTGATCAATGCGGAGAAAGTAAGATTTACCGGAAAGAAAATGGATGACAAGAATTACCTAACCTATAGTGGTTATCCGGGAGGTCAGAAGTCTGCTACCCCAAGGGAATTGCTGAACAGGATCCCCACAAGAGTGGTGGAGACAGCGGTGCGAAAAATGTTACCTAAAAACAAATTAGGTGATGCCATGTACAAAAAATTATTTGTTTACGCAGGTCCGGAGCATTATCATCAAGCTCAGAAGCCTGAAGTCATTACATTTTAATCAAATATGGAAATTATCAACGCAGTAGGAAGACGTAAGGCAGCTGTTGCCAGGGCTTACCTTTCTAAAAACGAGGGTACTGACCCTTCTGTCACTATTAACGGACGAAGTCTTGATCAATACTTCCCCATTAAAGACATAGCTCAAAAAGTATTGGATCCGATGCAAAGTGTTGAAGGTGGCGCCGGGTATACCGTTAAAATTACCGTAGACGGTGGTGGACTAAAAGGTCAGGCCGAAGCAATCAGGATGGCTATCTCCAGAGCTCTTTGTAAAGTGGATGCTGATTTCAGGCAACCACTCAAGGAGAAAAGATTTCTTACAAGAGACTCAAGAGAAGTCGAACGTAAGAAATTTGGAAAAAGAAAGGCAAGACGTTCTTCACAGTTTAGCAAGCGTTAATTTATTCAATTTATTCAAGCTGGAATCATGGAAAAACCTACATATCAACAAATGTTAGATGCCGGTGTTCACTTCGGACATCTAAAGAAAAAATGGAACCCGAAAATGAGGCCTTATATCTTTAAGGAACATAAAGGGGTTCATTTAATTGACCTTAACCGCACCTCTGATTGCATGGAAAAAGCTGCACAAGCTTTGAAACAAATTGCCAAGTCGGGTAAGAAAATCATGTTTGTGGCCACAAAAAAGCAAGCAAGAGAAATTGTTACCAATGCAGCAAAGAGTGTAAATATGCCTTACGTAACCGATAGGTGGTTGGGGGGCATGATGACAAACTTCACTACCATTCGTCGTTCTGTAAAAAAGATGAACAACATTGAGCGAATGTTAACAGATTCTACTGTCACCAATATTACCAAAAAAGAAAGATTGACACTCAGCCGAGAGAGAAATAAAATGGACAGGGTTCTTGGTGGTATTTCAAATTTGAACAGATTGCCTTCAGCCATTTTAGTTGTAGACATCCATCATGAACATTTGGCTATCCAAGAAGCTGAAAAACTGGGTGTAAGAACGTTTGCGATGGTGGACACCAATTCGGATCCGAATCAAGTTGATTTTCCGATTCCTTCTAATGATGACAGTTCAAAATCAATTGCTCTTATTACCAGCTATCTTGCTGAAGCCATTAAAGAAGGTTTAGCTGAACGCGGAAATGAAGGCAATGCTGAGAATTAACAGCTTTCCGATTTAATAAATAATTGAATTAAAGATACTAATAAAGATGAGTTTTACATTATCAGCAACAGATGTGAAGAATCTCCGGGATGCAACAGGAGCCGGAATGATGGATTGCAAGGCAGCATTAACGGAAGCAGAAGGAGATTTTGAAAAAGCAATTGAGGTGCTGCGCAAAAAAGGGCAGAAACTTTCTGTTAAAAGAGCAGACCGAGATGCTAAAGAAGGAGTGGTGATTGCAGCAGTCAACCCTGAAAAGACTAGAGGAATTATAGTTAAGTTAAGTTCTGAAACAGATTTCGTTTCTAAAAATGAGGATTTCATCAACAATACTAAAAAGATTGCTGAAATCGCTTTAAAGAACTACCCAAACACCTTAGAAGAGCTCCTAAACCTTCCATTTGAAGGATCCACTACAATTGGGGAAAAGACCACTGATCTGGTAGCCGCAATTGGTGAAAAAATAGAAGTCACCCATTTTGAGAAATTGGAAGCTCCTCAGGTGGAGTTTTACATTCACATGGGTAATAAGGCAGGAGTATTAATAGGTCTTAACAAGGCTGGGAGTCAATTTAGTGATGCCGGCAAAGATGCCGCTATGCAAGTTGCTGCCATGAAGCCGGTAGCTTTAGATAAAGGGGATGTAGATTCTTCTATTATCGCAAAGGAAATAGAAATTGGAAAGGAACAAGCCAGAGCAGAAGGAAAACCTGAAGCTATGCTGGAAAAAATTGCAATGGGGAAGTTGGAAAAATTCTACAAAGAAAACACCTTATTGAATCAACAATTTGTAAAAGACGGTAGTCATACAATTGCAAGTTATCTCAAATCAATAGATAAAGATCTTAGTATTATAGGTTTCAAACATGTAATGCTCGGGTAACAAAAAAAAAAGCGAATGAAAAATCATTCGCTTTTTTTTTGTCACTAAATATCGAGATAAATAATAATTTTAAGGTCTGTAATCATGATAAAATTCAAACGAATTCTTCTTAAGCTCAGTGGAGAATCTCTAATGGGTGAACAGCAGTTTGGGATTGACCCTGCAATGCTTCGCTATTATGCTGAACAGATTAAGAGTCTTGTAACAGAAGGGGTCGAGGTTGCGGTGGTTATAGGTGGAGGGAATATTTTCAGAGGGCTAGGATCAGATTCAGGAATCGAGCGGGTTCAAGGTGATTATATGGGAATGTTGGCAACTTGTATCAATGGCATGGCTCTTCAAAGTGCCCTCGAAACGTTGGGAGTTTTTACCCGAATGATCTCAGCTATTGAAATGAGACAAATTGCAGAACCTTACATCAGAAGGAGGGCAACCAGGCATCTGGAAAAAGGAAGAACGCTTATTTTTTCTGCAGGCACCGGCAATCCATATTTTACCACTGATTCTGCAGCCGCTCTCAGGGCAAGTGAAATAAATGCGGACGTAATTCTTAAGGGGACTCGTGTAGATGGGATTTATGACAAAGACCCGGAAAAAAATTCGGATGCTAAAAAGTTTGAACACCTTAGTTTTGATGATGTAATTCGTTTAAATCTTAAAGTCATGGATATGACAGCATTTACAATTTGCAAGGAAAACAAAATCCCCATTGTGGTTTTTGACATCAATCAAAATGACCATCTTATTAGAATCGTGAGAGGTGAAAAAATTGGAACTACCGTATTTTAAAACCTTTTCAACTTTAAAAATTTTATTTAAAATTACTAATATACAAAATTATGTCTCACATAAATTGGCTAGCGGTAATCATTTCGAGTTTGCTTGCATTCGTGATTGGCTATTTTTGGTATGGTCCATTCTTGTTTGGCCCAAAATGGCAAAGGGAAAATAAATTAACAGATGACCAGTTGAGAAATGGAAATATGGCTCAACTTTATGGCACTGCATTATTTCTGATTTTATTCTTCTGCATTATATTGAATTTGAATCTGATCACGACAGATAAAAATGGGATGGCTGATGGGATCAAACATGGGTTTTTAATCTCTGTGGGATTTATATGCACCTCATTAGGTGTAAGCTATTTGTTTTCAAGAAGATCAATTCAATTATTTCTAATTGATGCCGGCTATTTCGTTTGCATTTCTGTTGTTATGGGTGCTATTCTTGCATCCTGGAGTTAATAAAATATCCCCAATTTTTATTAAAAAATAAGAATACCAATCAAACAGATTCTCCTGTCGAAATGAATTTTTACTTATATAAATTGCATTTGATAAATTGAATTTGTTTTGAGAAGCGAGTACTTACCTCTACTCCACTCTACTTTTTAAAATCATGCTTGGTTTGAAAATTCCGAAAAGATGTCAATAAATTATACTCGTAAAGGTTTTGTGGTTAAAAATCGAATAGAACCTATTGAGATAATCCACCAATGTCTAAAATGCAGGAGATCAGTGTTAATTGCCAATAAGAAAAAAAACAAACTAAAACCAAGTATCAGGCGGTGTTCTGCCAAAGAAATTCCCTTTTGTTGAAAAATGCAAGTAAGTATTGGGCTTGCCAACAAACCAAATACAATTAATAAACCAAGCCAACCAAGCTCAGCAAATGCACCCAAATAAGTGCAATGAGGGTCATATGACTCCAGGTGTTCAGGAAATTTTTTCTCAATTTTAAGGTGATCCAACCAGGAATTAAAAGTGGCTCCTTTGATAAAAAAAAATCCCTTTTCTTTTCCTGCCAAAATTGCCGCACGCTTCAGTTCATAATAGGGTGTAGAAAAAATATAATTATCCTTGCCTATAGTTCTTATTTTGGTAATAGCAATTTTTGATGAATTCGGAATGGATGAATTGTGTGAATTGATCCAAATAAAATTTGTGCCAACAAGATAAAGTAGACAAAAAAGTAGACCGAAAATAAAAACAAGCACTTTTCTTGTACCGTAAAATTGAAAGGCACTCATAAAAATAAAAATCCCTACCAACAATATCAGCGTTTTTGAAAAACACAGGAATAAACCAACAAACTCAATGCACATCACCCCCTTTAATAATTGAGATTTTAACTCCATGGTTTTTGGAAGAAGATATTTAAGCAACAAACTAACACTTAACAATGAGGCCATCATTTCAGGAGTGCCTGCCCACCCTCTTGCTCTAGGAATGTCACCCAAATAAGGAAAATCCAAGTAATACCAGGCCCATATATTGTGTTGCTTACAAATTAAAGCCCAAATCCATCCGACAGATCCGGTTAAAACCAACGACATTCCACAAAGAGAAAATCCTAAAATCAATACTTTTACAAAACCTTTCGAATCTGCAATGGAGAACATGCGAAATATCAATCCCACCAAAAGCAAATACCCTATCGTGACTAAATTAAAAACAGTATGGCTATTAGTATATATGGTTGTATAAATAACCAAAATCACAACTAATAAAAAAATAAAAAAATCGGATGGATTAAGGAAAGATTTTAGACTAATCCTTACTTTATGATGGTAAAATATTGTCACCATAAGGAAAGGAAAAATCACTTCACTCAAACTCACTTTTCCATAAACAGGCTCGTTTATCAAGGACAATGAAAAAATATAGGCAATAGCCAATAAGCTGGCTATATCAGGCCTAGATTTGATTAGGGAAGTGTCTTTCATCCTAAAAATTCAGATAAAAAAACTTACCAGCGTACCCATAAATCTCCATCAGATGTTTTGAATGCAACCACCCCTAATTGTTTGTTGAAAAAAACTCCAGGGTCTTGAACCCCGGATTTGGTATAAACATCGGAGTAACTTCTTAATCCAAAATTAACAATTGGCAATTGTTTAGATTGGTCTTGATAATAATCATAATTCCTGTTGTAGAGAGGAATTTCCAACAACAAATCTCTTTGTTCAACTCCAACTTGATCTTTTAAAACTGAATAAATTCTAAAGACATCCAATCTGTTATTTTTCAATGGATGAAATTCATCATACAAGACTGTAAGTTCATAAATAAATGCTAAAACCGGAAACTCGGCATTTGAAAAATTTGACAAACGAAGAGAATTTCTCAGAATTTGATAAGTTACTATTTGATTCAAGGAGGAGTCTTCCTTGCAAACTACCTTTGATTCATGATTAGACTTCAAAGTTTGCTGGCCGGGCCCATTGTATGAAAAAACTAATTCTTTGCCGGACTCATTTTTGAATATAACTTGAGAATCTTTTTCACTGGGTAGCCATGAAAATGATTGGCCATAGGGTTTGATATCTTCCAATTTTATTACTTCCTCGCAAGGAGACAAAATAATATTCTCACTTTTAGTACAACCAAAAAATAAATAAATAAATAGCAAAGCCAAAAAAAATATTTTTCTAAGGCAGATTAAATTTATTTGATTACAAGTTTCCAGAGTATAAAATTTATGATGCCATAAAATTAGAAAAATCAATCAATGAATAAATCCATATATTCAAAATACAATTGAATGAATTTAATCAAATACCGGAATGATCACCCCCTCACTGCCCGACTTCCAATTGGGAACATTCAAGTTTCGACCATTAAATTCAAGCGAAATAGTGGCCTTGGTGTTGGTTTGAAAGAACACATCCGCTCCTTTCAAAAAAGGTAGAAAGGAAAAAATCAGTTTGCTGTCAAGTGAAGTTTTACAATCCCCTTCATCGTATAAAAAAAGTGCTATGGTGGTTTGGTTGGCTGCTGTTAAGGATGGAATGGAGAGGGTATAACCATCAATCTTGAGTAGATCCCTGCCATTAATTATTGCCTGGTTAGAAGAAAATACCGCAACCACTGATTGCATATCATCTTTTGGTAAATTGTTTAATAAGAACCCTATGGTTGATCCGGCCGGTGGAAATGCTCTTAAATAAATCCAGGGATTATTTCTCAATACTGGTTCCCGATAATAATGAACTACTCTAAAGTTTGGGTCTCCACTTTTTCTTAGCTCAAACTCATAATAAGCAGATTTTTTTGCATCCACAGGTCCCCACCATCCATTTGCATCAGGGACTAAAGTTGTATCCGGAACACTATTTATTCTATATCCCGTTGTTGGATCTACTTCATAAATTTGAACCGTTGCACCAGAAACCAGCGAATTTTCACCAAGGCTTACTACCCTACCTCCCAAGGTGCAATTATTCAGAGGAATAATTTCGTTTGATTGGGGTAGGTCACCTGTAATAAATTTATACATTTCAATAAAAACCAAGGAATGTGTTGCTATCTGATAGTGATCCAAGGCATTCAATTTCACATTTACTGCTCCTAAAATTGAATCTCCTGACACGACCTGGTCATCCGTAGACCAAATGTTAAGCGTCGGAATCTGTCCATTATTCCCCGCCGGTTTAGATTGCTTGTTACTACCAAGTTGAATATATTTATCAACTTTATCTGCTCTTAAGGCATCATTACAATAATTGTAAATCAGGGTTCCTCCCGCAGAATGACCCACCAGAATTACTTTTGATTTCCCGGTTTTAAGCAGGACCGAATTAACAAAATTATCGAGCAATCCAACTGAATTTGCCATATTTAAGGTATTCCAATCATACGTGAACATGAGACCTTCTTCATAATTGTTGCTTGAAAATCTTTGAAACTGGGTAGCGTATGTGTCTCCGGAAGCTAAGGTGCCATGGACAAATACGATGGGTAAACTGAGTCTTTCAGAAGATAGCTGGAAAGATGCATGATCCGTCTGACATGCAATAAAAAAGCCTGGAATTAAAAGCAAATAGCCAGTATAAACTCTCAAAAACTTCTTAATGATAAAATTCATTTATGTGATGATTTAATTAGATAAACGTTGACCTTAAATTGTCCTCAATTAAAATCCACTAACTGTTTGATATTAAAGATTTTGTTAATTGATCCTTGTTTCTTCTGCAGTCATTAGAAATTTAGAACTTTGTCTTAAAATTAGGAATAATATAATTCTTACGAACCATGAAATCAAAAATTTGTCTCATTTTCTCTACACTTCTCCTTTTTTCACAATGTAAGAATGATCCAAAATCGGGAAATGGATCAATCGTGGATCCGAGTAAAGATCCAAAGGCCGGGGTTGCATTTGCAGTTAATTTATTAGGAAATAAGCTTCAGGAGTGGAATGATTCAGATTCAATAAAGCAAACGCGAGAAGCTTTTATCGAACAATCCAGGAATGTTTATCTCGGCAAACTGGATGACCCAAAAGGGTATATCCAATATGGTCGTGCATTTGTTGCTAATGGACAGGTGGAAAATGGCATTGAATTATATTCCAAGGGTATTGAAAAATTTCCTGAGGTGGCCGATCTATATTTATACAGAGGGGAAGCCATGTTACTGGGTCGTCAGCTAACCGCTGCTATTGATAATTTCTGGAAATCCGGTCAAAAAATGGAGAAAATCAGCAATCCAAAAGGTCTTACTGGAATGTGGGGTTCAGATTCAATTGCCGATATGACTTTGCAATTCAAAAACTACCTTTTGATGGGTCTAGCCTTTCAATGCAACAATGATTTTTCCAGCGCTGATAAGATGTTTGAGGTCTGTGGTGATTTTTCCACCAATACCGATTTATGGGTAAGAAGTTATTACTGGCAATTTCAGTGCTACAACAGATCAGGAAGAACTGAAGATGTAAAGAATATATTGAATGCCATATCCAAGGATATGCATATTCTGCCTTCTTCAAAACCCTATCATGATGCTATGCTGTTTTACAAGGGTGAACTCTCTGAAAAAGAGTTGGTGGATCTTACTCAGATTCCTACCAACATTGTAGATGCGGAGACCTGGGCCATAAAAGCATATGCCTTGGCTTATAAAAACCTTTTAGCCAATAACAAAGAAAAGGCCGCAGAAATATTCCGAGTCATCATGTCATCCGGATACTGGACTTTGTTGCCATGCCTGGCAGCTGAAGCAGAATTAAGTCATATGCAAGGAATCGAATATAAGGAACCAGAACAAATTGAGTTAAAAACCCAGCAAAAGAAAAAGCCGGTCAGATTCTAGTCGGATTTTCTTCTACATACGTCGTTTCTTTTTCTTGACATTTCGATAAGTATTTACTTCCGAGAACTGAACATTCATTCTGTTTGTTAATTCAGGCAAACGAAGAAAAATGAATGAAAAAATTTTTACCCCGATTTCAGGATGGCCTGTTTTAGTGCTCGTCCTATTGTTACCAGTAACCGCTTATTTATACCAAGAACCAATTTGGTGGATTGGAGGAGGTTTGTTGTGGACACTTTTGTTGTCCGGGTTTATTATTATCAATCCAAATTTCTCTAAAGTCTTAACTCTTTTTGGTAAGTATGTTGGTTCCCTTAAGGATGCAGGATTTTACTGGGCAAATCCATTTTACACCAAGAAGGGAATTTCTCTTAGAGCAAATAACTTCGACAGTGAACGACTGAAAGTAAACGACAAGAGAGGTAACCCAATCCAAATCAGTGTAATTCTGGTATGGCGTGTAAGAGAAACATTTAAAGCAGCCTTTGAAGTTGAAGACTTGTATAATTTTGTTAAAGTCCAGACAGATTCTGCGGTACGCAAACTTGCGGGTCATTATGCTTACGATCATGTTGAAAATCATGATGAAATTACGCTTCGATCCAGCAGTGTTGAGGTGAATGATTCTTTGGAAAGAGAACTGCAGGAAAGGCTTGAGATTGCCGGAATTGAGGTTATGGAAGCAAGAATCGGATACCTTGCCTACGCCCCTGAGATTGCGGCGGCCATGCTCAAAAGGCAGCAGGCAGAGGCAATTGTGGCAGCCCGATTCAAAATTGTAGAGGGCGCTGTTGGGATGGTGGAGAATGCATTGCATCAACTTCAGGAAAGAAAGATTGCAGAATTCAGTGATCAGGAAAAATCCAGGCTAGTTGGGAATTTAATGGTTGTATTGTGTTCTGATAAGGAAACCAGTCCAGTGATAGAAATGAATGGTTAAGAGACAATTCTAATATTGAGAAATCCTCCAGCAATTTGTTGGGGGATTTTTTTTGCAACTATGTAGGCAAAGTGTAGGTCCCCACTTTAAAATCATCTAACAAAAGATAAAACATAAATCAACTTAAGTTCATTTTGTCATTTAAAATATACTTTTCACATAATTCTAAATAGGTTTCGTCAATTAGTTTGAAATCAATTTGTAAGTCATCCTACATTTGACTCATAGTTTGGAAAGAAAGAGAGATTTCATCAAGATTGAGTTTTAAAGTTTTAATATAAAAGGGCTGAAACATCAGCCCTTTCTTATTTATAGAAGCACTGACCAAGTAGACAAGTATTCAAATACTCACGAACTTTCAATTATACTCAAATGAAACGAAGTCTACTTTTTTTACTTACCTGTACAATTATTGTGCAATTAAATGCACAAACGCCTATTGACAATCTGATGATGCCCAAGGGTCAGATTTGTGTGGCTGCAATTTATTCACACGACAGCTGGAACGAATACTGGGAAGGAACACTCAAGAGAACGAATGGTAATATTGGTACCCTCAATCGACAAAGCGTAATGCCCATGTTTTCTTTGGGAATTACAGACAAGATCAATTTTATGGCTGCCCTTCCCTGGGTAAAAACCAAGCCAACAGCCGGTCAATTTAGTGGTGATCAGGGAATTCAAGATCTTGGAATGTGGCTAAAGGCAGAACTTATCAGACAAAAAATAGGCCCCGGATCGGTTCTTTTACACACCACATTAGGATTGACTACTCCGGTCACCGATTATAATCCGGACTATTTGCCTTTTAGTATTGGGTTGGGTGCGACAGAAGCCTCCTTAAGAGGAATGTTACAATATGAATTTGATTTTGGACTTTTCATTAGAGGCATGTATGGTTACCACTTAAGAAGTGAAATCACTTTGGACAGGGATTATTATTACACAGATAAAGGATATTATTCCAATAAAGCGGACATGCCAAATGCCACCACTTTTAATGCCTTAATTGGAATGTGGTTGTTTGACAAAGGGCTTAGACTTGAAGTCAATTATGATGGTATGACCAGTTTGTCCGGACATGACATCAGAAGACAGGATATGCCATTTCCTTCGAATAAAATGAACAATAGCAGAATAGGTTTTGGCTTTCAGTATTACCCAACATTCGTAAAAGGATTAAGTATTATCGGATCAGGAAACTATGTTTTGGATGGTCGTAATGTAGGGCAATCCACCATTTACAGTGGAGGGGTCGCTTATCAGTTTGGCCTATGGAACAAACAATCAAATAACTCCATTCAATAAAAAGTAAACTCATGAAAAAATATTTTAAATCAATAATAGCTTTTACGGCAATATGTGTGCTGGCTCTTTCCTGTCAGGAGGACATTGATACCGGTTATTCGTTTGACACTTACCATTTTTCCGGACTTGATGCACAAGGAGGAACCTGGAAAACGATTCTGATCGGTGATGTCAATCAATATGATGTAAAATTACCAGATGAAACCAACTCTGCGGCTTATCTAAAAGAGTTGTCAGATTTAAAAACCGCCTCTGCAAAACCGAGTACTGAACAACTCAATGCGATAAAATACTGGGGAAATAACGGTCTTATCCGATGGAATGAAATCGCGAGGGATCTGGTGTCTAAGTATAATTTACCACCTGCTCCCAATCAGGATGGCAGTTATGGAGTTCCAAATGCAGCTTCACCTTCCACTTATCCCTATTTCCCGTTTTCGCATCCGCCATATGCCTGCAGAATGTTGGCATATTTGACTGCAGCCCAGTATGATGCAATGATTGCCACCTGGCAACTGCAACAAAAGTATAACAGGACCCCTGCTTATGTAAATGATTCAAGCATTGTTACACATTTGCCGGAAAACAATCTTCCCGGATATCCTTCAGAAGGTGCAGTAATAGCTTCTGTATCTCAGGCTATCCTCACTGCGATGTTTCCCTTGGAAAAAGACTACATTGCTCTCAAGGCCTCAGAGCATAAGAATGTTTTGAGTTGGGCAGGTATGAATGTTAAAAGTGAAATCACAGCCGGAGATTCTTTGGCCAAGATAGTCGCAGCTGTTTTTACAAAAAGAGCATCGACTGATGGTATGAAAAATGCACAAACTCCAAGACCCATATCAGACTCAATTAAATTAGCTGCCAAAGCCAGATTTGGATGGGCGTGGGATAATTTGGAAGATCCGGTGAGACCAGTAGGGATCACGCCATTATTCGGATCCGTAAAACCCTGGTGCATACCGAACGTTGAAGCCGTAAGACCACTCCCTCCACCTGCAATTGGTAGTGCTGAATTCAATACAGCTGCTGAAGAGTTGAAATCTTTTGCAAAAAACCTTACAACTGAACAAAGACAAATTGCAAATTTCTGGTCAGATGGGATTGGCACCTATTCCCCACCGGGACATTGGAACCGGATAGCTTGCGAGCACATTGTTTCATCAAAATATAATCCATTGAGAACTGCAAGAATATTAGCCTATCTAAACATGGCCATTATGGATGGAGGCATCAGTTGCTGGGATACAAAATATTACTATCATTATCCCAGACCTTCACAAGTAATACCAGGATTCAAAACGATTTTGGGCATCCCAAATTTCCCATCCTACAGTTCTGGTCACTCAGTATTTTCAGGTGCTGCGGCAGAAGTTTTGTCTCATTTCTTTCCCAACAGCAGAAATGAATTTGAAGCAATCGCCAAAGAAGCCTCTTTATCCCGTGTGTACGGTGGAATTCATTTCAGATTTGATTCTGAAATTGGTGTGGTACAGGGAAAAAATATTGGAAGCTATTCTGTAAATGTAGCCAAGACAGATGGAGTTGAGTAATACGTTTTTTGTTAAGCATTCATAATAATTTCAGACCTCACAGAAATATTTCTGTGAGGTTTTTTAATTGATTTTTAATTTTTATTTCAATCTCCGGAAGGCATTTGAAGTATCTTTGCAAAAGTCGAAAACCGAGTATATGACCCCGAATATGTTGAAGTATATTGGAATATTTTTAGGTCTCTTTTTTTCAAATCTTATATTTAGTCAGGAAGAAATTCAAGACAGTATCAATGGCAAAGTTTTGAATGAAATTACGATTAAAGGATACCGACCAATAACAGACATCAAACAACTAGGATCCATTCATCAAACCTATATTATTGCCGGTAAAAAAAATGAAGTTGTCCTTGTAAAGGATATGGCTGCAAATCTTGCTGAAAAAACGGGGCGACAAATTTTTGCAAAAATTCCGGGTGCATTTATTTACGATATGGATGGTTCAGGAAATCAGGTGAATATTTCAACCAGGGGACTAGATCCGCACAGAAGTTGGGAGTACAATATCAGACAAAATGGAATCATGATTAATTCGGATTTGTATGGTTATCCCGCCAGCCATTACAGCCCTCCTATGGAAGCAATTGAACAGATTGAGTTGGTGCATGGAACTTCTTCTCTACAATACGGGGCAGAGTTTGGGGGTATGATGAATTATGTGGTGAAGAAGGCAGATACCAGCAAGGCAATCAGCTTTGAGTCCATTAGCTCAATAGGTTCCTATGGTTTATACAGCACGTACGCCTCCCTTGGTGGAAAAATTGGAAAATTTAGTTATTTTGGGTATTATCAAAAACGCATTTCCAATGGGTACCGTGAGAATTCAAATTCAAATTCGGATGCACAATTTTTAAATCTCAGTTACCAATTTAATGATAAACTACAATTATCTTTTGAAGTTGGAAGAAGCAGTTATGTGTACAAGATTCCGGGTCCTCTTACTGACAGTATGTTTTTAATCGATCCAAGGCAATCCACTCGTTCAAGAAATTATTTTAATCCGGACATCACTGTTCCTTCCCTGACTTTAAATTGGCAGATTAATGCAAACACCACCTTAAACTGGGTATTGTCAGGTGTATTTGGCACCAGGAATTCAGTTCAATTTGAAGGATTTGCAGATCGACCGGATCAAATTGATCCTATTACTCAGCAATACAAAAACAGAGTAGTAGATATTGATCAATTTAATTCGCGCACTTCAGAACTTCGGATTTTGCATCATTACAAAACAAGAAAATTGAGGCATGTGCTTGCAGTGGGATTGAGATATTTCAATAACGATTTAAGCAGAAGGCAACAAGGTAAGGGAACTGTGTATTCAGATTTTGACCTAAGTGTGCTTGGAGCATTTGGGAGGGACTTGAATTATAAAAGTCAGAGCATTGCACTCTCAGTTGAAAATTTAATTTATGTAAACGACCGATGGAGCATTTCACCCGGTCTGCGATATGAATATGGTCAAACCGATATGACCGGAACCCTAAGTTATTACGATCCTAAAGAAACACCCAACAGAATAGCTCACCAAATCCCAGCGTTTGGTATCAGTAGCCAATATCAGATTAGGGAGAACTTAAGAATTTACGGAGGTATTTCCCAAGCGTACAGACCTGTTTTATTAAAAGATATTATTCCGGGATCTGTTTTAGAACGAGCTGACAAAGATCTTGAAGATGCCTTTGGATACAATGCAGAGATAGGTGTTAAAGCCTATTTTAAAGACAAGCTTAAAATTGAGTTGACATTGTTTCGAATGAGATATGACCATCGCATGGGTAATCTCGTTTTACAAGACAGTACCGGTAGTTATACTTACAAAACGAATATTGGCAACAGCCTCACAAATGGTCTAGAATTATATGCTGAATTTAATGTTCTGGACATGCCCATTTGGAGAATCACTTTGTTTTCCTCTACCAGTCTAATGAAAGCGACTTATGAAGATGCCCAGTTGGCTGCAGGGACAATTAATGCAAACATCAGTGGCAATGAAGTGGAGAGTGTGCCAAGGTGGATTAGCAGAAATGGATTGAATATCTCTTACAAAACTCTCAGCTCAACCCTCTTGTTCAGTTATGTCGACGAAAGCTTTTCTGATCCACTTAATACGATCCAACCCACCTCAAATGGAGCCAAAGGAATTGTTCCCGATTACGCGATCTGGGATTTTAATCTCGCCTATAAGTTTGCTAAAAGGTTTATTTTAAGGGCCGGTGTAAACAATTTCTTAAACACTTCCTATTTCACCAAAAGGCCAGTCATTTATCCGGGTGGGGGGATTTGGAGTTCAGATGGACGAAGTTTTGTTTGTTCTATAGGGTTTCGTATCTAAAAAGTTAAGGAGTAAGGGAATCCAATATGTAGGAATTTAATGGAGGAATCCGCGAATTGACTTTAAGCCGTATTAAATATATTTTGGAATAAATAATTGTATTTTAGTAACTTACATATATAAAAATAAATTATTATTAAACCCGCTTGATTTAATAACCGTTAATTGGACCAAGCCTTTCGGTTAATTTGTTGATTTTTAACAATTTTTCAATGAAGAAATGCTGAGAAGCGCTATATTTGCTCTCCGATTTAAAAATCTGTAAAAATGATTGCCATAGTTAACATTCAGGGACAACAATTCAAGGTCGCAGCAGGCCAAAAAGTGTATGTTCATCATATCGATGCCGAGAAAGGTGCTGCTGTCAGTTTTGACGATGTACTTATGTTGTCAAATGAAGGAACAACCACCATTGGGGCTCCCGGTATTAAAGGAGCTAAAGTGGAAGCAACTGTCTTGGATCATGTAAAAGGTGACAAGGTGATTGTTTACAAAAAGAAGAGACGAAAAGGCCTGGAAAAGAAAAACGGACATCGTCAGTCTTTTACTCAAATTAAGATTGAATCCATTATTGCCTAATATTTAAATTCTAAAAAAATGGCTCATAAGAAAGGTGAAGGTAGTACCAGTAACGGCCGAGACAGTAATAGTAAACGTCTTGGGGTGAAACTTTTTGGAGGCCAGCAAGCCATTGCCGGTAACATTATCATCAAACAAAGAGGTACCAGATACCATCCGGGAAGAAACGTGGGTGTTGGAAAAGACTGGACGCTTTTTGCCCTTACTGACGGTGTGGTAAAATTTACCAAAACCCGTAAGGACAGAAATGTAGTTCATATCATTGCAGCAGAAGCGACTCCTGTAGTTCCAGCTGAAGCTCAGACTAAAAATATTCCTTCAACAGAAGAAGAATAGTCACTACTTGTAATTAATTATTGAATCGGTTTCCAAAAAAAACGGTCAATAAGAAAAAATATAAAGGTCTTCAATTAATTGGAGGCCTTTTTTGTTGTTTAAACTGACTCAAGCATTTCAGACAAATCGCCCAACACATGGGTTGCCTTTCTTATCGTAAATCTACCAGCCCTAAGTTAAACCCAAAATTGTCATTAGAATTCTATTACAAGCCAAAATAGCTTTAAATGCAAGCCTCTTCTCAAAATTCGTGCTCAATGAAATATTACTTCACTTCCGCGCGAATTTCTTCCGAGGAGTCTTGCCTTTGTTGCTCTTTTGCCTCTCACTACGAACGCTAATGACAATTTTGGGTCAAACGAAAAGAAAGCATTTCAGATAAATCGCCCAATACATAGGTTGCCTTTCTTATCGTAAATCAGCCAGCCTCCTGTTAAAGTGAATCCATCACAAATCTCAATTTGGATTTTAGAATCCATCCGGCATCATAAGATTTGGTTTGTACTTTTACCCAAGGATCCAAATGATCGATTAGAAAAAGAGTTTCTCCGGCCAGGAGTTCGGTTTTTGCGGTACTTAGCGTGTCCGGAGAAAGTAAAATTGAGTTATTCTCCATTAAAATTGCTTTGGTGTGATCTCCGGATTGCATGGTTTGGTAGATCGCCAAACAGGAAGTTATGAGTGCGAAAAATCCCAGAAGCAGACTGAAGTATCGCAGATACCTCACCCTGTACCATATCCAGATGGAAACGGATAATAAAAATGCCCCTAACGACCACCAAAAAAAAACACTCAATGCATTCCCCAACCTTAAAAACCAACTCAATAAGAAAAATTGAGGTAATGAAATGTCTTCAATTCCTGCCTGTCCTTCAGCCGACCTTAGGTTATCTTTTGCATCTGCGTAAGAAGGATCAATGGCTAAAGCTTTATTGTAAAATAGAATTGCTTCAGGATATTTTTTCAATTTGTAATAGCAGTTGGCCTGATTGTAATACAATTCTTTATCTCTAAATCCTTTAGCAATTAACTCCTCCCAAACTTTCAGGCTTGCCGTATAATCAGATTGTGCATAAAAATCTAAGCCTTGATCAATTGACTGTGCCTGCAAGTAAAATGTACTAACAAATAGAATAATAATCAGCCTACTCATTACTCATTAATTAAGTATTTCTTCTAGTGAAGTTGGTTTCTCTTTTGTTCTGGAAATATAGCCATCTAACAGCTTTGTCTTGCCGGAATTCAGCGGGAGCATGTTTCCTTCAGGTTTTGTATAAAAATGAATCTTATCAATTTTGCGCTGCTCATTGAAAACCATTTTCATACTGCTGGATTTGATATAATTTGTTCCAATATAAGCTTTGTCATCATCCTGAATAAAGTAAACTGATTCTGCATTTCCCTGGGCAGTAAGATAGTCCATTCTTTTATTTGCGAAAAAA
Source organism: Candidatus Vicinibacter affinis (assembly GCA_016714365.1). Taxonomy (NCBI): domain Bacteria; kingdom Pseudomonadati; phylum Bacteroidota; class Saprospiria; order Saprospirales; family Saprospiraceae; genus Candidatus Vicinibacter; species Candidatus Vicinibacter affinis. Next base: position 1,459,034 of record JADJNH010000005.1, on the reverse strand, counting down.
GCAGTTATGTATCTTCCCTTCATTTGATTGGAAAGGTTTGTTACCGACTCTGTCAAGACAAATGCCTTTTGGATGAGGTGGATTTGATGCAATGCTTTATTCCTAAGATACAGCAAAATGGTATCTCCTATAAATTGCGTGGTATCTGCCCATAATACCGGATTGTTCATCATTCTGAAAACTGAATCCCTTCCATCAAAAAAAAGTGAGTCGCAGAGTCCCTGCATTTTATTGCCCCAAATTTTGACGTGATAAAATGCCCTCATAATGTTGAATGTATCACCATTTTCTGAAATCTGCTGTGACATTAAACTGTCAGCGGTCATATAAAGTGTATCATTGTCCACAGGGGTTGAAATATACTTTCGTTTTCCTATTGGGATCAATAATTTATCTTTCTTATTGTATTGAAAAGTATCACAATGTATTTCAAATCCTGACTGAGTATCTCTGAGTATCACATCACCGAAAGCTTCTCCTAAATCCTTATCCCCTGAATAAATAATCTTATTAGCTGTAATAATTTGTTTTCCTTCAAAAACCTGAGTTCGCCCCTGCACCTGGAGTGATTTGGTTCTCTTGTTGTAGACTATTGATTCACCCTTGAGACTCCTGTCTTTATCCTGATACCAGCCATTCCCATAAATATAAACCATATCGGTGGCCTGGTCAATGTAAATACTGTCTCCTTTCGCTTGCTGGATACTGTCCCGAATCCAGGCATTCCTTGTCAGGATGATTACATTTTCCTGTGCCCGGAATTCAATATTTTCTGCATCAGCAGATTGGGATGACTTTCTGTACACAGGATTTTGCCAAAAATAGGAACGTTGCCGATTAATGTCGTAATAACCATCCTCTGCATAGATGTTCATGTCTTTTTGCTTGATGTCAGTTGGCCCGGTAAAAACAACATGATTCTTCTTTGCATCAAAAACCAGTGAATCAGCCTGAAGATTCATGCTGTCCTGTAGTATTACATTTACACTGTCATTAAAAAAAGCCATTTCCTGTTTGGCGTGATAGTATCCACGGTTACTTTCCAATTGGGTATTGCCGGAGGACAATAAGCCGCCGGTAGTATAACTTGCAATTCGTTTTTTGAGGTCGTAATGCAATGCAGAAGTAAACAACTGTCTATCCTTGTGGCGTAATACAATGTTGTTGATAAAATCAGCTTGCAATTTTAACCCATCGTAATAAAGTGTATCTCCAAAGATTTGTAAGCTATCCCCTTCCACAATTCTGACGTGGCCGATGGCTAAAACGCGTTGCCCTTCTATGACTGCGGAGTCACAAAATAAGTATGTTTTTTTATGCAATACTGCAATGTCCTGGCTCAAATATTGAATTTCTCTTCCATCAAATCGTTCAAATCTCAGGAATTCAGAATGGATGACGTAAACACTATTTTTGGCAGTATCTTTTTGAGCAAAAAGCGATGAAGACAGCCCAAGGGTTGAAATCAAAAAAACAAGAACCAATAATAAGGAACTATACTTCATCAAAGAGTTAAAACTGAAACTTTGCAAAATTATTATAAACCGGCGTAATTGATTTTATAAAATTTGCGAATAAAATTCTTTCATAAGAGATTATATCAATGGTAGACAAAATTGGATTTTGAAGCGAAACTAAAAAGTGTTTGACATCTTATAACCAAGTTTTAGGAGGTTCATGGAACATTGCCGGGTAACGGTTGGATAATTAAGATCTGGATTCCATAAAAATCTTCAACTTGAAGGAACTTTGAGCCTCTGTATGAAAGATTCACACATACTTACCTTCATTTTGACACAGAGTTAAATCGCTTAATGTTCTTTTGGTCATTCCAACCATCGGCTAGCGTGATAAAAAAAAGCTCTATCTTGCGAAATCTTGAAACAAGGACCATATTTTCTTGTTCTTTTGTTTCAAATCCTGTTAAATGAGCTCAAATCAACCAGACCAAATTGACCGCAAGGATGATCACATCACCCTTGCCTTTAGATCCGGTACCCCTGCTCATATGCTGGATAACAGATTTGAATACGATCCTATTCATGGTATCCATCCCGATCCTTTATCAAAATGGCCTTCCAGTCTTTGCGAGATTACCTTAGACTACCCTGTATGGATATCCAGCATGACCGGAGGCACTGCAAAGGCTAAATTGATTAATTCTAATCTGGCAAGACTTTGCAATGAATTCAAACTTGGAATGGGTTTGGGCTCTTGTCGGAAGTTAATTGATCACCCGGAGTTCAGATCCGATTTTGCTGTCCGGAAAATTATCGGAGGTCAACCACTTTTTGCAAATTTGGGTATTGCACAATTGGAACATTGGATCGCCGATCACAAATTAAAGCTGATCAAGGAGATCATGGAAATTTGTGAAGCAGATGGTTTGATTATTCATATAAACCCTATGCAGGAATATATGCAACCGGAAGGTGATCGCCTTAAGGTAAAACCAATAGATACTGTCAAAAGGATTCTGGATGCGTTTGATTATAAAATTATAGTAAAAGAAGTAGGCCAGGGAATGGGATTTCAGTCTTTGGATTCTTTACTCTCCCTTCCTCTTGAAGCAGTTGAATTTGGGGCATTTGGTGGGACAAATTTCGCCTTACTTGAATTGCTGCGTGATGAACCATCCAAACTGGAAGCTTTCACCCCTTTAGCCAATATCGGGCACACTGCCGAAGAAATGGTGCAAATCTGTAATCACCTCCTTGAAACAAAATCAGAAATTCAAACCAAAAATCTCATCATTTCTGGTGGAGTTCAGCATTTTCTTGATGCCTATTACCTGATGTCTCTCAGTTCAATGCCTTCTCTTTATGGGATGGCATCGGCCTTTCTTAAACATGCAATGGGAGATTACGATACCCTCAAAATATTTTTTGAGCAACAAATCAGTGGATTGAATATGTGCAGATCCTTTTTGAAAATTAAAAATCACAACGGATGAGCCAGTCGACCAATACAAAATCCATTTCCGGTTTTTCAAAACTAAATAAGAGGGGTAAAATCAAATGGATAGTTGAAAATTTTTTCAAAGATCCGGAAAATGTGATGCATGAATTAATGAGTTATTGGCATGGCAACGAGGACCAACAAAAAATTCTGGATGGATTTTCTGAAAACACCATTAGCAATTTTCCAATGCCATTTAGCGTGGCTCCAAATTTTCTCATCAACGGAAAGACTTATTGCGTCCCAATGGTGATCGAAGAAAGCAGTGTGGTTGCAGCAGCAGCCTATGCTGCAAAATATTGGATGGACCGAGGCGGAATTAAAGCCGAAGTGCTCAGTACCAGAAAGCTCGGACAAATTCATTTCAAATGGAAAGGTAAAGAAGAATGGCTGAGGGCGTGGATTCCTGAAATCGAGAAGAGGATGCGCGCTGACTCGAAAGAAATTCTCCACAATATGGAGAATCGGGGAGGAGGATTCAGTTCAATAGAACTGATCAAAATTGGTGAACTGGAAGATTATTATCAATGGAGGATGGGATTTGAGACCTGCGATTCAATGGGTGCTAATTTTATCAATTCCTGTCTTGAATCATTTAGTGCAAGTTTCGAACAATTTATAACTGAACAAGATCATCTGGAAGAAGGCTCACGTGATATTGAAATTATCATGTCCATCTTATCAAATTTTACCCCAGATTGCATTGTGCGGGCGTCGGTGAGTTGTCCTATTGATCAGCTCGGAACTTTTGCCGAGGATATGAGTCCGGAAGAATTCGCAGAGCGGTTCTATACTGCCATTAAAATTGCAAGACTGGATCCATATCGTGCAGTGACACATAACAAAGGAATATTCAACGGCATTGATGCAGTGATCATCGCCACTGCAAATGATTTCAGGGCGATTGAAGCTTGCGGTCATGCTTATGCTGCAAAGGATGGGCAATACAGGAGTCTGAGTGATTGCAGCATTGACAATGGAATATTTCATTTCTGGTTGGAGATACCCCTGGCGCTGGGTACTGTCGGAGGACTTACCGCCTTGCATCCCATTGCAAAAAGATCTCTGGAATTATTGGACCACCCTACTGCGGAAGAATTGATGAAAGTGACAGCTGCAACCGGTCTCGCACAAAATTTTGCTGCGGTAAAATCGCTGGTCACGACAGGAATACAACAAGGCCACATGAAAATGCATCTTGCCAATATACTTCATCATCTTCATGCAACAGAAAAAGAATGTACTGCAGCATTGGAATTTTTTAAAAATAATAAAGTCAGTTTCACAAACGTGAGAAAATTTTTAGAAGACCAAAAAAGTTTCGAATAATTTTTTCTGATATTTCTTCTATCCTATTTACCTCCGGACATCGTTAAAAAATAATAAACGCAACATGAATTACCTCACGCTTGAAAATATATCCTTGTCCTATGGAGAAAAAGTTTTATTTGAGAATTTAAATCTCAAAGTGAACCAGGGAGAAAAAATAGCTATTGTTGCACGAAATGGCAGTGGCAAGTCCAGCCTGCTTAGAATTGCCGCCGGTATTGATTCTCCGGAGGGCGAATCATCCAGTTATTGGATCAACAAAGACATACAGGTGGCTTATCTTACGCAGGATCCTGAATTTTCTCCCGGGCACAACATTCTTGAAACCATCTTGGAAGGACACGATGATTGGATCCTACCCTTAAAAGCACTTTACACTGCTCAAAAATCTCATGACGATGCAGAGACACAAAAGGCCTTAGCCCTTATCGAAGAATCAAAGGCATGGGAAATTGAAGCGTATGTCCGTGAACTTGCCGGAAAATTTAAATTGCCTGATTTTGATTTTCCGGTGGACAAATTGAGTGGCGGACAAAAAAAACGACTGGCAATAGTCAAAGTACTCTGTGGAAAACCAGAATTTCTAATCATGGATGAGCCAACCAACCATCTTGATCTGGAAATGATTGAATGGCTGGAAAAATATCTTGAACAAAGTCAAGCCAGCATTTTAATGGTCACGCACGACCGTTATTTCTTAAACAATGTATGCAACCAAATCCTGGAGCTTGATCGCGGCACCCTTTACAAGTATCAGGGAGATTACGAGGAATTTCTTGAGAAGAAGGCCATGCGGATGCAAAATGAGACCGTCGTAAAAGACAAGATGCGCAAAATGCTGAAACGCGAATTGGAATGGGTTCGAAGAATGCCAAAAGCCCGGACTACCAAATCCAAATCGCGAGTAGACAATTTTTATGAAAACAAAGAATCTCTTGAGGGACCTAAAGAAGCCGGAGAGATTGAATTTGATATTGACCACACAAGACTTGGCTCTAAAATTCTGGAGTTGCACAACGTCTCTAAGTCATTTGGTGAAAAGACCATACTGGATAAATTTTCCTATAAATTTAAATCGGGAGATCGAGTGGGGTTGGTAGGACCCAATGGAATTGGTAAGACGAGTCTGCTTAAACTTTTTACCGGAAGCCTGAAACCAGATAGTGGTAAAATTATAATTGGAGAAACTGTTTTGTTTGGTTACTATGAGCAAGATGGTCTAAATCTACAGGAAGATAAAAGAGTCATCGATGTTATCCGATCCATTGCAGATTACATTCCATTAAAAAAAGGACACAAGCTTTCCGCAGAAAGTCTGCTTGAAAAATTTCTATTTCCAAGACCACAACAGCAAGTGTATGTGAGTCAACTGAGCGGTGGGGAAAGGAGAAGATTGTATCTGCTCACCATCCTCATCAAAAATCCTAATTTTTTAATTCTTGACGAACCTACAAACGACCTTGACATCACGACGTTAAATGTGTTGGAAGATTTTCTAATGGAATTTCCCGGTGTCTTACTCATTGTTTCCCACGACCGTTTTTTCATGGACAAACTGGTGCAGCATTTATTTGTGTTACAAGAAGGTGGAAAGACCAGAGATTTTCCAGGAAATTATTCCGAATACAGAGAAGCCCTAAAAAAAGAATCTCTTGCAAATGCCAGTCAGGAAAAAACTGAAAAAACAACAACTGAAAACGCCGGACAAAAAGAACGCAAAATAAATCAGGCAGCTAAAAAAGAAATGCAACAAATCGAACGTGAACTGGAAAAACTGAGTGCCGAGCGATCCCGGATCATTGATAATTTCGCAACCCTAAACCCCACCAGTAATGAATTTATTAACTCCAACAAGCGTCTTGTTGAAATTCAGGATCGAATGGATGTGATTGAGATGAGGTGGATGGAAATTGTGGAGGAGAATTAGGAAATGGGGGAATTAGAGAATTTGAAAATTTGAAAATTAGCTAATTAGCTAATGGATAACTGAACGATCTCTGCGACAGCATAGTATCGTGCGACAGCACGATAAGTGAAGGCACCGTAAAAGCGGCTAATCAGAGAATTAGGGAATGAGAAAATGAGAGAATTTGAAAATGAGCTAATTAGTTAATAAAAAGTTTGAACTTACTCAGTTTAGTGGCTTTCGACAGCACGATATGTGAGGGAACCCTGCCTGAGTGCTTCGGCTGTCAGGCGCAAAAGTGGTTAACGAAAGAATTTGAAAATTTGAAAATTAGCTAATTAGTTAATAAAAGGACTATACTGAACGATCTCTGAGTCAGGAAAATAATTTTCAAATTTTGTAAAAGAAGAATTGTGGTAAATTCAATTCACAAAGTAAACTCCCTCCAGCAATAACAGTATAGATCATAATCCATCAGAAAAAAAGTGTTTTTGATGTTTGGCTTGGTGCATAATGCATGGAATGATTGTTATCATTGATTAGAATGATCTTGACACTACAATGCAAATTAATTTTCTTCTAATTTAGACAAAACAATCTTATGGATCAAACACATGTTCATCTTTTAATTAATCATCTTCCAATCTTTGGTTCAATCCTTGGTGTGATGGTCTTGGTGCATGCGCTTTGGATGGATAGTAAGCAGACGAGTATGGCTGCATACAATTTATTCATTGTTTCTGCAATCGGTGCGGGGATTGCCTATTTCACAGGTGAAGCTGCTGAGGAAACGGTCGAAAACATTCAAGGTATTTCAGAGAATGTGATCAACGTTCATGAGGACGTGGCTGTTTATGCGTTGGTGTCCATCATAGCATTGGGGGTGTTGTCGATTTTGGGACATTTGACTATTGTAAAAGATTTTAAAATATACAGATCGTTGGCTTGGTTGATTCTTTTGATTGGATTGGTAAGTTTTGGTTTGATGGCGAGAACCGGTTATACCGGAGGTCAGATAAGACACACTGAATTGAGTTCTGCATCCTTCACTCAACCACAAAATGGTGAAAGTGGGGATGAGGATTAATTAAAAAATAAAATTTTTAAATTATGAAAATATTACTTGGGTGCTTTTGTTTTGGGCTGTTTTTTTTGATGGCTTGCACGAGCAATACAAAACCGCCTGCTGAAAAGCAAGTTACACCTGTAAATGTGGAAGCGGTTGCCCCAAACCTTCCACCACCAGATTCTTTGAATATGAAACACGAGGAAGAGGAGGAGGAGGAAAAGAATTAGAGAATTAGAGAATGAGAGAATGAGAGATAACTGAACGATCTCTGCTTCAGCAGAGTATCGTGCGACAGCACGATAAGTGAAGGAACCGCGAAAGCGGCTAACGAAAGAATTTGAAAATTTGAAAATTAGCTAATGAGTTAATAAAAGGACTATACTGAACGATCTCTGCTTCAGCAGAGTATCGTGCAACAGCACGATAAGTGAAGGCACCGCGAAAGCGGCTGGTAAAGGAATGAGAGATAACTGAACGATCTCTGCTGCAGCAGAGTATCGTGCGACAGCACGATAAGTGAAGGCACCGCGAAAGCGGCTAATTTGAGAATTAGGGAATTAGAGTCTACATATTCTAATTAAACCTTTGCGATCTGCAAATTCCTAACAATTCCAATTGGTTGTTACTGGGGCACAATAAAAATATTGACCAATTTTAAACCTTTGAATTGAATTTGTGTCAAATGGTAGTACTTCAATTTTTGAACATAAAATAAAGTTTCTATGAAAATTCAAAAGGTTATTTCCATTCTTGTAATCATTGGAATGGTTGTTTTTCAATCCTGCAGAAAGGATGGTTTGTTTGGTGACAATGCATTTGTAAATTCATCTTTAGATTTGGCTACCCAACAAAATCTTCTTGAAATTAATGAGTCTGAAATTAATGACCAAATCGAAAATGGTTTGCAGACTGCTCAGTCTCGGACTTATCCAGTCAGGACCTGGTTGAATACTAAAGGAACTTATCCCAATACTTTGATTATTGATTATGGTTCAACGGGCGTAACAGGTCCCAATGGACATATCAGGAGGGGTATCATAACTGTTCAAATGTCCGCCCCCCTTAATACTACCGGTGCTGTCCGCACGGTAAATCACACGAATTTCTATCTTGATGACATTAAAATTCAGGGCACTATAGTGCTTACGAATGTAGGCAAGAATGCATTGAGCCAAAACGTACTGAGCAGGTTGGTTACCAATAGAAAATTATCGTTCCCTTCAGGGAAAATTATTGAGTGGGAAGGCAATCAAACACTTACTCAAATTGAAGGATCGCTGACCGATAAAATAATTGCCGATGATGTATGGTCAATACTTGGATCTTCCACCGGTGTAAACAGGGCCGGAGATTCGTTTACGGTCACAACTGTCGATGCTCTAATTTATAAAGCAAATTGTCCCTGGCTGGTGCAGGGTAAGCTGAGCTTAAAAACCAATAACTCTATCTACAGTATTGATTATGGCGAAGGCTTCTGTAACAGTCTTGCGGTGGTTACTCTACCGGATGGAGAAACAAAAGAAATAAATCTACTTAGGTGGTGGTAGTAGATAAATAAAAAAGCCAATGATTTTCATTGGCTTTTCTATTTTAAGAATAAACTATTTTGTGAAGCAATATATTTAATTCCACTAAACTTTAGGCGGAATAAGATAATACAATACCGGGGTGACCAATCTACTTAAGAGCGTTGAACTGATCAAACCGCCAATCAACACAATGGCCAATGGACTGATCAAAGGAGATCTTTCCATCACCAAAGGTGTAAGTCCGCCAATCGCTGTAAGTGAAGTCAACAAAATGGGTAAAAAACGAGTCTCGGCACCATCAAGCACAGCCTCGAGAAGTCCCATTCCTTTGGCACGAAGACCGTTGGTGTAGTCAACCATTAATATTGAATTTTTAATCTCTATTCCTGCCAGTGCAATGATTCCAACGGTGGCCACAAATGAAAGTGTTTCTCCTGCTGCAAACAAACCAACAAATGCGCCAATGATGCCCATTGGAATTACGCTCAACACAATGAGGGTCGATTTGAAAGTTCTAAATTCAAGAATCAGAATCGCAAGTAAACCAAAAATTGCCAACATGATGATGGTTCCAATTCCCCCGAAGGACTCATCTCTTGATTCTCTTTCACCCGCAGCGATCAACCTGTAAGAAGGTGGCATCGGAACTTGATCCTTTACCTTTTGAATGATCTCATTGGTCATCTGATCGGTGTTAAAACCGGTGGCCACAAATGAACTTACCGAACTGTATCGTTCTTTATTGAAATGATGGATTACCGGTGCGGATGGAGTCATATGAATGGTAGCAATATTCTTTAAAGGAACCAATGCTCCACTTAATGATGTAACATTGATGCGGTCAAAATTTTCCAATGCATTGCTGCTTGGTTTTTCAAGACTTACCAGAATAGAAGACTCCTCCCCTTCTTCATCTCTGATTTCACTGACCTCCAATCCGGCAATGGCTAGCCTGATGGTTTTTGCAATTTCTGCTGTGGTCAATCCAAACATACCGGCCTTTTCTCTGTCAATTTCGATTTGAATATCTGATTTCTTAAATTTTAAATCATTGCGCACATAAAGTGCCCCAGGCGTTGCATTCACTATTTGTTCAACGTGATTGGCAAGAGATTGTAAAGTATCGAGATTGCTGCCTAGTATGCGCATCTCGATGGGAGCCGTGATGGGAGGGCCCTGTTGAAATCGTCTGACCTTTGCTTCTGCACCGGCAAATTGTTTTAATTCTCCTCTCAGTTTGTCTGCAAATTGTACGATTTCCGGAACAGTAGTTTCGTCGTCCAAAAAAATCATCATCTGTGCAGCATCATCCGAATTTTGCTTTTGAAATTCGTTGTAATAAATTCTTGGATTTCCTTTGCCTACATTGGATGCCAATCTTTTCACTTCAGGTTTGCCCAGGATAAATTGTTCAATTTTGCGCACCAATTTGTCTGTATGTTTTAAGTTGCTGGTTGGTTCTGTTTCTATGTCCACGATAATGATGGGTTTTTCGGAAGCAGGAAATAAACTAAACCCCAACCGCGGCACCAAAGTAAAAGATGCCACAAAAATCGCAGCTGCAGCCAACAGCGTTTTTACAGGGTGGCCGATGCACCAGACTAAAAGTTTTTGATAAGGGGCGTTGATGTAATTTTTAAATGCAAGAAAGAAAATGTTTCCATCCTGATGGCTGTCCTTTTCATGAGCCTTTAGCAAGATGCTGGATAAAAATGGGATGATGGTAACTGACACAAATAAGGAGGCCAAAACTGTAAGCATAACCGCCATAGGAAGCGAGCGAATAAAATCACCGGAACCTTCCGGCAGGTTTGCAAGAGGAAGGAATGCCAATAGTAAAGTTGCCGTACAACCAAGGACCGCAACGAGTATGTGATTTGTTGCAGATACAGCAGCCTCTTTTGCAGAGATACCTTTCCGCATGTACCGCTCAATATTTTCTACTACTACAATGCTGTCGTCCACCAATAAACCCAGGGCAATTACCATTCCTACTATACTCAACTGATTCAAGGTATAACCCATCAGGTCCAATAAAAATAATCCAATACTGAGTGACAATGGTATGGAGATCATCACAATAAAAGATGCGCGGGTTCCTAATGGAAGCAAAGTCAGCAAGACTAAAAAAATTGCAATCAAAAAATCCATTCCCAAGCCAGATAGTCTGCTTCGCACTCCTTTCTCCTGATCAAATGCTTGTTCCATTCTGATGTCTGCAGGAAGCGTTGAAGCAAATTCATCTAGTACCTGTTGCATCTTTTTACGCACTGAGATGATGTTCTTTTTATCCTTCATGGCAGTTACTACCCAGAGTGCTCTGCTCCCATTGAAACGTGCAATGTGATCTTCTTCTTTTTCATCAAAATAAACTTGTGCAATGTCTGCCAATCTTAAAGTTTTTCCATCTTTGTTGGTGTGGATGATGGTTTGCTGAATGTCTTCAATTCTTTCAAATTCAGAAGAAGTCTTGATGTTAAATTTTCGATGTCCCAGATCGACATCACCTCCGGGTATGTTGATGTTGTTGGCCTGTATCAAACCCAATGCCTGATTTAAACCAATTTTTAATTGAGCCATCCGCTCAAGGTTTAATTCAATTTTTACCTGCCGTTCCGGAACCCCTTGTATTTCTACAAATTTAATTTCTTTGATGCGCTCCAATTCACGTTCCAGTCGTTCAGCTTCAGACTTCATTTTTTGAGGATCTGCGGTCTCCGAGACCAAAGCAGTTTGTAGAATGGCTACATCGCTGCTCGCAGCACGCTTGACAGTAAGTTCGATCAAACCATCCGGAAGCTCAGGACGAAGTCTGTTAATTTCTCTTACGATGTCGTTGTTCTTGGCTTCGACATCTACACCATAATTAAAATCTACCAGCATCACCATGAGACCATCAGAAATGGAGGTGTTTATTTTTTTTATATCGGATAGTTGGTATAATTCTTCTTCGATCGGATCTACAATAAGTTGTTCCATATCCTTCGGAGTGGTGCCGGGATAAATAGCCACTATTGAAAAAATGGGCGCACCAAAAGGAGGATCTTCACTACGTGGCATATTCATTAAAGAATTGGCTCCGAGGATAAGCACTGCAATAAACAGTACTAAAGTAAATTGATAATTTTTTACAAAAAACTGATTAAAAGACATGATCTATGTTTTAGTAACCGAAGTGATCAATTTTATTTTGAAATATTAATGCTAATTAACTTTACGAACCAGATCCCCTTCTTCGAGATAGGAAGACCCTGTTGTGATGACTTCATCCGGTAGAGTTGAATCTGATTGGATGGCCACTTTATCACCCATCAATCTGATAATTTTCAACATTTTCTTTTTAGCTTTTCCATCTTCGATGATAAAAACATAAGCTGATTGTTGATTCATTTCCACCATTGCTTCAATGGGAATGGTCGTATAGGTAGAACCGGATTTTGGATAGATGTTGGTTTTGGCTACAAGACCTGCTGCGAGAGAGCTGTTCAGATTTTTTATTTTTAATATGACATCCAGCGTGCCGCTTGCGTCCCCGCCTACAGGGGCCTTGTCATCCACCACCGCAGCAAACTTTTTCTCCGGGTAAGCATCCAAACTTAATTCAGCCTGGTCACCGATGTTAACCCTAGCCCAATCCCGATCTGTAAGACCTACTCTTACCGTCCAATCCTGATTTTGGGTTCCTATTACAACGTAGACAGGCGTACCCGGTCCGGCCAGTTCACCTGGATGCAAAATTTGTTTTACGATTCTTCCTGAAATTGGTGAACGAACTTCGCTGTACCCTTTGTTGAAGCGCGCAATCTCAGCAGACTTTTCGGCCATCTCCAAGGCGGTGGATGCATTTTGAAATTGCTCCAAAGTAGCGACGCTGTCGGCATAAAGATTTTTGACACGATTTAAATCACGCAATGACTTTTGCAAAGCTTCTTCCGCCATTTTAACCTGAGCATTTATTTCAGTCATGAGCAAAGTGGCGAGCAATTGTCCTTTTTTTACGGCATCGCCTTCCTTAACAAAAGTACGGGCGATGACCCCTCCTGTTTTAAACGATGGTTTTGCATCAGATTCCGACATGACAATTCCCAGCGCAGAAATGGATTCAGATTCTTTACTGGTTGCTATTTTAGCAGTTTTCACAGGAATGGTATTTAAATCCTGAGCGATGTCTGTCGGAGTAATTTGAGCTTGTTTTTTACATCCAAGTAATAGGAATAAAAAGAATAAACCGGAGAAGAAAAACTTTTTCATTTGGTCGAATTATATTGAAATAAAAAATTTGATTAGTCGATGGGAAAATTGGCAGTGTTGTACAAATGTTCTGCCCATCTGATCCAAACCTGAAATCTGGACAGACTGTATTCTGTTTCCGTACGGAACAACTGAGTCTGTGCATCCAGCAGCTCCAAATAATTTACGGATCCTTCTTTATATTTTTTAAAAATTTCCTGATACAATTTCTTTGCATGGTCGATGCGTGGCGCAAATGTGTTTGCTTGTGCACGCGCAGATTCCAAATTGTTTAGACTGGAAGCGGAGCGAAGTCCAAATTGATCTTTTAGATGATCGTGTCTGGATTGAATGGCCGCAATGGCAGATTTATTTTGGTCTTTTCTCAATTTATGACGAGCGCCGTCATAGAGATTGATTTCCAAATTAATTCCAAGCAAAACATAAGGATCAAAACCAAAATCAAATTCCTGTGAACCCAGATCGAGTTGGGCGCCCAAACGTGGTCTGTAAAATTGATTTTCCTTTTTCTGCAGGAGTTCGTTGATTTTTATACCTGATTTCAATTGTTCCAATTCCTCTGCGTCGTCAGCCGGGAATTTATTCAACTCAGGAAATTCTGTAAGTACCAATTGGCTTATCAGATTTTCCACCTCTGGTCCCATCAGAAAAGACAAATAATTAAATGCATTCTTCCGGATGGCCTCTGTTTCTAATTTTTTTGCTTCCAGAGAGGCTCTTTCTGACTCTATGCGATGAAGTGCCGAAGGCAAGGCAATTCCATTCCTGATCATGCTGGAAGTTGTTCTGACAGCTTCTGCCAACAAAGTATCCGTTTGTGAAATAATCCGTTGATAAGCCTCCGCACTTTTGTATTGAAAAAGGGTCGTCATGAGCTCTTTGCTGAGTAAGCGTTTATAAGCTTTCACCTCCAGTTGTTGGAGCTTTAATTTTTCCTCATGGATAGATTTATTCACGCTGATCTCAGGATAATAAATGGGTTGTTGCACCCTGAGTCGGGCATCGTAGAAATTATTGGGTAAAAACTGGGTTTCCACATTTTCCAGACTCCCAAAATTATTCGTGCCTGTCAGCTGGTTCAGGGTATTGTAGACCGGATTAAAGAGATCCCCAATAGGTAAGGCAATAGATCTGCCTCCGTAAGCCAGTGTGTATTGAGTTCCAAAATTTACGGTGGGTCTGTACAAGGCTTTTGCTTCCAGGAAAGCAGACTCTGCTTTTTGAAGTTCAAAACTTCTGGCTTGCAATTCTTTACTTTGTTTCCAGGTGGCTTTGACGAGGGGCCCAAAGTCCTGTGCCTGAATAAGAGGGCTGATCAATAAGAAAAAAAAGATCAAATGAAGGAGTCTATAAATTGTGATCATAATATATACACTGTTTAGCAAAAAGGTAAAAAAATTATTCGTTGATAAAAATGCAATTCATGATGTGATCCAGCGTGGCTGCCACCAGATGATCCGGATGAGCTTTTTCGATGATGTCCAGTCGTTGAGATTGGACCAAGCTGACAAGTCCATGGACATTGCTCCATAGTTGGAGGGCCATGATGTGTGGATCGTTGCCTCTAGTTCTTCTGCTGTCGATGACTTCCTGACAGGTGGAAACCAGGAGTTCGAAGAGGCTCAAGCCTTGCCCCCAGACTTCCTTGCATCGCTCCAGATGGTTCATTGGTTTTTCAGAATTGAACATCAGTTCATACCAATCCGGATTGTCGATTCCAAACCGCACGTAACCTCTGCCGATGGCAGCGATCCGCTTCACCGGATCAGGTTCGGAGATGGCTTCCATCAAAAACTTACCCATCAGCGTAAAGCCCATTTCCATGAGCGAAAACAGGATTTCGTCCTTATCCTTGAAGTACAGGTAAATGGTCGCCGGGCTGTATTCTGCGGCGGTGGCAATTTTTCGGATGGACAACTGATCCTGTCCTTCTTTGGAAAGTATTTCTTTTGCTTTTAGGAGAATGAGTTCCCGCAATTCAATTTTTTCCCTTTCCTTTCTTTCAGAAATTCCCATGTACAGCTTGATTAGTTAGTGAATAAGTCATTTAAAAAGCAACCGGTGAAAAATAAGACATTTGCTTTGGGAGTTTTTCATTCTTCCAATTGCTTTCTTCAATTGTATAAATGACTCCCTTTTCACAAACCCCATTTTGATCAGTTTTTCAAATTAACAACGCAAATATAATGAACAGTGTTTAGTAAAATGATAATTATTGTATAAATATTTTTTTATAAAATATATATATAATTTAATATCAATATATTATTAAATTTTTATTTGAAATATTTCAAATTAGAACAGAAGAAAATTTTATACATTCATTTAGGATAGAACCTATAACATGGGCTTGTCGATTAAAGTCCATAAATTCTAGGGGCTCCCTGGTAAACTCTTTGCTTTGATAAAATTGATGAAAATAAGTCTCAAAACAGGAATCTCTCTATCACCCATTCAAGCTCATTCATCTGGTACTTTTCCGAAAGTAAAGGAAGAGTAAAATCATCACTATTTTTACCAATTACCACAAACCATGGTTTGTTGAATAATTTGAAATGATCAACCATTGTCCAAAACTTAAATCAATTTTATGGAAACAGAACAAACGGAAAAAACTGAGAAACTAGGCTTCATGAACATCCTGATTATCTTATTGTCCATTTATGTGTTGGTAGCACTGATGCTTGACACCCTGTTAAAATTGCCGCCGGAAATATCCAAAATATTGCATTTACTAGATCATATGATTTGCATGGTTTTCTTATTTGATTTTGCCTATCGGTTTTATCATGCTAAGAGCAAGTTGGAATATATGAAGTGGGGTTGGATAGACCTGCTGGCGAGTATTCCAGCGGTGGATGCCCTGAGAACAGGAAGGGCTTTCCGTCTCATCAGATTGCTGCGAATCCTGAGAGCCTTTAAATCCGTACATCATCTGGTGAACCATGTTTATCAAAAAAGGACCAATAGTGCCCTTGGAACCGCTGCCATAGTGGCCACCTTTATGATCATATTTGCGTCCATAGCCATCCTGCAGGTGGAACACGATCCAGAAAGCAATATCCTGACTGATGAGGACGCTATTTGGTGGGCATACTCCACAATTAATTACGGCGCCTATGGAGATAAATATCCCGTTACCACAGAAGGCCGAATCATTGCAGGAATCCTGATGACAACCGGAGTGGCTTTGTTTGGAACTGTAACTGCTTATATGGCTTCCTGGTTTATGGGAGAAATTAAAGGGGAAGGGTCAAACCAGTGAATGTTATTGGCTTTTCATAAGAGAATTCAATACAACTCACATAAGAATTAAAATATGCTCCGTGATTTTCATTCAATAGAAGAAATCGGAACTTTAAAATATTTGCTTGACTTCTTCCTTTTCCTAACTGTATTTCAATAAAATATATTTGTTAAAGCAACCTATAAAGATGAAGACAGAATGAATTATTCTCTACGCGGAGGAGGGTGATGAAGAATGAGTTTTAAAATTCTAACATAATATTACAAAGTTCATTCAAAATTCTAGTTGGGTAAACCTGATTATTCAATTCAGCATCCTCATCCATTCAGAGCTTTCAAAAAAAGGAATATTCTGTTCCTTGCATAACTCCCTACAATAATCCACAGCTTTAAAGTTTAAATTCTTCTGCTGGTCATAAAAAAATACTACAGATGAAGGCTTCATATTTTTTATTCCCAATATCAATACTCGGTAAAGTTCTGCATTATCTCCTGCAATTGGTATATCCACTGTATGAAGCGCATCCATATGGTTCGCAAGAACATGGTATTGGTAGTCGGTTAGTTCAGATGGAAACATTCGCTCAGGATTTTGGAGTATATGTTTGCCGGAAGGACAATCCTCATCGGGTCTGTTGTAGAAATGCAGGTAGGTATGACTTTTGACAATTCTTTGCAGCCTCCATTCCTGAGAAATCCCATAGTTAAATATTCCTGCAGCTCCTTTATTGTGCAAAGAACGAAAAACCATATTATTCCCAGCTCCGGAAAGAATGGAAGCCAGTTGACTGATTTTATCTGCATCTTCAGCAATTATAGAAGATGATCCTATAAAGGTACAAACCGAATTATCTTGATTGAACGGCTCTATTATATGTGAAATTTTAGAATTATCCATAAGCTTTTAATTTAAAGGTGAATTTAACTAACACAGGTTATATGAAAATAATTCCATTTATATTGATTTATAGAGGTTTTACTTTCTGCACCAGCCTTGGGAGAAAAACTAACACATTTATTACCTGGCCGTAATTCAAATAAAATCAAGAATACAAATTTATTATGAATCAAAACGGCTTGCATTCAGAACGCTGCTATAAAAGTAGGGATTTCCTTCATTGGGGGAAGGAAAAGTGGTACACCATTAAATCATCCTTGTGGGCTTTAGAATTTAAATTTAACAAGTTGGATGTTTCAGAAATATTTAGTTTGGTACAAGAATAAAAGCTGCATTGCCCAGGTAAAATGTGGTCTGGCAAATTAAGATCGAATTATGGGGGAATATATCATCTTTGGCAGAATGAAAATAATAAAACCGGAATGGAAGAAGGCTATTTATTTAAAAAACATAACAAGATAAAATATCTTTCATAACTTGGTCACCATATCTAACCTATTAAACCCTTTACAATGGCCCAAATTGAATCCATTCGCTACAGTGCAACCGGTAAGGATTTTACCATAAAAATAAAATTTGAAAAAGAGGATTATGGGATACCCTTCCGAGTGGAAATTTATGGTTATACATCAGCTGATAAGACTCAAATCGAAGAAGACTGGGAACTGATTTCCACTATTGATGACATTACAGGTACAGAAAAAATCCACTACATAATAGAGCCTTATGATTTTGAAAAAAATTATTTAAATAAGAGTTATTTAAAGATTCATTTTAAAGCCTCTTTATTTAAAGAAGTTGGTACTTGCATGGGAGTTCCTGAAGTCATTTAAAAATAATGGGATCGAGATTGAGTTTTTAAAATCTCAGAGCCTTAAGTTGTATTAAACCTAATACAATAATTAGGGATTAGAACTCGACTGTATATTAATTCACTTAAATCACATTACATAATAATATAATATGTTCTGATAGATTTAAATTGTGCCATTTTTTGATTCAATTAATATGGAGTTCTTTTATCCCAATCATTTTTTGAATATAAATGCATATTGAGAACCTAGGACATTGACAATAATCTGAAATCAAAAATATAATATGTTGATTTTCAAATATTTTAATATTAATCAATATGTCTATTTAAAATTTCTTGATAATTATAAATCCTATTAAATAGTGAATGAGCCTGAATCTGTGAGTTTCATAGATTAACATTTTTAAGACCTTCTTTCAGATTTGGAAAAAATTGTATTATACTTGCTCTTGAACCAGGAGTAAATACCTGGAACAACACGAAGTTTCTATGAATTCATTATGGTTAATAGCAAATTTTTCAATTTATTTAGTCAATTCTTGATCAAATGTAAAGTTAAAAGTAATACTATGCCAATCAAACCTCGACCTTATACTTTATACGTTTTTTTAAACGATTAAGATTTTAACAATTTAACCCTAGCAAAAACAATCTGATTATTTAGTACTTTTATTAAATTCTTAAGACTATTCTTAAAACTAAACAGAATATCTACCCAGGTGACTAAAATAAAAACCATACATACAAGCAGAACAATGATTTACACTGAGTTGGAAAAGGTGATGGCCTATTCCCTCGAAAACGATAATTTTTTAAAATCTTTAGGGCAAAATGTGACCGGCAAAAAATCTAACTCAGGTGTTGAAAAAACTGCCAACTATTTGAAACGGCTGTATGGCTTTGATATGCAGTATTCACCATTTGTTGCTTTCAAATACTTCTGGAAAATTTCAGACCCGAATGAAAAACCTTTGATTTCTTTTGTGTATGCGGTTAATCACGATGACTTATTGGCTGAAAGTGTTCAGTTTTTACAAAGCGTAAAGCCTGGAGTAAAATCATTCAACCATCTTATCGATAAGGATGGAATATTTTGTATTCCTTCGGATAATACCGAACACGCCCGTTCAGAACGGTTGAGAGATTATTTGCAACAGGTTTTTGTCAGAGAATGGATCAACCAAACCATTACCCTACTACTGCAAATAGAAGGTGCAAAATCCACCAACTTAGAAGCCTGGCTGCTGGATGTGTATTTTGTGCAGCATTGCAAGGTGTTTCAAAACCGTCCATTTATCTGGCATATCTGGGATGGCCACAAGGATGGTTTTTCGGCCTTGGTCAATCACCACAAATTAGACAAAGACAATCTTTCCAAACTCACCTATACGTATCTCAATGATTGGATTCATGAATGCGTAGCCAGAAAGAATGCAGGCGAAAGCAGTGCAGAAGGTTTGCTCAGTGCCGCACAAAAACTAAAAGAAAACTTAGAAGCCATCCTGCGTGGCGAAGCCCCTTACGACATTTTTGTTCGTTGGAAATCATTAGAGCAACAACCCATCGGTTGGGAGCCTGATTTAAACGATGGTGTGCGGTTAAATATTCGTCCGTTTGTAGAAGCCGGTGTACTCCGCAGTAAATTCAATGTAAAATGGGGTGTAGATATAGGGAAGAATCCGCCGGGGAGTCCATAGGCTGAGGTGAGGAATAATGATAGAAATCTTAGTTTGGAGGAAAAGAGGATAGCAAAATAAATCTAAAAATAAATTGATATGACAATTGAGAGCTTTTTAGAAAAAATGAAAGAATTCATGTCAGCCCTTAACATAAACCAGTTAATTGCCGGTTCGGATTATCGCTACTTGGGAATAAATTATGATATTGCATTTGGATCTCCGGGTGGCTCCTATGATCCTTCAAAATATCCAGGTTTTCAATTTTCAAATGATGTTGAAAAGCTTCTAATTCGCATGATGTCAGAAAAAAATAAAATTATTATAGAAGATATCAATAATAAAAACATGATTTTGAACTATTCGTTGAATAATGAAAATTTTATAAGCGAAAATCCAAAATCAATCGAGATAAAAGACAATTACATAATGACAGTAAGACATAAAATCAGTAAAGATACTGTCAAAAAAGCACTATTTGAAGTTGGAATGAAATCTGACACAGTTTACAAAGGCGATTCAGATAATTGGCATGAAATCATTTTTAGTTTGATTTCTTGGGCTAGAAAGAGAGCAGCAGCCAAAAATAAAATAAGACCACTTTTAGGAAATGATTACGATAACCAGGATATAGTTACAAATTATGATTTTGATGAAATAGCAAAAATTAAGCCATTAAATAGAATATTGTACGGTCCACCCGGCACAGGTAAGACATTTCACAGTATTACCCATGCTGTATCCATAATTGACAATGAACCAATTGAAAATCTATATAAAAAATGTCAAAACAATGAAAACAGATCTGCAATAAAATTGAGGTTTGACGAATTGGTATTATTTGGCCAAATTGTGTTTACTACTTTCCATCAAAGTTTGAGTTATGAAGATTTTATTGAAGGAATAAAACCTTTACCCCCTGAAAAGGATCGAGATTTAAAATATGATATTGTAAATGGTATTTTTAAGACTTTATGTAACCGTGCGGAAAGTAATTGGTTGAGTCATCATCAAAAAGATGGCAATAAGGTTACTTTTGAAAATGTATTTGATGAATTTAAAGAGAAATGGGAGGCGGAACCTAATATGAAATTTGGTATGAAAACTGAAGGCAAGGAATTTAGAATAACGGGATTTTCAAATAAATCAATTTATTTCAAAAAGGCTAGTGGAGGTGAAGGACATTCTTTAAGCATCAATACACTAAGAGATATTTATTATAAAAAGAGAGCTACATGGGAAAATGGGGTAGGAATATACTATCCTGGTATATTGGAAAAATTAAATGTCTTCGTTCCCTCTCTTAGTGAGAGTCCTGATAAAGTCAATAACTTCGTTTTAATAATTGATGAAATTAATAGAGGTAATGTCTCTCAAATATTTGGAGAGTTGATTACATTAATTGAAGATGACAAAAGGATTGGAGAGCCTGAAGCACTCAAGGTAACATTACCATATTCAGGAGATTATTTTGCAGTTCCTCCAAATTTATATCTAATAGGAACCATGAATACTGCAGATCGAAGTGTGGAAGCCCTTGACACGGCATTGCGGCGGAGATTTTCATTTAAGCAGCTTTCACCAGATGCTAGCTTGCTCGATGCTACAGAGGAAGGCATCGATCTGAAGTTGATGTTAGAGAAAATGAATAAGCGACTAACTATTTTGAAGGATAGCGACCATACCATTGGACATGCATGGTTTATGGAGAACGTGGCAAAAAAAAATGTGGTATGGTTGCAAGGTGTTTTCAGAGATAAAATTCTCCCACTATTGCAAGAATATTTTTACGGTGACTTTGAAAAAATTGGAATGGTTTTAGGTGAGCGATTTTTCGAAGAAATGAATTGTGTAAATAAAAAGGACTTTGCCAAATTTACAAAAGGGACTAATCAAGCCAATCTATACAATCAGTCCTGGCAATACAAATTGAAATCGGCAGAATATTTAACTGAAGTTGATTTTAAGGCCATTTACGATACTTCTTTAAATAAACAAACTGGATCGGACGAAGATGAATAAGTCCATTAAGAGATATGAGTATGGATCGTTGAACTTAGGCGAAGAGGGATTTGATGAAATCCACTGGAAGGCATTGGGAGAATACGAACAAAAAAATGGAAAAGGATTCTTTACACTTTTTCCTGATAGGATAAAATTTGCTCAATATGTAGGTGTAATTCAAGTGAATGAATTAACAATAGAGATTTTGCCCAAAGTCGATGCAAGTACATTGGATAGTAAAAAAGCAAAATGGCAGCAATTCCTGTTAGATATGTTACAGGAGTGCCATTGGATGCAAACCTGGAGCCACCAGAAAGCATTTCTTCAATTCAAGAACAACAACATATTAGAGGCCTATCTTGGCATCTTCCTAAACGAATGCAAGCAATTGTTTAGGATGGGTCTCATTAAAAAATATAGGAAGGAAGAAAAGAATTTGTATGCTTTAAAGGGGAAATTGCTTTTTGGGGAACAAATTCGAAAAAACCTAGTGCATCAAGAAAGATTCTTTACCAGGCATATAGTATATGACAAGAATAATGTATACAACCAAATTCTTGAAAAGGCAATACAGTTGGTTCTTCATCTTACAGCCAATCCTTCGCTAAAAGATGAAGCCAACCAACTTCTGTTTGGTTTTCCTGAACTTGATTGCATAATTCCCACCCAAAAATTATTTGATAGACTAACTTTCGACAGAAAAACGGAACCATATAGAGAACCTATTGCAATTGCAGCCATGCTATTACTCAATTACAGACCTGATATATCAAACGGCAACAATCATATACTGTCTTTGCTTTTTGATATGAATGAATTATGGGAGGAGTATATCTACAGACAACTGTCAATGGCGGCAGGTGATGTTTGGGAAGTCAGTTATCAGCAACAGCGTCATTTTTGGACAAGTTCAGAGCTCGAAGTGACTAAGATCATTAAACCGGATATTGTAATGAAACACCGGGAATCTGGTAAAAAAGTGATTGTGGATACCAAATGGAAAATGCCTGATGATGATGTACCTGCTGACGCCGATTTAAAACAGATGTTTGCATACAACGAATACTGGAAGAGTGAAATTGCTGTATTACTTTATCCATCGGCAGCATTTGAGAAAAGTGTGAGTTATGTCAATGGAATGTTCATAGGCACAAAAGCGAGACCAGAAAGACATATCTGCGGCATTGCAAGAGTTTCTGTTTTAGATAAAAGTGGCAACCTGCTAAACAAAAATATTGGTCGTACTATTATTAAGCAAATAGAGGCATTTGAAATAAACTCAAGTCTGCAGCCGCAATACTGATAAGACAAAGTTAAAAATATAAGTATACAAAGAATCAAAGCATTTACTATAAAGTCTTAAAAGTATTAAAGCAGACAGAAAACTATAACAGCAATTTTACAGTTAAGATGGAAGTCATCCTATGGCCAGATCCAGAAAACCAATGGTGCCACGTAATTATGGTATTACAGGAAAGTGTTCCAACCTACTCATCTATGGAAACTTAGAACCATCCAAAAACAAGTTTCAACCATTTGTCTAAAGTTTATGATCGCTAAAGTGTTTCCTGAGGTCAAATGGGATGCTGATGCCATTCCTATTATTTACATACTGGTGTGGCAAAATCAGATTTAGGATATGTAGAAAATGCCGTCTCCATCATTCAACTTTTATTAGAATGCCAATGTACCGGTACGCAGTTTATTCAGGAAAATGGAAGAGAATGGAGCATCCAGGCAGAATTCACCTGGGCCCGCTTCTTACCAGGAAAGCGTTCTTTTGCAGAACAAAATTTATACAGTAAATCAAAAGAATTAATCGGAGAAAGAGATCCATGAGCATATGAATTCTCTATTCAACTCCGAGCTTTTGATGCATCTAAAAATGGAAATGGAATAAACATGGCTGTACTAATAGGCCTATGCAGTTCCATCCTGGAAAAAAACAATAAAGGAGGTTTAGTAATCGTTGGTCAGTTGAACCTAGGAGGTTCAATTGATTTGGTCTACAATGCAGTCAATCTTGCTGAATTAGCCGTTGAAAAAGGAGCCTCAACACTTTTAATACCCTTGAATGCCAGAAAACAATTGACCAAATTATCAGATGAAATGATCACTAAAATTAATATTCAGTACTACACTGATTTGAAAGACTTTTTGGTAAAAGCACTTTTAGATTAAAACGAATTAAACCCCATTTACCTTTAAAAATTAGGCGAATGGTATCAAAGTTCATAGGGTAAACACAAAGAATGTTGACAACTCAATTGCAACTTAATCAAACAGCGGTTTAAGTTTAAGCAATCAATTTAAAAATATTAACTTAGTGTTTAAAATTACATTCAATTTTGTATTGGAAAGTAAATTGTCAATAGCTCCTTATATTTTATGAAAATCTATAAAGAAACAAACAGGCTTATACTTCGTGAACTACTCCCAACAGATGAAGATTTTCTTTTTAAATTGGACTCAAATCCTTTGGTTCATAAATATCTAGGGAATAATCCGGTCAAAGACATAGAAGAAATCAAAAAAGTCATACAGTCCATTAGACAACAGTACATTGATAACGGTATTGGTCGGTGGGCAGTTATAGAAAAGGAGACCGGCAAATTTATGGGTTGGAGTGGGTTAAAATTTATTAAAGAATATGAAAATAACCACATTAATTTTTACGATGTAGGTTATCGCTTACTTCCGGAGTTTTGGGGTAGTGGGTATGCTACTGAGTCAGCCCAAGCAGCTCTAGAATATGGATTTATCCAATTGGATTTACCTGAGATCATTGGCATGGTACATGAAGAAAATGTCGCGTCCCGCACAGTCCTACAAAAATGTGGTTTGAAATTTATTGAGAAATTCATGTGGGGCGACATCAGGTGTGACTGGATGAAAATCACCAGATCAGAATGGAAAATGGACTATAAATAAAACGATTTAAACCTACATTGTATTTCCATTTTATGAGAATGGAGTTTAATAAAATAATGGATTCTAATTTTTTATTAAACATTGTACTCAATGTCATTTATTTTGCTCATTGAGAAAAAGATCCTAAAATAGTTTCCTTCCATGCATGTCAAATTCGCTATTAACATCTAAAAGTTACTTTGTCTCCTATCAGATTTTGTAAAACTTTCTAAATGAATTCGGTATCTTTGTAATAACTTATAAAGTTTAATATTGCCTTACTTCATATTGATTTTCTCCAAATAATTGCTGTATAATTATCTCCGAAATTCTTTCCTAAATGGTACACAAAAAAGTAAAATACCAACTTCCTGCGGTTGAAATTGACATGGGTGGAATTCAGGTAAAACAAGCTTTGCCGACGATTCGGATAGAGCAGGTAGATCCATTTTTATTGCTGCACCATGGTAAGTTTACATTTACTGAACTTGCCCCTGCCCTGCATCAGGGAGTAGGCCCGCATCCGCATCGGGGATTTTCACCGGTTACCTTTGTGGTGGATGGAGAAGTCCATCATCGTGACAGTCGCGGCAATAGTCAAATTGCACATAAGGGAGACGTACAATGGTTGAATGCAGGTGCCGGCATTATCCACAGTGAAAGACCTTCTCAAGAATTGTCTGATCGAAACGGCACGCAGGAAATCATACAGCTGTGGATCAACACCCCTGCTGCAAATAAAATGAAACAACCCTTTTATCAATATTTACCCTCTGATGAACTAAATGTTTTCCATTCTGAAGACCAACTCGTGTCCAACAAATTAATTGCAGGAAACTTAATGGGCAAAAAGTCCAAAGTAGTTACCGAAAGTGAATTGCTGATCGTATGGAGTGAGTCGGCAACAGCAGGCAAACAAACATTCCAAGTACCGGATGAATTCAACACCATGCTGTACATTGTTAATGGCACTGTCATCATCAGTGGGTATGGCCTTGTCGAAGCCGAAAAATTAGTTGTTTTCGACCAAAGCCCTGGTGAGGTAGAAATTTTTTCAAAAACAGCCTCACAATATATTTTATTATCTGGAGCGCCCTTGCATGAAAAGGTGGTACAACAAGGTCCCTTTGTGATGAATTCCGAAACAGAAATTCTGCTTGCCATGCGGGACTACCAAATGGGTAAAATGGGATTGCTCATAGAAGAATAATCGAGAAGCTTTTTCCATACTAAAAACCATTTACTCCTATTTTGGTTTGATTGAGTGCAATCAAAAACACAAACATGGAAATAGGTATTGATAGTTTTGCCGCTGCTCCGGTGCATACAAAGGTGAATCCCGCCAGAATGCTCAATGAGCTCATAGAAAGAATTGAATTTGCAGATCAGGTTGGACTGGATGTATTTGGAATGGGAGAACATTACCGAAAAGAATTTTTGGACTCCGCCTCTTCCATGATTTTGGCAGCCGCCGCCTCTCGGACATCCAGGATTCGATTGACGAGCGCAGTTACTGTATTGAGTGCCGCCGATCCGGTGAGGGTTTTCCAAAATTTCGCCACCTTGGATTTAATTTCCAATGGAAGGGCTGAGATAGTTGCCGGGCGGGGATCGTTTATTGAATCCTTTCCACTATTTGGTTTGAATTTAAATGATTACGATGCATTGTTCACGGAAAAATTAGATCTCTTATTGAAAATACGTGATCAGGAATTTATAACCTGGTCCGGTAAATTTCGACCTGCGCTTCAGCATCAACCAATTTATCCTCGACCATTTCAAGAAAAGTTACCAATTTGGCTTGGTGTGGGTGGTACTCCTGCTTCTTTTGTGCGTGCGGGGCAACTTGGATTGCCACTGATGGTTGCCATCATTGGTGGGGAGACACATCGCTTCAGACCATTGATTGATTTATACAAGCAAGCCGGACAAAAAGCCGGTCATGATCTCTCCGAATTAAAAGTCGGATTACATTCTCTGGGTTATGTTGCTGAGCAAACAGACGAAGCCATCGCAAATTATTATCCCGGCTATGCAGAGATGTTTACTCAAATTGGAAAAGAGCGTGGTTTTGCCCCTGTAACACGAGCCGGTTTTGATGCTCAAAACGGGCCCTTAGGTGCATTATTGGTTGGCAATCCGGAAGAAGTTGCTGCAAAAATTCTTCGCCACAGTGAAGCCCTTGGTGGGATTTCCAGATTTACCTTCCAGATGGATGCCGGGCTATCACACGAAAAACTCATGCAGGCAATTGAATTAATTGGTAAAAAGGTTTCGCCACTGGTAAACAATGGCCATTCATAGAATTTTTGAAGATTCTTTGGATGTAAAGAAACAGTGCACTATCTGCCACCTTTGTTCCATTTTATTTTTAGGTTTCAAAAATGATATTATATACTACAACTGATTAATTTTGGTTGAATGTGGAGATTGTAAAAATGAATAATCAATAAAATGGCAAAAAATAAAACTGTAGAAACCGATCAGAATGTGTATGATTTCATTCATTCATTTGCTGAAACTGAACAAAAGCAAAAGGATAGTTTAAGCTTGATCAAGCTTATGGAAAATATTTCCGGGTTTGAAGCTAAAATGTGGGGACCCAGCATCATTGGCTTTGGCAATTACCATTACAAATATGACAGCGGGCATGAAGGAATTGCACCCCTGATTGGATTTTCACCGCGCAAAGCTGCCATATCGCTTTATGTTTTCACAGGTCTGGAGGAGCACAAGGATTTATTAAATGGCCTTGGAAAATTCAAAATGGGGAAAGCTTGTATTTATGTAAATAAATTAACTGACATAGACTTATTGAAATTGGAATTTCTTATGAGAGAATCTATCCAATACCTGCAAAAGAAATACGGAAATAAATAATTAAAGAGCGACAATAATTAGAAGTGTTGCTTGTCATACTTCCTGATAACAATTGTCATTTAAAAAATAAAAATAAATTAGCATCTTAGCCGACGTATCTATCTAAATAGTCCAGTATGAAAATTTTAAATGAATCGGAAGAGACCGGTTGTTGCAAAAGATTCCGTCCGGAACCTTGGGATGAAAAGGAAGTGAATTTTAATGACAAATTATTTGTAAAGGATCACGTAATCAGTTTTTTTCACATTCCGATCAATTATGGAAAAGTGATGAAAAGGAATATGGAAAAAATTGAACAGGCGGGCGCAAAGGTGGAAGTACCGCTTATGCTTTCAGATGAAAATTCCCTATGGGGCAGTGAGGTTTACATTTCCGTCAGTAAGGAAGTGCCCAATTCAGAGATGGCGAGGGTTTCCGGAAATTTTTTATCCAAAGTGTTTGAAGGTCCTTATAGCAAGATGGAAGATTGGATTGGAGAAATGAAAAAATTCGTAACAGCCCGAAACAAGGTGATGAAAAAATTGTATTTCTTTTACACCACATGTCCGTCCTGTGCTAAAGCATATGGTAAAAACTATACCGTAATTCTGGCAGAAATTTAACATCAAAAACCTCATTGACATTGATTTTTATATATATTTTTATTATAATATGTTTTTAATATTGCCATCTCTAAATATTGCACAAGTTAAGGATGCGGGCTAAGCGGATAGTTGGTGATGTCAAACTATATATTGAAGTCGCAGATGGTAATTTAATCCATCAGACAGCATGGCTGGAATGCCTTTCTGAAGCTACATAAAGGTGGCGGTTAAGCTTTGTCCCAAAATATAATTGGGTCCCTATGCCGAGAATCTATTCAGGAAGCATTAATTTTAAACCTTCAATACACTTAAAGCAGGGAAATATTTGAATCAAATTGGGTATTATCTCAAAAAAGTTCGATTGCCATCAGATAGTTTGTCTGGTCGGCTTAACTTGCAGGATTTAATTCATTTTCATTCGCTTCAAGCCGTATTGCTGTGTTTCGTATTATCATTTTAAACATTCACTCAAGATAATTTAAACCAAGTATGATCAATCATTCACTTAAATCAAGCACACTGATTTTTTTTCAAAATCTTTCCTTGTTGTTCATTTTATTTTCTGTCTCACCTGTAGTTGGACAAATTTCAGAAAATAATTATCGGATATATTCGGTAAAACTCAGCAAGGAGGTCACCTTGAAAGACATTGCAGAAGACATGCAAAATTATCAGGTACTTTTTTTTGGTGAAGAGCACAATGATTCAGTGGCTCATTATCTGGAAAACAAGATGCTGGAAACTATGCATCAGAAATATTCGAACAACACTGCACTTGCCATGGAAATGTTTGACAGAGATGTGCAGACTGTCATGAATGAATATCTCAAAGGGGGAATACGTGAGAAGAACTTTACAAAAGATGCAAGGGTATGGAGCAATTACAGAGATTACAAACCCATGGTTGAGTTTTCCAAAACCAATGGACTGGATATTGTTTGTGCCAACGCTCCAAGTCGCTACACTAATCTTGCCGGTAGAAAAGGTCAACAAGCACTGATGGCTCTTTCCGATGAATCCAAAAGATTTTTTGCACCCTTGCCCTATGATACCGCCTCCGGAAAATATTATGACAAGCTGATGGCCTTGACGGCACACGCTCCTGCAGCCACCACAGATACCACTAAGAAAGCTGCTCCTGTCATGCAAATGGGCGGATTTAATTTAATTTTGGGACAGTCACTTTGGGATGCAACGATGGCCTATTCCATTGCAAATTATCTGAAAAAGAACAAGCATAAGAAAGTGATGCAGGTCAACGGTCGTTTTCACAGTGATGAAGGATTTGCAATCGTGACGCAATTAAAAAAATATCATCCAAAAGCAAAATCCCTTATCATTTCAACCGGGACTGATGATTCATTTCCAAATATAGATTGGAGTCAACACAAACACCTGGGAGATTACATCATCATCACAGATCCAAGTGTGCCGCGAACTTTCAAAGAATAATTTTTTTTTGCTGGCATGATGGTGTGCTTCCACAATATATCTTCTACCAAAAATTAAGTAAGTTGGGTAGTCAAATAAATCAATCCGGATAGGTTTAAAATGTTTTTGACGAAACAATAATAACATGAATTATAATGTTGCTAAAATTTCCTTGCTATTAACAATTTGTTTTTGCTTTTCTCAACTTACTGCGCAAGTTTATGGCGAACATGGGATGGTTGTTACCTCCAATAAACTTGCTTCACAGACAGGGATTGACATTTTGCAAAAAGGAGGGAATGCCATTGATGCAAGTATTGCGACTGCTTTTGCGCTGGCGGTCACCCACCCTGCTGCAGGAAATATTGGAGGTGGTGGATTTTTAGTTTACATGAATTCATCAGGTGCGGTCACCACCATTGACTTTCGGGAAAAGGCACCTCTAGCAGCAACTGCCAATATGTTTCTTGACAATGAAGGCAAACTGATAGAAGATCTCAATCACAACAGTATAAAAGCCATTGGAGTCCCGGGTACTGTAGCCGGACTTTTTCTGGCGCACCGCAAATATGGAAAGTTGCCCTGGTCTGTTTTAATACAACCCTCCATAGACCTCGCTCAAAAAGGGTTTCCTATGACCTGGAGTTTATATCAGGAAGCACAATGGTTGTCCAGAGAATCTTCTTCAAAATCATTTATACAAAACTATTTTAACAACTCGAAAAGCGCACTCACCAGACCCGGAGAATTATGGAAACAACCGGCACTTGCCAAAACCCTGACACTTATCAGGGATAAAGGTCAGGATGGATTTTACAAGGGTGCAGTTGCAGAAGAGATTGAGCAATTCATGGTACAAAATGGTGGCATTCTCACCAAAAAAGATCTTGAAAAATATCAGGCCATAGAACGCAAACCAATAAAAGGAAGCTACAAAGGATATGACATTTATTCAATGCCTCCTCCGAGTTCGGGAGGAGTTGCCTTGGTAGAAATGTTGAACATAATGGAATGTGCAAATCTGAAGGAGGTTGAATTCAACTCAACAGGATATGTTCACTTGTTGGCTGAAGTGATGCGCCGAACATTTGCAGATCGCGCACAACACTTAGGTGATCCTGATTTCAACAGCAATATGCCGATTGAAAAATTGACTTCAAAAGAATTTGCTAAAAATCGTTTCCGACAAATTGATATGAATTCAGCTTCCAGAAGTGACTCTTCCACATTTGGTCAACCTTATGATGGAAATAATACAACTCACTTTTCTGTGGTGGACAAAGATGGTAACGCGGTTTCACTGACCTACACCCTGGAGGATAGCTATGGCTCAAAAATGGGTTCGAACAAACTTGGCTTTATTTTCAACAACGAAATGGGAGATTTTAATCCTGTCCCGGGGGTTACCAACTCAGGAGGTCAAATTGGCTCTGCTGCGAATATCATTGCACCTGAAAAGAGGATGCTTTCTAGTATGACCCCCACGATAGTAGCAAAGGATGGCAAACCGTTTTTGATTATAGGAAGTCCCGGAGGACGAACTATTATAAATACTGTATTTCAAACAATCCTGAATGTGCTCTCTTACGACATGCAAATTGATCAAGCCATTGAAGCCATGAAAATTCACCATCAATGGCTACCTGATGTCATTTACTATGAAAAACATCTCATGTCTCCGGACACCAGAAAATCACTTCAACTAATGGGACATAAATTGCAAGAAGTGGACAGACTAGGATCATTAATGGGAATCACCTATGATCCAGCTTTAAAAATTTATATGGGTGCTGCAGATTCTTCCAGTCCTGATGGCGGGGCGGTGGGGTATTGATACTTTTGCCAATTTAGGTTTTGATTAATATAGCTTTTAGTATATATATTAAAGTTATTTATATATATATTGAATTCATAATAAAGGGCTATTTGATAAAAAATGACCTTTCGCCTTGGAAAACTTTCGTCCTTATCATGATATCCTAAAGAAAAACGATTGTCCACCGAACGAATCTCTATATAATGTAATACTTGCTTTATAAGAACAACTTTAAGATTGTGAGTAAAAATTTATGAACTACAATAGAGAATTTAGTATTTTTGTAATGTACCTTAAGAAAATACTAAATAAGTCTTAAGTTGCACAATATTACACCATGAATGAGAAGGCTAGATAAAAATTTAAAAGTTAATTTACTTGCATTATCAGATTTATCTGTTCAAAATCTAATTAATAATTTAAGGAAATACATAATATGAAAAAGATGACTATTTGTGAAGCATCTCTTGAGGCTTTAAAGTTAATTGGTAAGCCTCTGAACATTAATGAAATATATGATTTGATAATAGAAAATAACTTTTATCAATTCAAATCAAAATCACCTCTTAGTGTATTGAAAGCTGAAATAAGAAAACATTCTGAAGGAATAAAACTTAAAGATAAGAATCTATTCAAACACTTCAGGTTAATGGACGATGGTAAATTTTGGATAAATTAAAATAAATGAACACAGATTTTACAAACAAACTTTCATTAAATGAAATTTTGAGAATCTTTATTCCTGGTTTATATTTAACCATGATGATGGATATATTATTTTCCCAAGATTTTATAACAAGATACAATTTTGAAATTGAAGATTCCTATAAAACCATTATTTTTATTATAATATGCGTTCTAACTGGATTAACAATCTCATCATTAGATATTCCCAAATTATATTTCTTTAATAATAAAATACCAATAAATCAACTAAAAAAGGATCTACCTAAAATTGATAAAGTAGAAAATATAAATTTATATTTTCAATTTTACGATAAAAATATATCGTTTGAATTCAAAAATAAAACGGAGCTAAATAATGGATATTATTTGCTCTGTGCAAATTTGTCCATCATATCTTTTCTTATAACAACTATATCGTTAATTATATATCAAAAATTGAATGGAATAATAATTTTAAATTTAATTATTTTTCTTTTGTCACTAATAGCTAGCATTGCTCTATTTAGAAATAAAGTGCTTGAGAACTTTAATAGACAAACTAATTTGTTTAGAAACTCAGAGGAATATAAACAAATAAAGTCACAATTATAATTTTATAATGTCGCAATTAATAAATCAATATTGAATACAATCAAATATGTCCTTAATACTTCAGCATTTAGAAAACGAAATAATAGATCAATACCTCTATGACGAGCATCCTACAAGACCTTGGATAATCGGATTTAGTGGTGGAAAAGATTCCACCATGCTTTTACAAGTAGTATGGAATGCACTTAAAAAAATTGAACCTGCTTTACTTACAAGGCAGATTTATGTTGTTTGCAATGACACTTTAGTAGAAAATCCACGAATAGTAAAGTTTATCAATAAAACACTGAAACGAATTCAGAAGGAAGCAAACCTTAACCAATTTCCAATTATTGTTGAAGAAACAACTCCAAAATTGGATGACAGTTTTTGGGTTCGCCTTATTGGACTTGGTTATCCTGCACCAAATAAATTTTATCGATGGTGCACCGAAAGACTTAAAATAAATCCAACAACAAGACTAATCACTGAAAAAATCGGTGAAAATGGTGCCGCTATTATTTTATTAGGAACAAGAAGCGATGAGAGTTCAAATCGAGCAGCATCTATCAAACGACACGAAGTAAAGGGACAGCGTTTGCGCAAACATCAATTACCAAATGCCTACGTGTATGCTCCAATCAAAGATGTAACAACAAATGAGTTGTGGCAATATTTAAATCAAGTTCCACCTCCTTGGGGTGGATCGCACAAAGAGCTGGTAACACTTTACCGCAATGCGAATAGTGGGGACTGTCCTTTGGTTATTGACGATTCCACACCTAGTTGTGGAAATAGCCGGTTCGGTTGTTGGGTTTGCACCGTTGTAAACAAAGACAAATCAATGGAAGGATTGATTGATAGCGGTGAAGAATGGATGCAACCATTGGCAGACATCAGAAATTTTCTCATTGAAACCAGAGACAACCCTGAAATATGGAGAGAAAAACGCAGACGAAACGGAGAAATTTCTGAGAACCTATGGGGACCCTATAAATTTGAAACACGTGTAGAAATTCTGAAACGCATTTTAAAAGCCCAACGCACAATTCAAGCAACCGAAGGAATTGAATTGATAACGCACCAAGAAATGGTCCTAATTCAATACTACTGGTTTAGAGATTGTTTTTTCAAAACGAAAGTATCTCAAATTTATAATCGCATATTCAAAACTCAAATTGATATGAGCAAACAGGAAGAAAAATTCAAACAAGAAGCAGATCTTCTCAAGAAATCATGCAAACAAGAACCAAAAGATGTTGAATTGATTCAAGACCTTATGGCTTTGCAAAAAACCAAAACTCTGATGATTCGCAAAAGAGGTTTGCAATCTGACATTGATAACCGCTTGAATCAGTTTATTGAAGAATTAAAGAATCCAGAGATAGGATAAGCAATGATTATAAAAGAAATTGAACTCTACAACTTTCGTATCTACAAAGGTGAAAATACCATTGACCTAACAAGTGATGGAAAGAAAAATATCTTCATTATAAGCGGAAGAAATGGTTTTGGTAAAACCACTTTTTTGATGTCTATGGTATGGTGCTTGTATGGTAAAAACATGCAGGAGGTCGACGATTTATACAAAAAAGAAATTGTTGACCAAGGTGGTTACAGCAAATACATTGTAAATTCTCTTAACCGATTAGCAAAAGCAGAGGAAGATCACAATTTCCATGTATCAATTACATTTATCAATGTAAGCATACCCGAAGTTCCTTGTAAAGAAATTGTAGTTAAGAGAAGCTATAACGTCAAAACCAGTATAGCAGAAGAAGTAGAAGTTCTGATTGACGGTTATCCAAGTGAATTAGCAAAAGAAGTTGGACAAGAAATTTTCATCAGGGAGTTTATTATGCCCATTGAAATCGCAAAATTCTTCTTCTTTGATGCTGAAAAAATTGTCAGTTTAGCTGAGGTAAACACAGCTGAACAACGTAAAAATCTAAGTAGAGCATATTCGGAAGTACTAGGCATCAAGAAGTATGAAGACATAAAGAACGAATTGGAAAGCTTGCAACTCAAACTTCGTCAGGAATCAGCAAGTGCCAGTGAAAAAGGGCAACTAAAACAATTGGAGGCAGAAGTTGAAACATGTGAAGGACGAATTGAGGAGAATACCAAAAGAATTGGAGAACTAAGAGAAAAGAGAAACGAGAAAAATAAAGATTCCCGAGATATTCAAGAGAAGTTAATCAAAGCTGGTAGTTTAATTACTGTTGAAGAACTCCAAAGACTACGTGATCAAGAGGATGAATTAACAAAACGCCAAAGCAACTTACAAAACGAACTCAAAGATTCGTACGACATTATTCCGTTTGCCATTGCAGGTGAGAAGTTTTTAGATGTTAGCAGGCAACTTGAAAACGAAGTCCACCACAAAGCCGCACAGTTCAAAAACGAAAATGTAAATGATGTTACCAATAAAATCTTAACTGATTTATTAAATATTCCGAAACCCGAAAAATTTGTGATCGATCACCAGGTGCATGACTTTTATGCAAATGCTTTTAAAACATTAATTCGCAAACATTTCTTTTCCGACGCTGAAGCATTACCTGATGATTTCAAAGTGATACACGAATTTTCTGATTCTGAAAAAAACGAACTGCAAGCAGTTCTAAGCAATATTCGTTTATCATTCCGTGAATCATTCAAGAGAATAAACGGTGATTTTAATCAAACCAAAAATGAACTAAACGGAATTCGCAGACGCATTAAAGATGCAGAAGCCAATCAGGAAGACCCAATCATTGCCGATTTAAGAAAGAATAAGGAAGAATTGGACAAAGAGATTATCAGAATTGATGAAACTATAGATTCAATGAATCGTGAAATTGGAGAACTTACCAATGAGAAAACTCAGAAAGGGAAATTAATTGAAACCCTTTCACGAAAACTAAAAGTTTCACAAAACAACCTTGAAAAAGATACCATCATTACTAGGAACATACATAACCTAAAAGATTTCATTACTAAGTTTAAAGCCAAGAAAAAGGAATCACTTGAAGAACAAATCTTAAGTGGGCTAGATACCCTACTTCACAAAAAGGGATTCATCAAAAAAGTGGAAGTTGAAATTATTGGTGATGACATTGATATTGTATTGAAGAATGCAAGAGGTGAAGAGATTAGGAAAGAATCATTAAGCAAAGGTGAGCAACAAATGTATGCAACTGCTTTGCTTAGAGGACTTGTAGAAGAAAGTGATATTCAGTTTCCTGTTTTCATTGATTCGCCTATGCAAAAATTTGATGAGCATCATGCCGAAAACATTGTGAAGTATTTTTATCCTAACATCTCGGAACAAGTTGTGATTTTCCCACTAATCAACAAGGAATTAACCGAGAGAGAGTTCAATATTCTGTCAAAACATATTGCTCAAACTTACCTCATTCACAACGTCCATGAAGATAAGAGTGAGTTTATGACAATTGAACCTGATAAATTTTTAAGAACTTACAATAGAATGTATAACAATGCTGATTAATCTACGAACATCCGAAGCGAACAAACCAGTTG
Organism: Candidatus Vicinibacter affinis; assembly: GCA_016714365.1. Classification (NCBI taxonomy): domain Bacteria; kingdom Pseudomonadati; phylum Bacteroidota; class Saprospiria; order Saprospirales; family Saprospiraceae; genus Candidatus Vicinibacter; species Candidatus Vicinibacter affinis. The sequence goes on along the minus strand of JADJNH010000005.1, from coordinate 1,422,951 downwards.
TTCAGGAGCTTACCAAACGACTGAGTCTTGGAACGGAGAACGTAGTTTCAAGAATTGCATTTGCCTTTTCACTTTCAAAAGGTGTTAAACTTAGTCTTGAAAATGATTTGAAAGACAGCAAAGGCAAAGAATATAAAGACGATATTCTTTTTGGCAAATATCGTGATTACTATATCGCCATGATTTGCCAACACTACAATTTGTATAAGTCCGACAAAGACATTGGAAAATACATTAAGATGCATATTGACCACGGTTTAACCCTGATGAATAAGCTGTTTGAGGAAAACAAAAACTATTCAGGTCTTGATTTTCTTTTAGAAAACATTGAAAGAGGAATTGAAAAGTTAGAGGAAAACGATGTTACCAACGATGCCATCATTTTTGACGAACAGACAAGGCGGAACAGAATTTCTAACAAAGATTATTTCACAGGGGCAATCAGGATTCTAGTTGGTAGTTCATTTGACGATGAAAAAATCTATTTCAATCTCAATGATACTTCCATTCACAATAATGCACACATAGCCGTTGCAGGAAATTCAGGAACAGGTAAAACTTATTTCGCTAACCGATTACTTGAACAAGTTGTTTCTGAAACCAAAGGGGAAGTCAATTTCATTTTCCTTGACTTTAAAGGAATAACATTGGAAGATGAAAAGGCAAACAGTGTGTTTTTCAATAAAACCAAAACCGAATTAATCAAAGCACCATATAAACCATTCCCTATCAATCCGCTTTCTTTCATTGACAATGTGAATGAGAAAAATAAAATTATGGGAATCAGCAAGTTTGTTGACATCATTACCAGTTACAGCAATATTGGTAAAAATCAACAGCAAACATTGAAAGATGCAACTCGAGAAGTATTTGCTTCTAAGAAAGGGGGACAATATCCTTCCTTTAAAGAAATTTATGATAAAGTAATTGATATTGAAGGAGAAAAGGCTAGCACACTTAAAGAAGTGTTGCAAAGCTTGAGTGAACTGGATTTGTTTGAAACCAAAGTTGATTTAAAAAATAGTTTCTTGAACAAGAACTACTACATGAGTTTGAGTGGCGATTTACCAAGAAATATTCGTTTCACCTCAGTTTTCTTAATCATCAATTACATCTACAACACTTTCATGAATATGGACAACGCCCCGATTGAAGGTAAGTATCAGGGAATGCGATACGTATTGTTGATTGATGAAGCACATGTAATTTTCAAGGAGAAGAAAAGCCAAGATCTTTTAGAAAAAATACTTCGTGAAATTCGTTCTAAAGGCGTTTCTGTGGTATTGCTTTCACAAGGTATTGAAGAATTCAACCAGCCATCGTTTGACTTTAGCAGTATGTGTGAAACCGCCTTCTTGTTCGACATCAAAGACAAAACCAACTTAAAAATGATGCAGAAGTTCTTAGGTATTGGCGACAAAGACGGACAGAAACTAAAAACAAGCATGGAAAAAATTAAGAAATATCAATTAGTATCTAACCTGAAAGAATTTAAGGTTGGGGAATTGTTTAAAGCTTGAATAATTAATATATGCCAGATTATTTTGACCCAGTAACAAACAAACAAGTTCGAGGAACTTTAGTCGCCTACAAAAGAAACTTCATATTAAGCCCTGACCAGTGGACAACACTTAATGGAGCTTATCAGCATTTTGCTTGGAATGAAGTTAAATTTTCCGAAGCGAACAGAGACACATTGCCACAAGTTGAAGGTTTGTATTTTTTCACTGCTTCACCTAAAAGAACAAATGCACAATTCTTAAATTTTCTGTTTTATGTTGGTGAAACGCAAAATATAAATAAAAGATTTTCAAACTATTTAGATAAGGCTGATAATCCAAAGTCTGGACAGTATAAAGTATATACAATTATTGAGGATTTCCCTGATGATTTGTATTTTCATTATGTGCTTTTACCAGGGCTTAACCAAGTTCATAGAAGGCTAATTGAAGATGCTTTTTTAACCGGATACATTCCACCAATAAATTCTAAATATCCGCAAGGTTTACAATCAATAGTTCAAGCAGCATATGGACAATAATTCACTTATTCAGTTACCTGCAATCAAAGGTATCATAGGCAACTGGGTTTACTACCAAACAGTAATTCCGTTTAAAGAACTCATAACAAGAATAGACAATGACCATTCAATTCGTGAGTATTTTTCTTTGGATGACCATTTGCAAAGAGATTTGTCAAAGCGTTCAAAAAAAATTGCAGAGTATTTGTTAAGAGAAAAAACAAGATTCTTCAATTCAGCTATTATTGGTCTTTTTGGTGGACCACCCAATTGGTATAATTTTGACTTTGCACCATCTGCAATACCTTCAATGGCACTACCTGACGGTTTGCTAGATACAATAGGAATTCTTGAACTAACGGGAACAGAAAAATTGTTTTCAATTGATGGTCAACATCGAATTGACGGTATAAAACAGGCAATGAAGAAAGACCCTTCAATGTTCAAGTTTGACGAATTACCAGTAATTATTATAGCCCATACAGATGACAAGAATGGAAAAATAAGAACTAGAAAACTATTCTCTGAAATTAACACAAAGGCAGTAAGGGTTTCAGGTTTAGACGATTTAATTACAAACGAAGAAAATCCAGTTGATATAAATGCAAGACGTTTTTATGCTGAGTTTGATAGTTTTAAACAAGACACATTTATTCAACTTTCAGCAGCCTCTAATATTAGTCCCGATGCAAAAGAATTTACTACAATTCTAAACTTGAAGGAAGTCAACAAGACCCTTTATGCCAGATTCTATAAACATTTAGATTTTAGACCATCATATGAAGTAATAGAATCCTTGTATCAAAAATCAGTTGTGTTTTGGACAGCAGCCATAAACGAAATACCTAAATACAAATCTATTTTTGTAGATGCTACTAACTCCGTAAATGATTATAGAAGTAACGATGGAGGCTCAATGCTTTTCAGGCCTATTGGGATTAGATTGCTTTCAGAAGGTTACACAGAATGGCTAACAGAGAAGGGCAATACTGAAGGTTTTTGGGGGAAGTTTTCTGCAATCGATGATGACTTGAATTCAGAATATTGGAAAGATGTTATCTGGGACAACGCAACCAAAAAGATAAAAGCAAAAACCTCACATAAATTTTTGGTTGAGTATATAAAGTATCTTCTATGTTTGGAAGCCGATTTAGAATACTTGAAAGAAGAATACAACAAACTTTCAGGTATTGAAGAAAGCAATCTTAATAAAATAGAATTACCAGAAAGACCTTAAATGAAAAGAAGAACTATAAGAGAAGCGGTAATCGAAGTATTAAAAAGATGTGGCAAACCCATGTCCAGTAAGGATATTTATGACTATATAATTAAACATGATTTATACCGCTTCAATGCAGAAAATCCACTTAATATAGTAAATGGGGAAATTAGACGGCATTGTGTTGGCATCGACTTCCCAACAGCAAAGTCAAAGAAAGATTTTCAAATTTTAATTGATGGCACATTTTGGATTAAAGATTTAGAAGTCCCTGGTCAAACAAGTGCATCTATAAAATCTGAAAAGATCGTAAGAAAGGATTCGGATAATTTAAAAGAAATAGTCTCTGAATTAAAAGCTATTCACAAAAAACATAATGACGCATTTAAAAAACAAATTCTAAGTCAGTTAAAGGAAATATCGCCTCAGACATTTGAAGTATTTGCAAAACGACTACTTGAGGTTTATGGCTTTATTGATATGAAAGTTGCATCTTATGTCAAAGATGGTGGAATTGATGGGCACGGCAAACTCAAAGTTGGTATAACATTTTTGAATGTAGCTTTCCAATGTAAAAGATGGTCAACAAATTCAGTTAGTAGAACGGAAATAGATAAGTTCAGAGGTGCAATACAAGGCTCATTCGAGCAAGGAATAATTTTCACAACATCTAGCTTTTCAAAAGAAGCATTAAATGCTACAAGGCGAAATGGTGCAGTTCCTATAATCTTAATTGATGGTAGCACATTAGTAGACTTTATGATTGAGAAAAAATTTGGTGTAGAATCTGAAAATATCCCTGTTTACATAAACGCACTTGATAATGCTTTAATAGAAAGCGAACCATGACTCTCATCTACATATTTTTCTCAGCCCTTGCGATTCTTTTAATCGTAAACATCATTCTAACCTTAAAAGCAGGTAAGAAAGAAACAAGCAATGAATTAACTGAAATAAAATCTTCTATTGGAACGCTTAATTCCAACTTGAAAGACACAGAGAAAAACCTGAAAGATGAATTTGTAACCAATAGAAAAGAAAGTTCAGAAACTGCAACAGGTTTAAGAACAGAAATTGGCAATCAACTCAACAAGTTCACTCAAACATTTTCTGAGCAACTAGGAAACCTTACCAAATCAAACGAAGAAAAGTTAGAAGCCATCCGCAAAACTTTTGAAGAAAAATTGGTTGATTTTCAAAAGAGTATTGATGGCAACAGCAAGGAAAGCAGAAACGAACTAAAAGAAAATCTGGAAGCATTTAAGAAGGAATTGAACGATGCTTTGAAAGATTACAAAGAACGATTGAGAGAGCAGTTCACCGAGTTTGAAAGAAGTCAGAAAACACAGAATGTAGCTAACAGCGAGAAAATTTCTGAACTCAAATTGAGTTTAGAAAAATCGGTGAAAACCATGCAAGAAGGCAACGAGAAGAAGTTGGAAGAAATGCGAAAAACCGTTGATGAAAAACTTAATGAGACTTTGGAGAAACGCCTTGGAGAATCCTTCAAACAAGTAAGTGATAGACTTGAAGCAGTTCACAAAGGTTTAGGCGAAATGCAAACTTTAGCGGTGAGTGTTGGCGATTTGAAAAAGGTAATGAGCAATGTAAAATCAAGAGGTGTTTTAGGCGAATATCAATTGCAAAACATAATTGAAGATTTATTGACCAACGAACAATACGAGAAGAATGTAAAAACGAAAGTTGGAAGTGGTGCAGTTGTGGAATTTGCAATCAAAATGCCACACGGTAACAACCTTGAAAAAACATTGTGGTTGCCGATAGATTCAAAATTTCCAAAAGAAGATTACGAAGCCTTGGTTGATGCTTACGACAAAGCAGATTTAGTTAAGATTGAAGAATACACCAAAGCATTTATAAGAGGCATAAAAAAGAACGCACAGGACATCAAAGAAAAATACATAGACCCTCCAAACACCACAGAATACGGTATTATGTTTTTACCTTATGAAAGTTTGTTTGGCGAAGTGTTAAGAGTTCCTGGACTTTTTGAGCAATTGCAAAAAGACTACAAAATCACTATAACAGGACCAACCACTTTGAGCGCTTTACTAAATAGTTTACAAATGGGTTTTAGGACATTAGCCATTGAAAAGCGAAGTAGTGAAGTATGGGACTTGCTTGGCGCAGTTAAATCTGAGTTTGGGCAGTTTGGGGATGTTTTAGCTAAAACCAAAAAGAAACTGATTGAAGCTACTAACGTTATAGATACATCCGAAGTTAGAACTCGGGCAATTGAAAGAAGGTTGAGAAATGTGCAAGAAATACCGCAAGAAAAATGAATCTTGATGAAAATTTAAATTTCGACATAACGGAATCCTAAAATATAAAACAAATTCCTGGGATATTTATCCTCTAAAACAAATATTTGTGACAAAAGATCTTAAATCCAATAGGTGGAAATCAAAGCCTCTGTCATATCGAGCATCATCACTTATAATAAAACTAGGTGGAATTGAAAGCACGTTGAGATACTATCAACAACATAATACCTTTGTAAACCTGGATAAAATTGGATTAGCCACATCAAATGAGCTGATTTTCCATTTAGAGAACAATTTATATATAAATAAATTAAAAGAACAAAATTTAGCTGATCAAACAAATTTTAATTCTAGTACAATTGATTTATATCATAACTTAAAAAATAAATGTACTGTTAGATCTCAAAATGCTTTAATTAAAATAGAACCTAAAGATCCATCATCATTTGTGGAGTGGAAAAATTTTATTATCATATATTTTATAAATGATTTCAATTTTCTGAATATTGATAACATAGGTAAAAAATCTTTAATTGAGTTAATTCATATTAAAGATATTATCCTAGAAAATTATAATAAAGTTGATGCTGACATCCACTTGGTCGATCAGGGTACTAATTCATTGAATTCAACATTAGATATTTACAGAATATTAGATAAAGCCATCAGAATTGAAAACATAAATTATATTATAAATAAACAATTAAACCCAAGCTTAATTTTTTTATGCTATTTAATATTAATAAAAAATAAGAACAACTTACGTAATTTGTTTATTAAAAAATATTACTTTAGTCAAGATAATTCAAATTTCAACCAACTCGCTAAAGAATTAAATTGTTCTAGAGAAAGAATAAGACAAATAGATGATTTACTAAAAAAAAGAATTAAAAATGATTATTGGCCCTTGGTAAGGAATACCATAAATCAATACGAAATGCCAAATAATGATGCAGGTATCATTAATTTTGATGGCGTAAATTGGAACATTTCAGTTAATTTTGAAAATGAAGAATTAAAATCAAATATCAAACTCAAAAAAATATTTTTTGATATAATATTTTCTGAGAAATATATTGACTTAATTAAAGCACTACATAATACTAAAACTAAATATAAATCATTTAATGTTAACGGATTGAATTGTTATTTAAAAAAAGAAATAATTCTCGATTTAAATATTGTAGATTTTTTTAAATGGATAGATGTTGAAATTTATAATTTCGAGATAGTAGAATTTGACTATAATTTAGAAATTTTGATAAAAAGATATTTTAAGGAGAACAATTACAAATACAATGATACAACTATTAAAACCCTTCATGAGGCCATACTTTTAATCAAAACAAATATTGCATTAGAAAACAATTTTTTAAAAAATAAGATAAATAAAAATTTAAAGACGAATGAAATCATCAATATTTGTGTAGACAATTTAAATGCAACTAATAAACCAGCAAGCACTTCCCAGTTATTAAGGATAATTTCAGGCAAAGGTATATTAACAAATAGAATTGAACTTCTTAGTATATTGGGTCAAAACAATAGCACCTTCCAAAGGATAGGAAGTGGTTTATGGCACTTAAACAATAACATACCTGATAAAAATATTAGAGGGAGTTTGCGAGATATTACCTACAATTTACTCTTAAGTTCGCGTGATCCTTTACATATTTCTGAAATTATAAATTGCATCAGTAAATACAGATCAATTTCTGAAGCCTCTTTGATTGGGAATCTAAAAATGGCAAACAACAATGTGCTACAACTATTTAATTGTTACTTTATTGGATTAAAGTCAAAAAAATATGATAATAAATGGTACAATATACCTAAATTTTTAGGCTCACACCTAAGTGAATATGAACTAAATATTGCAAAAATAGAGTATCCACAAAATATTGCGGAATATTTTTCTTACAAATATGGATATCCTATTGTCCATGTTAACTACTTGTTATCAAAAAAAGCATTTTTTATTAAGAAATAAAACTAATTATTCATTGCTCTTAATTGGGTTATAATTTTTGCAATTTGACTAATTGTAAATTCAATTTCGTCAAATGAATTATACTTGCCAATTGAAATCCTAATACTGCTAAAGGCTTCTGTTTCATTCAAACCCATTGCAGATAACACATGTGAAGGAAAAAAACTTTGAGAGGTGCAGGCACTTCCATTGCTTACAGCAATTTCTGGACCTCCTCCTACCGGATTACTTAATCCTAATATTAGTGCATCACTGTCAACATCTTTAATTAATATGTTCGAAGTTGTATATAACCTTTTTGAAACACTTCCATTAATTGATGTTCCATCAATTTTTAATATACTTTGCTCTAAGTGATATTTCAATGCACCAATTTTCTCAATATTTTCATTCATTTCATTAAGAGCAAAATAACATGCTGATCCAAGACCAACAATTCCATAAACGTTCAAAGTCCCACTTCTTAATCCTTTCTCATGACCCCCTCCATGAATAATTGGTTTTATCTTAACACGATTGTTTCGCTGCCGAACAAATAATGCTCCTACTCCCTTCGGGCCATAGAATTTATGCCCACTCAAGCACATTAAATCAATACCTAAATCATCAACATTTATTGGTAATTTTCCTACTGCTTGAGTTGCATCAGAAAATAAAAATGTATCCTTTTTGTGAGCTACATTGGAAATTTCCCGCATGGGCAATATTACTCCTGTTTCATTATTGACTAACATTGCTATTACTAAAATTGTATCAATGCGAATTAGTGACTCAAGTTCCATTAAATCAATAAGTCCCTCTGAATTGACTGACAAGTAGGAGATTTCATATCCTTGTGCTTCTAAATACTTACAGGTATCTAAGACCGCCAAATGCTCTGTGGCAACAGTAACGATATGCCTTCCTTTTCCAATCAAAGACTCAGCCACACCCTTAATAGCTAGGTTAATTGCTTCAGTGGCTCCACTTGTAAAATAAATTTCACTTGGATCTGCACCTACCAATTTTGCTACATTCAACCTTGCTGCCTTCACAGCTTCGAAAGATTTAATGCCAAAATGATGTTTGCTGTTAGCATTACCATATTCAGTAGTAAGATAAGGTAACATTGAAGATAGTACCCTAGGATCAATTGCAGTCGTTGAGTTATTGTCGAGATAAATTAATTGAGTCAAATTGATCATCTAGATATCTACAAACTTGTTAATAAAATGTGATAATAAGCTCAAATTTAATTGTATCTAATAATATAAATGGAAACTTTACAAAAATAGCTCATTTTCTCTCAAGATCTATATTTTTTGTGAGAAAAAATACCAAATCGAATTACAATAAAATTCTCATTAAATCTAGATATGTTTATATTTAAACTCTTGATTCAGTAAGTTAACACAATTCGAAAGTAAAAGTCATCCTACGAAAACCAAAAAAATATTTTAATGGATTTCTTTGATAACATTCAAGTTCTGTATAAGACCATTTTTCCTAGAAAAATGTTTGGATTATTGAAATTAGGCAATACTATTATATTAAATTCCTAATTTTAGAGTTAACTTGCAAATTCATATCATTGCCAACTAAATTAAAAAACATGGTTTCTTTGCGGTTTTCATTTTTGCTCCTGTTGGGTTTTATTTGCTTAAACACAATATTCATTTCCTGCAATTCTAAGAGTGGCACTTCCGCTAAAGAGGTGGTTTTAAAAGATAGCTTTCCTGCTATAACGCTCCCATCTGTAACTGACCATCCAACTATTCAAGCAATGGGATTGCTGAAGAATGTGGAAGACTCCGGATATCCATTTTTTACCATTACCATCGATTTTCCGGAAAAGGGCTTTTCAAATTCCTATAGTCTGAATGTGGAAGAAATTAAGTCAGTTGATCTACAAACATTGATAAACGCTACAGGCAAATACGTTGCTTTTGCCTATACCACCAAGTCCGAAAATGCCTTGCTTGACTTAAAATTGGATGGGAAATCCCTTTTGACAGAAGCAGAATCTGAAGAAGCCGGAAAATCATTCAATAAAATAACGGGAATACTGAGCCAGGCAAACGTGGTAACAACAGGAGATCTTCCCGGCGAACTGAAGATAACAGATGACCATGATCGATCTGAAAAATTTTCTTTCTTCATTACCCCTGAAATTGTTCAGGCCAATGGAAAAGTTGTGGTAGGATACTATGAGACCAGAACGCAAAACAGCCTCACTTCTTTAGAAATTAAACAGTGATTTCTTAAGGAAATTGGAAGCCGAATTGGATTACTTTTTGAAATATTAAATTCTTGTAACTTAAGAAAATCAAAAATAATTAAACACACCAATTGAACTCCTGTTATTTAAAAGTGCTTGTTTAATTATTGATTTTTTTTTGACAAATCCAATGTGATTGTGAGAAGATGAAATTGTAACAAATGTTACTAACGTTGAAATATATAGTGGATATCTTCGACCCACCAAAATATATTTCATGAGATATAAATCCAAATTCTTGAAAATTATTTTAATGGGGCTCCTCATGGGTCGGGTGTTTACACAAAGCGCGCCTTTTAATGTCCTCTTGGAACCGGTGAATATTAAAGGATTGGGAGGGCTTCAGTCCTTTGCATTCGGCCAACATGAAGGAAAATGGTTGATTGTAGGGGGACGATTGGATGGTCTTCACCGTCGACAACCATTTGCTGCTTTTGATCTTGCAGGGCACAATACCCAGTTGATAGTGGTTGACCCAGTCAATCTTCAGACTTGGACATCTTCATTAAGTTCTTTGCCATCCGCAATTCAGGAACAACTTAAGTCCACCAACATGGAGTTTTATCAGGAGGGGAATACGCTCTATGTTGTAGGAGGTTATGGCTACAGCGCAAGGGGAGGGTGATCACACCACCTTCGGCAACTTAACGGCGATAGATGTTCCTGCAACGATCCAATCAATTATCAATCGTACTGAGATTAAGCAATTTGTTCGTCAAATTTCTAATCCACTGTTTCAAGTTACGGGAGGGCATTTGGAAAAAATATACGACACCTATTATCTGGTAGGAGGTCAAAAATTTATTGGCAGATACAATCCTA